>JAAZNU010000027.1 GCA_012798135.1 Veillonellaceae bacterium | reverse complement strand
TCGGACAGAAAACCTCTGCTCTGAGAAATACTGCCTCGAAACGCCATCAGAGAAGCAATGCCGTAGACAGAGAAGAATGTTTGCAACGCTCAAATCATGGGTTTCTTTGATAGCGTCTCGTCTGTCACGGATTCAGGTTCATACATTTATAGCCCCCCTTTTTGTCTGGTACTAATCCCATACATAATATCTGGAATATCGCAATCAAGAATTTTGCAAATTTTGATCAGTTTTGATCAGTATAGCAGCTGCATCTTTTCGCTCTTCCCATGTTATTCCAATCTTGTTTGCCATTTCTTATAGTTCAACAAGACTTTGGAAACCATTTTAACACAACTGCGGACTATGGCAATCCCTTCGCAGTTCATTTCCCCGCCTCACCCGTCAAAGTCCGCCTTTGCACGATCATACACTTTTGAGCCTATTGACCTGTCTACTGCCTCATAGTTTATACTCAGAAAAAACAAACTATAGGAGGCAGGATTATGAACACGTTTCAGGGAAAAAGAATCGTAAGCACCCACATCATGAGGCTCACAGCTAAGCCAGAGACAGTATTTCCGCTGCTTTGCCCAAAAAGAGAATTGGAATGGATTGACGGGTGGACTTACGAAATGATTTATTCCATCTCAGGCGTTGCCGAACTGGGTTGCACATTTAAGACCAATTTCCCAGATGAAGGCGAAGCCTATTGGACAATGACCAAACACACAGCCCCATCAGAAGCAGAGTATGTGCGTTTTGTTGCCGGCTTGGCAATAATACGCCTCAACATCAAGTTATCGGAGCTTGATGGTGGCTCACAGGCTGTCTGGGAGTGGACCTGTACCGGAATAACCGATCAGGGCAATGAACTGATTGCAAAACATGCAGAAGATCATGCCAAGAATTCAGCAATTCGTATGGAAAAGTCCTTGAATCATTTTTTTCAGACCGGGAAAAAGCTAAAGCTTCAAAAATTAAGTTAACCGAAGGTGATTGTCTGTGTATTCCATCGGGCAGCTTGCCAAGAAATTCAGGCTTTCTCGCACAACGCTTTTGTATTATGAGTCTATCGGACTGCTGAAGAATTCTGGGCGAACACCTTCCGGGTACAGAGTTTATTCCGAGTCCAACTGTCAACTGCTTGATAGAATATGCAGCTATCGCGAAGCGGGGCTTCCCTTGATGAGCATAAAGGAGCTCCTATCGGGTTCAGATAGCATGACGGTGTCTCTTTTAGAGGGGAAAATTAATGAGCTCAACCAATCGATTTTATCACTACGGGCTCAACAAAAAGGGATTGTCCGCCTATTACTGAACTATCAAGCGAAAAAACAAAAAGTCTTGGTTGATCACAATGCCTGGGATGAAATATTTCGTGCCGCGGGCTTCAGTCGCTATGATCAATGGCAATGGCACCGCGAATTTGAAACAGCTTCTCCTGAACAGCATCAACTTTTTCTGGAGTCAGTTGGTGCTCCGACAGACAAAATTGCAGAAATACGAAAATGGGCGCAAAGCGATTTTGAGATGAACAGCAAAACCGGCCACGACCGACTGGCATCCGATCGATCTCCTTAGAAACGCTGTTCGGCCTCAACATTTCAGTCATATTGGGATTATCCGTCCGTGCCCTCACGCTCATAAAAGCAAGTTTCTGTCGGCAACTAACGAAGCCACCGGCAAGCGCCAGCGGCTTTGTTAGTTGCTTATTCAGGATCATTAGGCCGATCTTTGGGCGGTGGCTTGTGCCCATTGTCATCTTGATGATTATCGCCGGGTTTATTATGCGGTAACTTTTGCTTGTCATCACGCGGCGGAGGCGGATCCTGAGAGTCGAGTGCCAACATAACTGCCCCTTTGCTCGGAGCCGGGCTTGCGTTTACGCATGCAAGGCCAGTACTAAAGACGGCCAACGCAACCAATAAAACTATCACGTTCTTCATCTTGCTTTCCACCTCGAAAAGTATTCCTTACCGCAAATGATAGCAGGACTAAGTGACAGTCATGTCACAAACCCGTATCAGCGCTTGTAACATTTATTAAATTTACATTTATTTTCCGCTCGGCAAACAGTTTTTTGACTATTTCGCCTTTATGTTATAACATAATACCGTATCGTAATATTCGTTTGTTACGTTATTTACGTTTTTGCGGAGGTGATCTAGTATGGAAAACTATACCCCGGAAAAAATCGCCGCCATTTTGAATGTCAAAGCGGCAACGGTTCGAGCTTGGCTCCGGTCTCACCGCCTTGAGGGACAATTGATCGGTGGTTATCGCTGGACCATTACCCCAGAAGCATTCCAAAAATTCAAAGACCAACGCACTACAGCCCAATCAGGATACACCACGTTACTCAGCAACGACTCTTACAAAGCCGGTGAACTCTATCCTGCGCTTGAAAAGTTATATAACATTGGCATGCGCATCACCGTCTATGAAAAAGCTTCCGGAATAAAGAAACGTTTAATATTCGTGGATAATAAAGCCCATTTGATTGACGATTAACTTACCAACATATTTACCAATCGCCTAAGCAATGATCAGAAAGTCGCACCGGGTTCCCGGGCGGCTTTACTTCCGCCATTCTGTGTCCAATTTGTTCCTGTCCACTTTGCGCCCCCTTCCCCCCGTGCCTCTCTTCCCCCGTGCGCTGGCGCGCTCCGAGCAGAGGCTGCAACTTGCGGGAGGACGGGGGCTTTGGTCCCTGCCTGCGGTCTTCGCGTGCGCTCGACCTGCGGGGCTCTCACCGCCGGTTCGGATCTTGGTCCCACCCCCAACCCCTCCCGCTATCTTGGCGGGAGGGGAGCAGGAAAGGCCTCATTTTTCGCGAAGATATTGAAAGACTTCTATTCCGCTCGAAAGGAGCAATATCCCATGATTCGTCCAGTAGCCCTGATGCCGAGTATTCTGGCGGTTTTCCTTGGCGCGCTTGCCTATCACTATTCGCTGGGAGAGCACTCCTATTGGCCTTTGATCTGGCTGGCGCCGTTACCGCTTTGCGTGTATGCGCTGGAGGCGAGTGCCCGTGGCACCTTGGCCGCTGCCTTCGGCGCTTTTTTTCTTGGCTCTTCCGCTTGGTTGGCAGGCTCCTCGTTCCCGCCTGACCTGCTTAAAATTCTACTTTGGGGAAATTTTCTGAGTGCCGTCGCTTTTTCTTTATCCCTGGCTCTATTCCGCTATACGGCCCGTCATCTTGCCGGCTGGGCGGCCGGCTTCGTTTTCGCTTTCGCTTGGACGAGCTACGAATTTGTTGGATCGCTTTTTTCACGGGGTGGCACAATTGCCAGCCTAGCCTATACGCAAACCACGAACCTGCCGATCATCCAGGTCGCGTCCATTACGGGAATTTGGGGTGTTACTTTCCTCTTGTGTCTCATTCCGACGGGAATCGCCGTCGCCTGGTCCAACCGCCGGAACCCAAGGGCCTGCCGCCAGGCCTTGTGGCCGCCTCTTGTCTTTTTATCGGCTTTCCTGTTGTTTGGAGCTTGCAGGCTCTATGCCCCCGAACCAGGTAGCAGTGTAAAAGTTGGAATTGCGGCCGAACCCATGACGCTTAAGCAAATGGTTACCCTGCGATCCGGCCGCGACTCCAGGTTGGCCATCGACCTGCTTGCCGCTTATATCAGAAATATTGGCAGCCTCGCCCAAGCCGGGGCCCGAGTCGTCCTTCTGCCGGAGAAAATTTCCCCAGCAGAAGGGCACTACGATTTTTTGCACCCCCTAGGCCTAGTCGCCCACCTGGAAAAAGTTCACTTAGTTGTCGGCATGACGCGGCAAGTGGGTCCGGACCAGTTTAATTCCGCCTTTGTCTTTTCCCCGGAAGGAAAAATGTTACCAACGTACGACAAACAGCATCTCTTGCCACCCTACGAGAGCCAATATACTCCCGGCAGTAATCCGGTCATAGTGGCTACGCCTTCACAAGGTTTCTGGGGCGTCGCGATATGCAAGGACATGGATTTTGTCGAGCCGTCGATGGAGTATAGCCGGCAAGGCGTTCAACTGCTGCTGGTTCCGGCGCTTGATTTTCACGACGACGCTTGGTCGCACGGCCGCGTTGCCATTATGCGGGGCGTCGAGGGTAATTTTGCCGTTGCCAGGGCCGGCCAGTGGGGGTTATTAACGCTCAGCGACTCACGCGGTCGAATCATTGCGATGAAATCCACGGATGCAAACCCCGGTGAAAGCCTGTTGGGCGAAGTACGGCTCGGCGAGGGAAAATCCGTCTACAGCCGCTTGGGAAACTGGGCCGGCTGGATTTGTATCTTGGGGTTGGCCCTTTCAGGGTTCATGGCCCTGCGCCACAAATTTCAGCATGCCCGAGCCCCACGCTCCCGCAACGAATAACCCCTTTGCTTTTCATACCGATTCAAGCAAAGGTTGCGAGCATCCGGCCTTTTACAGGGCGCCCCAACTTACCGCCAGTTTTTTGACCGCCTCACCCGCCCCGAACAAGGCCAGCACCGCTTCATTCTCCGTCTCGGCTTGATGCCGGGCCCGCAGTGCGTCGTAGATTTTCAGGAAATGCGCCCGGTCGGCTTCCGGATTCTCGCCCAGGCAGAGCTGCTGCCAGCCGCTCCCGTTCCGCCAGCGTCAGATGACCTGTCCCCCGAAAATAGTACAAACTCAAACTAGAGAAATCGTATAAAATAAGGATAAGGGGGACGGGAAAGGAAGAAGTATCCTGAAGAAAAAATCATCTCCATCTTAAAAGAAGTGGAGGCTGGAGCCAAAGTCGCGGAAACCTGCCGCAAATATGGCATCAGTGACGCTATATACTACAGCTGGAAGTCCAAATATGCCGGACTTGAGCTAGCTGAACTTAAACGGCTGAAAGGTTTAGAAGAGGAAAACAGCAAACTGAAAAGAATTGTTGCCGAACAGGCCCTGGATATTCAAGCCCTGAAAGGTGTTCTTGAAAAAAAGTATTAAAGCCTGAAGTTAAAAGAAAAGTGGTCAAAGACATGACCGAAAACTTTGGGCGCTCCATTAATAAATCATGCCAGCTTTGCAATATAAGCCGATCCAGTAATGAATATAAAACCAAAAGGCAAGATGACCACCCAATTACCGAAAGGCTGATGGAACTTGCCCAAAAGAAGCGACGTTACGGCTGCCGCAGATTACATGAATTGCTCAAACGCGAAGGAGTGGTAATCCATCATAAAAGAACCGAACGGCTGTACCGAAAAGCCGGACTATCCTTGAGAATAAAGAAGCGCCGGAAATTGTCAGCCGCATTAAGGCTATCGCTCCCCACGCCCGCGAAACCCAATCAGCTATGGGCTATGGATTTTGTATCTGACTCACTGGCAAACTGCAGAAGGTTTCGCTGCTTAAATATCATCGATTTATACACCCGGGAATGTCTCAGGACTGTTGTCGACACATCGATCAATGGCGTAAGAGTCACTAAAACCCTTGATATGCTCAACGAACTGCGCGGATTGCCGGAAACGATCATAACCGACAACGGAAGCGAGTTTACCAGCAAAGCTATGAGTGTGTGGGCTCAGTCAAACAATGTTACTATAGCCTTCATTCGTCCTGGCAAGCCTATGGAGAATGGTTTTGTTGAAAGTTTCAATGGCCATTTTCGTGATGAATGTCTGAACGAACAATGGTTTACAAGTATCAACAATGCCCGTGAAAAGATTGGAGCCTGGCGGAATGAATATAACTCGTGCCGTCCTCATTCTTCGCTCGGGATGAAGACACCTCAAGAGTTCGCAAAACAGCTCTTCGAATCAGTTGAAACCGGTGTTGCATAACGAAATCTCTAATTTGGATCTGTACTCAAATGGGGGTATGGTCACGTACGCTAAGCAACTAGGAAAAAAACCGCTTCCCCATGGTAGCGGCTTTTTTGCGGCTTAGCATCAGTTTTAGAAAATGTTATATCGTTAATTGATCACTTACACCTATTTGCTTAGCAAATCTGTACCATATGAGTTATCGATTGCGCAGAGCCATTTACCTTGGGTATCTTTCCTAAAAACATATGTCGCCCTTCTATCCATTGAATAGTCCGAAGCCTTTTTTTTATTTGCTTCAAGAAGAGTTTGAGAAAGAACCAGCGCGGAATCTCCGGCTTCCAAAACAATCATTTCTCCCTGCGTTGGTACGATGCTGTTATTGAAATATTTCGCAATTGCAATAAAGGCTTTTTTGATTTCCGCTTTACCTCTTGCAATCATTCCGGGCTTTACAACCAAAATCGCATCATCAGTATAGTAATTCATCAGCGTATCAAAATCTGCTTGCTTTATTGCAAGGTCACACTTTTCGATAAACTCTTTCAATTCATGTTCCATCTTATTTCCCTCCCGAAATAAATACTCCTTGTTGCAAGGCTACGTCAGCATCCGTGGATCAGTTTCCTGCACAGGTGCGGAGTTCATTTAACATAATAGTAATGAACCGGTCTACAATTAGCTTGTGCAGTGTCGAGCGAAAATAGTTTATGGCTAAAGTCAAAGTGCCGGCATAGGTACTGGCCACCATTTCGAAACCAGGTGAAAACATGGCTGGGCCGACAATATAACAGTCTATTACCTCTAGCAAACCGAATTTAGTTATTTTTTCACTTATTACCCCAATATTTGATAAACAAGGGGTCGCTAGTTTGCTGTCAGCTAATTGTTCACGCCTTTGCTGAAACCGAATATTGGCATCTTTAAAGTTTAATTTTGCTAGTCCTTCCGAGAAAAGCATGCCTTTCAACCCCGGATTATCCGCTTTCATCTTTTGGGTCTCTTTTAATACCTTTTGTAGCGTATCGCAAAACGAATCTGTCGGATCATGGCTAATGGTAATAGGTGATATCGAAGAAAGATTACTAATGGCTGCGATTCTTTGGTTCGATAAATACCTTCGCAAATCAATAGTCGTATTTAGGGTTATAGCATTGTTTTGTATTTCGGCGACTTGAAAAATAGCCCTATCAAACGCGGGTACACTCCTACTTTAAATAGTTTGTACAAGCAATAACTATTTATGCAATTTATTTAGCTATCGGAAACGTTAATAAAAAACAAAAAGCTCTTCGTCTCATACACCGAGACGAAGAGCTAATCTTCGCTATACCACCCGATACAACATACCAACATATGCGTCCCCAATAACGGAGGAAATCCGTCAGAACTTACTTTATTTTCAGCCTGCAACTCAAGAGGGATGTTCGAACATTCTCTAATAGTACTGGGCTTACACCTACCCCAGTTCGCTGTGACGTTTAAGAATGTCTACTGTCTCCGTCATCATCTTTACATATTTTATTGTAGTATAGTATATACAGTTTATAAAAATTGTCAAGTTAAGCATGCAAAAAACATGTTGCGGATAAAATATCAAAAATCGTTAACGTCTTATCAAGCTGTTATAAATTTAGGTTCAAATAAACATTATCAAGATCATCTTGAGTAATGCCAATATATCTAAGCGCAAGGGCAACCGCAGTAGCTGCACGTCCCGCCAGCCCAAGTCGCCGATCGTCAATACCGCCCGGTTCAGCAACTTCCTTTCGGAAGACCTGCCGACGTACAACAGTCGCCGACCGGCAGCGGCCAGACCAATTTCTGGAAATTATCCGGCGTGATCGCCGTCGTCGTGTCCGGTTTCTTCATGTCCGAACCCAACTTGGCGAAAATTGGCGAAAACGCCCCGGTCCACAAAACATCGGCCTTAGAATCCATCCTGGAGCGTTTCGATTTTGTCAACTTTCGCGGATTTTCGGCCGTTTTGTTCCCTATGCTTGCAGAATGCTGGCCGGGATTTGCTTTGCGGATTCTGGCAACGAGTGGTACAATAATGCAGGTATTTCGCAAAATATTCGAACAAAATTCGGGAAGGTGGAGGTCATCTGATGAAATTTTTAAGTCGCATTTTGGTTGTACTATGTTCATGCCTGCTGTTCGCATTCCCTGCCTTGGCGGCGCCGCAAGACCAGTACAAGCTGCCCGAACCATACATGAGTTTGGAACAGAATTATTTGGAGGCTTTTCCGGGACTCCAGAAGGTCATGGATATGATGATTGAAAAGACCGCGCAACAGATCAAAAAACCCGACCAAGATATTCTGCACAATCGTGTTTGCTCGGCACTGGTGTATAAAATGGCGGTGGATAATAAACTGTCGGCGAAATATCAGAAGTTGGCGATTGCCGGGGATTTGCTGCACAATATCAGCAAGGAAGACAAACAAGATGTATTGACGGATCCCGCGCTGTTAAATCAGGCGGACCTGATGGTAACCCGACTGAAAAAAGCCGGGTATTTCCGGAACTCGCCAAACTTTTGGAAAGACAAGGAGATTTTCACGCAACCGAAGATTGGGAATAACCTGTCGCTGATTCATCACATCACGGGTGCGCTGCGAGTGGGTCAAATGTTGACGGAAATCGGCGGATTTTCCAAAAAAGAAGTCGAACTGGTCGAGGTCGGAGTGTTGGAGCATTCGACAGGGTACTGGTATTTCCGCTCTTCCATCAATGACGTGATGGGTTCCAGCGATGCGTGGGCGATTGCTTATCCCGCGCCGGAAAATGATTTGGCAAAACTCATTCACGATGCCGACCTGATCTCGCAGTTCGTGCCGGAGTCGGTAGTTCCGGAAGGCAGCAAGTGGCGTGTATTGGCGACAAAACGTTGGAAAGCGAAAACGACGCAGGAAGAAGCCCACATTGTCTATTACGTGTTCAAGCTTCTTTACGATGAAGCAAAAACGGATGCCGGAAAACGGCTGGCGAAAGAAAAATGGGATCAAATCGCCCCCGAGCTGATCAAATTGATGGGCCTGCAACCAGGCGACAATCCGATTGCAATACTGGGCGTACCGGCGATTTTTCAAAAATAAGCGCTGTTGACCGTCAGTAATTCAATCCGCAAGGTAGGATAAAACCAAAGGCGTTCGTATCAAGAGGCAGTTCGAGACGGAATCGAACCGAGGCCTCAAGATAACGGACGCCTTTCATTTGCAACCTCAATTTCCTGTCCAAAAAAGAAGGCCGGGTGCAACCCCGGCCCGTCCTCACAAATACCGCAGCCGCTCCAGCAGGACTCCGAAGCCATGGAGCGCAAAGGCGAACACGATATTTGCCGCCACCAAAATCAACAGTCCCAGCAGCCGGAGCGCCCGGCTGTGCCTGGCGCAGTTGTCAAAGAATTATTGCAGTATAAGGAACAACAAAGAATCGATAGTATCACGACAAAGACAAACAAAATCCGGGAGCTTGTGTTTTGTCGAAAAGACGGCGCCCCATTTTATAAGCCGGTTGTTCAAGTCAATTCTCTACTCGGCTGGACTGCGATATGCAAAATTACACGACCTGCGCCGTACCTGTGCAACTTTAGCACTCAATGCTGGCGCTTCTCCCCGTACTGTCGCAGAGCTGCTGGGCCATTCTTCAACCTGTCAATGCCGACGAAAAAATGTACAAATGTGCCGGTATAAAGCCACACATCAAAAGATGAGGTGTGGCCGATGAAAGGATTGAACTGGGTGCAAATAAGAAATGACCGTCACAAAGGATTAAGTTACACGGAAATCGGGCGAAACAAAGACAACGTGATTGACTTTGTTGCCAGAGCGGCAGCACGTAAAAAAAATATCCCCTGTGCTTAACACCAACTGAGAAAAACAGTTATCCCCTGACTGATTTTGATAGTTCGTGATCTATGGTAAAGCAATGTGCAAAACATATTTTTAGAAAAATTTTTAGAAACGACAAAAAAAGACCTTCGACGAAATCGCCGAAAGCCTTGAAAATACGTGGTGGAGACGAGGGGATTCGAACCCCTGACCTCTTGAATGCGAACCAAGCGCTCTCCCAACTGAGCTACGCCCCCACGATCAAACACGCGGCGTGAATCACACCCGCGACAATTATCATACTAAACTATTCGCCTTCTGTCAAACGCTTTGCACAAAAAGCTCAGCTTATCAGAGCGGCGAGGATCAGACCGGTGGCGAAGCTGAGCCGGGCGGAAAAGATCCCGACGGCGATGTTGCCTTTGCAGACCTCTTCATCCACCCGGAACGGTGTCAGTTTTTCGAACACATAATAGACCAGTACCTGAAAGATAATGCCGATGACGCCCCAGATCACCAAATCGAGCACGCTGACCGAATGAAATATGGCCGACGCCATGACCAGGGACTGCCCGACCACCTTGCCGCCCAAACTGTGCGCCACGGCGATCCCCGCTTCGTCCTTGATATCGGTGTCACAACTGGCGGCCTCCTTGATGATCTGCATCTCGTTGTAGGGAGTCTGCCACATGAAAATTTTGATGCCAATCAACAGCAGCGGGACGGATACCACCAAATAAATCAGGAAATTGACGAAGCTGGACCATTGTTGCAAAACCATCGCTCATTCTCCTTTCCACGCATCGGTTGTTGACAGACATAAAGGTTGGAAATAGGCCATATTCCCGGTGATCTGGCTGCCCACCCGGGCCACGACGCCCGAGCCCTTCCCGTCGATCAGGAAGGATCCGAAGATCATCCGCCCGCAATACAGGCCGTTCAGCGTTTCCACCGTGAGCGTGGGCAATTCGGTGTATTGCTGGTACACGACAGGCTGGTCCCAGTATTCCGCTTCCTCGTCCCGGGCCCGCGCCACCCCGTCCGGGCCGAACAGGGTCACTGCGCCGCCTTCCCGGCCGTAAACGGGCTTGGTCACGTAGGGAGAACGGCCCAAAAACCGATTTTCAAAATAGGTCGGCAGCATATATCGCTGAATCGTTGCCTGTTCGTCCGCCGTATAAAACTCGCCGGCTTCATGCAGGTTCCAGATCAACGCCTGCGCCGCCTTGGATTGGACGATGATCGCCGCCGGCGGATTGATCAGGGCCAGCCGGCCCTCGGCCACGATTTCCAGGACATGGCGTCCGGTGGGATAGCCGTCGGTATCCTGCTCCTCCGCCAATTTTTCCAGCGGATGCAACCGATACAGCAGGTCAACCGGTGTGTGGGCAGTCCCGTCCCAGACCTGCACGCGGTCTTCGTAGACCCGCAGCTGCGACAGCGGAACAAATGTCGCGTCCAGTCCGGACTGTGCGAGCAGAAAGCGAGTGGTTCCGGCGTCTTCCTCGTGCCAGTCCACGGAACTAAAGACGATCCGGTCCGTCGCCAACCCCCGCCGCCGATAGCACTGCACCGTGCGCCGAAACGCCTCAGCCAGCCCGGCGGACAGTCCTGCATTGGGATCAACCACGCCGAAGGCTGTGCAGACTTTCCCGTTGACATAAAAGGCTTCGACGATGTCGGTCGGAGTTTCGGCGTTGAATTCCAGCATCTTCAGCCCGGCCAGCGTCGCTGCGAAGTCGAAGCGACCGATCACTGTCGGCAGCAGTTCCGGCAGAGAATGACGGACCGCCGCCCAAGTCGCCTCCGGCAGGCCGAGATTCGCAAGCAGTTCGTCATCGGCCTGCATCACCACGGCCGTCGTTTTGGCAAAGATTGCGCCCAGCGCCTCCGAAGCCCGCTTCAGCTCGGCCCGGAACTCACCGCTGACCGGCAGGACCGAGGCCAGGGCATATTCCTCGCCGTACATGGAATCCCAGGTAAACACGCCTTGCTGACGCAGCGGTCCATAGATCGCGTCCCGCCGCCGGGCATAGGCTTCCCCGGCGGACTCAGCCACCGCTCGAACCGCTGGATCGCGAGGAGCTGCCGATACCGCTCTTCGAGCCGGTGGACACTCCACTGGAGAAACCGCCGGACTTCACCCCGGAGCTGGACCTTGAGCCGCTGCCCCACCCCCAGCCCGAGGAACGAGTCGTTCCCCACCAGTAGCCGTTGCGGTAATAGCGGTTGCCGGTCTGGTTGGCGGGACGGCCGTCGTCATCGCAGTAGCCGTCGCGATTTTCGTCCCGGCAGAAGGCTTCTTCCCGCTCCTGGGCAAATGGATTCAACGAACAGCCGGACGTCAGCGTCAGCGCCGCCGCCAAAAACAGCCCCATCACTTTTTTGCTTCGGTCCGTGCCGCCGGAGTCCATCCGCTTCATCCTCCCGTCTTTCGGCAATAATAGATGTAGGCCTGCCGGTCTTCGTCCACTTCCGTCGAGGTTTTCTCCCACTCCTGTCCGAACAGCATCAACGTATCCGCCAGCAGATGGGCCAGCGCCTGCAACTGGCTGTTGAAGCTGAACTGATGGATCAGGGGATAGTCCAGGGCGCCTTCCCGATACTCCCGCACTTCCACCGCGATTCCCGAGGGCAGGGCCTGCTGCGCCGCGTTTCCCGCTTCGGCCGAATCCGCCGGCACCGCTTCCATGTACATCACATACTCCGTGCCGGCAACGGCGGAGGCGTTTTTCAGCCAGGTTTTCCCGTCCTTTACAAAATAATCGCAGACGAACCGCATGGCGGCTTCCACTTCATCCATGTTTTCATAAAAGTAGAGAAGCGGGTAGTCCTGCGCGGCGTCATTCAGGCGATACTCGAAACGGGGCATGTCCACTCAGCTCCTTTCGCGCTGCCACGAAATCAGGCGGCCGGTTTTACTGCCAAGCCCTTGATGTCCCGCAAGCGGCCATCTTTTTTGACCCGCAGCGTGCCGGCCTTTTTAACGGCGTCGGCCAGCGCGTCCCGGACCGGAATAAAGGTATCCGTAATATTGCGGCCTTGCTGGAACATGGTAAATTCATCGCCGCCGGCGGCCATAAAATCATTGGTCACGATTCGGTAAGTCGCGCCCGGATCCAGCAGTCGCCCGTCCGCCAGCCGCACTTCCATCAATTGTTCGCCATAGGGGCGGCTGGAGTCGATGGTGACTTGCAGCCCCGAAAACTGGACCGTGCCGGCTTTTCCGTTGAGGCCGTGATTCAAAACCTGCAGCACTTGCGCGCCGCTGAGTTCCATCGTTACCAAGGTGTTGTCGAAAGGCATCACTTCGTACAAATTGCCCATCGTGACGGCTCCCGCCGGGATGCTGGTCCGCAGGCCGCCGCCATTCTGAAAGGCGATATCCGCTTTGCCCGCTTGCCGCATCACATCGGCCGACCATTCGCCCAATACCGAAAGCTCATAGCGATCATGGGACAGGTCGCCGATAGTGCGGCCCAGCGCCACATTTTTTACCGGCGCGATTTCCGACTGGGCCCGGTTCACGATCGCCGCGATCCCCGCATCCGCCTTGGCGTCCTTCACCGGCGTTTCCAGCGCCTGCACCGAACTCGCAATGATTTTCCGGTCGCGCCGGGAATACACCAGGCTGATCCTCCCCAAAGCCCGGCCGTTGTAGTAGGCCTGAACTACAGGAATCCCCGCCGCCTTGCCCGCGACCGTCTGATGGGAATGGCCACTGACCACCGCGTCGACACCCGGCGTGCTGCGGACCAGATCGGCCGCGTCCCCGGTCACTTCGCCGGTTTGCTGATCCATGTACGACGCCAGGTGGGACAGCACCACGACCACGTCCGCACCCTGCGCCCGGACTGCCGGGATCAATTCCCGCACCACCGTCGCCGGGTCGCGGAACTCGAACGGCGCTACCGTTTTCGGTCCGGTCGTGTAAGCGGTCTCCGGCGTGACGATGCCGATGACGGCGATCTTCAAGCCCAGCCGTTCCAGCATCACGTAGGGTTGAACGAAGGCCAGTCGGCCCTGTCCATCCTTTTCGCGGACATTCGACGAAACGTATTGAAAATTCGACTCGGCGACCCGCTGCCGTAACTTGTCCAGCCCCCAGTCGAACTCATGGTTGCCGAGCGTCATGGCGTCGAGCTTCAGGGCGTTCAACACTTCCACGACGGTCTTTCCGTAGAGCAGATTGGAATCGGGGCTGCCCTGGAACATGTCGCCGGCGCTGAGAAAAATCGATCCATGCGGGTTTTTGGCCCGCTCGCCGAGCACAAACGCGCCGAATTTGGCAGCGCCGGGATTGCGGCCCGCTTCGATCAATGCGCCGTGAAAATCATTGACAGTCAACAGGTCGATCCCGACGATTCCCGGTCGTTCTTCGGCGGCGGCCACGCCCGTCCAGATTGTCAGGCACAGCGCCCAGATCATAATCAGCCCCAAGGCGACGTTTTTTTTCCTCAAGCGATTCCCTCCCCGGTTCGTTCACGTTATAATGGGCTCATATCCAAAGATTGTTCCACAGCGGTCCTAGTATTTCCTGCCTGCGGCAACGTCCGGATGGGAAATTCAAAGGATTCCCCGCTATTCATGGAGGTGCTCGTTAATGGAATCCCCGACGCAATCGAACCGCGTCCTGATCAACGCCAACATCCGCACGCTCGACCCCGCGAACCCCGCCGCACAAGCTTTAGCGGTACGAGACGGCCGGATTCTCGCCCTGGGGCGGACCGACGAAATTCGCGCCCTGGCCGCGCAATTCCTGCCGCATGCACCGGTCCTGGACCTACAAGGCAAAACGGTGCTGCCTGGATTTATCGACTCCCATACGCATTTTCTGGCCGGCGGATTCTCCCTGTTGGCGGTCGACCTGCGCGGCGCGCGCAATCCCGCTGAATTTGTCCGGCGCATTGCCGACCGGGCCCGCCTGACACCAAGGGGCGAATGGGTTCGCGGCGGCGGTTGGGATCAAGAAACTTGGCCGGATTCGCCCCTGCCGCACAAGCAGTGGATCGATGCCTGCACTGCCGATATTCCGGTATTCGTGACCCGTACCGACCTGCACATCGGACTGGCCAATAGCGCCGCGTTGCGCTTGGCCGGCATCGGCGCCGGAACGCCCGACCCCGCTGGCGGCGAAATCTACCGCGATCCGGCGACCGGCGACCCCACCGGCATTCTGAAGGATGCCGCCATTAAACTGCTCGAAGCCTTCATCCCCAAGCCTTCTCCTGACGAACAGGCGACAGCGCTGCGCTTGGCCTTGGCAGAAGCAGCCAGTCACGGCGTCACCTCCGTGCAGGACGTGACCGACTGGAAAAATCCCTCCTGGAGCGAGTGGGAACTATTCCGTTCTTTCCGCCGTCGCCATGAATTGACATGCCGGATTTACGCCCGGCTGCCCCTCGTCGACTGGGACCGCGCCCGGCAAGCACTGCCGGCTTTCGAATTCGGCCCCGCCGCCGATCCCTGGCTGCGGTTCGGCGGCCTGAAAGGATTCACCGACGGTTCGCTGGGCGGGCGCACTGCGTATTTCTTTGAGCCCTACAGCGATGCCCCCGGCTATTGCGGCCTGCTGCAGGAGGAAATGTTTCCCGAAGAAGAAATGGAACGGCGTATCCGCGAGGCGGACCAAGCGGGAATCCCCGTTTCGGTCCACGCCATCGGCGATCGCGCCAACTCCCTGCTGTTCGACATCTTCGAACGCGTCGCTCAGGCCAACGGCCCGCGGGACCGCCGGTTCCGGGTTGAACACGCCCAGCATCTGCTGCCGGAAGATATCCCCCGAATCGCTCACCAAAAAATCATCGCTTCGATCCAGCCGGCTCATGTCATCGATGACGGTGGCTGGGCCGAGCGCCGAATCGGCCCGGAACGCGCCCGATTCACCTATGCCTTCCGCTCACTGGCCGACGCCGGCGTTATACTGGCCGGCGGTTCGGACTGGACGGTGGCGCCGCTCGATCCGCTGCTGGGAATTCATGCCGCCGTGAACCGAACGACCGCCGACGGTCGTAATCCGGCAGGTTGGCAGCCCGAACAAAAGCTGTCCGTCGGGCAGGCTGTAGCCGCTTTCACGACCGGCGCGGCTTTTGCCGAATTCGCCGAAACGGAAAAGGGAACCTTGACGCCCGGAAAGTTCGCCGATCTTGTCGTCCTGTCAGCTGATCCGTTTACTGTGGAAACTTCCCGACTCCGGGAAATACAGGTTCTCAAAACCATTGCTGGCGGACGTCTAGTTTTTGACTCCTGAAAAATTTGCTACCCTCAAAAAAATCAATCCCGATTTCTTATCGATTATCGTTTGAATAAAGGATATTCCCACCGAACAGCGTATTGTAAATAATAGGGTTCCAATATTAAAATCGGGAGGTTTGCCATTATGCCCAATTGCGCCCGTTGTGGAGCCGACAATGACGCTTCGGCCAATTTTTGCAAAAGCTGCGGTTCGCCCATGAATGCCCCCGGTTACGCCCCACCTCCGTCGCCTCCGCCCGGTCAGGGTTATCCTCCTCCTCCTCCGCCCGGCTATTACCCACCGCCCCCCGGTTACGGCCAACCCGCGGAATCCGGCCTGCAACAGAACATCGCCGCCTTGCTGTGTTATGTATTGGGCTGGCTGTCCGGACTGGTGTTCTTCTTCATCGACAAACGCCCCTTCGTGAGGTTCCATGCGATGCAGTCTATGCTATTGTTCGGCGGCATCCATGTATTGCATCTGGTGTTGTCCTGGGTCCTGTTCCCGGCACTCCGGCTTTGGGCCCTGCTGTTCGCCGTTTCCGGTGTCCTATCGCTGGTATCGCTCATCTTGTGGGTTCTGTTGATGGTCAAGGCTTATCAGAACGAATGGTACAAGGTGCCGGTGATCGGCGACATCGCCCTGCAAAAATCCCAACAATAATATTGGATTCCATTCTGCACCGAAACACAAAGTCCCGGGTTCGGCGATTACGCCGAACCCGGGACTTTTATCGTCTGATCTTTATAACGTACTTATTTGGCAATGAGCGCCGGGGTATCTTTGCCGTACTTCAGCATAGCTTCGCTGGGCATCCAGAGTCCGGTGTTCTCGTTGCGGCCCTGCAACAGATACTTAACGTTCGCTTTGCCGATGGTAGCAGCTGCTTCCGCGCAAAGTTTGCCGAATTTGCCGCCCTTAAGGCGGTTTACCAGCAGAACGCGTTTGATTCCCGCGAAGTCCGTCATCATATTCCAGTCGCCACTGCTGTCGCCGGCGATAAACAGCGGATCGCCCTTCTTGTTTGCCAACAGGGCTTTAATAGCTACTGTCTTGCCGCCTTCACCGGTTTGCGGATAGTCTTTCAGGTAAGTGTCCTGAATCACGTCGTTCACCTTGGTCAGCCGCATGCCGATGATATTGGCGCGGGGCAGGTTATACCCGTATTTGGGGTTGGTGGCGAATACCGCGACCACGTCTTCCATGGAAGCCGAGCAGACATAGACGTCGATGCCATTATCCCGGAAGGTATGCATCAGGTCGACGATTTCTTCTGTCAGCCGCAGGCCTGTATTGTGCTTAACTCCCACGACTCCGGCTTTGCCGGGCAGGGAAGCGGGGCTGGTCCACTTCACCTTGCCGATGGCCTGTCCCAGGTTGTAATCATTGGATTTTTCCGCCAAGGCCATGACTTCGTCGGTGCTCATGTTCTTGAAGAAGAACAGCACCCAGGTGTAGCTGACTTTGGTACCGAAGGTGTCGCCAATGGCTTCATACGCATAGTACATCTTGGCGCGGAAATCTTCGTATTCGGCGGTCTTTTTGATGTCGGCCAGGCTCATCAGGCCGTTCAGGCCGATGTAGTTATTGTAGAGGTAGGTGTAGCTGCTGACGATGTCTTCGGCGACAGCGTCGACATTGACGCTCTGGCCGGCGGCATTGTTATAGTCTTTCAGGAAGGAATCTTTGGGAACGTTCTTTTTCACGAGGTCGCCGATTTCAGCCGGCGTCAGTTTGAATGCCAAATTCTCGATCTGGTACTGGTATAAGGCTTCTTCCGTGTCGTTCATGATGCAGGTGTTGTCCCAGTCAAACACGACATACGGTTTTTTGGCGGAATTGTAGTTGGGGCTTTTTACGCCATAGTCGTCAATCAATTTCTGCATGGACTTGTAGGTATTGGGCGCCCATTTCCCCGGCGACAGAACCTGGCCGGCCGCGCTGACCACCGCAACGTTCGCGATCATGAACATCGCGATGACCAACATGGCTATGAAACTTTTTTTGCCCTTGAAGTTGAACATTTGTCCGATCACTCCTTTTTCTCATTTTTTCGGGCGGATTATGGCGATGACGGCAACACATCCTTTCTGCAGACTATTGCTGAATGGAATTCTCCCGCCGGCAAATCAGACTTCCGCCCAATTCGCCGGATAGGTGACATAGAGGACCTTGCAGCGGTCGGGGGAACCGAACACTACTTGGGTGTCCTTCGGAATGTACATCACGTCGCCGGCTCTGCAGGTAAAAGTTTTGCCGTTGGCCTGCAGCGTGAATGTACCTTCCACCACATAGTCCACCTCGTCATACGTCAGATGCCAGGGTAGCTGCGATTTATCGAAGGTCATGAACCCGGCCGCCAAATTACCTTCCCGGGACGTCACCACATCCGTCATCTGGATCACCTGTCCCGGCGGCGCCTGCGAAAACGGTTCCAGCTTGACCGACTCGCCCTTCACGTAAGTTACACGGGGATTGGCGCAGGCAGGTTTGGTCTTTTCCGCCAACACAGTCCGGACAATCCGGCGGATGTCTTCATCGCTCGGTTCGTCGCAAAACGACGTTGCAGCGCCAGACGTCGCCGCGGTGCCCGCTTCGGCGCGAATCAGATTCAGGTTCATAAATTTGGCCATGTCCAGCGCCGATGGCGTCAAAACGCTTCCGGCCGGAATCACGACTTCCTTGCCGTCACCGGCCAACACCCGCAATTCTTCCTCGGTAATCAGTTTTTTCACGGCTTGTCCCTCCTATTAAGCGTCGCCGCCTACATCAATCCTTCGATTACTTGGGCATGCGGGCGCGGAATCACGATCGAACTGACCAGGAATCCCTTTCCAGCCGCCAGCTCGCTGCCAGTCGCCACGGCGGTTTTTACTGCCGCCACTTCACCGCAAAGCACGCAATAGGCTTTGCCGCCGATACCGAACGCCATATGCAAACGCACCGGCTGCACATCCGCCGCCTTGACCGCCGCGTCGGTGGCCTCAATGGCTGAGGCGACGGTATAAGTCTCAATCACGCCGACCGCCTTCACCACCGGCAGATCATTGCCGCCGCCGATTGCCGGCAGAATCGATTCATGGACATTGGGGATGACAAAATGATCGACCGCCGTATCTGCCGCCAATTCGGCCCCTGCCGTCACGGACTGCTGCACGGAGGACACATCGCCGCTGACCAACACCATGAATTTTCCCGGACACAAGGTTTTCATCACCTGGATCTTCACGTCGGCTACTTTGGCCATGATGTCGGCGGCTTCAATCCCTTTGGCAATCGATGTGAACTCCACCAGCCCGATTGCATGAATCATGATCATTTCCCTCCATTTCGGATCTCGATGGCCTGACCGGTCACTTGGCTGACAACCCCGTCAATGCTGGCATGAATGCGCGCGCCCAGAGCGCCGTCCGGTATCTCGGCCACCAGTTGCCCTTTCGCCACAACGTCGCCAACCTTGACTACCGACGTCGCCGGCGCTCCGGCATGCTGCTTGAGCATCAGAGTAACTTCCTCGGCCACATACTCCTGTTCCTGCAATGGAGCATGGTGCGGATACCAAGGGCCGAGGTTCAGTCGGGACACCAGCCGGGAAATTGGAATCAGCCGATTTTCGGCCATCGGATCAACCGGACCGAGTTCTCCTTCGTAGCGGACATTGTTGGCCCGCAATTCGGTCTTGAGAGCGATATTCACCCGCATCGGCGAAATGCCGACCGGGCAGGCGTAAGCTTCGCAAACGCCGCATTCCGAACAGGTCAGCGCGCTACGAATCACCGATGGTGCACCCAGCCGATTGTGGTTCACGGTCCGGATGATCAGGTGCGGCGGCAGTTCATGGCCGATGATGTGGCGAGGGCAAAGTTCCGTACAATACATGCACTGTTCACACACAGTTTTGGCGATACGCAGAACGCTACCCATCGTCTGCCGTTTGCGCCGGACCAACATATGATCCTCCGGCAACACAATGAGACCGCCGGTCGTTTTGGTCACCGGCTGGCTCAGGTCGTCGATCAGATGCCCCATCATCGGCCCGCCATCAATAAATGCCGGACAGTTACAGGTCGGCCCGCCGGCCAGATCCAGCATTTTCTGCAGGGAGACCCCCAGAGGAACCGTAACGGTCATTGGTTTGGCCACCGCGCCGGTGATGGTAAAGGTTCGCGTCGTGACCGGCGTACCATCGACCGCGCGGGCCACGTTCATCAAGGTTTGCGGATTATTGACCACCGCGCCGACATTGATGGGAATCCCGCCCGGCGGCACCCGGCGGCCCGTCGTCAGCCACAATGTAATAACCTCGTCACCGGCCGGATAAATGTCCCGCAGGATTTCGATCCGCATATTCGGCCGCAGCAACGGTTTCAACGCCGCGATCGCTTCGCCGTACTTGGCCTTGAGGGCGATGATTCCCTCCCGGGCCCCGGTCGCTTGCATCGCCAGCTCCAGTCCCCGCACGAGCAACTCTGGCGATTTCGCCATCAATTGCTGGTCCGTCCGCAGCATCGGTTCGCACTCGGCGCCGTTGACCAGAAAAATCTCCGCTTGCGCCGCCAGCTTCACATGCGTGGGAAATCCGGCCCCGCCGGCGCCGACAACGCCGGCGGCCTTGACTTTGTCGCTGATTTCATTCATCGTACTCACCCATTTCAGGCTTCAAAGGTTTCTTTATCGATAATTCCCACAACCATGGCGTCAATCGGAGTGTGGGTGTCTTCCAGGCTTTGCCGGGCGGAAGAACCGGCGGCGACCATGACGATCTCCGTTTCCCCGGCACCAATTTTATCCCCGGCGACGATGGTGTTTCCCGAATCCGCCAACACCACTTTACCGTTGTCGTCGTATTTCACGGCAACCGGCTGAACAACCAGAAACTTCAAGCCCCGCAAAGATTCCTCCTTGCGCGTGGACCAGACATTCCCAATGACCCGCGCTAAGATCACAAAAACCGCACTCCTTCCCTGTAAACCTGCACTTTCAAACGCTTCAGCGCATCAATGGCCGAAGGAGTCAATATCACGGCCCGTTTCAGTTTTAATACCGCTTGTTCAGGCAATAAAACCGCTTCTTTTTCAGTCATCAAATTCTTGTCATAAAAAATTTCCGGTCGGCCCGCCGATCCCTTCGCCACGACCGGCGCGTCCAGGCTGCCAGGAAGTGTCGGCGCTGCCGCAACCGGCGCCAAGATGGCTGGAGGCTGTGTGGTCGCCGATGTCCCCATGGCGGGACCAACTGTCACCCCATACGCCGCCACCGTTTTTGCGTAGCTTTCGAATAGCTGGCGATAGGCGGCCGGAGTCTTGTCGGTGAAACCATAGTCGATTTGTCCGATCTCCACGGGAATTCCCCGTAGAATTGCCGCGCCGACGAGCGCCGACAGTGACGTTCCGCGCAGCCCCAGAGCGATATCCGCCAGTTGTCCGCCCGAACATAACGGAACCAGCAACCGGCTCCACCCCTGATCCTGCAATGCTTCCGGACACGACCGCTGCGGCAAGGGCGTCTTCGCTGCCTGAACCGACCCGCTCAGACAGACCTGCAGAGAATAAGCATCGCCCCAACGTTCCTGCAACTTCGCTAAGAGCGCGAGCGCCGCCTCGCTGTCCGCCGCCACCAACGCCAACGGCTTCGTCGTCGCTCCACTCTGCGGCAGTGCTGTCACCATCGCCAGAAATCGCGGGTCCGCCAGTATTCGCGCCACGATTTCCCTTACCAGCGCCTCCTCCATTCCCTACACCCCCAAAATCAATGCCGTCGCGCCGGTTTTCACTAAAGCCGCGTTCGCTTCGTCCGTATCCAAGTGCACTTCCCCCGAAAATTGAGGACTCACCCGGACCAGCACATCATCGAATACGACCGGGCGGTCGCTTTCCACACGGATCCGGACGCGCTGGCCATCATGGATACCCCAGACGACCGCCTGATCGGGGTGCATATGAATATGTCGCGCCGCCACAATCACGCCCCGCTCCAGGGAAACTTCCCCGGCAGGTCCGAGCAGTTGCAAGCCCGGGCTTCCTTCCGGATGGCCGGAATCCCGGACCACGGCCGGCACCCCCAGGGCAAAGGAATCGGTGGCGCTGATTTCCACCTGACTTTCTTTCCGTACCGGTCCCAGGACCCGAACATTGTCGATCGTTCCCTTGGGCCCGGCGATCCGAACGGTTTCCTGCGCCGCGAATTGCCCCGGTTGCGACAGGTCCTTCGCCACCGTTAGGGCATGGCCGGCGCCGAACAGCGCCGACAGATGCTCCGCCGACAGATGGACGTGCCGATTCGAAACACCGATCGGCAACCGTTTTTCATGAGCCCGAGCCGCCCGTTCGCGGCAAAGCAGCACATATAGCAGGCTCGACAGACGGTTGAGGGCCTGAATGATGTCCGTTCGTTCACAGTTGCCGGACTCATCAATGAACGCCTTGGCCGCCGCCAGCTCAACTTCCCGGACCTTGGCCCGCAAGGAATTGAGCCGGGCCACAACCGGTCCGTCCTGGTAGTGCATCGTCGAATGCTTCACACCGAAATACTTGTCCGGGTAATGGGACAGCTCCCGGATCTGCGCAGCATTCCAGCCACAAAGCGTATCGAACAGAAGGGGTTCCTGCTTGACCTGCGCCGCCATGATGCGCTGCGCAAACCGCAGAATCTCTTCCAACGACTGTACCAGTTCCTCGGCACCGGCGGCTTGCAGACGGACCTGGGCCTCCACTACGGCGCAGTCAAACAGATCCATCTGGCCGCGCCAAACAATGACCGGATGGTTTTTCGCCACCAGTTGCTGCCCGTAGAGATGAGTCATGTGCTCGGGTTTACCCGGAATGTTCCGAGTCGGTTGAACCGGCGGACGCGCGGTAGCCATCGCATTCCGACCGGTATCGACCGAAGCGCCGCTGTCCAGACACAACTGAATATTGTGGGCGCTCAGAAAATCCCGCGCCGACGGAGTCAGCACGCTGCCGGCCGGAACCGTGACTGTGGACGGTCTGTCCTTGTGCCAACGGGACCGAAGCTCAGACTCGGTCAGGATCAAGACTTGCTCCCGAATTCTTTATTGTCGCCGACCGGCAGGATGCATTCCACATCGCCGTGCGGGCGGGGAATCACGTGAATGCTGACGACTTCACCCACGCGTTGGGCCGCCGCACTGCCGACATCCACCGAGGCTTTGACGGCGCCGACATCGCCCCGCACCATCACGGCCACATAGCCGCCAGTGACATGCTCTTTCCCGCACAACGTGACGTTAGCCGCCTTCAACATCTGGTCCGCTGCTTCAATAGCCGGAATCAACCCTTTGGTCTCAATCATTCCCAATGCGATTACACTGCGTTCCGCTGCCATCTTCTGTTCCTCCCTTACTTATCTGCACATCTGTCTATAACTCTTGATCAAACTTTTGCCGTCTTTAAGGCGCGTATCACTTCTTCTACGACTTTCTGGACCAACAGGGAATCCTGGGGGGCAGTAGCACTTCCAGCAGTGACCGGTCGCGCAGTTGCCTGCGGTTGAATCGCCGGACCCTCCGGGAACCCTGTGTGCCATGCCACCCGTTTGGTGTTGATCAGATGCATCGGCGTCACATTCTCCGACACACTGGAGCCACCCCAAGTACCACAACCCAGCGTGAACGACGGCGCCAGCGAAGTGGTTGCGCCGACTCCGCCCAAAGCCGCCGGTGTATTTACCAGCAGCCGGAAAATCGGTTTTTTCAGGGCAAATTCCTGAATGACCGCTTCGTTGTTGCTATGGATCGCCAAACTATGACCGATACCGCCAATACCCAGAAGCTGCAGGCATCGCTCGCAACCTTCATGCCAATCCTGCACCCGGTAGAAGGCCAGAACCGTGGATAGCTTTTCATAAGACAGGGGATACTGCGGACCAACCCCGGCCAACGGCGCCACCAGGCACTTGGCATCGGCCGGTACCGAAATTCCAGCCATTTGGGCAATAAATTGCGGATCTTTGCCCACGACCCGCGGATTGACCCCGTGGTTGGGCAACATTACCACCGCCGAAACTTTCGCCACTTCATCCGGTTCAAGGAAATGGGCTCCGTTTCGCTTCAAGTGCCCGATCAGTTCTTCAGCGATGCAGGTTTCGGCGACGACCGACTGCTCCGACGCGCAGATAGTACCATTGTCGAACGATTTTCCCTGAACAATACACGCGGCGGCATTGGCGAGATCTGCCGTCCGTTCCACAAAGGCCGGCACATTACCGGGGCCAACGCCCAGAGCGGGCTTGCCGCTGCTATAGGCTGCCCTCACCAAAGCACTGCCGCCAGTCGCAAGAATAATGGATGTAATGGGGTTTTTCATCAGTTCCTGCGTCGCTTCCAACGATACGGTGGTTAAACAACTGATCACGTTGGCCGGCGCACCAGCCACCACCGCCGCCTGGTTCATGACGCGGGCGGCTTCCACTGTACACCGGACTGCCGACGGATGCGGCGAAAAAACGATGGCGTTTCGGGCTTTCAAAGCAATGATTGATTTATAAATTACCGTGGATGTCGGATTGGTTGTCGGCACGATGCCCGCAATAACGCCGACCGGTTCGGCAATTTCCCAAATTTTCGAGGCTTCATCCTTACGAACGATCCCCACCGTTTTCATGTCTTTGATAGATTCATACACGTAATGCGATGCGAAATAATTTTTGAAACATTTATCTTCATAACGCCCCATCCCGGTTTCTTCCACCGCCATAGCCGCGAGCCGGCAAGCTTCAGCTTCACCCGCTTCCTTCATTGCCTTGATTATGGCATCGATCTGTTCCCGGGAATAGTTCTTTATCGACTCCTGGGCTTTCTGAGCCGCTTTAAGCATATTACGAGCTTCTTGCACTGAAGCCAGATCACGGTCCAGTTCCATCCGTGCCCGCCTCTCTTTCTTGTCTGTTCTGACTCAATTTAGAATTTGATGGCTTGCCCCGCCACATCCATGACAGCCCGCTGGAAAGCTTCACAAGCTGCTCTGCAGGCGCTCTGCGAACCGGTCATCAACGCGCCGCCGAAATTGGTTTCCGTCGGCGGTCCGTAGAATGCCTTCATTTCAACTTCCGCCGCCTTCAACGCCGCATCGATGCCAAACACGGCCTCAAGCGGCGTGGCGATTAGATACGCCAACGGTTCGCCCTCGTTGATCCCGGCCACTTTCGACAGGTAACTGCCGGTACGGGAAATGGTATGAGCATACCAAGCGGTGGAGCCGCCGTCGCAGGTATAGAAGAACGCCTCGTTTTCCAGGCAACTAATGCAGGCATCGAGTCCCGCCTTGACTTCCGCCGGCGTCGGTCCAGCTAGGATACCGATGATCTCACCGGAACGGGGCCCAGAAGCATTGCCGGATCCCGCATAGAAGCTCTTCGCGTACACGACTTCCACTTCGGCCTTTTTCGTGGCCTCATCCAGCGAAGTATAGGTCGCATCATCGATGGTGCAAGTAATCATGCCAATAGATCGTTGCTCCGGCGTCAACGACAGCTGCGCCATCAAATCCGGCGCAACGTTGGGAATCATGCGAACTGCCAAAACTGTCGGTTTGATAGGTTCTATCACGTCGATTCCTCCTTTTTTGCCCAAAACTATGGATCGTTACGTTCGGCTCCTTGCCAGATCAGTGTAGATTTACGCCGGATGCCTTGGCATCCAGGATTTTCTTCAGCAGTGTAGCCAAGTGGGCGCCCGCTTCAGACGCCGGCGTACCGCCCTTGTGGATGTTGCTGACCACCGTCCGCTCGCTTTCCACCATGCCGGTTCGCGGATTGTACCCGATATAGGCGCTCATGCTCTCCGCCGTTCCCAGGCCGGGCCGTTCGCCAATCAACACTATTGCGGCTTCCGGCTTCAATTCTTCCCCAATGGCATCCATAATCGCAACACGGGCAAATTTCACGAAGATTGGTGTGCCGACGTCGATGCCCATGCCTTCCAACCCTTGCAACATGGCCGGCAGCAGGTTCGGGATGTTGGCCTCTACGGCCTTACTGGAAAGTCCGTCGGCGACGATGATCTGTAATTTGGGCCCTTTGCGGCACTTTGAACGAATCAGGGTTAGACTTTCTTCGTCCAGTTTTCGGCCCAAGTCGGGCCGAGTCAGATATT
Organism: Veillonellaceae bacterium; assembly: GCA_012798135.1. The sequence goes on along the minus strand of JAAZNU010000027.1, from coordinate 101,563 downwards.
CATCCTTCGTTTCGCACATCGATTTCACGCTAACCATGTTGTATTTCGCCGGGAAATCTTCCGGCACTTCGCCCAAGACGGAGTCTTGCGCCACCGCATGGTCCGCGCGGAATCGCAGCCAGGTGTCGGTCAGCGGTCGGGTGCCGCAGCGCCAGACGCCGATCCGGGCCGGCGTGGACAGCTTCATATCTTCATATAAACTGCGATTCAGCGGATTAGGAACCTGAAGGTAGCGTTGAAGGTCCACTTTGGCCAAATCTTCGATGTCGCAGTTGTCGACGCCGCCTTCTCCCGCCGACTTTTCCGGGAACTTGCCACCGTTGACCGACGAGGTATGGCTTCCCATTTCCAACAGTACCTGTTCCACAATCAAACGAATGTTATCTTCCAACGCCATGACTCTTTCCTCCTCACCGGGTGAAGATGGTGGCGTCACCGGCGCGTTGCGTCAGCTTGCCATCCTGCATGATCCCCATCTTCTCCAGCCATCGCTCGAAATCCGGCAACGGACGCAATTTAAACACATTGCGGAGAGTCGGGGTATCATGATAACTGGTACATTGGTAATTGAGCATCACATCGTCGCCCAGCGGCACCCCCATGAAGTAGGTGCAACCAGCGGCAGTGAGCAATACCGCCAGGTTTTCGATATCGTTCTGGTCCGCTTTCATATGGTTGGTATAGCAAGCGTCAACCCCCATGGGCAATCCGGTCAGTTTACCCATGAAATGGTCTTCCAGGCCGGCTCGGGTGACTTGCCTCGTATCATACAGATACTCCGGACCGATAAAACCGACGACCGTGTTTACCAAAAACGGCTTATAATGCCGCGCCAATCCGTAGCACCGGGCTTCCAACGTTACTTGATCGGCGCCATTGTGAGCTTCCGCCGATAGTTCCGACCCCTGCCCGGTTTCGAAATACATGATGTTAGGACCGGTTGCCCGGCCTTCTTTCAAACCGGCGGCGTAGGCTTCGTCCAAAATGGCCGCATCAATGCCGAAGGCCTTGTTGCCAGCCTCCGTGCCGGCAATCGACTGGAACAGCAAGTGAATAGGCGCACCCTTACGCAAGGCTTTTAGTTGCGTAGTAATATGCGCCAAAACACAAATCTGGGTTGGAATTTTCCATTCATCGACAAAACCATATAATGTTTCCAAACTCCGGATAACCGCCGGCAAAGTGTCGTCAACCGGATTCAGGCCGATGACGGCATCGCCTACGCCATAGGACAAGCCTTCCCGAATGCTCGCCAAGATCCCATCCGTGCTGTCGGTGGGATGATTTGGCTGCAGTCGGGCCGCCAATGTTCCCGCTTGCCCGATTGAAGTATTGCAATGGGCGTAGTTGCGAATCTTCGAAGCGGCTTGGACCAAATCCAAATTGCTCATCAATTTTGCGGTAGCTGCGACCATCTCCGACGTCAGTCCCCTGCTCAGACGATGCAATTCTTCCGGTCCGGTTTCCGTTTGCAGGATGTATTCACGCAGTTCCGCCACCGACCAGTTTTTGATCGAGTTATAAATAGCCTCATTAATATCTCCATCAATGATTCGGGAGACCTCGTCTTCTTCCAGTGGAACCACAGGATTGAGCCGCAAATCCGCTAATGTCATTTCCGACAGCACTCGTTTCGCCGCTACTCGTTCCGCGGCGTTTTCCGCTGCAATACCGGCTAGTATATCCCCTGATTTTACTTCATTTGCCTTGGCCAAAACTTCCTTCACGTTTCGAAAGGTAAATGTCTGCCCGAACAGGCGAGTTTTTAGTTGCACGAATATCACAACCCTTCACTCGGTTTCCGCATTCTAGCGGGCGAAAACCAACGTCTTAACAATCACTGGAACCGCCTCTTCGTGGGGAAGCGGTCGCGCAAAATCCAGAAAATCCCCCATTTTTAGATCGATTCCATCAACACAGACCAAGTCTTGTCCGGAACAACGCCGCAATAAGCTTTGTCCCAATACTTTGGCGATATCTTGCTGGGCGACGACTACCGCCGGTGACGCGCCAATCTTGTGCAATTCAGGAGCCAGCCGATCCGCCATCCTGGAAATGGTCAGAAAATTCGTGTCCGGCAACGGCGGCACAATCAATGCCACCGTCCGATAGAGCGGCTGAGGAAAATTTTTCGCACCTGGCAGCCATGTCCAGCCGCCATCCGCCGCAATCTCCGGATAGACAGCCGGCACATTGCGCAATGGCAACACTTGAGGGTTAACCGTAATCGTCGAGCCGGAAATGTTCACGGTGTGGGCGCCGGCGCCCAGAACCGTCGCATGGATAGTTTCGCCTCCCTTGTAAACTTTCAGTTCCCGAAAGGCCCGGCTTTGCCGAAACGCTTCTGCCAACAGCGGCCCGACATCACCGTGAACCCACCATTCCGGCCATCCCGGTTGGTAAACATAGCGAGCCACTCCTCCGGAAAACACAATCCCGTCGCAGCTGCCTTCCGGCATTTCACGGCTGATCACCAAGGGCGCTTCCGACTGCGGCACCGCTGCTCCGAACAAAACGGTGTCGACGCATCGCACCATCCGGGTTAAACATTGTTTTACCACTGTCAATTCAAGTTCCGCCGATGAAGCGGGAAGCAAAACTTTCCCGCTTTCTTGCTCCAGTTCGCGTAGAATCACCCGGGCCGGCTCCGTCACATAGGTCAACCGATGCGTCAACGGATCCACTTCGAACAGCCGGCCGCCAACGTTGATGCAGGCCGTGCCGATGCACACGCCACGATCGAATACGGCGACGTTGGAAGTTCCTCCGCCGATATCGATATTGACGATGCGGGCATGGAGTTTTCGGGACATTTCTTCCGCACCGGACCCCTTGCCGGCGATCACGCTTTCCAAGTCCGGCCCCGCCGTGGCCACCACAAAGTCGCCGGCCACTTCAGCTAACGCGTGGATAATTTCCGCAGCGTTTTCTTTCTTTGCTGCCTCGCCAGTGATGATGACCGCACCGGTATCGATGTCTTTTGCCTGGATGCCGGCCGCCGCGTATTCGCGCTCGACGATGCTCCTGACGGCGGCGCCATCGACGCGTTGCCGATCAATAAACGGCGTGAAGTAAATATTTCCCATGTAAGCAATACTTTTGTGCGTAATTTCGACGCGCGGCACCTGCGAGCCCGGCATGACATTGACTAGTGTCAACCGGGACACAACCACTTGTGTCGTTGTCGTCCCAATATCGATGCCAACGCTGGAAAGGACCGTTTCAGCCTTCATGCTCGCCGCAAATCAAGCCTTGCCGGCTTTGACCGGTTTTTCCTCGCAAATAGCCAATTTGGGCAAAATCGCTTCCAAATCCGGATGGGGGCGAGGAATCACGTGACAACTCATCAGCTCACCGACCCGAGCGGCAGCCGCCGCTCCTGCATCCACCGAAGCCTTTACGGCGCCGACATCGCCCCGAACCATTACAGTTACCAAGGCTCCCCCCACTTTGACTTTTCCGATCAGTGTCACATTTGCCGCCTTGACCATAGCATCCGCAGCTTCAATAGCGCCGACAACGCCTTTGGTTTCGACCATGCCGAGAGCGATTAATCCTTCTTTGTTTGTCATACCGCCTTCTCCTTTCCCTTAATGCGCAATAATAAAACTATTTGGCTTCATCCAGTTCGTCAAGTACGCCGAATTCTTCTTCAAACGGGCGGATGTTTTTATTTCCCCAGATAAAATAGTAGACAATGGCCACCCCATAGACCAGCGCCACCCATTTCAAGGCTTCGCTGGACGCAAACAGAAGGCTGGCCAGGCAGAATAGCGCTAAAATCATACTAATGGCCGGAACAATCGGGTAGGCGACTTTAAACGGTCGTTTCAGGTTGGGTTCTTTGCTGCGCAGGATAAACAAGCTAACCAAACTGACAACATACATGGCCACAGAACCAAAAACAGATATAGTAATGACAATATCAGTCAACCCTGTCAGCGCTGCGCCTAAACCAATCAAGCCGGGCAACAGCAAGGACCAGACTGGTGTATGGTATTTAGGGTGAACATACGCCAAGAACTTCGGCAAATAACCTGTACGCGCCATTGCGTAAGTTTGTCGGGAATATCCGACAATGATACCGTGCAAGGATGCAACCAACCCAAAAAGCCCAATACCATTGATCAACAACACACTGAACGAACCTTCGCCATAAACGGCGCTAAGCGCCATCGGCAAAGGAAAATCAACTTCTTTCACAAGGTTGTAATCAACGATCCCCGCCGTGAGGAATAGTGTCAGAAACGCCATCACCATCAATGTTCCCATACCACTGAGAAAGCCGGTAGAAATGTCTTTTTGGGGGTTGACCATTTCTTCCGCCGCCATTGCGCCGCCCTCAATAGCCAGATAAAACCAGATCGCAAAAGGAACCGCCGCCATGATTCCACCATATCCATTCGGCAAGAGCGGTTGGGTCATTACTTTGGCCATGCTGAAATGGGGGATCGCTAGTCCCCAGAAGATGACCAATCCAACCAAAGCAACGATCGTTACAATCAGCTCAAACGTCGCTGAAGTTTTCATCCCCCAATAATTGATGAAGATGAACAGCAGAAAGGCAAACACGGTAGCATGCATGGCCGGAATTGCCGGAATCAGATTGTGAATATACCCGCCAACAGCCAACGCAATCGCCGGTGGGGCAAACACAAATTCAATCAAGCAGCTTACGCCATTCATATACCCCCAAAACTTGCCCATGGCCCGTCTTGCGTAAGCCGAGGGGCCGCCGGCGTGGGGAATAGCTGTGGCAAGTTCGGAGTAAGACAAAATGAATGTTACATAAAAGATCGTAACCGGAATCAGAGCAATCGCCAGGCCGATCGGTCCGCCTTCTTTAAATCCATAACTCCAGCCAAAATAATTTCCCGAAATAACCAGTCCGACCGCCAATGCCCAAAGATGAATCGGCTTCAGGACTCTGGACAAATGGGCAGCTTCTCCATTGGACATCGCTTCCGGAGCAGTTTCCGCCGCCGTGTTTTCTACTCCGTTTCCTCCATTACTCATTGCTGTACCTCCTTTAATTCCGCTGTTTTCCATAAAACAAAAAAACCTTTTATAACGACACGGACTAATCCGGTCGTCACAAAAGGCTCAATTGCCCTATTCCATTTTATAAAAAACTTAATTCTCGCCTAGTTAAAATAATCCTTCTTTTTTTTTGCGGTCGAACTGATTTTTTTTTCGCGAACGTTGATGGCAACGGCGGCATGCCCCTCCACCAGCCGACGCGCCAGTTCAATCAACGGAATTCGCTGAGCCATCGCTTCCCGGATCATTTGTTGATGGGCCTCTTGTTCGCTGACATGATTGATACCAACGAGAATCGTCTTGGCCCGGGAAATAATTTTTTGTTGGGCCAATTGCTCACGCGTATCGGCGAGCTCCCGCTTTACACGCAGAATGTCTTGCCAACGAGCATGCGCAATGCGTATGGTAGCCTGAAGGTTCTGCTCAGACACCGGCTTCACTAAGTAGCCACATACATGGACATTCTCGGCCCGATTAATAATGTGGGGCTGGCTGTAAGCTGTCAGCATAACGGCCGGAATGTTCATTCCATATAAAATTTTAGCCGTCTCAATACCATCCAATTCCGGCATCATAATATCCAACAGCGCTAAATCCGGCGATAGCTGTTTGGCCAACTCGACTGCTTGCCGCCCGTTGTCGCATTCGCCGCAAACCACGTGTCCGGCGCGTTCCAGCATGCCCCGGATATCGGATCGTGTCAGCACCTCATCTTCGGCGATCAGGATAGCCAATGATTTCATTCAGGTCCTCCTGCTACGTGGGTCGGAAAAGATACGCTTGCAACCGTGGCCCCGCCGCACCGCTCCAGACGGAACATTCCCTTGAGTTGGTCGCATATCAGCAATTTGACAATGTATAGTCCCATGCTGTTTTTTTTCTCCTGCGCCCAATCTTCCGCCAATTCCGTTCCGTTGTCCGCTACAACGATGTGATTTTTGCCGCCGGTCGCTTCCACCAAAATACTGATTTCCCCGTAAGAATTCGCTTTCACACCATGTTTCAGGCTATTAGTTACCAGCTCATTGATTACCAAAGCCATAGGAACGGCCTGCACCGCATCTACACGGACGGCCTGCCCCTGAACCGATGTCTTGATCTGTTGCCTGGGCAAGGAAAAACTCTCTACCAGCTTTTGCAGAATGTACTCAGCCAATTCTTTTAAATCTATGGAATCCCAGTTTTGATGCGAAAAAACGTCATGCACTTGGCTAATGGATAAAATCCGGTTGATACAAGTATTGAACTCCGTTTTAACCACTTTGGATTGTGAGCGGTGCATTTGCATCCGCAGCAACGCTACAACATTTTGCAGATTATTTTTGACCCGATGATGAATCTCCCGGATCGTGGCGCTTTGGGCGTTCAATTCCCGCTCTTTGCGGCGAAGCTCTGAAACGTCTTGCATTGATAGCACGCAACCGCTTAAATCCCCGTAGGCGACCAACGGATGTGCCTGAAATAAGAAACTGGCCAATCCAAATTCGAACTCCATGGGGTTGCTCATCTTGTCAATCAGTTCTTCCATCGTCCGGCAACCGAGACGGTTCATCAATTCGCCGCCTAGCGGCTCTCCGCCGCAATATTCGCGGTACATGCGCGCCGCATTCCGGTTGGCATAAGTTACAGCGCCTTGATTATTCAGAACGAACAAACCGTTTCCCAGCCATTCTTCCCAGGATGACCCTGTCATCGATAAAGCCATCAAGGTGTTGCTTAACTGGTCCGCCGCCTCGCTCAAAAATTCGACACGGGCTTCCTGCCGTATTTCCTCAGAGATATCTTTTTCCATAATTAGAACACCGACTACGCGTCCTCTGCTGTTGCGAAGCGGCACTACAGTCTGAGCAATCGGCACTCCTTCCTGACTAACACCACGAACGTTTCTTACCATCTCGCTGGTCGAAAAGGCTTGGTATACTGCGGGCTCCCTTGTGGCATAAGCTATCTCGCCGACCACGCTGTGTCCATACAAGGAATGTGTTTCCGGCCTTGCCCAGGCCAACACGATTGCATCCACGCCGTTATTGGCCGGCGCGTCGATAAAAATATCGGTTTCGGTCAGGCTGGCGATAAAAGGGAGTTGCGCGCCCATTTTTTCCAGAAGGTCAATATCTTCATCGGCAAGATCGGTGTATTGCAAACACAGATCACGCATCCGCAGTAAACGCCTCCATCCTCTTTACCAGTGGCTCCATTCCCCATCCTTCGCGTGCAGAAACGGCAAACAGCGACGATGTCACTCCTGCCTGCCTGAGATACTTTTCCGCAGTATCAGGCAATGCATCTTCCCGGTCGATTTTCGTGATGATACCCAGCACTGGTTTATTGAATACCTTCGCAAAATTCGGCGGAAATAATGTGCGCCTGTTGGATGCATCTTGCAATGCCCACACTTCCGCCACTCGATGGCTAGCATCAATCAAAACACGATAATACGTGGGCATTTGCAAATATTCCCCTGGGCAGTCAATAAACAACCCCTTAAATTCCAACATTTGCGTTTTGCGATAATTTTGCGTTTCCTGCATCAAGCATTGCTTCAGAGTTGTTTTTCCAGCACCAACCCCGCCGATCAATAAAATGCGGGGCTTCAACTGCGAGTCACTTCCGCTGCGGTAAAGCCGAGTATTCCGACCAAGGTGTTAACCGCCGCTCGAATCGCCGCTTCTACGTCGGCCACTTCGCCGGTGACCACCAGTGATCCGGTAAAGCGGTCCACGAAACCGATCTCAATATTGCCAGCCTTAGAGGCAGCATCGGCGGCAATAATCGCCGCCTCGCTCGGTGTAATAGTCATGATTCCAATGGCGCCGGCGTTTTCCAGTCCCAGCCGTTCATGCAAATCTCCTTGGGGGTTGGGGATAATATGCGCCATGGTAACCTGTTTACCAGGCACATATTCTTGAATAACCCGTTGCTTTTCATTTGCCATTTCGTCACCATCCTGTCCTGCTGTGCAGAATTTCATACGAGCTTAATCGCCTGCCGCCACGCCAGCCTCATCAAAAGTCGCCATTTCGTTAAGAATCTTGATCGCCGCATCCAAAATGGTCATGCCCAAAGCTGCACCAGTTCCCTCGCCAAGCCTCATATTAAGACGCAGGCACGGCTCCAATCCCAACTCTCGCAAAATCACTGCATGTCCCGGCTCCTCCGACAAATGCGATGCCATCAAATAGGGTTTCACCGCCGGGCTAAGCCGATAAGCCGCTAAAACAGCTGCTGATGCAATAAATCCGTCAAGCATGATCAACACTCGCCTAGCGGCGGCGCCAATCACCACTCCCGCCATCGCAGCAATTTCAAGTCCGCCTACTTTGGACAGAACATCAACCGCATCGTCTTGCTTCGGTTGATGCAAGGCGACCGCTTCCTCAATGATCTTGATTTTGTGCTGAAGAAATCGATCAGTAATTCCGGTGCCCCGTCCTACAACAATATTTACCGGCTCGCCCGTGAATACATGGACAATCGCCGAACTGGCGGTCGTATTCCCGATTCCCATTTCGCCGAGGCCAATCACGCCAACTCCTTGATCAGCCAGCGCATTCGCAGTTTGAATGCCTACTTTCAAGGCTTTCACAACCTCTTCCCTGGTCATTGCCGGCTCTCGTCGCATGTTGCCGGTCCCATAACGGATTTTACGGTTTTGTATCGGCAAGTCGGCCATCAAATCGACCTTCACTCCGACATCCACCAAAATCAGGCTTGCACCTGCGTGGCGCGCCAAAACATTAATTCCGGCACCGCCCCTCACAAAATTATAAACCATTTGTTCGGTTACTTCGGCGGGAACAGCGCTAACTCCTTCTTCCGCCACACCATGGTCCGCCGCCATTAACACTACCGCTTTTTCCGGAATGCTCGGGCGTTCAGTCCCCTGAACACCGGCCAATTGACGCGCCATTTTTTCCAATACCGCCAGGCTTCCCTGCGGTTTGGTCAAACTATCCAGGTACCTTTGCGTCTTGCGCATGACATTTTCATCCAAAGGCTTGATCGATCGTATGACTGCGTTGATTTCCTCCACTGGTTTTCCTCCCTTAGTTACGGACTCAAAACATGCACACTTATCTGCAATAACTTTGTGATAGTTCGTGTTTGAATCGAAAAATCCTTTTTTGCGGAACCATCAATATTCAAATATTCACTCCAAATTCTGTTTTCCACGTCGTCTCTACAAAGAAAACCGACCACCGAATTCAGTTTCGGCGGTCGGTGCAAAAACCAGAGAATCGGTCTTTCAACGCGTCCAATTTATTTTGTGTTCATAATCGCGTCGATCTTATCCTTGCCGAACTGTTTGGCAAACTCCGCAAAGGCCGGCTGCATGGCGTCCTGCCAGGACTTTTTGTCGACATCTTTCGTAATGGTCATGCCTTTGGCCGCCAGTTCGCCGATTTGCTTTTCTTCCGCGTCACGGCCAAGTTTGCGTTGATATTGCGCCATTTCCTTCGCCGTTTTCACCAACATGTCCTGATCGTCCTTCGGCATGGCTTGCCACTTTTTGAGACTAACGATCAGCACGGCCGGCGAATAGACATGCTGGGTCAGTGACAGGAATTTTTGCACCTCATAGATTTTCGAGGAATAGATGACGGCGATCGGATTTTCCTGGCCGTCGATCACCTTTTGCTGCAAAGCGCCGAACACTTCGCTCCAGGCCATCGGCGTCGGATTCAGCCCGGCCGTTTTGAACGCCAGCATGTGGGTCTTGTTCTCCATCGTCCGGATTTTCATGCCCTTCGCGTCCGCTGGTGTTTTCACCGCCACCTTGGAATTCGTCAGATTGCGGAAGCCGTTTTCCCAAAAAGCCAACCCTTTCAGACCGGACTTGTCCAAGTCGGCCAGCAGTTGCTGACCGATCGGCCCGTCCAGGACCTTGTCCACATGGTTAAAGTCCCGGAACAGAAACGGAATGTCCACGATCAACATGGATGGGCTGAAATTGCCGATGGGACCCGTCGAACCGACATAGATGTCTATCGTCCCCTGCTGTAGCCCTTCCAGCAACTCCCGCTCGCCTTTTCCCAACTGTCCGTCAGGATAGACCTTGACCTCGATCCGGCCCTTGGACCTTTCCTTGACCAGTTCGGCGAATTTATTGGCGCCCAAATTATACGTATGAGTGGCTGTCGTCAAGGTCGCCAGTTTCAGCTGAGCCTTGTACTCTCCTTTGGCCGCCGGCGCCGGCTTTTTATCCCCGCCGCAGCCTGCCAGCATTCCCGTGAGCAACAAAAACAGAACGACTGCAATCCCCCGTTTGAGCATCGTTCCCCCTCCTTACATTTTTTTAACCGTGTCCCTACCTCGTAGCAATCGAGACTATATTTTCATTGTTATCCGCAAATTCCCTGCTGTTTCTCCAAAGCTTTGATCAGCAGCGTTAACGTCGCATTGACCGGGGTCGGCATCCCCAAGCGATTTCCCTCACGGACCAGTGCTCCATTGATGGCGTCGATCTCCGTAGCCCGCCCATGGAGGATATCCTGCAGCATCGACGACCGGTTCGTCGCCGTCGCCGCCGCTACTGCCAGGACTTTTTCGACGGCGTCGTCATAGGGCAGACGAATCCCCGAAGCCGCCGCCACCCGGGCCGCTTCAGTCACGGCCAGCTTGACGAGTTCCCGTGTTTCGGCATGATCATTCAGCTGTCCATTGGTAAACCGCAGTAAAGCCGTCAAGGCGTTGATGCCGACATTGATGACCAGTTTTCCCCAAATCAGCGACTGGACCGCATCTTCGGCGATGGCGGGAATTCCGGCCCGGGACAAAATCGTCGCCGCTTCCCGGCAAAAATCATCCGCCGGTCCGGTCAGCCGGCCGATGTGCGTATCGCCCCGACCCCCGTGACGAATTCTGCCGGGGCCGAGCAGAGTCGCCCCTTGAGCGGTCGTTCCGGCCAGTACCCGATCCGCGCCGACAACCGTGGCGATTGTCTCGGCGTTGCCCAGACCATTCTGCAGGGTCAACACCCGGCCAGCCAGCCCCAGAATCGTCTGGGCGCTTCGCGCCGCCGCCGCGGTCATCCCGGATTTGACGAACACAATCACCAAATCGGCAGCACTCGTCGCCAAGTCCTCTACCCGCGTTACCGCCGCCGGGTTTGCCCGGACCTCGCCTTGCTCGGTTTTCAGAATGAGGCCTTGCGTCCGGATCGTTTCGATATGCTCGGCCCAGACATCGACCACCGACACGTCTTCACCCGCCGCCGCCAGGCGGGCCGCAAACAGGCCGCCCATGGCGCCGGCGCCAATGATGACAATCTTCATGACAGTTCCTCCGTCCCTAATACAGGCGTTTCAGGACTTCCTCCTTCATGGTGAAGCAGTGTTCCGGCCCGGGAAACGCCCCGGTCTCGACTTCCTGCGCATAGGTGTTCAGGGCGGAGACGATATCTTCGCTGACATTCGCGTATTTTTTGACAAACTTCGGCACAAACCGGTCAAACAGACCGATCATATCATGGATGACCAGAACCTGTCCGTCACAGTCCGGACCGGCGCCGATCCCGATGGTGGGAATGCCGATTTTCGTGGTAATCAGCTTGGCCAGCGGCGCCGGAATCGCTTCCAGCACGATGGAGAACGCTCCGGCCTCTTCCAGTTTCTGCGCTTCGGTCAGCATCCGTTGCGCTGCCGCCTCATCCTTGCCCTGCACCTTGAATCCGCCGAGCTGCGAGGAGGTCTGCGGCGTCAGGCCGATATGGGCCATCACCGGAATTCCGGCATCCACCAAGGCCCGGACCACCGACACAACCGGCAGTCCTCCTTCCAGTTTCACGCAGTCGGCGCCGCCTTCCTTCATCAAACGGCCGGCATTTTCGATCGCCTTTTCAATGCTCACGTTGTAGGACATAAACGGCATGTCGCCCACGATCAAAGTGTTGCGGGCGCCCCGCACCACCGGTTTGATGTGGTGCACCATCTCGTCCATCGTCACCGGCACGGTTCCATCATAGCCCAGCACGACCATGCCCAGCGAGTCCCCGACCAGGATCAGCTCCACTTCCGAACGGTCCACCAACAACGCCGTAGGATAGTCGTAGGCCGTGACCATCCGGATTTTTCGGCCGGATTCCTTCCACTCCTTCAGTTGGGGAATTGTCACTTTCTGTTTTGCCATTCGATTTCGCCTCCTCAATATTCCGGGTGGGCATTCACTGTCAGCGCCGGGGTTGTTTTCTTTTCCTCTGGACTTCGTTGATTTTCCCCCCGTCTCACTGTATTCCCTCCCCGACTGCATTTCCCTGCAAAACTGCACCGCATTCCGCAAAAAAGATTCCCCCATGATCCGAATTGAGCGGCTAAAATAATTTCACAATTTCCCCTTGACATTATTTCGGTATTATAGTACCTTAATATCGAAATGAGGTGGAACTATGGCGTCAATCATTCAAGTTTCCGAAGCCGCATCCCTCGCCCTGCACAGCATGGCGCTGCTGGGCGCGTCACCGGAGCGGCCGCTGACGGTCAAGGACATCACCGCCCGCACCGGCGTGTCGGAGGCGCATTTGTCCAAAGTTATGCAGCGTCTGGCGAAAGCCGGACTAGTGAAATCGACCCGTGGCCCCAAAGGGGGCTTTGTCCTGGGCGACGCCGGACTGTCGACATCCCTGCTGGCGATTTTCGAGGCGATCGAAGGCCCGGTCGCTGACAGCGGTTGTCTGCTTCCCTCCCGCGAGTGCCCGTTCCGGGAATGCCTGTTTGATGGCTTGCTCGGTCGCATGACAGCGGAGTTCAAAGAATATATGCGCGCGAAAACACTGTCAGAGCTCGGTTCCTGCAAAGAATCGGTTCTTGCTGCCCAAACCCGCGTTCCCACGAACAAAAAAACAGAGTAAAAAATTACAATCCAGAAAGGAGCGCTCCCTATGAACTCTTTGGTAAAAAATCTCCCCCTGTCGGAAGCAGTGAATCTGGCTGGCCTGGTCAATATTGAAGCAGGAAAGATCATCAGCCGCACTTTTGTGCAACGGCCGGAAGTGACCGTCACCCTGTTTTCCTTCGGCGCCGGCGAAGGCGTCAGCACCCACTCGGCCCCAGGCGACGCCATCGTCCAGATCCTTGAGGGCGAAGCGAAAATCACGATCGGCGGCAATCCCCTGATCGCCAAGACCGGCGATATCGTCGTCATGCCCGCCAATATCCCTCATGCCGTCGAAGCTGGGCAGGACTTCAAAATGCTGCTGACCGTCGTCAACCACTAAGCCATCCCCGCTGGCTCTCTGTCCGCCAAAGACTTTGCAGGAGCAGCGTTTTTTGGTAGACTGTAAATAGACAAAAAATTCTGATTGGAGGCAAGAAAGAATGTTTTGTTATCAATGCGAACAAACCGCCAAAGGAACCGGCTGCGACGTATTCGGCGTCTGCGGCAAAGACCCCAAAACCGCGGCTCTGCAAGACTTATTATTGCATGTCGCCAAGGGAATTTCCATGTATGCTCACCGCGCCGCCTTACTCGGCGCTCAGGACTCGGCCGTTGACAAATATGTCATCGAAGCCTTGTTCACCACCGTCACCAACGTCAACTTCGATCCCGAACGTCTCGCGGGAATCATCCGCCAGGGCGCCGAAATCAAGGCCAAAGCCAAGGCCCTATATGAGTCCGCCGCGCTGAAAGCCGGCAACACCCCCGAAAACCTGGCCGGCCCGGCCGCCTGGACGCCGGCCGCCGATCTGAACGGACTGATCGCCCAGGGCGAGGCCGTTCCCGTCAACAAGGGCATTCCCACCCGCGGCGCCGACCTGGTCGGCCTGGAAAACCTGATCGTATACGGCCTGAAAGGCATGGCCGCTTACGCCGACCACGCCTGGATCCTCAATAAACAGGACGCGAAGGTCAACGCATTTTTCCATGAGGCGCTCGACTTCCTGACCCAACCGGACCTCGGCGTGGATGCTCTGTTGGGGATGGCGCTGCGCTGCGGCGAAGTCAACATCCGGATCATGGAACTGCTCGATGAAGCGAATACCGGAACTTACGGCCACCCCGTGCCGACACCGGTCCGCATCACCGCGGTCAAGGGCAAGGCGATCCTGGTATCCGGCCATGATCTGAAAGATCTGGAAGAACTGCTCAAACAAACCGAGGGAACCGGCATCAACATTTATACGCACGGCGAAATGCTGCCGACCCATGGCTACCCCGGGCTGAAGAAATATAAACATTTTGTCGGCAACTACGGCGGCGCCTGGCAGGATCAGCAAAAAGAATTCGCCGCCTTCCCCGGCGCAATCCTGATGACCACGAACTGTATCCAGAAACCGGCGGAGTCCTACAAGGGCCGGATCTTCACCTGCGGTCTCGTGGCCTGGCCGGGCGTGGTCCACATCACCGACCGCAACTTCAAACCGGTCATCGATGCCGCGCTGGCCGCTCCCGGATTCCCGGAAGATGAACCGGAAAAAACCATTCTGGTCGGCTTTGGCCGTAACGCCGTCCTTGGCGCCGCGCCAAAAGTCATCGAGCTGGTCCAGGCCGGCAAGATCCGCCATTTCTTCCTGATCGGCGGCTGCGACGGCGCGAAGAGCGGCCGCAACTACTACACCGAACTGGCGACCCAGGTGCCGAAAGACTGCGTGATCCTGACGCTGGCCTGCGGCAAGTACCGTTTCAACAAGCTGGATTTCGGCGACATCGAAGGCATTCCCCGTCTGCTGGACGTCGGGCAGTGCAACGACGCCTACTCGGCGGTCCGCATCGCGATGGCCCTCGCCGACGCCTTCAAAACGGACGTCAACGGCCTGCCCCTCTCGCTGGTGCTGTCCTGGTACGAGCAGAAAGCGGTCTGCATTCTCCTCTCCCTGCTCTTCCTCGGCGTCCGCAATATCCGCATCGGCCCGTCGGCGCCGGCATTCCTCACCCCCGCGGTATTCCAGGTGCTGCATGAAAAGCTGAACCTCATGCCGATCACCACGCCGGAAGCGGACCTCAAAGCCATCCTCGGCTAAGGATTGCCATCGACGAAGCAGATACTCCCTCTCCTCGCCAAACCAAGTGGCAGGGCAGCCTTTCCAGGTTGCCCTGCCACTTTCTGTTCCCACTGCTTAAAACCGGATGCCCCGTTTCCGCTTTTTTTCTTCGTACATGCGTCCGTCCGCTTCTTTGAACAACGTTGCCGCGGCAATTTCCGGCCCGCCGCCCAAGGCATAGCCAAACGACAATCGGAGCGGCGTGGTCGTGGCATCAGTTTCTTCCTGATCCAACAGTTGACGAATCCGTTCACAAACGCCATCCAAGGTTGGTGTATCCGCATTGCGGAAAATCACGGCAAACTCATCGCCGCCGATTCGGGCCACCACATCCTCCTGCCGGACGCTGCCTTGCAGCAGCCGGGCCGCCCGGATCAGCAGCTGGTCGCCGGTAAGATGGCCGTAAGTGTCGTTGACTTCCTTCATGCCGTCCACGTCGGCGACCACAATAGCAGCGGCGCCTTCCCGCCGGCCATCCAGCCGACGCAGCTCTTCTTCGAAATAGGCCCGGTTGTAGGTGCCGGTCAGGGCGTCATGAAAGCTGATGAACCGCAGGTTATTTTCCGCTTCCCGCCGGGCCGTGCACTCGACGAACGTCACCACGACCTGTACAATTCTGTGATCCGGGTCGAATTCGGGGAATGCATCCACCTCAAACCACCGGCAGCGATCGCCCGGCCGCCGAAGCCCCATGGCATAACCACGCAGGGCCTCGCCCGCAGCCAGAACCAATGAGGCCGGAAATTGTTCCGGAGCCAGAGGAAATCCCTCATCAGAAATGAACACCCAGCCGGCAGGGCAAGGCTGCGTTCCCGCCAACTGCTCCGCGCTCAGGTGCAACTGCCGCAGCGCCGAACGGTTCCAATACGTCGGCGCCCCTGACGAATCATGGACGACTACGCCGATGGATAAATTCATCAACAGGTTGCGAAATTTTTTCTCACTCGCCGCCAGTTCCCGGGTCGTAACCCGGACCGTCCGGCGTAGTAGCCAGTTCCAGGCGAGCAGCATCAGTCCTACCAGGATCACGGAGACCGCAAGGGCCGCCAGCGGGCGATAATCCGGAGGGTTAACAACCGAGCTGGCACCGAACCATTTCCGGTCGATGGCGGCATACTCCTCGGGCGAAATTTTAGCGAATCCCGCTTCGACTAGTTGCAGCATCTTGTCGTCGCCCTTGCGGACAGCCTGGTGGAATTCGCCGAAGTATAGAGGTCCGGAAAAACGAATTTCGTCCTGCAGGCTGTATTTATAAAGGTAATACAGGGCCGGCGGCTTGTCCATGACAAACACCAGCAGGCTTTTATCCCGTGCCGCCAGGATCATGGCCTCATAACTGTCGTATTCGACCAGCGAAGTGATGCCGGCCTGTTTCAGAACGGTTACGGCATGGTCGCCCCGTTTGACGCCGACATTGAAGCCCCGCAGCGAAGGGATTCCAGTTATCCCGGATACGGTTTGACGAAAAAAAATCAGGGCATCCAAGCGAACATGCGGCTTCGAAAAGTCGTATATTTTCTCCCGCTCGGGATTGCGAAAGATGGTATCGATCACATCATACTGCCCTGCCTGCATCCGGGCCAGGGCCTCCGCCCAGTCCATCGCCGCAATCTCCGCCCGGACGCCCGTCTTCGCCGACCACAGCGCCCATTGGTCGACGAGGATTCCCGCCAGCTTGCCGTCCGGTTCCCGGAAAACATATGGCGGATAACTGTCGTCCATGACGACTTGGATCACCGGCGAAGCGGCAAACCCGATCAACGGCAGGCAAAAAAGGCCCAGCATAATCGCCAGGAACGTGGTTAACACAGTCACTCGCCAACTACACCGGAGCTTGTTCAGCTTATCCTGCATAAGCGTTCGGCAAAGCTGCCTGTTCTCCTCTATTACAGCTTCTTCCCCTACCACATTCCGTCGTCAAAAGGGATTCGCCGCCGCTGCTGGCGGCCGCAGTAATTCGTGCCGGACCCGTCCCAACATCATTGGCGCGGCTTCGCCGGTACGGCGATGATATAAACCCGCCGGGTGACGTGGCCGGGATTCAAATACTGGACATCCAGCCACATATCACGGAAACGCCAGGCATTGAAGGAAGAAATCCCGTCGGGATTATCCGGATTTGCCCAGTGCGAGGCCGGGTCCGCAAAAAAAATGGTATCGGGCCCGCGGGTTGGCGACTCGTATGCGGCATGGTAACCGGTAGCCACCACCCAGTGTCCGCCCCAATCAATCCACTCCACCAGTACCGGGATCTTTTTCTTTAAAAACTTTTGCAACAATTCCAAAGTGCCGTCTTCGCCGCTGGCCACGCGAAAGCCATTACGTTCAAGCCAGTTTGTCATTTGCGCCACCGAAGTCCCCGGCCGTCGGGATTGCAAGTCACCGGTCCCCATCTCCCGGGCAATCCGCAGTTCCGTCGCCGCATTCAGTTCTGAGGCATCCAGCCGGCCATACCAATGCAACAGAGACATCACTGCCGCCGGTCCGCAGGTATAATCCGTTGTTTGCTGGTACCCTTTGACCCCCAGCGAAACATACCAGGGGTTCGCGGTCATTTCATAATAGTTGGCGGCGGAAACCGAACTGGGCGACGCAATAACCGCTGTCGCGTTTGCGGCAAGTACTGCCAGACAGAAGAGCAGGCCGAACATTCCTGTAATGACGGGCTTGCTTCGTTGACCTGAGCAGGCTTCTCTTCCACCCTTCATTTTCGGCCTGGTTTCCCGGCTATTTTTTGTTCCGTGCCCGGCGTTGGATCCAATGAGGTTTCGGGGCAGTCATTGCCAGTTCTGAACCATGCAAAAAGCCTGCCGCAGTTCCCGTCAATTATTTTGCCCACTCTGCCGCTCCCTCTCCGCAACCGAAATAGTTTACAAGTATTTTTTCGCCGGTCGCTGCCAAAAGCCTGCCGGCGTGAAAGAATCTTTTTATCTGGAAAAATTCCGGCAGGGAATTTTTGGACTCACCGCGAAAATATTGTAGGCATATATCAAAAAAAGGTGTCAAGGTGTTGGGAGGAATGATTACCGTGCCCATACAGGAACTGAAACGGCGAGTTTGTCAGGCCATCGATGACAATACCGACGCGATCGTACAAATCGCCCAAGAGCTGGAACGGACTCCCGAGCTGGGATTCAAGGAAACCAAGACGACCGCCGCGGTGGCCAGGTTTTTGCGCGACGCCGGTTATGTCTGCCGGGAAGGGTTGGCTCTCACCGGCGTCAGGACTTCGCTCAATCCGGCTGCGGCCGGCCCCAACGTCGCCGTCATCGGCGAGTTGGACGCCGTTGTTTGTCCGGACAGCCCCACCGCCGATCCCCTGACCGGCGCCGCTCACGCCTGCGGTCACAACCTCCAGCTCGGCGCGATGCTTGGCGCGGCCCTGGGTCTGAAAAATTCCGGCATTGCCGGTTCCCTGGCCGGCAATGTTACGTTCATGGCCGTGCCCGCCGAAGAATACGTGGAAATCGAATTTCGCCAGCAGCTGCGTAAACAGGGAAAAATTCGCTACCTTGGCGGCAAGCAGGAGTTAGTCTACCGCGGCGAATTCGACGACGTTGACCTGGCCATGATGATCCACGCCGACAAGGACGCGCCCGGACCGCGGATTGGCCTGTGCGATACCTGCAATGGCTTTATCGGCATGACTGTCCAGTACATCGGCAAAGAGGCCCATGCCGCCGGTGCCCCCCATGAAGGCATCAATGCCCTGAACGCGGCCATGATCGGCCTGATGGGCGTCCATGCCCTGCGGGAAACTTTCCGCGACCAGGACATTGTTCGCGTCCATCCGATCATTACGAAAGGCGGCGACCTCGTCAACATCGTCCCCGCCGACGTAAGGATGGAAACTTACGTCCGCGCCCGCACCATGGCAGCGATAGAAGGAACCTACGGCAAGGTGGCCCGGGCGTTGAAGGCCGGCGGCGATTCCGTCGGCGCCCAGACGCAGATTCATACCATTCCCGGCTATTTGCCGCTGACGTGCTGTACCGATCTGAACGATGTATTCCGACGCAATGCGGCGGCACTGCTGCCGCCGGACTGCGTCGTCGATAACGGCCACTTCGGCGGTTCCACCGACATGGGCGATATTTCCCATATTATCCCTTCGATCCATCCGTTTGCCGGCGGCGTCTGCGGCGCCCATCACACCAAGGATTTTCATACCACCGACCCTGTCGCGGCCTGCGTCTTGCCCGCCAAAATCATGGCCATGACCGTCATCGACCTCCTGGCCGACCATGCGGCCCGCGCGACCCAAATCCGGCAAAATTGGCGCCCGATCCTGACCAAGGCCGAATACCTGGCCCTGCTCGACAAATATTTCAGTTAGCGATCAAAACAGAAAGGAAGGGTGATTCATTTGTACAACTGGAAACTCCACGCCGTAGCCCTGGTCATCATCGTGATCTCCGAACTCATTGGTCTCATTCGTTTCAACGTCGGCCCCGGCACCGTCATTCTCCTGCCCATGCTGTATGCCCTGCTGATTGGACTGGCTCTCACTCCCAAGGGACTCAAGGTGATGAACAATAAAGACATGGATGATGCCAGCAGCCTCATCACCGTCACGCTGATGCTGCTGATGGCCCGCTACGGGACGCTGGTCGGACCGACGCTGCCCAAGATCATCCAGTCGAGTCCGGCTTTAATCCTGCAGGAGTTCGGCAATCTCGGCACTATTTTTATCGGTGTTCCCGTCGCCATCTGGCTCGGCCTCAAACGGGAAACTATCGGCGCCACCCATTCGATCGCCCGGGAAGCGAACGTAGCCCTGGTCGGCGACGTATATGGCCTGAACGGCGCCGAAGGCCGCGGCGTAATGGGCGTTTATATCGTCGGCACGGTGTTCGGCACAATTTTCTTTGCCTTGATGGCCAGCTTCATCGACATCCTGAAAATCTTTCATCCCTACTCCCTGGCCATGGCTTGCGGCGTGGGCAGCGCCAGCATGGCAACGGCCAGCGCCGGCGTCCTGGCCTCAATCTATCCGGCGATGAAGGATCAGATCCTGGCATTGGCTGCCGCCAGCAACATGCTGTCCGGCCTCGACGGCTTATATATGTCGATCTGGATCGGTCTGCCACTGACGGAATGGTTGTTCAAAAAATTATATCCGGTTAAACACGGAACGCCGGCGCCGGCAAAGGGGGAACAGCAATGAGTTTTGCCAACATCGTTTACGTCACCTTTCTTACCGCCGCCATGACGCTGGTGGCGAATCTCGTGGGTTATAAAAACGGCATTGTCGATTCGATTCCCGGCATGCTGATTCTGATCGCCATTTGTCTGCTCGGTGTCGTCATGGCCAAATTCCTGCCCGGCGGTCTGCCCAGCGTCGCCTATATTGTTGTCATCGGCTGCCTCGTCACCTATCCCGACTTTCCCGGCGCCAAGATCATAAATGCTTATATCGCCAAAGTGAATTTTATGGCTTTGACTACGCCGATTCTGGCCTATGCGGGTATCGGCATCGGCAAGGACATGGATGCCTTCTTGAAATCAGGCTGGCGCATCATCATCGTCGGCTGTGTTGTGTTTTTTGGCACTTTTCTTGGTTCCGCCATTATCGCCGAAGTAATTCTGAAAATGCTGGGGCAAATTTAAAGCGGATTTCCCGGCTGCTTCTTTCCCAGGAGTCGAGACGCAGCCGAAAAACCGTACCCATAGCAAAGCCCGCTCCGGAATCAATCCAGAGCGGGCTTTGCTTTCTATTCGGGTTGCCATTCAGTTGATTGTTACTTGATAGCCTTCTTGCTGCAAGGCGGCCAGAATTTCCGCGGTGTGTTCGGAATCCCTCGTTTCCAGGCTGATTTGCACCTTGGCCTGACCAAGCGGAACATCGTGCTGGATCCGGTCGTGATGAACATACAGGACATTGCCGCGATTGGCAGCAACGCAGGTCAAAAGCTTCTGCAACGATCCCGGCTTGTCCACGACACAGGTTGTGAGGATCACCCGCCGGCCCGCCTTGACCAAGCCCCTCTCAATGATGCGGGCGATAAAGTTCACGTCAATGTTGCCGCCGGAGATCAGACAGGCGATCGGCCCGCTGGTACTTATTCTCCCCTGCAGAAGCGCCGCCAGCCCGATGGCGCCGGCTCCTTCCACAACCAGTTTGGCACGTTCCAGAAGCATCAGGATCGCCGAGGCGATGGCCTCGTCATCGATCGTGACCATCTCGTCCACATATTGTCGCACCATTTCAAAAGTTCCGCTCCCCGGGGCCATGACGGCGATCCCGTCGGCGATCGTAACGGCGGATGGCGTCTGGATTAGGCGATCCGCCGCTTTGGAACGCACCATCGCATCGGCCCCCTCGGCTTGAACGCCGATGATTTTGACCTGCGGCGCCAGGCTTTTGACGGCTTTCGCCACCCCGGCGATCAATCCACCGCCGCCGACCGGCACGATCACCGCCCGGACTGCCGGCAGCTCCCGCAAAATCTCCAGCCCGATGGTTCCCTGCCCCGCCATCACCGCCGGATCGTCAAAGGCATGGACAAAGGTCAGGCCTTCCGCCGCCGATAATTCTTTGGCCCGGCCATAGGCTTCATCGTAGGAGGACCCCGCCAAAACCACTTCCGCGCCATAGCCGCGTGTAGCGCTGACTTTCGACAGTGGCGCCGTTTCCGGCATCACAATCACGGCCCGGATCCCTGTCCGCCGCGCCGCATACGCATGGTTGCCCGCTGACGCCGCAATCACGCCCCGAGCTTTTTCCGTTGCCGACAACAGTCGGATTTTGTTGAAGGCGCCGCGCAATTTAAAAGAACCGGTTTTTTGCAAATTCTCCAGCTTCAGATAGACTGGCTGCCCAACCATCGCCGAAAATGTTGCGCTCGCTTCCAGCGGGGTTTCATGGGCTATTCCCGCCAATGCCGCCGCTGCCGACTGAATGTCCGCCAGCTCGGGAAATTCATTCATTTTACCGACTCTCCCTCCCGCAATAAATAAAGTCCCGCCAAAATCACACCGCCGCCCAGCGCCTGCTGCCAAGTGAAACTTTCACCCAACAGAAAAATGGACAGAACCACTGTCAGGACCGGCTCCAGATTCATCACGATGGATGCTACCGATGGCCCCACCATTCGAAGACCGATGAAGAACAAAACAATGCCGATATAATTGGCAAAAAAGGCGGTGCCGAAAATCGCGCCCCAGCCGCTGGGCGGCAAGGCCCAGAGCAAATCGCCGGACAATACGCCATAGGCGAAAAAGGCGGCGGAAGTGGCCAATGCAGACCAGCCGACCGTCAATAGCGGTGACAGGTCGGCGATAATCCGGTGGCTCAGCAGAATATGGCAAGCCTGACCGAGCGCGGCCAACAGCCCAAACCCCAAACCGACCGTCGACACTACCCCGAACGATACCCCCAGCACCAGCAACAGCCCGGCAAAACATACCGCCAGAGCCGAGGCCTTCAACCGGCTGATCGTTTCCCACCCCAAAAAAATCGCCAGAAGCGTCACCATGGCCGGATACAGATAAAAGATCAGGCCGGTCAGGGAGACCGGCAGGAGCTGAACCGAAACCGCATAAAAAGCGGAAACGGCGACATGCACAATTCCGCCGAGAAAAAAGACCCTTCCGCGCAACACCGGCGGAATGGTCAGGCTTTGTCGAGTCAAAATCAAGGTCGCAAAACACAGCAGCGCGGAAAACAGGAATCGGTACGCCAACAAGGTAGGCAGATTCGCGCCGGCGTCAAACGCAAATTTCATGAAAACCGCCAGAGTGGAAAAGGCGGTGGCGGAAATCAACAGCAGTACAAATCCCTGGTTTTTCAAGATGCAGCCCCTATTTCGACAGAGCGGCGTCAATGACTTCGATGAATTTTTGCGGCGGCTGGGCGCCGACCAGAACGGTTCCGTTAATGACGAATACCGGTACGCCGTCGAATCCGGCCTGTTCAAAGGCCTGTTTGTCTGCGGCTATTTTTTTGTAGGTTGCCGTGCTCCGCACATCCTGTTCAAGTCTTGTCATGTCCACGCCCAGACCGGACGCCACTCTTTTCAAGTGTTCCTCGCCCTCCTGCAACTTTGGGGCATCCGCAAACAGGACATCATAAAACTGCCAGGCCTTTTCCGGACTCTGGGCGGCAATCGCCTCAAAATACAGGGCCGCCGGCAAGGCCGCCGGATGGAACGGCAGCGGATAATGGCGGACAACCAGATTGACTGTACCGGCGTATTTTTTCAGCATGGCGCTGACAGTTTGCGCCCCGGCGCCGCAATAGGGACATTGAAAATCGGTAAATTCCACAATGGTAACCGGCGCCGACGGATTCCCCCGTACCAGGCGACCCTCGGTTTTTGGCGCCGCGCAGGCGGCTGCCGTCATCGCCAGCAACACCAGCAGCGTCAGGCCGGCAAAAAATCGACGAACCTTCATCAGAAAAACTCCTTTATTGTTGATGAAACAACATCTTTCGCGAACAGATCTGGACATAAATCAGGCAAAAACGACTTCACCCGGTTTCATCCGTTCTATCGCCGCCAACGATTCCACCCGCACCCCGGTCGCCCGGATCGCGTCGCCGCCCTTTTGAAATTTCTTTTCGATCACGATGCCGGCGCCCGCCAGTTTGCCGCCGGCCTGCGCCACCAGTGATATCATGCCGGCCAGGGCCTCCCCATGCGCCAGAAAATCGTCAATGATCAGCACGACATCCGCTGGGTCCAGAAAGCACCGGGCCACGGAAATTTCCAGATGTTCCTTGCGGGTATAGGAAAAGACCGGCGCGGCATAAACGTCACCCTCCTGGGTCAATGCCTGTTTCTTTTTTGCAAAGACCACCGGAACGCCCAAAGACAAGCCCACCGCCATCGCCACGGCGATTCCGGAGGCCTCGACCGTCAAAATCTTGGTCACACCCTGCCCCTGAAAACGGCGGGCCAACTCCGCCCCCAGGCGCAGAATGAACCGGGGATCGATTTGGTGATTTAAAAACGCGTCGACCTTTAAAATGTTGTTGCCGATGACCTGTCCATCGGCCAGAATCCGTTCCTGCAACTCTTTCACTTGTTTCGCCCCGCAATCATCGTTCTTCCCGGTCATATGGCAAGCCCAGCGCTCCGGGCGAAGCCAGGCGGCCGCCCCGCTTCGCCATGACTGCCGTTAACACCGCGATTGTAAAAATATATGGCAACATCTGCAAAAAGAAGTGGGAAATATGAACTCCCGCCGCCTGCAGATGAAAACCCAACGCGTCAATGCCGCCGAACAGGTACGAACCTACCAGGGCGCGGCCTGGCCGCCACAGGGCGAAAATGACCAGGGCGACCGCAATCCAGCCCCGGCCGGCAGTCATGTTCTCCAACCAACTGGGCGCGGAGGCCAGGGACAGGTAGGCGCCACCGGCGCCGCACAGCATGCCGCCGACAACGATATAAAGATACCGCAGCGCAAACACATGAATACCGAGGGAATCGGCCGCACCGGGATTCTCGCCGATCGCCTGCAGATACAGCCCGGCCCGGGTGCGCTTCAAGAAAAACCACAAGGCGAACACCAAAACCCAGCTCAGATAGACCAATATGTCATGCCGGAACAACACCGGCCCCAGAACCGGCAAATCGCCCAGAAGCGGCAATGTGAAGGCCCGGAATGGCTCGGCCACGGGAATGCCGATATACGCCTTGCCCAGATAACCGCTCAAGCCGGCGCCGAACAAGGCCAACGCCAACCCGCTGACGACCTGGTTGGCGCGCAGCGAAACGGTCAGCACGGCATGAATGAGTCCCATCAGGCCGCCGGCCAGCAAAGCCGCCAGCAAGCCGAGCCAGCTGTTGCCGGTCAAAATTGCCGTCATGAATCCGGATACGGCGCCGACCAGCATCATGCCCTCCACACCGAGATTTGTCACGCCGGCCTTTTCCGTGATCAGTTCCCCGAGCGCCGCATACAGGATCGGCGTTCCGGAAACGACCGCTGACGACAAAATCGCCGTAATCAGCGCGTGCTCACCCATCATGCCTCCTCCTTTC
Source organism: Veillonellaceae bacterium (assembly GCA_012798135.1). Next base: position 76,554 of record JAAZNU010000027.1, on the reverse strand, counting down.
GCGTCAGCACAATCCGATACTTAGTCAAAAACTCGCCGCCGACAACGAAAAACAGCACCGCTCCCTGCAACATGGCCGAAACGGAGGCCGGCACCCCCATGGTCTGGACAAAAAAGCCGCCGACCTGCAGCGCGCCGAACAAAATGGCGACTACGAGAATCGCCGCCGGATGGAGCTTGCTGAGCCAGGCCACAATGATGGCAGTGTAACCGTAGCCCGGACTGAGGCCCGGCTGCAGGCGGCCGACGATGCCGCTGACCTCCGTCATTCCAGCCAGGCCGCAGACCGCGCCGGACAGCAGCATCACCCGGTAAATGTTTCCTTTGATATCCATGCCGGCATAACGGGCCGCCTGCTCGCTAGAACCGATCACTTTGATCTCATACCCCCAGCGGGATTTGGCAAAGACCACCCAAAATACGCCGGCCAACAAAACGGCCAAAATGAGACCGACATGAACACGAGATGTCCCGAACGTCGGCAAAGCCGCAGCTGCCGGGAATTTCGCCGACAGCGGGAAATTAAACCCTTTGGGATCTTTCCAGGGCCCGTACACAAGGTAATCCACCCACAGGATCGCTACATAATTGAACATCAGTGTCGTAATGATTTCGTTGACCTGCCAACGAGCCCGCAGCACGGCGGGAATCAGGCCCCACAAGCCGCCGGCCGCGCAGCCGAACAACAGCATCCCCGGCAGCATAACGGCAGCCGGCAAGTCGGGAAAGGTGAGCGGCAGCCAGCTGGCAGCAAAGGCACCCATATAGAACTGCCCTTCCGCGCCGATGTTCCAGAGCTGCATCCGAAATGCCACGGAAATTCCCAGCGCGCACAGCATCAGGGGAATCCCTTTCACGACCGTTTCCGCCAAGCCGTAGTTGGACCCTAGTGCGCCCTTGAACATCGCTTCGTAGACCTCGACCGGATCGCGGCCGGTCACAAACAGAAACAGAGCGCCCACCGCCAGCGCCGCCAGCACAGACAGCAAAGGAACCGCCACGTTCATGGCGACGGAAGGGTTCAGCCGTTTTTCAAACTTAACGCCGATCGCCATGAATCTGCTCCTCCTCCCGCCTGAACAGGCCCATCATCAGCAGCCCCACTTCTTCCAGGTCCACTTCTTCAATCGCAAAATTTCCGGCAATCCGCCCGCCGAACATGACGCCGACCCGGTCTGACAACTTCATCAATTCGTCGAGGTCCTCAGAAACCAGCAGAATCGCCGTTCCCTGGTCCCGCAACTCTAACAGCAGATTGTGAATGCCTTCGGTGGCGCCGACATCCAACCCGCGAGCCGGATACACCACAACGATCAGTTTCGGCTGCCCGGCAATCTCGCGGGCCAACAGCAACTTCTGCAGATTGCCGCCAGACATTGACCGTACCGGCTGATTCAGGCCGGCTAACTTCACGTTGTACTGGCGAACCACTTCCGCCGTCCGGGCTTCCGCCGCCTGGCGATCAATCAGCCAGCGACCGGAAAATTCCGGATTCCGATAACTTTTCAGCAACATATTTTCCACGGCATCCAGGTTCGGCACCAAGCCCATGCCCAACCGGTCTTCCGGAACATAACTGATACCGCGTCGAATCAGTTCCGCCGGCGACAGATTGGTCACCGTCTCCCCCATAAACTCCACCGAACCGGCAGTGGCCGACCGCAGACCGGTCAGCACTTCCGCCAGTTCCTTCTGTCCATTGCCGGCCACGCCGGCGATCCCAAAAATTTCTCCGGCCCGCAGCGACAGGGTCACGTCGTTCAGTCCCGGACGGCCGCTGTCGTTCAGAGCCGTGACATTTTCTAGCCGCAACACTTCGTCGCCACACCCGTCGTGAGCGCAATGCTCCGCATTCAGGGCGATTTTCCGCCCCACCATCAACCAGACCAGTTCCTGGGCGTGCACATCGCGGCAAAGCATGGTTCCACTGACTTTACCGCCCCGGAGAACGGTCACCCGGTCGGCGACTTCCTGCACTTCGTTCATTTTATGCGTGATAAAGACCACCGCACACCCGCCGGCGGCCATTTTTTTCATGTTTACGAACAGTTCCGCCGTTTCCTGCGGCGTCAGAACCGCCGTCGGTTCATCCAGAATCAGTACGCGCGAACCTCGGTAGAGCATCCGGACGATTTCCACCCGCTGCTTTTCACCGACGGACAGTTGCCAAACCGGCGCGTCCGGGTCGATGGCCAAGCCGAACCGTTCTTCAAACTTGTGGATTTCGGAGCGGATGTGCGCATCGGAAAGCAAAAATGAGCCCTCTCGCTCGCCCAGTTGCATATTTTGGGCCACGGTAAAGGGCTCCACCAGTTTGAAATGTTGATACACCATGCCAATTCCCGCTGCAATCGCCTCCCGGGGCGAAGCAAACGAGCAGGGCGTCCCGCCGATCAGAATTTCCCCGGCATCCGGCCGGTACAGGCCGGCCAGAACCGACATGATCGTGCTTTTCCCGGAGCCATTCTCGCCCAGCAACGCATGGATCTCGCCGGCGTAGATGTCGAGATCCACATGATCATTGGCGACAACTCCCGGAAATTTCTTTACGATTTTCCGCATCTGCACCAGCGGCTGCGTCATACTCACAATCTCTCCAGAAAGGCGAAGCGCCGGAAGGGATTTCCTCCCGGCTCTTTGCCGTCAGTTATTCTTTGATTATATCACATTACTATTTGGAAATGGTCCCGTCGACCCCTTCCACAAACCAGTTGAAGCTGAGCATGTCGGCATCTGACATTTTCTGGCCGGCCGCAATTTTTACCGCACCGGTCTGGTCCTTCACCGGACCCCAGAATACATCCCAACTGCCATCGACGATTTTTTTCTTGGCATCGGCAACCAGTTTTTTGGTTTCGTCCGGTACCATCGGTCCGAACGGGGCGAGATCTACAGCATTCTCCTTCAGGGAACCCCAATACTGTTCATTCTTCCAGGTTTTGTTCTTGACGCTTTCCACAACCTTAACATAAAATGGCCCCCAATTCCAGACCGGCGAGGTCATGACTGCTTTCGGCGCCATCTTGCTCATGTCGGAGTTATAGCCAATGCCGAATTTACCCTTTTCCTGAGCCGCCTGCATCGGGCCGGGGGTATCCTGGTGCTGGGTAATCACGTCGGCGCCGGCGTCCAGCAGGGACATCGCGGCCTGCTTTTCCTTGGCCGGATCATACCAGGTGTTGGTCCAGATCACTTTTACCTTGGCCTGCGGATTCACGGAACGGACGCCAACGGTAAACGCGTTGATGCCGCGCACGACTTCCGGAATCGGGAACGCCGCAACATAGCCGATCACATTGCTCTTGGTCTGCTTGCCGGCGACAATGCCCGACAGGTAACGAGCCTGATACATCCGGCCGAAATAGGTTCCGACATTGGGAGCGGTTTTGAAGCCGGAACAATGCATGAACGTAACGTTGGGATATTTTTTGGCGACATTGATCGTTGAATCCATATAGCCGAAGCTGGTGGTAAAGACAATTTTGGCACCCTGTTCGACCAACTGGGTGATGACCCGCTCGGAGTCGGCGCCTTCCGGAACGGATTCCACGAAGACCGTCTGCACATCGGGCATCTTGCTTTCCAGATATTTGCGGGCCTGATCATGCGCATAAGACCAGCCGCCGTCGCCAACCGGCCCGACATAGACAAAGGCGACCTTGATTTTTTCCGCCGCTTTCGGTGCGTCTTTCTTCGGTTCTTCCTTCTTGCCGCCGCAGCCGGCCAACACCAGCGCCAGCGCCATGACCACCGTCATGAGGATCAGAAATTTCCTGTTTTTCATGTTTCGCCATCACCCTCCGCATTTCTTGTTTCGGGGAAACTTCCTTCCCCGGGCAAACAACTATATATTCGCAGCATTTGCCGCTTTCCCCTGCCAACCTTAAAAATTTATTTTCGCATCAGCACCCCGTCGTTCAGGCGATCCGGCTGGCAGCAATCCGGTTGCGGCCGTTCTGTTTGGCCTGATACAACGCCCGGTCGGCAAATCGCAGCAAGTCTTCCGCCGTCATGGTATCGGCATTCGGCCCGCCCCCTACGGCGGCCACCCCCAGGCTTACTGTTACAGGAATCCGCTGTCGTCCATGCCGAAAAGCATTTTGTTCCACCACAATCCGAAATCGTTCGGCGACCTGGATCGCTTCCTCCAAAGGTGTTTCCGGCAATAAACAGGCAAACTCCTCGCCGCCGTAGCGAACCGGCACATCCAGCTTACGAAAATTCTCGCGCATCAAAGCGCCCAATTCCCGCAAAATGGCGTCGCCGGCCGGATGGCCCCAGGTGTCGTTGATTTTTTTGAAATGATCGATGTCGATCATCACCAAACTGAACGGGCGGGTATAACGACGGCTGCGGTTGATTTCACGCTCCATCAGGTAATTGAACATCCGGCGGTTGGACAAGCCGGTCAGTTCGTCCGTCAGCCCTATCTTCTCGACGCCGGTGTATAAGTGATGCCGCTCCAGACCAAGCGCCGTCTGCGCCGCCACGGTCCGCATCAATTCATCCATGCGTAAATAAGCGTCTCCCTGCCGGTCATAATCCCAGAGCAACGCGATGACTCCCTGCAGGAATTCCTGTGAAAACAACGGCAGAACATATAGCGTTTTGCCGCCGGAAAACGAAACCGAGAATGCCTGCTGCCGTTCCGACAAGTTCAGGGTATAAACGTCGCCGCCCGTTTCATCGCTCGCCACCGGCCAGCGGTCCAAAAAGATATCCCGCAACCGCTCCATATCGTTCCGGGAAAAATTACGCGCCAAAACTTCCGACGTTTTGTTCAAGTGGGGGAGGCGCTGCACGGTAAATGCCGCCACCGCCTGGGCGCAGAAATAATTGCGCAGACTGTCCGCCACCTTGGACAGAAGCTGATCCGGCGGCATCGCCGCCGTGACGAAGCGCATGATTTCATTCAGCATGTCCCGCTCGTCGGCGATCTGCCGAAGTTGTTCCTGCCGTTGCGCGCTAAAGACGGCCGCTGCCGCCAGTTTGGCAAACTGACGCAAACGCTCGCCGTCGGTCGCCAGAAACGCGGCCGGCCGCTGCGAAAACACTTCAATGGCGCCGACAGTCGCGCCGCCCATCTGAATGGGAACGCCGCACATGGCCATCATGTCCGCCCGCGCCAAAATCGGCGGCGCTTTGTGCAGGGACAGCTCGTCGATGCAAACCGTCTGGCCGGAGAAATAAGCCGGCCCCTGAAATTTTTGATCCCGGGCGGCATCCGGCAACCGGAAGGCGCCGGCGCTGCCAAGCGTCAACCAGAGTTCGGGCAAACCCTCCAACAGGGAAACATAAACATGGTCGCTCGGATAGAGGCGGCCGATGGCTTGAGCCAGCCGATCCAACATCACCGACAGCGGCGTACTTTGGGCCAGCAGTTCCATTCCCTCCAGCCAAACCGCGTTGACGTCAATCGGTTCTTCGGCTCCCGGCGCCGCGGTGCGGGCGCAAGTAATCTGGACATCGACCGCACCAACATTCCAGTTGTGCAATCGGTCGATCATTTCCCGGGTGATTAGGGTTCCTTCCTGAAACAATACCTTTCCCCGGTCCAACACGACTTGCCCTTTTTCATTGAGCAGCGTTTTCCCCAGCACCATCCCGGGTTCCAGATCAGCGGTCCGAAATCGTTTGAGACACTTCAGCGACATTTTTTCAACCTCTCTCGTTCCTAAACACCGCTAAAACAGTTCCAGCTGTTCCGGTTGACCGGCTGCGCGTTTCGGCCGTCGGTCTTTTTGCTCCTGCCAGAAGCGGTTCGCCCGGATCCAGCGGCCACAGGACGGACACTGCACCGTCGCGGTAGCGGCTGCCCAGACCAAGGGACGACGGCAATGGGTACAGACAAAATGAACCATCAGATCCGTCCGGGCCGGCTTTGCTTGCTGCCGGGCGACAGTTGCTCCCGCTTCACGCATCGCGGATCAGCCCCGGAATCTCCGGCAAATCCAGAAAATGTTTGACAAAAGTCAGGCACGCAATAGTCCGGGTGGTTTCCACAGGTCGGGATACCGGCAGCAACCCGAACAGCCGATCCCGAAACCGGACATGGTGGGAGGTTTTGCCGCTCAGCGTATTTTCCACATGATGAAACAATTCCCGGGCAATGCACTGCGCATATAAATCAAACCAGCCATGATCCCATTGGCCCCGGTCCGCATATTCGGCGGCGCGTTGCCGAATCCGGCGCGTATAGAAACGAGCCGCCAGCAAATCTTCCGCATATTCGGACATCGGGCCGGACGAATCGCTCGTTTCATCGACGCGAACCCCGCAGCCCAGACTCACCAGCATCTCCCGTATCGCTTCGGCGCCGGTCGGAGTTCCCAACTTTTCCCGCGTTTTCTCGGCAATATGAATCCCAAATTCAATACTTTCCTGAATAATCCGAACCTGGTCCCGTTCCGTCATGCGAGAAAAAAACTCATCCCCGGCTAGAATATCCCGGGCCCATTGAAGCTGAAGCTCTTCTGTCACCGCCATGAGTCCCACCTTCTGTGCATATGTTTTCTCCGTATGACTAAAGAATTCGTGTATCTATTTTAACATGTTCATTAATATAATCGATACTTTTGTGCGCGTTGCTGAAAATCGGTCGCCTGCCGGCGCCATTCCGTCAGCAGTTGCGCCGCGCCGGTACGTCCCTGGCGCAATTCCGAGCCGCCCTCATACAGATCAATCATCCAGCGCTCACCGGCTTTGGGAGCATTCCATTTAAACTGAGTCCCGCCCAGGGCCCGAATTTCCTGCAGCAAATAAAGGCCAACCGCAACCGGCTCAAACGCCCGCCGGTCCAGCACATGGATTTGCACCCCCCGGCAGATCCGCCCTTGATACTTGCCCCACTGCGGGGTAAACTGCACCGGTCGAAAAAATACGCCGGGCAATTGATAGGCATTCAGCCGCTCCGCCAGTTTACGGCCATCCAGCCACGGCGCGCCGACCAGTTCAAACGGCCGGGTCGTACCGATTCCTTCGGATACGTTGCTGCCGCCGAACAGGGCTGTCGCGCAATATGCGCGGGCGGAGTCGGGCGTGGGAATGTTCGGCGAGGTCATGATCCATGGCAAAGCCGTGTCTTCCTGCTGCAGGGATCGTCGCCAGCCCTTCATCGGAATCACGACCAGTTTGGCGCCGATGCCAAATTCTTCATTGAATAAGCGGGCCAATTCGCCCACGGTCAGGCCATGGCGCATCGGAATCGGATATAAGCCGATGAATGAACTGAAGGCGGGCTTCAGCAAGCCGCCCTCGACCTTTTCTCCCCCCAGTGGATTGGGCCGGTCAAATACCACAAAGGTCTTTCCCTGTTCCCTGGCGCTTTGCATTGCATAGGCCAGCGTGGAAATATAAGTGTAGGGACGGGTGCCAATGTCCTGGATATCGAACGCCAGCACGTCGATATTTTGCAGCATGGCCGCCGTCGGCCGCCGCGTGTCGCCATGCAGGCTGTAAATCGGCAAGCCTGTCCTGGCATCCTTTTCATGCGGAATGGCGGCGCCGGCCACCGCCGTTCCCTGCAGCCCATGCTCGGGCGCAAACAACGCCACCAAATTTGTTTTGGCGGCCAATATTTCAGCCGACGGGACCCATTGGCCGTTTACTCCGGTGGCATTGGTGATCAGGCCAACCCGTCTGCCCCGAAAAACATCCTGATAGTCCGCCAGGTTTTCGATTCCCAGGCGAACCGGCGGCGCCTTGCCCGGTCGGGCCGGTTGCCAAAACCCGGTAAGCCGGCTCAACATCATTCCCGCAAGAAAAAGCAGCCCCGCCACGAACAGAATTCGAACAACAACCGGCCATTGCCAACGAGGCCCTCGCGTTTTCCGGTATATTTCGCCCGAATTTCGCACCGCCATCCCTCCCTCGCTCCGGCAAGGACTTCTCTTCCTACAACACGGCAATTTCAAACCGCACGAGGCTGACCGCATTCGGGCCGGTGATCATCCGGCGCATGGATCCATCCTTTTGCAGCACATAGGTCAGGCCCAGGCGCGCGTCCGCCGGCTGGTTGTCCTCGACCCGGGCTTTATTAACCAGCCAATACCAGACCGCCGCCATTTTATCGTTATGCCGGGCGATAAAATTCTGCAACTCATCCCGCGACCAGATACTCTTTTCCAGCCGCAGCGAAGTTTCACGCACTACCGGTACGTCTTCAAACCGAACTTTCCAGAGATACTGATGCACCAACGAATACGATGCATAAAACTCCGCGACCGCCGCCGGACTATATTCGGCAAACCGGCCGAAGCCGGAATCCCCCCAACCCCGACGGGCCGGCGGCAACAAGCCGGCCGCCTCATAACGCTGCAGTGTCCGCAGTGTTGCCGCTACCCCATACCCCCGCATCTTGGCGAGCACGTCTTCACCTTTCATGCGTCCCTTCCTCTCCGCGTACCCAACACCCGCCGGGTGATTTTCCAGTGTCGATCCAACCTATAGTGCAAGGATTTGCCCGTTTTCCGTCGAACACATTGAATATGGACTTCCTCATAATCCATAACACGAAAGGAGTTCGCCATGCAGCCATTGCGCCGGTTTCTTGCCCTGCTGAGCCTGGCGGTATTTTTGACGGGCATGTCCGTCAACACCGCCGCGGCGCCGAAACTACCGACCATTGCGGTTATTCTGCTGGGGTCGCCGGAATATCGAACCACCGATTACTATCAAATCATGCGGGAAACACTGCTCCCGCGCTTCCCGACCGAGCGTTGCGTTTTGGTCATCGGTGACCATCCCCAGCAGATGTTTGATCGCTTTTCCGACAAGCAGGGGCTGTTGCCCGGCGCCACTCCCGCCGATGAAAATTTGTTGGATTTCGCCTGGTCCCATTCCTTCGACGAAGTGATCTTTTTCCAGGTAGCCGCGCCGCACATCCGCGGCAAGGACATCAGCGTCCAGTGGGAGCAAGTCGAAGTGACCATTAATGCCCGGGCGCTACGCATTCAATCCCGGGCGCGCAAAATTGCGGCCGATGCATCGGTAACCAAAACCGCCAAGTTGTATCACCGCAATTTGGCCAAGCAAGCGGCGTTCCGGCAGTGTGTGGAACATTTGCGGGATCAACTGTAAGGGTCCGAAACCGATTGGCATTTCTATTATATATATTCTATGGCTGGCGGCGGATTCCCTACCGGGGCGCGGCGCACCGGCAAATTTTACGACCGGGCGATCCGGCCAGGCTGTTCAGTTCAGCTCGTCGAGGGCCAGTGCGAAGCTGGGGGCAAACTGTTCCATAAAATATTTTACTTCCGGCGCCGTCATATTTTCAATTTCCGTCCGGATGGACCGCTCCGCCTTGATAAATTCCTGATTGCCGGACTTCAGCTCTTCCACGCACTTCAGATACGCGCAGATCTTGTCGGCAGCCTTGACGATTTTCCACAATTCCCGCTCGTCTTCCCCCGGAAATAGCAGGGAATGATAAGCCGACTGCAATTCGGACGGCAGCATTTTGTTCAGACGATCCTTGGCGAATTCTTCAATGCCGTCGTAAGCGCGCTTGATTTCCGGGTTGAAATATTTGATGGGTGTGGCCAGGTCGCCGGTAAATACCTCGCCGGCCTCATGAAAAGCCGCCAGCGTCATGACCCGCTCCGCATCCACCTCCCCGCCGAACAGCATATTGCGGATTACCGCCAGGCCATGCGCCACCAGTGCCACCTGCAGGCTATGCTCTTGAATGTTTTCTTCATAGGTGTTGCGCATCAACCCCCAACGGCGAATGAGACGCATCCGGGACAAATAGGCAAAAAAATGTTTCATATACTATCCTCTTTTCCGCAAAATTCATTTATAATTCTACTCGAAACCACACCCGGAGATAAGCCCGGAAAAAAAAACGGGCTTAGGCCAGGTCTGTTGCCCGTCCCACTGATTACGGGAGGCTGTTGCCATGAAATATAGATTCGCCGATCTGGCCGATATTCCGAAATTACAGGAACTGATGGGCAGCCTGTTTTGGTTGACCGATATCGCCATCGGCATTATCGAAGCTGATGGAACCTTTCTATTCTGCGCCGGCTGGCGGGGCGCCTGCGTCAACGGCAGCCAAAACAGCTGTGATTGCCATGCCTTCATTTCCGCCAATCTTGATCCGGTTTCCTATACCTGCCGCCGCTGCCCCACCGGCATGCTGCACTATGCCTGCCCCATCGTGGTCGACGGCGACCATCTGGCCTCCGTTTACATCGGGCAGTTTTTCACCGAGCCCCCGGATGAACTGGCAATCCGCCTCGAAGCGGCGCAGCGCGGTCTGGACCCGGACGAATATCGCCGACGCCTCGCCAAGATCCCTGTCATTCCGCCGATGCGCCTGACGTTGCTGTTGAAATACCTGAAGGATCTGGCCAACATGTTGGCTGACATCGGCCTGCAGCGGCGGCACCAGATGGAAACCCTGGAAATCTTGCGTCTCAGTCAGGAGCGCCTGCAATATCTGAGTTGTCACGATCCATTGACCGGCCTGCGGAATCGGAGCCATTTTGAAGAACAACTGGCAGCGATGGACAAAATGCAGTTCGTGCCGACTGCCGTCATGGTCCTGGATCTCGACGGCCTAAAGCAGGTCAACGACTCGTTGGGGCATCAGACCGGCGACCTGCTCCTCAAAGCCGCCGCGAATATAATCCAGGAAGCGGCGCCGGCGGAATCGACAGTATCCCGAATCGGCGGCGACGAGTTCGCCATCCTGCTGACGGATGCCGATCCGGCGCTTATGGAAACGGTCCGGCAGCGGATAGAAGCCCGGGTTTTGCATTACAACGCCGAACATCCCGCCCTGCCGGTGGGAATATCGGCCGGGACGGCGATCGCCACGTCGAAGCCCTTGTCCATGCGGGAATTATTTAAGCAGGCCGATGCCAACATGTACCAACACAAAAAGTCCCGAAAACTAACTGCCGGAAAGGATACACCATGAATTCCGCCAAAGACCCCGAAAATCGCCCCGTCCCCGCCATGCAGCGGCTGGCCCTGGAATTTATCCAGCCCGGCATGACACTGGCTCGTGATATTTATGATGAAGATGGCACCATCATGGTTTCGGCCGGCGCCGTTCTGACGGAGCGTCTGTTGTCCCGTTTGCGGAACTGGGAAATCCGTTCGGCATTTATCCAGAATCCCCGCGTCACATTGCCGGAAGTATCCGCCGCCGTGCAGGAGAAAGTGCGCAATCAGGCCCGACTCATGGTCGAGCACGCTTTCGGCAAGATTCGCCGGGCCGAACAGTTTTCCATGTCCAACGAAGAGCAAAAAACTGTCCATGCCGTAGTGGAAGAAGCGACCCAGGATCCACAGGCTGCCATTCATATGGCGCACATCCAGCGCAATTCCCGGGACGTTCTTTCCCATTCCGTCAATGTCGCGTTATTGGCAACCGCCACGGCGCTGGCAATGGGAATCGGCAGCGCAAATTCCTTGCAGGAACTGGCCCTGGCGGCTCTCTTGCACGACATCGGCCTGCTAATGATACCGCAGGATCTGTTGGCTCGCAAATGCAACCTGAAACCGGAGGAAGCGGCCATTTATCGCGAGCATGCCAACTGGGGCCAACTCATTCTGCAACAGTCCGCCTTGCCGGAATCGGCATCCCGCGTGGCGCGGGAGCATCACGAAAACGCGGATGGAACCGGATTTCCCAATCAACTGTTCGCCGATGCCATGCATCCGTTTTCCCGCATTGTCGCCGCTGTGAACGCCTATGAAAATTTTTGCGCCAGCATAGCCGAATCCAATGTCAGCCGGGCCTATCTAGCCTATGAATCGGTCATGGCCGGCGCCGGCACTCTGTTTGACCTGAAAGTTGCCAAAGCGCTGCTGGCCCGGCTGCCCATGTATCCTCCCGGCAGTCTGGTCGAACTCACCACCGGGTTGATCGGCGTCGTCGTTTCGGCCAGCCAGGCAATGCCCCACCGGCCTTGCCTGAAAATCTTGGTGCAGGCGGATGAGACACCAATCGAAGAACCATTTATGCTGGATCTCGCCGATTTGGAGCACCAGACCACCTTTGTCAAAGATGTCCTCAACGATGAGCGAACTGCCCGGATTATGACTGCAACGAAATGATCCACTGCGTTTTTTCATAAAGCCAGGAAAGCAAAGGGCTGCGGAAGCGGAGATTCGTTTCCGTCAGCCCTTTTGTTACGCCAACGAACGAAAATTTCGCTAATCGTCCTGATCGCCGCCAAAAAAGCCGCCAAAATTGGGCACGATTGATCCTTCGCCTTTGGAGCCGCCGCGTTGCGGCGCCGCTTGCAGCATCCGGCCGGCCAGCCGCGAAAACGGCAGGGATTGCAGCCAGACTTTTCCCGGGCCGCTCAGAACGGCGAAAAACAATCCTTCGCCTCCAAATAGGGCCGTTTTGATATTCCCGGCCTGCTGCACGTCAAACTGCACGGTCTTTTCAAAGGCAACCACGCAACCGGTATCGATGTGCAACACTTCGCCCGGCTGCAAAATCCGTTCCACAATCGTCCCGCCGGCGTGCATGAACACCATCCCCGTGCCTTCAAGTTTCTGCATGATGAAGCCTTCGCCGCCGAATAGCCCGGTCATGATCTTGCGCTGAAAATAGATGCCGATCGAAACGCCCCTCGCCGCACACAGGAAACTGTCCTTCTGGCAGATCAACGTGCCGCCCAGCTCGGACAGCTTCACCGGAATAATGTTGCCGGGATACGGTGCGCCAAAAGCGACATGGGCCTTACCCTGCCCGCGGTGCGTAAACACGGTAATAAACAAGCTTTCACCTGTCAGGAGCCGTTTCCCCGCCCCCAGAATTTTGTCCATGAATCCGCCCTGGGCGGAAGCCTTCGAGCCATCGCCAAACAGTGTGTCCATTTCCACGCAAGGTTCTTTGTACATCATCGCCCCGGCCTCGGCGACGGCGCTCTCGCCGGGGTCCAGTTCCACTTCCACGAATTGCATCTCCGAACCGACAATTTTGTAGTCCACTTCATCGGAAGCAGCCGTACCCGAGGCCGCCCCCCAACCGGCATTTCCCGGCGCGGCGCCAAAAGGCGCCGCCGGTGGTTGCATCCCTCCCGGCGGCGGCATCGCCGGCGCCAATTCCTGCACCTGCTGGATGGGCAACCATTGGGTAAATCCGTCACGCCAGGCCAATCCATGGGGATTGGCCTGCGCCTGAGCCCGCGCCTGCGCATCATCCAGGGGACCTATTTGCTGACCGTTATACGCTAAATACCAAGGCATTGCAATTCCTCCCGCATATTCATCTGAAGAGTACTCTCCTATAATTTGCTTTCCATACAAAAAAGTCCTGCCAAATCCCCGAAGGGAGGCAGAACTTCAACAGTCCATTTTAATGAAATTTATTTTCTTTTATCAGTATGGCCGGTTGCCGCCGAACCGCAACCGCAGCCGCCGCCGCAACCTGCGCAACTGCCGGAAGCGCAGGCAGAACTTTCTCCAATCGATTTATAACCGCGCCAAATCAAATATCCGGCAGCTGCCGCTCCAATCAATCCCACAATGACAGTCTCCATGTTTATTCCTCCGTTTATTGAAATAAATTATCGTTTGCATTTTAATTTTACTATATCTCGTGTGTTTGTCAATCCTTCAGGGCAAGATTTTTTCATCCAAGGTAATGCAACGTTTCTTGCCGATTCTCTCGCTACGAATCCACGGAATGATCCGAAACCAAACATCGACAATACGCCGGAAATGCAAGACCCGTTCGGAATCGCGCAAAAAACCCGATAATATTCTAAAATAGTTTTATAATGGTTCTATTATTCACTTTTGAAAGGAGTTTTGCATCATGATCCTCGAACAATTCAACCTTGCCGGTAAAGTGGCGATTGTCACCGGCGCCAGCCGCGGCTTGGGCGCGAGCATGGCCATCGGACTCGCCGAAGCGGGCGCCGACCTCGTCGTGGTCGCCAGCAGCGCCCGTCTACAGGAAACCGTCGAAAAAATCAAGGCCCTGGGCCGGCGTTGCCTTGGCATCCAGGCCGATCTGATCGACACCAAAGTCATCCCGCAGATTATCGACGCCACGTTGAAAGAATACGGCCGGATCGATATTCTCATCAATTGCGCCGGCATCATCCGCCGGGCGCCGGCCATCGAGTTCTCGGAAAAGGATTGGGATGAGGTCATCCAGATCAATCAAAAGGCGACTTTCTTCCTGTGCCAGGCAGCCGCCCGGGAAATGGTCAAGCAAAAGAAAGGTAAGATCATCAACATCGCTTCCCTGCTCTCCTTTCAGGGCGGAATTATCGTGCCTTCCTACACTGCCTCCAAATCGGCCGTTGCCGGCCTCACCAAAGCGCTGGCCAATGAATGGGCCCCTCTGGGCATCAATGTCAATGCGATTGCCCCCGGCTACATGGCGACAGAAATGACGGAAGCCCTGCAAAAAAGCGTGGAACGCGCTCCGGCCATCCTGGCCCGCATCCCGGCCGGTCGTTGGGGAACCCCGGAAGACATGAAAGGCCTTGCAGTATTTCTGGCTTCCGATGCCGCCGAATACCTGCAGGGGCAGGTCATCGCCGTCGACGGCGGCTGGCTGGGCCGCTGAAATTTCGCGGTTGTCTGCTATTGCATGAGAAAAGGCCGTCTCACCTTCGGTTTCAAAAACCGGAATGAGACAGCCTTTTCTTGATCAGGAGGATGGTTTGGAGAATTTCTATTTTTCCTGCGGCTGCGTGAAGAACAATTTATCCCGCGCGACCGCGGAGTCTTCCGCTTTGCTGTTTTGCAGGGCGGTCGCCACTTTCAGCAAATTGGCCGCCGTATACTTCATGATCTCGATGCCTTCCAGATCCTTGTCGGCATCCTTGGCGCCCTTGGCGCCGGCGACGGCGACATTCCAGTACATCGATCCCGGAATGATCATGTCATTGATAAAGTACCAGAGCAACAGTTCGCCAAACGCATAGACCTGACCGGCACGCCGGGCCACCGTGACCGGGGCGCCGACTTTTCCCGTCAGCATCCGGCCGGAAGCGCGCGCCGAAAACGTGACGCGTTCCAGCAGTGCCTGCAGCAGCGACGTGGGTTTGCCAACATACACTGGCGAACCCAGGATGATGATGTCCGCCTGTTCCATTTTTTCAAAGATGGCTTCGAAATCATCATCCTGTACGCATTTTTTGGCCTGCAGGCAGCCGTAACAACCACGGCAAGGCTTGACGGTCTTGTCCAGCATCGGGATATATTCGGTTTCGACGCCTTTTTGCGCCAGTTCCCCCAGAACTGTCTTCAGGTAGTATTCCGTGTTGCCGCCTTCCCGCGGCGAGCCGCAAATCGCGATGGCTTTCATGCCAACTTCACCCCCATTGCAATATTACATGTCAACAGCGCTTTTCCTGCCGGACATGTCCGAGTCTTTTATTTTGCCGTTGCCGCGGCAACCTCAACCGGCGCCTTGCGTTTTTCGCCGATCCCGAAGAAGATAATCGACGAAGAAATCAGGCACGACAGGGCCAACAGCTGAAACGCCGCGTCATAATTACCCCCGGTCCAGTCGATAATCATCCCCAGCGCCAACGGGGCCACCAAGCCGCCCAACTGTCCGCCGGTGTTGACGAAACCGCTGCCCGAACCCATCAGGTTTTCCGGCAGGTAAATCACCGGCAGCGCCCAGATCGAACCCAGAGCCATGAACAGGAATCCCGCCGCCAGACTTTGATACAGGGTAGCCTGTTCCGGCGACGGCGTCGTGTAGAACAGGTAGAGGCAAACGGCGCCGACCAGCTCGGCGAATACGACCAGATAACGCCGGCGCCCTCGGAACAATTTATCCGACATCCAGCCGGACAGCAACATGCCAACCGTCGCCACAAAGAACGGAATGGAAGCCGCCACCGCCATCCGGGTCAGATTCATGCCGCGAACTTTGACCAGATAGGTCGGCAGCCAGGTCATATAGCCCCAGATTGGCACCGTCAGGAAGAACACGCCGAAGAACATGACCCAGATGCGCGGTTCCTTCATCAGGTCCCAGAACGAGGACTTGGGCGCAATGCTTTGCTCCAGATTGGCACTGGCCGCTTCGTCCGCCGCCCGGTCCGCTTTGATCCGCTGAATTTCTTCCTCGGTGATGCCGGGGAATTGTTCGGGCTTGTCCACGATGTAACGCCAGCTGACAAACACGCAAATCAACCCCAGAACGCCCAGGATATAGAAGACGCTCCGCCAGCTGTACAGGGCAATCAAAGGCGCGACCATCAACGGGGTCAGGGCCGGCCCCAGCGTGGTCGAAGTCAAGACGCAGGAATTCGCCGTGCCTCGGTCTTTTTTGCTGAACCAGGCGCCGACGATCTTCCAGACCGGTCCCGGAAATACACCTTCGCCAGCGCCGAACACAAACCGCACAAACAGCATATGGGTCATGTTGGTGACAACTCCGGTCAGCATAGTAAAAATCGACCAAACCGTCAACGAGCAGGTAATGACCCGCCGGGCGCCAAATTTGTCAGCCAGCCAGCCGCCGGGAATCTGAAACCCGGCATATCCAACGAAAAACGCGCTGAGAATGCCGCCGAGAGCCGTCGCCGAAAGATTGAACTCTTTGCCGATGTAGGGCAACGCCATACTGATTGCCATACGATCCAGCCACGCCACCAGATAGCATAATAATACCGCGACGATAACCTTGTGGCTTGTTTTCATTCTGTTACGATCCCCCTTATTTATTTTTGCCCGTTTACTGGTCGCCGATCGCCGTTCTCAACCCCACCGAACCGCAGTCGCCGCCCAGGTGTAGCCCGTCCCCGCTCCTAACATCACCACCAGATCGCCTTTTTTGATCCGACCGAGTTTTTCGGCCTCCAAAAGTGAAATATACGCGTCCGCCGACTGGCAATGGCCGTAATTTTCGAGAATGAAGGAATTCTCTTCCGTCAATCCGAACTCGGACAGAATCCCTTGCAAAATCGATTTTTTCATGAATATCGGCGCGATAAAGTTGACGTCGTTGGCGGTGTAACCACTTTTTTCCGCCGCTTTCCTGATGACTTCCACGAAATGGGGCAAGCTGATCGGATCCAGCTTTTCTTTCATGGATTTGGGGTCTTTCACGTCCAAATTCCGCAACGGGTACTCCAGGGTCGCAATTTTGTTGTAATTGTAAGATCCGACGCCATAGCAGGCGACATCCTCGGCGAACCGACCGTCGGTGATCATATGACTCGCGAGGATCGTATTGTGCTCATATCCCTTCACCAGCAAGGCCGCCGCCGCGCCGTCGCCGAAGTTATACATGAAGCGGGCCCTCGGATTGTCGAAGCCGACAATGTCCGTTTCCTTAGAGGAGGAAATCAGCAGCACGTTTTTAATATCATCGTTGCACAGCATCATGCTTTTCAGAACATTCAGCGACCACACGCCGGCCGAGCACAGCGAATGGATCTCAAAGGCATTGGCGTTGGTGGCGCCGATGGCGCTCTGCACCTTGGCCGCCAGATTGAACAAATAGTAATCCTTGTACTCGCTGCCGCAATACACCACCAAGTCTAGTTCGAGCGGGTCGATGACCTCCAGAATCTGCCGGGCGGCCTTGATTGCCATATCGGACACCTGCTCGTCGGGACCGGCTTTGTGCCGTTGTTTGATGCCGAATTTTACTTCGATCGTGTCTTGAGGAATTCCCGATTTTTCTGCAATGTAGGCGCTGTCCTGGATCTGGGGCGGCACATACATCGCGATTTTCTTGATTCCTACCATTTTTGCTTCAGCCATGGGAACCTCCTAATCTTGGGGCTTTCCGTACAACGAAATGACCCGGGCGTTTTCGATCTTGCCGACGTTGTTTTTGGGCACGTCATCCACGAACTGGATGTAACGGGGAATCTTGTATTTCGCCAGTTTCCCGGCCAAAAACGTCAGCATCTGTTCTTTCGTCAGCGCTTTCCCCGGCCGGAGCGAAATCACCGCTTTACCGACCTCGCCCCATTTGTCGTCGGGAACACCGATCACGCAGGCCTCATAGACTTCGGGCAGTTCGTACAGGATTTTTTCGATCTCGGGCGGAAAAACGTTTTCTCCGCCCGAGATGAACATATTTTTCTTGCGGCCGACGATATAGTAATAGCCGTCCTTGTCGCGCCGGGCCATGTCGCCCGTGTAAACCCAGCCGTCCCGCAATGTCTTCTTCGTCTCTGCCTCATTGTTCCAATAGCCGCTGAAAATTTGCGGTCCGCTCCAGACCAGTTCGCCGACTTCCTCGTCGCCCAGTTCGTTGCCGGCATCGTCGACAATCGCCGCCAGTGTGAAATACATCGGTTTGCCGACTGACGCGTACTTTGCCCGGATTTCCTCGAAATCGATGAATTCGGCCGGGACCGACAGATTGTTCGGGCCGGCTTCGGTCATGCCATAGCCAAGTACGAACCGGATTCCCCTGGCCCAGAATTTTTCCATGATATTGAGTGGCGTCGGCGCCGCGCCGGCCATGATCCACTTCACGGACGAAAAATCGGTGACGGCGAACTCCGGCAGGTCGATCATCATCCGGAAAATGGTGGCCGCGCCGAACACAAACGTCGGCTTCTCGTCGTTGATCACCTGCAGCGCCTGCTTCGGATCGAACTGCTTGTTGATCAGCAGCCTACCGCCGGCATGCAGCAGCGGCAAAGTCAGCAGATTCCAGCCGCCGGTATGGAACAACGGCAGCAACAGATGAGCCGAGTCGACATGGGAAATCCCCCAGGTCGCGATTTCATTCATGGAATTAAACAGCATGGCGCCGTGGGAAATCAGCCCGCCTTTGGGCAACCCTGTCGTCCCGCCGGTATGGATGATGAAATAGGTATCGTCGAAGGACAGATCCGCGCAGCAACGGGGCGACGAATCGCCGCCAATCATGATCTCTTCATAATGCAGGTCAGTGATTTCCGCACCGGCGCCGGACAACACGACATATTTTTTAATCTGTGTCTTTTGTTTCAAACCGGCGACAGCTGCGGCGAAAATATCCTCATAGAACAGAACAGCCGGCTGTTCACTGTTGATCAGTTGGGCCAGCTCATCGACCGACAACCTGGCATTATAGGGAACCAGCACCCCGCCGGTTTTGCCGGCGGCGTAACAGGCGTCAAACAGCTCAAGCCGGTTGCGGGACAAGAACGCGATCCGGTCGCCCTTCGCCAGTTTCAGCGCATCGACGAGATAGTTCGCCAAGATGTTGGCGCGCTCATCCAGATCTTTGAACGTGTAGCGTGCATCGTTGTCGAGATCATAGATCGCTTCCTTGCGCGGTGAAGTGCGGGCCCGAAAGTACGAATAATTGCCGATCCAGCCCATTTGTTTCATATGATTACCCCCCTCTTTGCTAACGGCTTGCCTTGCCGAAAATGAACACTCCAACCAAAATCCGCGATTGATTTAAAATATTCAGTTTTATGAAACATGAATCACTTTTCATGTAAAATGTAACACGCCGCGAAATAACTGTCAATACGAAAAATAACAAAACATGAAACAATTCTCACATTTTTGCAATGCAGCGGAATCGGCGACCAAGGTGCCTCGTCGCGCCGGCTTGTGTTATAATATACTATATTTGTAATCCATAGCGCAGAATGAGGTGAGAATTTGGCCCTGGTCAATCTGCCGAAAACGCCCAAAGGCCTGGAAACCCTGGAACGGATCCGCAAGGCCGCCGAAATGCTATTCAGCGAAAAAGGCTACTATAATACCTCGGTCACCGATATCACCACCGAAGCATCGGTTGCTCCCGGCACGTTTTACATTTACTTTCCGGACAAAAAAAGCGTCTTCCGATATCTGCTGGAAGACATGAGCCATACGCTGCGGACCGAGATCGGCATCGCCACCAAAGATTGCACCTCTCGCTATGACAAGGAATATATGGGATTCAAAACATTTTTCGACTTCGTTAAGAAGCACAGCGGCCTGTATAAAATTATCTGGGAAGCGCAATTCGTCGATAACGAAATGTTCAAGGAGTATTACGAAAACTTTGCCGCACGATATATGGTCAAAATTCGCGACGCCCAAAAAACCGGAGAATTTCGGGATCTTGACCCTAAAATTCTCGCCTATTGCCTGATCGGCATCTCCAATTTTATCGGCCTGAAGTGGGTCATCTTCGACAATCAGCCGGTTCCGGATGAGGTCATCCACGAAATCATGCGGTTTGTCCATGGCGGTGCGTTTGCCGAACCGCAGCCGCCGAACGCTTAATCACTTTTCGCTATCGCTATAATATGAAAAGGAGACCGGGGATGTTCCCGGTCTCCTTTGTTTTTTGTCCGCCGTTAGGCTCCGGCTATCGGCTGAACCCCGAACCGGGGTCGTTCCGCCTCGTTCCTGACGCAGGTGTGTTGCCGCCAGTGCTCATTATCGGGCGCCGGAAAATCCGTCCGGAAATGGTGTCCGCGCGATTCCGTCCGTAGCAGGGCGCTGCCGGCGACCAATTCCGCCGCATTGCACATCGCATCCAGTTGCAAAAGATCGATCAATGCCTGATTGTAGACGTTGCCGGCCGGGGCCCCCAGCTTCGCCAGCTCCGTTCGTATTTCACCCGCTTCCTCTCGCAATCGCATCAACCCCTCCCGATCGCGACTGACTCCCGCATACCTTTGAGCGGCTGAGCGCAGGCGAGTTCGCATCGACTGAACGTTCACGCTGAATCGGGGCGCCAGGCCGGCTCCGGGCGGCAGAATGCGGCTGACAATTCGGGCGGTTTCCCGCTCCAACGAACCGCAGTCCGGCTCAACCGGTCCATTGCTGGCCGCCCATTTCTGCGCGGCCTCGCCGGCCCGCGTTCCAAACACCTGGGTCGCAGTAAGCCCGCTACCGGCAAGGCGGTTGGCACCGTCAAAATTCCCCCCGCACTCCGGTGCGGCAAACAAGCCGGCGACAGTGGTGCGGCACTGCTCGTCGATATGGATGCCGCCCAGCAGATAGTGCGCCCCGGGCGCCACTTCGATTTGCGCCGTCGCCGGATCCACTCCATGCTGCTTCAGATAGTTGTATTGCGCAATGTCCAGTTTTTTGCGGACGACCGCGCCGCCTTTCGGCGAGTTGCCGACATACCAGAACAGTCCACCATGTTCACCGCCCCGTCCCGCCCGGATCGCCCGATCCAATTCGCGCATGGCCTGGTCGCGCACCGGCAGCGGCTTCGTCAGCACCGGACGGCCGTCCCGGTCATAAACATTCGCGTCCAGGATCGATTCCGCCAGAAATTCATAATGCACGAACGCCCCTTTCAGGGAAGGCGGCCAGACCAGCACCGACGGATAAAACAGGATCATTTCCATATCGACCAAAGTCGCGCCGGCCCGAAAGGCATACATCAGTCCTTCGCCGGTCGCATCGGCCGGACAGTCGGTGACTTCCCACAGCCATTGGCAACCGCCGGTCGCCATTACAACCGAGTTCGCCCGGATCAGCATCATTTCCCCGGTTCGCAGCTGAATCCCCATCGCGCCGGCCACCGACCTTCCTCCGGCCGATTGACCGTTAACCAGCCCTGTCACAAAGAAATCATCAATAATCCGAATATTGTCCCGAGTCCGGCACGCCCGCACCAAGGCCGCCGCCATGCCGACCCCGCCGCCCTTGACAAACAGGTTGCGAGGATGGGACTGACCCGGAAACTGGCCCAGGGAATACTGCCCGTCGCCCCGCCGGACAAACTGAGCGCCGAACCGTTCCAGATCGGTGACCGCCCGGCAGGCGCCCGCCGCCAGCAGCCGCGCCAGGTTCGGATCGCCCAGCTCATAGCCACAACGAAGAGTATCCCGGCAATATTGCTCCGCGCTGTCGTCGGGATGAAACGGCGCCTGCATCCCCCCGGCCGCCGCCAGAGTGATTCCCGACCTGGCCACCGGCCCTTTATTGACCAAAGTCACGGCAGCCCCGGCTTCTGCGGCCGCCAACGCCGCCCTCATACCGGCGGCGCCGCCGCCGATCACCAGTACCTCTGTGTTCTGCTCCCGTATCGTCATGTTCAACCCTCCCGGGGTTGCGAGAAATCCACAACCACATCGCGCACGGTTTGATACCCCGAATGCGGCTCCACCGTCACGGTTTCACCCGGCCGGACTAAAGTCACGCAGCCCAACGCGTCCTGTCCGTTCACGCGAACGAGGCAGGAACCGCACTGCCCTTTGAAGCAGGTCGACATCCGGCAGGCGAACGAAGCATCCAGCTCATGAATTTTCGCCAGAAGCGCCATCACCGACAGCGGTTCCGCCGCCGCCACCTCATAAGTTTGAAACCGACTTGCCGCCGGCCGCTCCGGATCATGCCGCCAGGCCCGGACCCAGATTACGGAACTTTCAGCCACAAAACGCTCCCCTTTCCCGCTCCCGCTTGGCCATATATGCTTATTATACCTTTATTTAAAGCATCTGAAAAAAAATATGCCGGGCTGTGCGTCATAAATGACTGGACACAGCACGGCCTGCTTGCTTAGCCGCGTTTGCCGATCTAAATGAATTGCGGCAAACCGCCTGCTTTTACCGGTAATAATAGGTTGTCGATGCGATCGACCTGTACCGAATGATCTCAGGGTTTATGGGCCCAACCGAGAGTTCCGTCATCTTATCCGTCATTGGCGCATCTCGTTGACTTTTTTTGTCGTCTGGCCGCAGCGTTTTGCGTTCTATCGCCAGCTGTGCCCTTAAACTTTTTTCGAGACAGAAAATCATCGCCGCCCCTCCCTTCTTCGACGATTCCCGTCGATTTCAGATACCGAACTCGTCCTGGGCACGTCGAACATTGATTCACCTCCTTGCTGCGACGGCATTGTTTACTCCCTCGAAACAAATAATGCATAATTCGTGCCAATCATTGGACAACGGGGGGGATTTTCCAACCCGAATCCGGCAATTGAAACGCCAATTCCCTTCAAAATAATTTTAGATTTTTTTCAGATAAGTAAACGCAACACTGAAAAATAGCAAAAAAAATACTGCCATGCGCAATTTTGCATATCCGCGGCAGTGCACGGCACACAGCATTTTTTGACGTGGATCAGGATATTTTATCCAGCTTGGCTCTTTACAAATTATACCGGCGTTTTTTTCGTACCAGCGTCGACAAATCAATTCCCAAATGCCGGGCGACATTCCGCAGGGTCCCGAATTCCGCGATAGCTTTACGGATCACCTCACGCTCGACAGCCGGGATAATTTCGTTGAGATCGTAGGACTCAAAATAGTCCGGGGTGGCGATGAACAGGGGTTGTTTCACCGCCTGGGTGATGTATTGTGGAATGTTGCGTTCTTCGATCGTGGTTGTATTCTCGGTCATGATCATCATGTTTTCGATCACGTTGTTCAATTCCCGGACATTGCCCGGCCAGCTGTAGCTGGACAACACCTCGATCACCCGCGGCGACAGCTTGAGATTCAGATTGAACCGACGATTGTTCTTTTCCAGGAAGTAGAGCATCAGCGCCAGTAAATCAGCCTTCCGTTCCCGTAGCGGCGGAATGCGGATCGGAATCACATTCAACCGATAATATAGGTCCTGCCGGAAACGACCGGCGGCCATCAATTTCTCCAGATCGCTGTTGGTGGCCGCAATGATCCGGGTATTCAAGGCAATCTTCTTCGTCCCGCCGACGTGGAAGATCGTGTTGGTCTGCAAAACCTGCAACATCTTCACTTGCAACGCCAATGGCATCTCGCCGATTTCATCCAGAAAAAAGGTCCCGTTGTCGGCCAGCTCCAGCAGGCCAATTTTTCCTTTGCTGGAGGCGCCGGTAAACGCCCCCGCTTCATAGCCGAACAGCTCCGATTCCAACAGTGTTTCGGGGATGGCGCTGCAGTTGATCTGAACAAAAGGGCGACTTTCCGATACATCACTGCAATCATGGATGTAACGGGCCAACATGTCCTTGCCCACGCCGGACTCGCCCTGGATCAACACCGGCGAAGAGAAACAGGCCACGCGGGTCGCAGTTCGGACGACGGCTTCCATTTCCTTGCTGACGGCAATCAGTTTGTTATCTTCGCGGGAGGCACGCTCTGCCTGTCGCAGCCGGCGGCTATATTCGCCCAGTTGTTCCTTAAGTTGGATCAATTGCGTGATATCCCGGACATTCGAAAAAACCCGCACCAGATTTCCCTGCTCGTCAAAAATCGGCGTACTGGTCACTAACGCCGATACGCCATGATAATAGTTAATCACTTTGGTCATGGGCTTTTTATGGGCAATAACATCCGGCGAGCAGGCGTCCGGGATTTCCCCTTCCTTCACCAAATCCGCAATGTTGCGACCGGTGATCTGTTCCCGCTGCAGGCCGGAAATCCGCAAATACGAATCATTGCAATAGACGACCGTACCAACCGAGTCCGTTAAAAACATTCCATCATAGGAAGAGCCGACCAATCGCCACAACAAGTTATTCTCAGCCATTATTTCATGCGGCTCCCCACCCATGGTTTTTCACCTCGCCCTCGGTTCTTTCCCGGCATTATTTCGTCTTTCCGGCCTGCTTTGGCCCGAATCTTGCATAACGATAAGGTAGCCACCTATCCCCACTTCATTCGCGGGCCTGTCAAACAAACGGACAGCGTATGGCAAGGCATAATGGCGCCGGCACTTGCAGCGCTTGGCATTACCAGACCGCGAATGTTTTCCTCGCGGAAACGATTGCGTGATCGCTACCGCTATAGCCGATTCGTCAATAGGCGATTTTGCACACATCGTGCGCAAAATCGCCTATTGTTTACTTCTTCATTAAACTTTACCCTGCGTCATAATGACCATCGACAACTGATCACTGATGCCCGACAGCTGCTGCAATTCTTTTGCCAACGTATCCACAGCCGTCGACTCCTCTTCCACGCTCGCCATGATCTCGTTCATTTTTTTCTGAATTCCGTCAGAAACCCGCACATTCCCCTCCATGGCCGGCGCAATGCGATCCGCAATCGCCTGAACATCGCCGATAGATTTCCGGATGGTTTCAATGGAACTGTTGCTTTGTTCCGCCAGTTTCCGCACTTCCTGCGCGACCACGGCGAATCCGCGACCGGCTTCGCCGGCCCGGGCCGCTTCGATGGCCGCGTTCAAGGCCAGCAGGTTGGTTTGGGATGCAATGTTTTTAATCGTATCCGATACGACGTCGATATTGCGAACCGCCCCGACCAGTGTCCGGGAGTCGCCGGTCGTTTCCTGCATCCGCCGGGATTGATCCTGCAACTCTCCCTGAATGGTTACGACCAGATTCCTGGTTTTGCCGATGCACTGGGAGGCGGAATTCGCCACTTTCATGGACAATGCCGACAGCTCCGTCAGCTTGGCCTTGAGGAAATCGGACACTTTGGCGAGTTCATCCAGCGACTTTTTATGATAGAGGGTGGAAAAAACATGCGCCAGTTGGCTGATGGACGTCGACGTGGCGATCCGGGGCGGGCTGGCGATGATGGTTGTCTCCGGCGAGAGCGCCGCGCCGAATTTTTCCTGCAAGGGCCGGCCCGGTCCGACATAGGCAACGCCGCCCGTGATATAACGGGCGCCGGCTATTTTCGCCGCGACTTGCTGCGGGGACCATTCATCATACGGAACGATATCATACTGAACATGCATCAGGCCATATCGCTGCAGGTAGCCCAGCAAGACTTTGGTGCCCGCCGTGCTGTTATTGAACAGCAACACGGTTTCCCCGGCCGGGATCTGGCTGATTTTTATGAAGTAATCCGTGGGCGGCACCAGTTCAATCCCCACCACTTTCCCCGGACCGAAGACATTCTCCATTTCACTTTGACGATTCACCAGACATACATTGAGGTCCGCGTCGCGAACCTGTTTGCAATTGTCCAGGGTGGCCGTGGCAATTTCCGCCGCCCCGCCAACCGTCGCCAGCACTACCGCCTTCAATTCCTCCGCATTTGCCGTGTTTGCACCAATGACCAACAATTTCAACGCCACTTGCTTAGCCTCCCCGTTTTGCGTCCGCAGAAACCACGACCCGAAACAGGCGCAATCATCGGACTCTTATGAATTATTTCGCTTTTTTGCCGCAAAAACCTCCCCATCGAAAATTGTTTATGAACTCCCTTCCGCCAGATCGCGTCCATTTGACATATACATAAACGCCATTTATGATAACATCATTAGATTATATTGTATTTATTTTGCTTTATATGGCATCATTATGAAGTGATAGTGTATACTATTGGTGTTGTCTCCATCCCTTCATCGATAATTGCAAGGAGGAAAGGTTTGATGGTCACCGAGGAAATCAAAAATCAACTGCGCGCCATCGTCGGCAAGGAATATGTCCTGGATTCGGAAATCGATCGCTTCGGCTATTCCTACGATTCTTCATTCGTCTCCATCGCCGACAAGAATCAGCCGGAAGTGGTGGTTCGCCCGGCAACCACCGCGGAAGTCTCGGCAGTCATGAAAATCGCCAACGCCAACGGCATCGCCGTGACCCCCCGGGGAACCTCCAGCGGTCGCACCGGCGGCAGCATTCCCCTCGCGGGCGGCATCGCCCTCTCGTTGACCCGGTTTGACAAAATCCTCGAACTGGATGAAAAAAACATGATGGTCTGGGCGGAGGCGGGCGTGCGCACCATTGATCTCTACAACCACTGCGCAACCAAGAATCTGTTTTATCCGCCCGATCCGGCCAGCTGGAAATATTCGACGCTCGGCGGCAACATCGCCGAAAACGCCGGCGGCATGCGCGCCGTCAAATACGGCGTCACCAACAACTATGTCATGGGCCTGGAAGTCGTGCTGGCCAACGGCGACATCATTCACACCGGCGGCAAGGCCCTCAAAAATGTCACCGGCTATAATCTGACCCAGCTGTTCGTCGGTTCGGAAGGCACGCTCGGCGTGGTCACCAAGGTTCTGCTGCGACTCATTCCCATGCCCAAAGTACGCAACACGCTGCAGCTGATGTTCATCGATCTGAACGACGCCTGCGATACCATTCATGACATGCTGCAATCGGGCGTCATCCCCGCAGCGGCGGAACTGATGGATAAAATAAGCTTCCAGGCGGTGGCCCGCCACCGCAAACTCGACCTCGACCCCGCCATCGCCGCCTGTGTGGTCGTGGAAATCGACGGCCCCGACACCGCCTCCCTGGACGAACAGGCCAACAAAATCAAGGATATTGCCGGCCGGCACGCCGTGAAAGAAGTCCGCATCGCCGGCTCCTTCCAGGAATCCGAGGACATCTGGGCGATCCGCCGCGGTCTGAGCTCGGCGATCGGCGCCATGGCGCCCAATCGCTTTGGTGAAGACATTTCCGTCCCCCGGGACGCCTTCCCCGACATGATCCGCCGCATCCGCAAAATTTCCGAGAAATATAACCTGACGATCGCAGTCTATGGTCATGCCGGGGACGGCAATCTGCATCCCTCGGTCCTGTGCGATCTGGCCAATCCCGAGCACGCCGAAAAAGTCCATCATTGCATCGCCGAAATTTTCGACGAGGCGCTGGCGGTCGGCGGCACCCTGTCCGGTGAACACGGAATCGGCATCACCAAAAAGCCCTATCTCGTCAAGGCGCTCGGCGAAGCCGGCGTTGCCGCCCATAAGGCGATCAAGCACTCCCTGGACCCACAAGGCATCCTGAACCCCGGCAAGATCTGGGAAAACTAAGGGAAGGAGCCGCCAAAACAAATGAAAAGCCAACAGGAACTTCTCCAACAAGTCCAGGAAATCGTCAGCCAGTGCGACCGCTGCGGCACCTGCCTCACAGTCTGCCCGCTCTATGGGGCCAAAGACGTGGAGTCCTCCAGCGCCCGGGGGAAAAACAACCTGGCCCTGGGCCTGCTGCTCGGCGTGATCCAGCCGACGCCGGAAGTGCAGGAGGCGATGAACTTCTGCCTGCTATGCCGCACCTGCGTCGACAACTGCCCGACCAAAGTCCAGACCGACGAAGCCATGATGGCGATCCGGCAGTATCTGGCCCAAACTTCCGGCAACGTCAGCCTCGAATACAAGGTGCTCGGCGCCCTGATGAAAAACCGACTGTTAGTCCGCCTTTCCTCCGCTGCCCTCGGCGTCCTGCGCGCCGTCGGCGCCAACAAATTGATTCCCTACGGCGTGGTTCCCTGTGAATTCACCCGTGATCAATACACGGCCGCTTTCGCCGGCCCGATGGCCCTTGGCGCTCCCGTCGACCGTCCCGCCCCTGTCGTGGCCGCCGATTCACGCGTGGCGTATTTCCGGGGCTGCGGCATGGAAATGATGTTTCCGGATGCGGCCAACAAAACCCGGGAGATCCTTTCTTCCGTCACCAAGCCGCAATTCCCCGACAACGTCTGTTGCGGCCTCCTGCACATCGCCCACGGCATGCAGGAAGATTTCTATAAAATGGCCAAAGAAAACATCCGCCTGTTTGAAAATGCCGATATCGTGGTCACGGACTGCGCCAGCTGCAGCAGCACCCTGAAGCATTTCGGCAAATATTTCGCCGACGACCCGGAATGGAAAGACCGGGCGGAAGCCTTCAGCAAAAAAGTCATGGACCTGACCGAGTATCTGGTGAGCGTCGGTTATAAGCCACGCCAGAAAACCAATGCGACGATCACTTTCCACGAACCCTGCCATCTCGGCCGGGGCCAGGGCGTGCGCAAGCAGCCGCGCGAACTGCTGAAAGAAGCCGGCAATTATGTGGAGATGAAAGGGGCCGATGCCTGTTGTGGCGGCGCCGGGTCCTTCCATATCGATTATCCGGAAATTTCGGCCTCGCTGCTGGACAAAAAGCGCATCAACATCGAGAATACCCACGCCGACATCGTCGTCACCGAATGTCCGACCTGCCTCGTACAAATGAACAAGGCGGCGGAACGAAGCGGCGGCAAGTTCAAAGTCATGCACATCAGTCAGGTGCTGTAGGTTCGTCGAAAGACAAACCGCCTGCGAAGAAGATTTTTTCTTCGCAGGCGGTTTTCATTTACAAAAATCATGGCAGCTCAGATGCCCGGATAATTGACGGTGACATCCGCCGGAACCGCCCGGATTACAATATCGTCGCCGGTGTATTTATAGGGATAGGAACTGATCCAGATCGCCTCTTCGGTCGCCATGGCCTTCAGACGGATCGTCAGCGTGGAAGCCACGCCGTACAACAACGAAAACTTCCGGGGCGTTTTGTCCTGCGGCGTGAACGTGTAGGAGCCGAACTCCCGGTCGCCGGCCACCAGCCGGACCTCTATCGACTTGATCTTATAGATTTTTTCCACGTCGCCGCTGGCGGTCGCCGGATTCAGCATATGGTACTTTTCCCAAAGTGTCTCGTCGACGGAAATCTTGATCGTCTTGGAGTCAAAGGATGCGGCGGCAACCGGCGCCGTCACCGATCCGAGTTGTAACAATACCAGCAAAACCAGACAAACCAAACGCATATTTATCCCCTCCGCCTTCGCTGTTGTTCCTGCGTCTCGCGGAAAACCGGTTTGCACCGGTTCCGGCGCTGTTTATACAGACCACTTCGGCGCGACCGGCGCGTTTCCCTGCTTACCGTCTATTGTCCCAAGAACAACGGCGCCAGACCCGAACCGAGAGTCACGACGGCGCTGCCGCCAATAATCGTCATCGCCAGCCGCCGGAACACCACCGGATTCATCCCCTGAAACACCTTGTTGCCCAGCCACCAGGCAATCGCCACCGCCGGCAGGGCAATCAGCGCATAGATCAGGATGTCCCCGCCCAGCGGCAAGCTCCCCACCATAGCCGCCGTCCCGAGCGTGACCATATTGCCCAGGATGAAGTAACGGACCAGATTCGCCCGCATGACCACTTTATCCT
This sequence comes from Veillonellaceae bacterium, assembly GCA_012798135.1. The sequence continues at coordinate 46,819 of JAAZNU010000027.1, read as the reverse complement.
CATTTTCATTCATCATGTACAGGACGATCGGCGGGCCGTTGAACGCCGTCGTCGCTCCCAAAAAGCCGCTGAGCGCTCCGACGACGGATTTGGCCAGCCAAGGCCGGCGAATCTTCACTTTGCACTCGGTACAAAGTCCCGCCGTGCATAACAGCAAGGCGATGCTGATGAAAATCTTCAGGGCGCCATCATCAATCCAACGCAGCACGAAGGCTCCCGGCAGTCCGCCGGCCACGCTGGCGGCAAAAATCAGCCAGATCCGGGAAAAATCGCCGTCATGCCAAGTCTTGACCACCATAACGACTTTCATCAACATGCCGGTAAACAGCACCAAAACTATCGCCTCGCGCGGACTGGTCACCAGCGCCAGCAGCGGCACCGCAATCAACGCATAGGCGAATCCCGTCACCGTCTGCACCAGGCCGGCGACCAGAATCACTCCGAACACGAACGTCATCGTCGCAAGATCCAACGGACAGACCTCCACCCATTCCCGCCACCGCATTCGGTCACGGCAACCCGTTTCGTTTCTCATGTTTTATTGTATTACGAAAGACGACCGCTCAGCAAGCGCCGCATGGGCGCACTTAGCGAACAGCGCCGCCTTGCGGACAGGCTTTACTTCTTTGCCGATTGATCAAATAAACGCCAAAGACGACCATAACTCCCCCGGCCAGCATAAATGCCGAAATAGTTTCGTTTAACAGCAGTACTCCGGCGAATAGGGCAAACAGCGGACTGATATATTGAAAAGAAGCCGTGCGGATCGTTCCAATTTTGGCAATGCTTTTGTACCACGTTGAGTAGGCATAAACGGAGCAAAGCACCGCCAAGTACAGAACCGCCCCAACGGTCGGCAGGCTAATGTTGGGCAGCTGTTCGACTACCGATACTGGATTTAGTTTGTTGGGGATCAAAATCACCGGCAAAAGCATCAGGGCGCCAAAAACATGGATGTAGGCGGTTGCGGTAAAAGCCGTATACTTAAGCATGATTCTTTTCCCGAATAAGGTGAACCCAGCCCAAACGATGGCGTTTAAAAGCATGAGCAGATCGCCGAATATTGTTTCCGCGGCAAATAGGGAAAACAAACTGCCCTTGCTTATAACCAGGCTCACACCGATGAACGCCAGGAAAATCCCCAGCGTTATATTCCAGGTTACCTTTTCCCGGTAAACGCAGATGCTGGCTATTGTTGTCCAGATCGGGCTGGTGGCCAGCAGCAACGAGGCATTGATGGAAGTGGTATAAAGCAGCCCGGTATATTGAATATAAAAATAGGATGTTATGGACATAAAACCCATTAGTATGATTTGCGGAAGGTCCTTGCGCTCGATTTTCGCTTTTGTCAGCCGGAGCATGAGACTGAAGATTATGGCGACGGTTAAAAAGCGAAACCCGGCTAAATTTAGCGGGCTAAGCTCGCGCAGCGCGACTTTGGATATTGCAAAGGATGTTCCCCACAAAAAAACCACGCTGACCAGCGAAAGGTAAACGGAAGCATCCTTATTATTAAGCATAACCATTGACGGCATCTCCCAAGTCGCTTACCTGTTCCCGAAGCCGGTGTACGTCTTCTTTGAGTCAATGATACCATCATTAGTATGATTTGTTAAATTAATGATTATAAACGAAATGATCGGAAGAGAAGAATATTGAGGGATTCTCCCGGGTTCCCACCGCGAGCGTATTGTGAACGAAAGTTCTGCCGTATTGTTTACTTTTAACCGACCCGTCACACCACCCGGTTTTCGCAGCGGGCAATTGCGCGCAGGGAATGCATCAGGGTTTCGAAACGCTCGGGGGTAATTGACTGCGGCCCGTCGCAGCGGGCATTGGCCGGATCGTTATGGACTTCGATGATCAGGCCGTCGGCCCCCACCGCCACCGCCGCCTTTGAAAGCGACTCCACCATCCAGGCCAGGCCAGCCGCATGGCTGGGATCGACCAGCACCGGCAAATGGCTCAGGCGCTTGATGGCCAACACCGCGCTCAAGTCGAGGGTATTGCGGGTATAGGTCTCAAAGGTGCGAATTCCCCGCTCACATAAAATGACGTTTTCATTCCCCTCGGCTAGGATGTATTCGGCGGACATAAGGAATTCCTCGATCGTGGCGCTCATGCCGCGCTTCAGCAGCACGGGCTTGCGGGTCTGCCCCACCGCCTTCAGCAAATCGAAGTTCTGCATGTTGCGGGCGCCGATCTGGATCACATCCACTTCCGCTACGAACCGATCCAGCATCGACACCGACATGATTTCGCTGACAATCGGCAAGCCGGTGGCGGCCCGGGCGATCTTCAACAGCTCCAGCCCTTCTTCTTTGAGGCCCTGGAAACTGTAGGGCGAGCTGCGGGGTTTGAATGCGCCGCCCCGGAGGAATCCCGCGCCGGCCGCCTTGACTTCCCGGGCGATTTCCACGATCTGCGCCTCGCTTTCGACCGAACAGGGCCCCGCCATGACCGTCAGCTTGTCCGCGCCGATCAAGCGATCCGCGACCTGCACCACGGTGTTTTCCGGATGAAACAATCGATTCGCTTTTTTATAAGGTTCCGTCACCCGCAGCACTTTTTCTACGCCGCTTTGTCGCTGCAGCTGCTCCGGATCGATTTTCCGGGTGTCGCCGATCACGCCGAGAATGGTGCGCCGGTTTTCCTGCGCCGGGCAGGCGCCGCAGCCGGCCTGCTCGATCTCCCGCCGCACCGCCGCGATTTGTTCCCGCGTCGCCGTTGAATCCAGAATGACAACCATTTTCTCCGCCTCCCGCTTGCAAAAAAATCGAAATAAAAAAGAAGGCTCCGAACGAGCCTTCCCTTAACGCCTGAAATTCATGCCGTTTTCATCCCGGCAATCAACTCATCGGCAAGTGCTCCCCCGCAACGGCCCTATCCACTTTACCCCAATAAAAAAAGCCGACGCTAAAAAACCAGCGCCAGCCGAAGGAGGTAAAATATTGGTTATGCAGGGTCATTGCCGTCATGCTTGCCATCGTCGGAACATCCTTTCGGTTTCCATCAGAATGATTGTCGTCATTGTATCAAGTTTCGGCAACGGTGTCAACCATTTTATAATAATCGGATTTTTCTTGGTGAAGTGTAACTTTTTTAATCACCGGCCACTGGTTATTTCCGTTTGAGTTTTTGCAGATTCGCCACCGCGGCTTCCAATGTGGACATTTCCTTGCAGAAGCAGAACCGGACATATTTGTGCGAGTCCGGATGCCCGGGCCGGTAGAAACTAGAGCCGGGGACCACCGCCACGCCGATTTCCGAAGCGAGATGGAACGCGAACGCCACGTCGTCATCCCAGCCGAAGGGCGCGATCTCCGCCATGATATAGTATGCCCCTCCCGGTCGCACACAGCGGAAGCCCACATCTTCCAACGCATTCAGCATATAGTCCCGGCGCTGCCGGTAAAAATCGCCCAGTTCCTTATAATACGATTCCGGGAACGTGAACGCCTCGGCGCAGGCCTCCTGCAGCGGCGCCGCCGCCCCGACCGTCAAAAAGTCATGCACCTTGCGGATGCTGGCGGTCAATGCCGCGGACGCCAGAATGAAGCCGATGCGCCAGCCGGTCACGCTGAAGGTTTTGGAAACGCTGTTGACGGCGATCGTCCGCTCGGCCATGCCCGGCAAGGTCCATAGCGGAATGTGTTCGGCGGCGTCGTAGAGGATATGTTCATAGATCTCGTCGGTGATCGCCAGCACGTCGTATTTTTGGCACAACCGGGCGATCAGTTCGAGATCCTGCCGGGAAAAGACCCGACCGGTCGGGTTGTTGGGCGAATTGATCACGATCGCCCGGGTTTTCTCGTTAAAAGCCGCCGCCAACTCTTCGTGGCGGAACGAGAAATCGGGCGGATGCAGGCTGACAAATCGGGGGGTGGCGCCGCAAAGGATAGCATCCGGCCCGTAGTTTTCATAGAACGGTTCAAACACGATGACTTCCTCGCCCGGATTCACGGTCGCCATCAACGAGGCGATCATTCCTTCCGTCGCTCCGCAACAGACAGTCAGGTTCGTTTCCGGATCGAAGGTCACGCCATAATCCCGCTGCGTCTTCGCCACGATCGCGTCCCGCAGGTTCTTGGTTCCCCAGGTAATGGCGTACTGGTTGTGATTGTTCATGATCGCCCGGCAGGCAGCGTCTTTGATTTCGGGCGGCGCCGGAAAATCAGGGAAGCCCTGGGCCAGATTCACGGCCTTGTGTTTGGCGGCGACCCGCGACATTTCCCGGATCACCGATTCGGTAAACTGCGCCGCTTTGTAGGATATGAACTCTCTCATTGCGTCTGGCCTCCTTGTTTTGCAGGTTTCTCCGTCGTTTTTGGCGCTGGCGGCGGATAGCAGCCGTTAAAGGCGCCGAATTCGTCAAAGGCGATCAGGCCGCCGACCTGGCAAGCGCTGGCGGTCGGCTTTTTCTTCGATCCCTCCAGAAACAGGCTCGCTTCCGCCAGCATGCAGGTTGCCACCTGTCCGTCGGCCCGGAATGTTACCGGCGCCCCCGCCTGGCAGGCTACCTGTTTGTTTTTATCATACGGGAGGTGCATGGATTGTTTCAACCGGGCGACCTCCACCGTTCCATCCGGATAGAAGGCCACCCGCCCGCCGGCCTGGCAGCCGATCTTTTCCTGTGCGGTACGGCGAAACTCCATATCCTTGCCGAGCGTGCAATATTCCACCTTGCCATCTGTCCGAAAGGCAATACTATATTTGGCGGCGCAGGAAATCGTCTGCCCACCCGCCGCCGGAAAATCGCCCGGGGCCGCCAGCAGGCAGGATTTTACTTCCTTGCCGTTGCGCATTTCCATGCCGTAATCCAGACAGGCCACTTTCTGACCGCCGCCGGCCGGCAGCACTTTTGCTGCCGCAGCCACTGGCAGGCCCGTTCCCAGTTCTATCGCCACCGCCAGCATTGCCATCCAGGCTGCGCCTTTTTTCATCTCGTCCACCTCACCCATCTTCTGGTTCATTGTCCCATATTGTATTATACGAGAGGTCGAATGTCCACCCCGTCATCTGTTTCCGCCGCTTCCGCCAGCAGTTTGGCGGCGTTTTCCTCCGGCAGCGACTGGACGCCCTTCAGCTTGCGTTCGATTGTCCGGCTCTTGCGCGCCGCATCGTCCATGACGTTGCTGGCTTCCTGCAGTTTTTTGTTCGTTTTGTCCAGAATATCGCCGAATTTGCCGAACTCCGTCTTGACGGCGCTCAGCAGCAGCCAGACTTCCGAGGATCGCTTTTCGATCGCCAGTGTGCGGAATCCCATCTGCAGGCTGTTGAGGATCGCCGCCAGGGTCGTCGGCCCGGCTACGGTCACGTGGTAATCCCGCAGCAGCGTTTCATACAGGCCGGTTCGGCGCAGCACTTCTGCGTAAAGGCCCTCCACCGGCAGGAATAGAATCCCGAAATCCGTGGTGTGCGGCGGCGACAGATATTTGTCGCGAATATCCTTCGCCTCGGCCTTGATCCGGATTTCCAGCGCCCGGGCCGCAGCCTCGGCCGCAGCCGCGTCAGCGGCGTCCTGTGCTTCCAGCAGACGTTGATAGTCCTCTTGGGGAAACTTGGCGTCCACCGGCAAATACACCGGCCCCGCTTCGCCGCGCCCGGGCAGGATGATCGCGTATTCCACCCGCTCGGCGCTGCCCGGCTTGGTCGCCACGTTGGCGTCGAACTGTCCCGGCGCCAGAATCTGCTCCAACAGGACGCCCAGCTGGATTTCGCCCCAAGTTCCGCGCGTCTTCACGTTGGTCAGCACCTTTTTGAGATCGCCGACGCCGGCGGCCAGCGTCTGCATCTCGCCCAACCCCTTATGCACCTGCTCCAGTCGCTCATTCACCAGCTGGAACGACTCGCCGAGCCTTTTTTCCAGCGTGGCGTGCAGCTTTTCATCGACCGTGGCCCGCATGGCTTCGAGTTTACGGCTGTTGTCCTCCTGTAGCGCGCCGATCTGGCTCTGCATCGTTTCCCGCATGCGGTCCAGCTTTTCCTCGTTGGACTGCGTCAGCTGGCGCAGCTGCTTCGCAAACAAATCGAGCTGGGTAAGCTGGGTCCCGGAGTTTTCGTTGACTCGCCGCAGGATCGCCTCATTGTACTGGTGGATCAGTCCCGTCATTTCCTCCCGCAGCGCCCGTTCTCCCGCCTGTGCCTGTTGTCGCGACCGGTCCCCTTCCTCGCGGATCAGCCGCTCCAAGCGCTCCCCGCCAGAACGGCCGCTGCCGCGGAACAACAGCAGCAGGAGCAGAATCACGCTCACGACCGTTATGATTTCCATTCCATATGTCGGCAAACTCATCCCCGCGCTCCTTCCGACCTAACTGCTAAACCCGCTACAAAAAATTCTCGGTTTGCGGCCCAAAGTCCTTCTGTTCATCTGAAACTTTGCAGCATTCGTAAATTATTCATGAATTCGCCAGGTTATTTATGATAATCGCCAATAAGTAATTTTTTCAGCATTTTATCCCGAAATATTGCGCATTTTATCCATTATTGAGTATACTAGGGGAGTCAATCAATTTTTGCATACAGGATGCAAAAAATTATGAGTTTAGAAAGGGGCCGAGCCTATACGAGCGATCCAGCACCGATATCACGCTGATTTTTTCCACGCGATACCCTCTGCTGACTCACTATTAAGATAAGGAGGCTTCTTTCATGTCCGCCAACGACAAGCAACATATGAAAATTTCCGTCGCCAATCCCACCGCCCTCGGCCTGTTCGGTCTCGCCATGGTGACTTTCGTGGCGTCATCGCAAAAATTGGGAATTACCACCGGGCTCTCTTTTGTCATCGTTTATGCAATTTTCCTGGGCGCCACCGCCCAACTGATCGCTTCGATCTTCGATTTCCTGCACGAAAACATCTGGGGCGCCACGACTTTCGGTGCATATGCCTTCTTCTGGTATGCCGTGGGCACCTGTTGGCTGATGAAAATGGGCGTCTTCGGCAAAGAGCTCGCCGCAGCCGCCGACGTCAACCAATTGGGCTTCGCCTTTTTAGGCTATTTAATCTTCTCCGTATTCTTGACCATCGGGGCGATGGAAGTCAACAAAGTCATTTTCGCCGACATGGTGGTCATCTGCGTCCTGCTGGCAGCCCTGTCGCTGAACGCCTTTGGGATCGCCGCGCACACCACGCACATGATCGGCGCCATGGCCGAAATGGTTACCGCCCTCATTTCCTTCTACGCGGCTTCAGCCGTCGTGCTGAACACCCACTTCGGCAAACCGTTCCTGCCGATGGGCAAGCCTTTCGGCATCTTCAAGTAACCGCCGGTTTTTCCGGCCACTCCTCGAAATAATGGCCCGGGCGAGTATTGCTTTCGCCCGGGCCATTTCTATTGTTCGCCTCGCTGTTTCAGCCGGACCCTCAGCGCAAGGTTTCCAGGCTGATTTTCAGGATCACTTTGCGCACCGGCGACGGCGCGCCAACGGCGCAGTTCGGGCGGTGAACTTCCCAGGGAAACAAAATGGCGAACATGCCGGGATTCAAGACAAGATCGATCTCCGCCGGCGGATTGTTGTAAAAGATCACATCTTTCTCTGCCAGTTTGTCTTCCAAAACTTCCAAGCCCTCCCGCAGCGGGGCGTAACCGATGATTTCCGCGCCCTGCACGAGACACTGGACATCGACATATTTGCGGTGCGCTTCAGCGCGCCGTTTTTCTTTGGGTTCGGTCGTGTACTCGTTCACCATGGCATACAGTTTGTCGCCGTCTATTTCCTGCCGGCCGGCCGGCAATGCCGCCAGATCGTTTTTTTGCAGCCAAGTGACCGCCCGCTGGATCGCCGGGGCATAGAGATATTTTTCCTGGTCCCAGTTGGCCAGTTGTCCTGCAATCATGGTCAAACCTCCTTTCCTAAATCGTTTTTGTTTCATCGCCTACCTTCTTCGCCGTTGCCCGGCCGATTCCTGCCGGCGGTGCGAAGTTCAGGCGTTTTTCAGTTCGGCATGCCGGAAGCAGCCGATCAGGTGATCGTTCACCATACCGACCGCCTGCATGAAGGCATAGCAGATGGTGGGACCGACAAAGGTGAATCCCCGCCGTTTCAGGTCCTTGCTCATCTGAACGGCCGTCGGCGTCTGCGGCGGAATTTCCGCCAGCGCGGTCCAGTTGTTCTGCACCGGGATTCCGTCCACAAACCGCCAGATGTATTGGTCAAAGCTGCCGAAGGTTTCCTGCACGCGCAAGAAGGCCCGGGCGTTTTCCACGGTAGCCGCCAGCTTGCGCCGATTGCGGATGATGCCCGTCTCCTGCATCAAGGCGGCCAGTTCCGGCTCGCCCCAGACGGCGATCGGTTCCGGTTCGAACTGACACATAAGTCGCCGGTAGTTCTCGCGCTTCCGTAGCACCGTGATCCAGCTCAGGCCGGCCTGCGCCCCCTCCAGAATCAAAAATTCGAATAGGCGCTGATCCCGGTGCTCCGGCACGCCCCATTCCCGATCGTGATATTCCTGGTACAGGGCATCGCCCCGACACCAGGGACAGCGTTCCTGTTCTGTCATCCGTCCTCTCCTTCCCGGCCGGCGATCGCCGCCGCAATGGCCGCTCCCACCAGCGGCGCTTCCTCGACCACCAAAAAAGCGACCTGTTCCGCCGGCCAGCCGCCGAATCGCGTCAACGCCGCCTGGATTCCTTCGGCAAACCCCGGCATTTTTTCATACAGGGAACCATTGACGCCAATGACATGCCGCCGCTGGCGCAGCGGATCCAGGCGGCGCAGGAAGCCGGCGTAGGAAGCCGCGATCAGCGTCGCCGCCCGCTCCGCGACCAACTCCGCCACTGCTTTGATGAAGTGCCGCTCCGCCAGGCTCGCCGATCGACCCGGCAACTTTTCCGTCAGCCAGGCGCCGATGTGTTCCAGTTCTTTGCTCCGGTCGCCGACGAAGCACGCAACATCGACGCTCGACAAGCTGTCCGGATGGCTGAGGCAGGGAATCTCCTCGATGAACTGCATCCCGCAGTCGCCGCGACCGGCCTGCAGAATCCGCCGGACCAGCTCGCCCAGATAGCGGCCGGCAACCATTTTCTCCAACCGCTGTCGCCCGGGAGAATCGCTGTCTAGGTCCAGTTCTTCGTCGAAGCGGCTGCGGCGCAGGCGGTCGAAGCCGCCGGACTCGGGGTTGTAGGCCATCACCCGGTCAGGCTGGCCGTGCCGGGGCTGCGGTTCATAATAGGCGGTGTTGTGGCCGGTGCCGCAGACCGACCCCAGGTCGGCGTCCGGACAGCGGTAGGCCGCCGCCAGCAGGGTCGCCGTCGTATCGTTGAGCACGGCGACAGGACGAACCGTCGCGATCTGTTGCCGAAGCAATTCTTCCGCCAGCAGTCCGTTAATATCCTGCTCCGCCAGGCCGGACACCTTTATTTCCTTGGCCCAGCCCAGAAAGGTGGCCCGACCGATGCCGGTCTGCCGGCTCGCGTAGGAAAAAGAATGGCCGAGGAGGCGCTCCTGCCCGTCGGCGACCCGACCAATCTGCCGGGCGATAAAGGCAAACAACTCCCGGACGTTCGTATCGGCGCCGGTGTAGTCGTAGCCGGCGGCGGCATCCTTTAGCGATACCTTATGCAATTTGCGGATCGACGATTCATTCTTTCCGGTCAACTCGACTTCGGCGACCCGCAAATTGGTCCCGCCAAAATCCAGCGCCAGGTAAACCCCGGTTTCATCGCCGGCCGGCCGACCGACATAAGTCGGCAGCATCTGCAACGACGACGGCCGTTGCGCCAGACCATCTTCGATCGCCGCCGCAAACTCTTCGGTAATGCGCCCGAACTGTTCGGCCGACAGGGTAAACTCCCGCCAGGCTTCGATTAACGCATCCGCCATGTTACATGTTTCCGCCATGCTCTCGCCTCCGCCGGGAAAAACGCCGCCGATCTGCTGTGAATTCGGCGGCGTCTCCAAATGCTCTGTATTCAGTTATACTATAGCACAGCCCGGGCCCTCCCGCCACCTCCGCCGGGTCGATGAGCAACCGCCAGGCGTCCTGACAAATTTACTTCGTTGCGGAAGTTCAATACCAGCCGATATGGAGTTTCAGCAGGATCAACGCGTAGCAAAGGACCAACACGATCGTGGTCGGCCAGAAGGCATGTCGGATCCAGCGACCCCAGCCAACTTTCGAGCCGAATTTCTCCATGCTGCTGTACGCCACCACATTGGCGGAGGCGCCGATCGGGGTAATGTTGCCGCCGATATCCACGCCGAGCGCCAACGCCCAGACCATGATCGGCAATGCCAGCATGTTGCTGGTCTGGGAGATGTCCTTCAAAATAACGCCCATGGTCAGCGCCAGCGGCACATTGTCGACGACGCCGCTGGTATAGCCGGCGCCGAATACCAGGAACGCCAGCAGAATGTAGGGACTGCCGCCGGATATCGCCACCATGCTGTCGGCCAGGAATTTGATGACGTGGGTTTTTTCCAGGCCGCCGACAATGACAAACAGGGCCACGAAAAACAGCAGCACGTCGATGTCGATCCGGTGGATGATGTCATGGGTTTTGTGCCCGCCCAGCAGGATGGCGGCCATCGCCGGAATCAGGGCGGCTTCGGCGACGGAGATCTTGATTCCCAAGGAATGCTCCAGGAAGGTATGCGTGGTCAGCAAAATGATGGCGACTATAAAGCCGATCAGCCCGACCTTCAGCAACTGCCGGTCCTGGATTTTATCAGCCGGCCGCAGTCCGGCCGTTTCCTGCGAAGCCACCGCGCCGGCCTGGGCGGCCGCAATATTGTTTTTTTCCTTCAGGTAAAACAGCCCGACGCAGACCAGGGTGCTGAGGATGGCGATGGGTCCGGTGTTCGTAGCAAAATCATTGAATGTGAAGCCCAACATCGTGCCCAGAATGACATTGGGCGGGTCGCCGACCAACGTAGCCGCGCCACCGATATTGGCCGAGCAGACTTCGGCGATGACCAGGGGAACCGGGTCCATCCGAACGACGCGGCAGATCTCATACGTCAGACTGACCAAAAACAACATTACCGTAATGCTATCGATGAATGCCGCCAAAAAGGCGGACAGCAGCGGAAATACGAGAAAAATCGACACGGCTTTGTAATGAAGCTTTTCGGCGACCCACAGCGCCAAAAACTGAAAGAAGCCGGCTTCCGACAATATGGCGACCAGAGAAAACATCCCGAACAGCAGGCCGATGGTTTCCCAACTGACAAACTCCATCGCCTCACTGATGCTCAGAACACCGGTGGCGATCATGGCAATGGCCCCTGCCACGGCCACAATCGTGCGGGGAATTTTGTCGAAAATCAGGGCGATAAAGGTAATCAGAAAAATCGATCCGGATAAAAGCATGTGATTCCTCCCATTTCAACTTTATTCGGGTCTACTATGAATATTTGCCGCAATCGGCTTGCAGCAACATCTTCCCGCCAAAAAAAAATGACCCGTCCCTTTGGAACGAGGTCTTTCCTGCAGCTATTTCGCCGCCTGCTGAACCGGGGGAAAGTCCCTGCGTGACCATCGAGTCGTTCGGTAACTCCCTGGGTGGAGAGGTGTGAATTTCTTTTGTAATTAACTTAATTTTATAAAATTCTCACGATAATGTCAAATATTTGTCGAAAATCTCTAAAATCCGGCAATGCCGCAATTTTTCATTAGATTTCGCCGGAATCCCCTGTTATCGCTGTTTGAGACAAGCTATAATCGCCCCGCCCGACCCCCAGTAATCATGTCGCGTCTTCTTGACCATTCCGCCGAATCCTGGCGACGATCTCCCGGGCGAACGGCCCCAGATCGTTTTCGGCATAGGCGCGCACAACACCCGGCGCCACCTGCGACAACGCGCCCCGGATCACCGCCGGATCGGTAATTCCTTCCTGCTGCAATGCGCGTTCCACCGCCACTGCTGCCCGGAGAGCTTCCGTCGTAGCCACATTATTGATCCGTCGGACCTGGTCCGCCTCACCGACAGTCAGGATCCCGACTGCCGCAAAAACCTGCTGCGCCAGCTCCACCAGCCTCGCCGCGCCCCTGTCAATAACCAGAACCGGGCGGGAGCCCCGGCTCATCTCGCCGGCATGGCCGATTATTTTCACATTCAGGCAGCGCACGTCCCCGCTGTCCAGAGCCGCCAACATTTCCCGGGAAATGTTCGTCGCCACGCTGAAAATGTTCCAGGCTTGCCCGGTCCTAACAAACTCCGCTACACACGCGGCAACGGCTTGGTCCGGTACCGCCAGCACGATGGCATCCGCCGCCGCTTCCGTCATCGTTGCCAGCGCCCTCAGGTGGAGCGCACCGGCCACGCGCTCGGCATTTTCCCGGTCGGCGTCATACAAGGCGACTTCGTTTTCACCGGACATCGCGCCCGCCAAAATTTTTCCCATGCGTCCCGAGCCCACTACGGTTATTTTCATCAACCCACTCACGCTCCTTCCCGTTGATTCTACACCAAAAACTGCGCCAAAAAAAGTAGCCCGGCGATCTGCCCGGCTACCCCACCGTCAAAAAAAGACAGCGTCATCCGCCGGCGGATGACGCTGTCTTTTCAGGAAAAACCCCGACAGTATTCGCCGCGTTGCGAATCAGCCAAGCGGCGGCGTGGATTCCGGCGGCCGGCGGAATTTGGTCGCCTGTTCAAACGCATAGGCAATCTGAATCAATGCCGGCTCGCTCCATGGCCGCCCCAGAATTTCCAGCCCAATCGGCACGCCGATCGGCGCCGAAGGCGTAGGCGCGGAAAAACCGCCTGGCACGACGATGGAAGGGAATCCGGTTACGGAACCGAGCACGCCATTGCGCTCGATCTGCGTCTGCCCGACCGGTACAGCCAGGCGTTTTTGATGCGGGTACACCAGGGCATCCAAGCGGTAGTCAGCCAGCAGCTTCATCGTCTGTGTCTGCAGTTCCGAGCGCTTCACGAGACGTTCCCGGTACTCCGGAGTGGAAGTGCTGAGTTGCTCCGCTTTTTTGATATTGTCCTCGATACCCGGATGATACTTGCCGGAAGCAATGATGTCGCTCAGCGAGTGAACCTGCGCTTTGTCGCCCAACACGGCAAGATAGGAGTTCAGGTGGTCCTTGAGATCGTGCAAATGCAAGCTCACTTCGGAAACCAGATAGTTGGAGTCAATCGGGTCGGTCACTTCCACTATTTCCGCCCCTTGGCCACGCATCGCCGCGATGCATTTTTCCATGGCGGCATTGACTTCCTGATGGTCCGGGCCAGTCCCGAAGAAGCTCCGCAACACGCCGATCCGTTTCCCTTTGAGTCCCTGCGGATTCAGATTCGCCGCATAGGATCCCGGTATTTGCCCTACCGACCAGGCCGTGGCCGCATCCGACGGATCATATCCCGCAATCGCGTCGAGAACCGCAACCGCGTCGGCAACGGTCCGCGCCAGCGGACCTGCTGTATCCTGCGTGAAAGAGTAGGGAACGATCCCATCGCGGCTCACCAGGCCAATCGTCGGCCGTATACCCACCAAGCCGCAGGCCGATGCCGGTGAGCGAATCGAATTGATCGTATCCGTGCCGATTCCCACCACGCCGTAGTTTGCCGCCAGTCCGGCCCCCGTGCCGCCGCTGGACCCGCCCGGCGTCCGGGTCAGGTCGTAGGGATTCAGAGTCTGTCCCAAAATGGAACTGACCGACTCGCCCCAAACGGCGAATTCGTGAAGATTGACCTTAGCCAGGATCAAAGCGCCGGCTTCCTTCAATTTTCGGGTAATAAAGGCATCGTCGTCCGGGCGGAATCCCTTCAGACTCAGCGAGCCGGCGGTAGTATCCATGTCACCCGTATCCACATTGTCCTTGAGCAGTAACGGAATTCCATGCAACGGCCCGACAAAACCTTTCGCCTTGAAAGCCGCATCCAGTTCATCGGCAATTTCCAGCGCCCGCGGATTGACCAGAATCACGGCATTCAGCGCCGGTCCCTTTTGATCGAATTGTTCGATCCGCTTCAGATACTTCTCCGTCAGGCTGCGGCAGGTCAATATCCCCTGCTGCATGGCCCGGTGGATGTCGGCGATGGTCGCTTCCTCCAGCACAAAAACATTCGGATCGCTTTGAACCGTCATCTGTAACCACTCTCCTTTTTCATTTAGACTATGCCTGCCCAACCGGCGTCAGCGGTTAGGCCGGCAAAAACAGCAACGGCAGCGCGAATACCACAAAGCTCAGGATCATGACCGCGGTGGCATAACCAATGACATCCCGCGCCTTCAGGCCGGTAATGCCGAGCAGGGCGATTGCCCAAAACGGCTGCAGCATATTGGTCCAGGTATTGCCGTAGGCGACTGCCAAGGCGGTTTTGATATAGCTGGCGTGCATCAATTCCGCCGACTTCATCGCAATCGGTCCCTGCACAACCCACTGGCCGCCGCCGCTGGGAACGAACAGGTTGACGATGCTGGCCATGATAAATGTCCAGAAGTAGAACATATACTCGGAACTGAAGCCAACAATGGCTTTCGACATGACATCCACCAACCCGGAATATCGTACAATTCCCATGATACCAGCATACAGCGGAAACTGGAAGATAATTCCGCTGACACCGCCGGTGGCGTCTTTCACGGCCTTGACGTAATTGGCCATGGTGCCGTGCAGATAAATGCCGGCGAAGAAAAAGATCGCGTTGACGATATTAAGATCCAAGGCAAAACCTTTGGTCACGAAATGGTAAACGATATAGACAGTTCCCAGGGTTCCCAGCAAAAATGCAATCAGCCAGCTGTTATTCAAGCGGTCGCCCAGCGTCTGCTCCGCAGCCGCCACGGCTTTGGCCGGCGCATCGTCTTTATCGAGATAGGCCGCTACGTCCGCGTCCAGCGGTTTAATTTCCTCCGGTTTCGGATGGATCATCCAGGCAAAGAACGGCGGCAAGACCAGGCAAAGAATCGTCACCGCAATATTAACGGGATTGAACATGTAGTCGGAAATGGGAATGACGCCGATTTGTTTTTCCAGAAAATGTCCCGGCGTAGCAATCAACAAACCGATCGACGCCGACGGGCCGCCATGCCAGGTCATCTGGCCGAGGTAGGCGGCTGCACCCATTAAGCCGTATTCAAAGGGAATGCTGCGCTTCCGCAGGGATTTCGCCACTTCTTTGGCCAGCAACGAGCCGAGCACCAGCGCCAGTCCCCAGTGAAGAATGGAAATCGCAATACTGATCAGAGCGATCATATAGACGGCATGCGAACTATTTTTAGGAGTCGCCGCAATCTTGGCGATCCAGCCGCGGACCAGCGGAGCGTTAGCCACCGCCGAGGCCGTGATGACCATCAAAGCCATCTGCATGCTGAAGGTCAGCAGCTCCCAGAATCCTTTGTACCAGTTGACCACCATCTGCAGGGGGGTGGTGTTGGTCAACGCGAGACCGAGCCCGAAGGCGATAAAGGTCAGCAGAACCGCAAAAATGCTGGGGTCAGGCAAGTACTTAAACGACCAACTAGCCATAACTTGGCCGAGTTTTCTAAACATCTACGTTGCCTCCTATCATTTATTTTTGTTTAGGGCCGACCTGTCACCATATCTCCTTCTTTTTCGTCCGCCTCCCTTCCTTCAACCTGCATCCTTTCCAAATCGCACCTCCAGCGCTGCACTTCCTATGCGAAAATGCGTTTTATTGTTTGAATTTTTCCATATAACTATCAATTCGCACTATGTCGTGTTTTTCCTGCTACATCTGTAAAATATGTGCGTAAAAAGAAAACCGTTCCCCGCTTCGTCTTTCTGCAGGGAACGGTTGTAACCGAATTGTCGGCGTTGTGTGTCGGCGCACACTTCGCAGCAAAGGATTCGTGACGGCAGGTGTTAGCTTTTTTTGCGACCGGCGCCAAGGTCAAGGAACTGTTTGCCGATTTCACCGGCCACAAACGGCAAGATGGCGAACCCGCCGATAACTGCCCATTCGCTCCAGCCGAGAGTCTGGGTGCGAAAAACAGCGTGCAACGGCCCATATAGCGCCAGCGCCAACAACAGAAACGACAGACCCACGCCCATGTTCATGTATTGGTTGGAAAACAGCCCAATCTTGAACACCGAATAATGCTCGGACCTTGTGGTATATGCCCGTAACAGCTCCGCGCTGATCATCGTCGCAAAGGCAAACGTTCTGGCCATCGTCAAGTCCAGTTCCGGCGAAACCGGCGCGCCCAGGCTATAGCCGGGAGTCAGCCGCGTCAGCGCGTAATAGTAAGCCCCCAGTACCGCCAAGGTCAACACGCCGCTCTGGATCAGGATCATTTTTTTCATATTGCTGTTGAGGATGGGCTCCTGCGGATCCCGGGGCGGCTGATCCATGACACCCGGTTCCGGTCGTTCCATGCCCAGAGCCAACGCCGGAAAGGCATCCGTGACCAAGTTCAGCCAAAGCAGCTGGATCGGCAGCAGCGGAATCGGCCAGCCCAAAATCATGGCAAAGAAAATGACGAAAATTTCCGCCAAATTACATGACATTAAGAAAAACACGAACTTCCGAATGTTGGCAAAGATGACGCGTCCTTCCTCCACAGCCGCCACGATACTGGCAAAGTTGTCGTCGGTCAGCACCATGTCGGCAGTTTCCTTGGTCACATCCGTGCCGGTGATTCCCATAGCCACGCCGATATCGGCTTTCTTGAGCGCCGGCGCGTCGTTGACGCCGTCGCCGGTCATGGCCGCGATATGGTTGTTGCACTGAAACGCTTCGACAATCGCCACTTTGTGCTCCGGTGATACCCGGGCGAACACTGAGGCGGTTTTGACAACCTCGCAGAGTTCCTCCCCGCTCATGGCGTTGAGCTGCTGCCCAGTCACCACCTGGCTTTCGTCTTCGGCAATTCCCAGATCCATGGCCACGGCCAGCGCCGTATCGCGGTAGTCGCCGGTAATCATGACCGGCCGGATGCCCGCCTTGGCGCAAATCTTGACAGCTTCCCGCGCTTCCGAACGCGGCGGGTCAATCATGCCCAGCAAACCGACGAAAGTGAGTTCCTGCTCGATCCGCGCCGGGTCCAGGTCTGCCGGCATATCCGGAAAGTCCCGGTAACCGACGGCCAGAACCCGCAACGCCCGGCGGGCCATGGCGCTGTTGGCGGCCGAAATATCGGCTGTTTCCGGCGCAGCCAGATCGTGGATGCTATCGCGGATCAAAATCTTGGTACAGCGATTCAGCAAAATGTCGGGCGCGCCTTTTACAAACGCCCGGATGCCGCCGCCCGGCAGTCGGTGAAACGTCGTCATCATTTTTCGTGACGAATCAAAGGGGATTTCCTGGACCCGTGGGAACTGGCCGTTCATCGAATCCCGGTCAAAACCCGCTTTGGCCGCCACGACCACCAAGGCGCCTTCGGTCGGATCGCCGGCGATTTTCCAGCCCTGATCGTCCGTGGTCTGCAAAATGGCGTCATTGCAAAGCGCCGAACCTTGCAGCAAAACCTTGAGACCCGGTTCGTCCGCCACAGCCAGCGCCTGCCCGTCCCGGCTAAACTCGCCCTGCGGCGAATACCCCTCACCGCTGACCGCCAACAGTTGGCCATCGGCGAACAACCGCACGACGGTCATTTGATTTTGAGTCAAAGTGCCGGTTTTATCCGAACAGATGACGGTAGTGCTGCCCAGGGTTTCCACGGCGTGCAGTTTCTTGACGATGGAGTTCTTCTTGACCATCCGCTGCATGCCAATCGCCAGGACGATGGTCACGACCGCCGGCAATCCTTCCGGAATCGCCGCCACGGCGAGGCTGACCGCCGTCATGAACAACAGGGTCACCTCGTCCCAGGTCAGATGCCCGTCCCGATACCCCTGATAGATCCCCAGCACAAAGACCACGGCGCAGACCGCCAGGCACAAAATCCCTAGAACTTTACCGAAAGAAGCCAGCTTTTCCTGCAGCGGCGTGCTTTGCTCTTCGAAGGAAGAAATCATCTCGGCGATTTTGCCGATTTCCGTATCCATGCCGGTTCCGATGACCACGGCGCGTCCCCGGCCGTAGGTCACCACCGTACCCATATAGGCCATATTATGCCGATCTGCCAGCGGCGCCTCGTGGTTCAGCGCGGCGGTTTCTTTTTCCACCGGGACGGATTCACCCGTCAGGCTGGCTTCTTCCACTTTCAGATTCATGGATTCCAATATCCGGACATCCGCCGGCACATAATCCCCGGCCTCCAGCCGCACGATGTCGCCCACCACCAGCTCGCGGCTGGGGATGGTCAAAAGGACGCCGCCGCGAATAACCTTGGTGTTGGGCGCCGCCATTTTTTGCAAGGCTTCCAGGGCCTTCTCGGCTTTGGTTTCCTGGAATACCCCCAAAACCGCATTGAGAACGACAATGGTTACAATAACCAGCGAGTCGGCCACTTCACCGACGAAAGCGCTGACGATGCTGGCGGCGATGAGGATCAGCACCAAAAAGTCCTTGAACTGTTCCAGCAACATTTCCCACATCGTCGCCCGGGGTTTTCCCTTGAGTTCATTGGGGCCGTTTTTCGCCAGCCGCGCCGCCGCTTCCCCTTCGGTCAGGCCATTGTGCAGATCGCTGCCGATTTGTTCGACAACTTCAATCCCGCTCTGTTGATACCACGCCTCAGCCATCGTAAGTTCTTGCTCCTTCCACTGATCGGCCACCTGCAAAAAACCTGGGCAGGCTCCCGCCAGCCGCCGAATTTTCACGTCACGCCGCCGACGCCGCATCGTCCGACTCCGCGCCGGTTTCGTTTATCGCCACATTTCGCATTTTTTAAATTTTATCACGGATTCGCCGTTTAATCCACCGACACCACTGGGCAGCGGGCCTGTTCTGGCGCTTGCAGGCCGCTTTTGCAACGTTCTTGCACTGCTTTATGGCAGCTGCTATAATGGGTGTCAAGTATTGTATACAACATTCTTTCATGAATGGAAGTGCGCCTGGGGTTCCGGCTGAATGCGTCAGGTCCGAGCGGCGCAGAGCCTGACCGGCTACACCGTGGGTACAAAAAACCCCAGCGGAAAGTTCCATGCGAACTTTGTGCTGGGGTTTTCTTTTATCAGCTATCAGCAACAAGCAGCAATGTAGGATGGGAGGAACGAATTTGTACTGGAACAAACCAATCGAAACCATGCCCCGCGCTCAGATGGCTGAGCTGCAATCCGCCCGGCTGGTGCAGCAGGTTCGCCGCGTTTACCGGCAGGTTCCCTTTTATCGGGAACAAATGCAGAAAGCCGGCCTGCTGCCGGAAGAAATCCGCTCGATCGATGACCTCGGCAAGCTGCCGTTCATCACCAAGCAGGACATGCGCGACAACTACCCGTACGGGCTGTTCGCCGTACCGCTGGCGGAAATCGTCCGCCTGCACGCATCCAGCGGCACGACCGGCAAACACACGGTCGTCGGCTATACCAACCGCGACCTCGGCATCTGGTCGGAAGTCATGGCCCGTACCCTGACCGCCGCCGGCGCCACCAAACAGTCCCTGATCCAGGTCGCCTACGGCTACGGCCTGTTCACCGGCGGCCTCGGCGTCCACTACGGCGCGGAAGCGATCGGCGCTTCGGTCATTCCGGCGTCCAGCGGCAACACCCAGCGTCAAATTATGCTGATGAAAGACTTCGGCACGACCATGCTGGCCTGTACGCCCTCCTACGCCCTGTTCATCGCCGAAACGATGAAGGAAATGGGCATCCAGCCGGGAGAAATGGCCCTGAAAGCCGGCGTATTCGGCGCCGAACCCTGGTCACAGCGAATGCGGCTGGAAATCGAAAAAGCGTTGGGAATCAAAGCCTATGACATTTACGGCCTGAGCGAGATCATCGGCCCGGGCGTCGCCTGCGAATGCTCCTGCCAGAACGGCCTGCACGTCAGTGAAGATCATTTCTATCCCGAAATCATCGATCCCACGACCGGAAAAACGCTTCCCTACGGCGAAAAGGGCGAGCTGGTCCTGACCACGCTGACCAAGGAAGGCATGCCGATGCTCCGGTACCGGACCCGCGACCTGTCCGTCCTGACAGCCGAGCCCTGCGAATGCGGCCGCACCCTGGTCCGGATGAGCAAAGTCCTCGGCCGCAGCGACGACATGCTGATCATCCGCGGCGTCAACGTGTTCCCGTCGCAGGTCGAAAGCGTGCTGCTGGGCCTGGGCGAAACCTCGCCCCATTACCAGCTGATCGTGGACCGCGTCGACAACCTCGACCACCTCACCGTCCTGGTCGAAATGACCGAGAACATGTTCTCGGACGAAATCCGCGGCCTGGAAGTGCTCGAACACAAAATCGAAGCAGAGCTGGCCAGCGCCCTGAGCGTCAGCGCCAAAGTCCGCCTGGTCGGCCCCAAGACGATCGAGCGCAGCGAAGGCAAGGCCAAGCGCGTCATCGACAAGCGGAATATCTGATACGAGGAGGAAGAAGCATGATCATCCAGCAAATTTCGGTATTCGTCGAAAATCGTCCGGGCACTCTGGTGGAAGTGCTGCGGGTCCTGAAAGAGCATGAGATCAATCTGCGGGCTCTATCCGTCGCCGACACCGCCGACTTCGGAATCCTGCGGATCATCGTCAACGACCCGGAAAAGGTCGAGCGCATCCTGCGCGGCGCCGGCTACGCCGTGAAATCCACGAACGTCCTCACCCTGACGGTCGAGGACACTCCGGGCGGCCTGCTGCAGCAGGTCGAAAAGCTGAGCGGCGCCGGCATCAACGTCGAATATCTGTATGCCTTTGCCTCTACCTCGACCAACGAAGCCCGGGTGGTCATCAAGGTGGACAATCTGGAACGGGCGGAGCGCATCGTGAACGGCGAAAAAACCGCAGCGGCGTCCGGCAAGGAAAAGAGCGACGTTCCCGGATTTTACTGGTAACGCTCCTTGCCGGCAAGATAACAAGGGCGAGTCTGTTCAGGACAGGCGGCGGATCGGTTCCGCCAGCCTGTCCTGTTTGTTGGGAATCCGAATATCGGTCGGTTTGCCAAATCCACAACGATATTGATAATTTTTCTCCGTGGTCGTATAATAGTAACAGACCCGGACTCCTGAGGACCAGGGCGCAGGCCTGAAGCCAAGGGATGGCCGCTATGACGCATTGTTCCGCTTTTTTGTGTCATGCCTGTCATCCAACCGCCCTGCGCTGCTGCAAGGGCGGCTTTTTTGTCCACGAAAATTCGATCAGGCGGCAATACACGATGAAAATTGATCCAATGATCCGCAAAGGCTTATATTTTCCGGCCCTGGTGTTCTTGTTTTGGATCGCCGGGTCCCATTTTTCGTTATGGAACGCCTATATCATCCCGCCGCCATCGGAAGTCGCCGCCGCCTTCACGCAGGTCGTCACCGACGGTTCCCTGTCCAGACATCTGATCGTCAGTTTCGCCCGCGTTTTCAGCGGGTTCGGCGCCGCGCTGCTGTTGGCGTTTCCCCTGGCGGTCGCCCTGGGCATGAACAAACACTGGAACCCCTATGTGCATGTCTCGCTGGAATGCATCCGCCATATTCCGCCGCTGGCCACCATCCCGATGCTGATTCTCTGGTTCGGCATCGGCGAAACGCCCAAACTGCTGATCGTCGTTATGGCGACTTTTTTTCCGATCTTCTTCAACACTTTGCACGGCGTCGCCAGCTGCGACCACAAACTGATCGAAGTCGCCAGGTCTTTCGGCATGAACCGGCGGGCCATTTTCCGGCAGGTTGTCTTGCCGGCCGCGTTGCCGTCGGTGCTGGTGGGCATGCGCCTCGGTCTTGGTTATAGCTGGCGGGCGCTCGTCGGCGCGGAACTGATCGCCGCCTCGTCCGGCATCGGCTATATGATTCTCGACGCCGAGCAACTGTCGCGACCCGATCTGGTGATCATTGGCATTTTGACCATCGGCTTTATGGGGACCCTGATCGACTGGGCGTTTTTCCGTCTGGCCCGAAAGCTCGTTCCCTGGAAGGAAGGGGAGGAAACCGATTATGGCCGGGGTTGAAATCAGCCAACTCTGCAAACAGTTCCGCATCGGCGACCAGATCGTGACGGCCGTGAACAACGCCAGCGCCGCGATCGCCGACGGCAGCTTCACCGTTATCGTCGGCAAAAGCGGCTGCGGCAAAACCACTTTGCTGCGCCTGCTGGGCGGCCTGGAACAGGCGACTGCCGGCCGGATCCGCTGGGCCGCGGCTGCCGGCGCCGTTCCGCCCAAAATCGGCTTCGTCTTTCAGGAACCCCGCCTGATGCCCTGGCTTACGGTATTCGAAAACATGGCCTTTTCACTCGATCGCTCGCTGCCGCCGGCTGTCGTGGAAAACCTGGTGCTGCCGACCTTGCGTCAGCTGGGCCTGGAGTCGTTTCGCGACGCCTATCCGGCCCATTTGAGCGGCGGCATGGCCCAGCGGGTTTCCCTCGGCCGCACTTTGTGCTTTCAACCCGAGGTTATCCTGATGGACGAGCCGTTCGGGGCCCTCGACTATTTCACCCGCAAAAAACTGCAGCGGGAAATCATGGAGTTGTTCCTGTCCCAGCGAAAGACCCTGATCCTCGTCACCCACGACGTGACGGAGGCCATATTCCTGGCGCAAACCGTACTGGTGATGGATGCCGGATCTCTGATCCGGGAAATCCCCGTGCCGTTACCTTATCCGCGCGCTCCCGCCTCGCCGGGATTTCTGCAAATCCAGGCGGAAATCCTCGACGCGCTGGGTGGATTGTAACAAGTATTATAATTGGAGGGTTGATTCATGAACCGAAACTCGTTTCCCCGTCTGTGCGGCACGCTGCTGCTCGCCGCCTTCCTGTTCCTGACCGGTTGCGGCAAACCGGCCGCCCCGTCGACGACGCCGGCCGCCCCCACCGCGGCAAAGCCCGACAGTATCAGTATCACTTACGTCAAAGCCCCGCTTAACGTCCCGTCCATCCTCGAAAAAAAGCTGGCTGCTTTTGACAAAGAGTTCGGTAAGGACAACATCAAGGTTTCTTACCCGGAAATCACCGTCGGTTCCAAACAAACGGAAGCCCTGGCGGCCGGTTCGCTGGATTTCGCCCATTGTCTGGGCGGAACTTCGGCCATCCTGGCGGCCGCCAACGGCGTGGACCTCAAGATCATCAGCATGTACAGCCGCGCCCCCAAAGCCTTCGTGGTGTTGGTCAACGGACCGGCCATCCGGAGCGTGGCCGACCTGAAGGGCAAAAAAGTCGCCGGCCCCAAAGGTACGATCTTGCATCAGCTGATCCTGGCGGCGCTGGCGAAACAGGGACTGCGTCCTGATGACATCCAGTTTGTGTCGATGGATCTGCCCAGTTCGACGGCTGCCCTGATGAACGGCAGCGTCGACGCCGCCCTGTCTGCCGGTCCGGACGCCATCCGCGCCGAAAAGGCGGGGGCCCGGATTCTGACCAATGGCGACGGTCTGGTCGAGGCCACCATCGTCACGGCGGTGCGCGGCGACTTTCTGAAAAAACATCCCGATCTCGTGCAGCGGTTTCTGCGCACGCACCAGGCGGCGGTCGCCCATATCAAGGCCAACCCGGATGAGGCCCTGCAACTGACGGCGGCGGAAACCGGCCTGCCGCCGGAAACGGTTCGCCAAATGCTGCCCTGGTATGATTTCGATCCGACCATCAAGCCCTCCGACATCGCGGAGCTGAAACGGACCCAGGATTTCCTGATCCAAAACGGCATGCTGAAAAAATCCATCGAAATCGAAAAAATCATCGCGCCCGTTCTATAACTGCCGGCGGAAGCTGCCCGCAAACGTTGCCGAGACAAAAAACTGTGGATAACCAGACCGGTTTTCCACAGTTTTTGTGGATAATGCTCCAATAATCCGCTTCGGCAAGACATCCACCGGCGGTTCGGCAGGAACTCCCGCCCCGGATGGCGAAGCAAAGAAAAGACTCCCCAGAAACAGCAAGGAGGTTCTGTACAATGGTCATCGTCATTGCCAAAGTTCCGGTCAAACCCGAGTGCAAAAAAGAACTGCTCGATCTCGCCCAGGGCGTGATGGCCGCCACCCGGGCCGAAGAAGGCTGCGTCAGTTACACGCTGCTCGACAACACCTATGATCCCGGCCAATGCGTCTTTGTCGAGGAATGGGCGGACCTCGCCGCTTTGAAGAAACACGCCGCCTCCGCCCATATCGCCGAATGGCGCAAACAGTCACGGGAACTGACGGCCGGCAAAACGGCGGTCACCGTTTATCAGGGCGAATTGGCTGCGCTGTGACCCACGTCCTGCGGCCTTGAAATAAGGGGGCTTTGTTCATGACTTCGCTCACTGTCGACAGGTCGCGCTGCGTTCAGTGTGGCCTGTGTGTTTCGGTGTGCCCGCGCGGCCTGATCCGCTTGGACGAAGACTGGCCCCGGCTCACCTTTCCGCAGCTGTGCATCGCCTGCGGCCACTGTGTCGCGGTCTGCCCGCCGGCCGCCCTCGATCATTCCCGCGCGCCGCTGGCCCGGCAGGACCGCCTGCCGAATTCGTCCCCATTACCGCCGGCGACGGTCCGGCAGTTCCTGCGCAGCCGCCGTTCGATCCGCAGCTACCAAAATCGGCCGGTTGAGCGCGCCCTCCTCCGGCAGCTCCTGGATATCGCCCGGTTTGCCCCTTCCGGCGGCAACTCGCAGGGGATTTCCTACTATGTGATGGACAGGCCGGCAACCTTGCGGCGGCTTACCGAAAGGACCATCGACTGGCTGGGGGAGGCTGCCGCCGGCCATCAGCCGGCGGCAGCGGTTTATTCCCGCTACGTCGACAGTTTCCGTCTGGATGGCTGCGATTCGATCCTGCGCAACGCGCCCGTGCTCGTCCTGGGCGCCGCCCCGGCCGGGTTTGCCCGCGGCCGGGAAAACACGCTGCTTTGTCTGGAATACGCCGAATTGTACGCGCCGTCGCTCGGCCTGGGAACCTGCTGGGCCGGTCTGTTGGAAGCGGCCGCCTTTGCCGGCTATGCGCCATTGCTGGAATTGTTGCGCCTACCGGCGGGAACTGTGCTGACCGGCGCCCTGATGGTCGGCTTCCCGAACCTTTCCTTTCCGCGACTGGTAGACCGCCAACCGCTCGACATCACCTTTGTGGAGGCGTGATACGATGATACTGTCCTTTCGCTGGTATGG
Organism: Veillonellaceae bacterium; assembly: GCA_012798135.1. The sequence continues at coordinate 21,814 of JAAZNU010000027.1, read as the reverse complement.
ACAAAGCAACGAACCCTTTCCCCTGGAGTATGTCCGCCAAATCCCGGGGGTCCGGGGAATCGTCGGTGCGTTGTTCGACGTGCCGGTGGGCGAAGTGTGGCCGATGGACAAAATCCTGGCCCTGAAAGCGGAAGTCGAGGCGGCCGGGCTGCAGCTGGAAACGATCGAAAGCGTCAATGTTCATGAAGATATCAAGCTGGGTCTGCCGTCCCGGGACCGCTACATCGAAAACTACATCCTCACTCTGCGCAATCTGGCCAAAATCGGCATTACCGTCGTCTGTTACAATTTCATGCCGGTGTTCGACTGGACCCGGACCGATCTGGCCAAGACGCTGCCGGACGGTTCGCAGACCATGTCCTATGACGCCGCCGTCCTGAAGGACCTGACGCCGGATCAGATCGTCAAGCGAATCGCCGACGGATCGCAGGGATTCAAGCTGGTAGGCTGGGAACCGGAGCGGCTGCAGGCCCTGCAAACGCTGTTCGGACAATATGCCGACGTCGACGAGGAAGTTCTGTTCGACCACCTCGGCTACTTTTTGCGGGCGATCATTCCTACGGCGGAGGAGTGCGGGATCAAGATGGCGATTCATCCGGACGATCCGCCCTGGTCGGTGTTCGGCCTGCCCCGCATCACCACTTCCCGCGAAAATCTGGAACGCATCCTGGCGCTGGCCGACAGTCCGAACAATGGCCTGACGCTCTGCAGCGGCTCGCTCGGGGCTAACCCGGACAACGACATTCCGTCGATCATCCGCCACTTTGGCAAGAAGGGACGCGTTCATTTCGGCCATGTCCGCAACATCAAGATCCAGGCGCCGGGCGTGTTCGACGAAGCCTCCCACCTCACCGCCGACGGCTCGCTGGACATTTACGAAATCATGAAGGCCTATTGGGATATCGGCTTCACCGGTCCCATCCGGCCCGATCACGGCCGCATGATCTGGGGTGAACAGGGCCGGCCCGGCTACGGTCTGTATGACCGCGGCCTGGGCATCATGTATCTCCAGGGCCTCTGGGACGCGATCGCCGCCGGCGCGCGCCAAAAATAAGCCACGACCTGAAAAAGAAAAAACCGCTCGCCAATCCCTTGCCGGGAATGACGAGCGGTTTTGTTTTTGGTAGGTCTGTCGGTTACTTCAGAAACTCCGCCACTTTTTTGCCGGTTACCGGCGCCAGGGCGATGCCGTCCCCTTCGTGGCCGGCTGCCATAATCAGGCCGGGCAGTTCCGCCACCGGGCCAAGAAACGGCAACCCGGTCGGCGTATAGGGACGCAGGCCGGAAAAAGTCCGGATGACATTGACATTGGCCAGCGCCGGCAGAATCCGGCGGGCATGTTGGGCCACCGCCTCGATGCCGGCCAGGGTGGTCCGCCGATCGAAGCCGGCGAATTCACGGGTACTGCCGACCAGCAGGCCGCCATGGGCGGTCTGTTCCACCGCCAGCCCGACGCCCAGCCGATGCTGGCGTTCGTTCGGATCCAGCTCCTCCGGATGATGCTTGGCGATCAGATAGCAGGCGCAGAGCAGGACATGCCGCAGCATCGACGGCAGCGGCTCCGTCACCAGGATCTGGCCCCGGCGCGGCTGGATGGGAATCTGCAGCCCGTGGGCGGCAACCAGTTCCGGCGCCCAGACGCCGGCGGCATTAACGACATAGTCGGCCCGCAGTGCCCCCTCGGCGGTTTGCACGCCGCAGACTTTTCCGTTCTCCACCAGCAGGCCCTTCGCCTCGACGCCGGTGCGAATCTGCGCTCCCAGCCGGCGGGCGGCCTGGGCAAAGCCCTGCGCCACCCGGATCGGATTGACCTGGGCGTCTTCCTGGCAGTACGCGGCACCCCACAATTCCTCCGCCAGGAGTGGTTCGCTGCGCCGTGCCTCGGCGATTGGCAACAGTTCGACGGACAGGCCCGCCGCCTGCTGCTTCTGAATCAATCCCCGCAGCAGCGCCGCCTGTTTTTCCGTTTCCGCGACGACCATGCCGCCGCAGGGCATATATTCGAGATCATAGTCCAGTTCCGCCGACAGTGTCCGGTACATGGCTGCGCTTTCCAGGGCCAGGTCCAGATGGGGTCCCGGATTCTTCGACTGCAGGATGATGAACCCGTCGCAGGCGCTGGATGTGCCTGCCGCGATATCGCCGCGATCCAGCAGGATGACTTTCCGGCCGGCTTTCGTCGCATAGTAGGCGACAGAGGAACCGATGACGCCGCCGCCGACAACAATGACTTCCGCCGCGTTACTCATCGTCTTCACCTCCCGCCAGGGCAGCCAGCGAAATCGTCCTCACCGGCGGCCGGCTCGTCGGCGGCAGGATATCCGCCGGCGACTGCCCGGTTTCCTCGGCGATCACCCGGCTGATGAGACGCCGGCAGGTTCGGCCCTGACACAGGCCCATACCGGCCCGGGTCCGGGTTTTGACGGCCGCCACCGTCCGGGCGCCTTCGCGCACCGCCTGGCGAACTTCCGTTTCCGAGACTTCACAGCAGCGGCACAGGAATACTTCGTCGGGGGCCGGAATCCGGAAACTCCGCACCTCATGCATGAACTCTTTGGGCACGGCCAGGGTCACGATCGCGGTCCCCTGGCGCTGCGCGCCGGTATCGACCTTGACGGTCCGGGCCTTGGTGACGAACCGCCCGGTCCGGTCCACGCCGTCGACGTTGTCGCCGACCGCCGGCAGCGGCAGGTACTCGTACGGCATCATCACCAACGCTTCCGTTTCGCTTTGGGAAGCATCCACCAAAAAAATGGCCAGCCCCGGACATTTGCTCAGGCAGATGCCGCAGCCGCGGCATTTTTCCAGGTCCAGGCGGGGCAGTTGGGTGATATCGGGACCGATTTCGATCGCCCCGAACGGACAAGCCTTCTCACAGGGATTGCAGGGAATCTGCTGCACACATTCGATGACCGCCACCGGTCCCCGCGCCGTCCGCGCCTCGGGCGGCAATACTTGCTTCTGTTCTTCGGCGCCGAGCGCGCCGGTTAATTTCACGCCTTCCATTGGATCCTCCTTACCGCATCGCCCGTTGCTTGAGAATTTCGGCCTTCGCCGTCCGCCGGCCTTCGCCGAAGGGCCCGGACCGCAGAACGTCGATCCGTCGCCGCACGGCGTCCTTGTCGGCGGCAGCCTGTTCCGTGGCCAATCCCAGCGATTCGGCCGCGGCGATCCCCGCCAGACGGCCTTCCTCCATCGCCGTCGACGCTTCCTCGACGCCGGTGATGTCGCCGGCCACGTACAGCGTCGGCAGCGTGGTCCGCATGTTCTCGTCATGCAACGGCACATGCCCGCCCAACCGGGGCGAGAACACAAATTCGCAGCCGGCCATCCAGGCCAGCTCCGTCAGCGGCGACAGACCCACCGCCAGACCCACGGTATCGGCGGCCAAGGTCCGCTGCGATCCCGGGATTGTTTTGAAGTCCGGCCCCACCGACGCCAGCTCGACGCCTTCGACTTTGCCGTCGCCAAACGCCCGGCTGATGGTGGTCCCCACCAGGATCGGCACACCGGCGCGCCGGATTTTGGCGGCATGCACGCCATAGCCGCCGATGGACGGCATGGCCTCAACGAGGGCCAACACTTCGGCGCCTGCCTGCATCAACTGATAACTGACAATGAGTCCGACATTGCCGGACCCCAGCATGATGAACCGTTTTCCGGGCAAGACCCGGTGCACGTTGATCATCGTCTGGATCGCCCCGGCGCCCATGACTCCCGGAAGAGTTGAGCCGGGGAAGGCGACGGCGTTTTCCGTGGCCCCGGTCGCCAGGATGATCCGGCCGGCTTCGACCGTGACCTGGCGGCCGTCCTGCAGGATCGCCACCTTGTTCTCAAACAGCCCGTGCACGACGGAGTCCAGCCAGACCGTCACCCCGGCCGCCGCCGCGTCGGCCAGCAGTTGGCGACCGATCTCGAAGCCCCGGATGCCGGCCCGGTGCTCATGCGAGCCGAAAAATTTATGAATCTGCTTGAATAATTGTCCGCCGGGTTTGCCATTTTCATCGACGACCAAGGTCCGGGCGCCCCGGCGCGCGGTTTCAATGGCGGCGGCCAGGCCGGCCGGCCCGGCGCCGACGATCACGACGTCAAAAGTATTGGAGTCCGCCATCATTCTCCCCCCCCCTTATTCAGGTTGGAAGTGATGACCATGCCGGAACGCACGGGCGTCACGCAGGTGCGGACATTCGGCACGCCGTCCACCGTCATGATGCAGTCCGTGCAACGGCCGATTCCGCAAAAAATACCCCGCGGCTCATGCAGCCGCGGCGTTCGCCGGAATACCCGCAGCCCTTGCGCCAACAGCGCCGCCGCGATCGGTTCTCCCTCCACCGCCTGGATTTCCATTCCGTCGACGGAAATGGAAACAAGCCTGCCGACCTCCCGGTCGCCAAGCACCGGATGTTTTTCCACTCTCATTTTCGCTTATTCCCCCAAGTAGGCGCAACGCACCTCATCATTATCGATCAGTTCCGCCGCATCGCCGGACAATACCACGGAACCGGTCTCCAGCACATAACCGCGATCGGCGATGGACAGGGCCATGTGGGCATTCTGTTCCACCAGCAGGATCGTCGTCCCCTGTTCGTTGATATCCAGGATGGTCTCAAAAATTTGATGCACCAGCACCGGCGCCAGGCCCATCGACGGTTCATCCAGCAGTAACAGTTTGGGCCGGCTCATCATCCCCCTGCCGGTGGCCAGCATCTGTTGCTCGCCGCCGGACAGCGTGCCGGCATTCTGTTTGCGGCGCTCGGCCAGCCGCGGGAACATCTCGTAGATCCGTTGAATGTCCTTGGCGATTTCTCCGTCTTTGCGGGCATAACCGCCGAGCAGCAAATTGTCTTCCACCGACAGCCGCGGAAACACCCGGCGACCTTCCGGCACCAGGGCAATTCCCTGCCGGACGATCGCCGCCGGCGACAACTGGCTGATATTTTGGCCTTCGAAGGAAATTTCGCCGGTTTTGCTGCGCAACAGGCCGACCAGCGTTTTCAGGATGGTCGACTTGCCGGCGCCGTTGGCGCCGATAATCGACACGATCTCGCCGGCATTCACTTCCAGGCTGACGTTCCGGACCGCGTGGATCGCGCCATAATATACATTAATGTCTTTTACGTCTAACAAAGCGCTGCACCTCGCTTCCGATATATGCCTCCACCACGGCGGGATCGTTGCGGACATCCGCCGGCAAGCCTTCGGCGAGCTTCACGCCATGGTCGAACACCGTCACCTGTTCGGCAATATTCATCACCAGCCGCATCTGATGCTCGATCAGCAGAATGGTAATTCCGCATTCCTTCAGCCGCAGGATCAACGACAGCAATTCATCGCACTCTTTCGGATTCATGCCGGCCGCCGGCTCGTCCAGCAGCAGCAGGCGGGGCTCGCTGGCCAACGCCCGGGCGATTTCCAGCCGTCGCTGCGCACCGTAGGGCAGATTTTTCGCCATATGGTCGGCCACCTTGGGCAAACCGACAAATTCCAGCAGTTCCGCCGCTTTAGTTTCATTTTCCTGCTTTTCCCGACGCAGGCGGGGCGTATTGAACAACCCGTCCCACAGTCCGGAGAAGGTCCGGCTGTAGCGGCCCAGGATAATATTGTCGCGAGCGGTGAGATTGGGGAACAGCCGGATGTTCTGAAAGGTCCGCGCCATGCCCAGGGCGGTCATTTCGTGGGCTTTTTGGGCCGTGACATCCTGGTCGTTGAACAGGATTTTGCCGCCGGAGGCCGGCAGAATCCCGCTGATCACATTAAAAAACGTGGTTTTTCCGGAGCCGTTGGGGCCGATAATGGCGGCGATTTTGCCGGCGTCCACCGAAAAATCGATCTCGTTGACCGCGGTCAACCCGCCGAAAACTTTTTTGAGTTTCTCTGTTCGTAGCAGCAACGCCAGTCCTCCTTATCGGCGGAACACGGTGTCGGCGCCGAGGATTCCCTGCGGCCGAACCCGCATCATCAAGATCAGAACCAGGCCGAACAACACCAGCCAGGGATCAAACGGCAAGCCGATCATGTCCTTCAGCATCCGCAGAACTTCCGGCAGAATCGTCAGCAGGAACGCTCCCAGGAAACAGCCGTATATGCTGCGGGCGCCACCGACGATGACCATCGTGAACATCATGATCGATTCGCCGGAGCTCAGCATGTCCGGGCTGACAAACGACAGGTAATGAGCGAGCAGGCTGCCGGCCAGGCCGGCAAAAAAAGCCGACAGGACGAAGGCCAGCAGTTTATGATAGGCAACATTGATTCCCATGGCCGACGCCGCGATCTCGTCTTCCCGGATCGCCGCAAACGCCTGGCCGACGCGGGAATTGGCGAGGCGTTGCGAAAAGAAAGCCAGGAACAAGGCCAGCGCCAGGGCCAGCACAATAAAGGCCTCCTTGCCGGTTGCGCCGATATCGTTGAAACTGATGCCGAGCGCCGGAGAAATCAGCCCGGGCAATCCCGCCGGCCCGCCGGTGATGTCGAGATTCAGCGCCACATATTTGAACACTTCGCCGCAGCCATAAGTCACAACCACCAGGAACGGTCCGCGCACCCGCAACGCCGGCGCGCCGAGCGGAACCCCGACCAAGGCGGCCACGGCGCCGGCAGCCAAAAAGGCCGGCCAGAACGGCCAGTGCAACACCTGGGTCAACAGCGCCGACGTATAGGCCCCCAAGCCGAAAAAGGCGGCATGGCCGAGGGAAGTCTGACCGATATAGCCGGCCACGAAATTCAGGCTGAGCGCCGCGATGCTGTAGATCAGGCAAACCAGCAGAATATGCTTGAAATAGGGTGGAAACAGGTACTCCGGCCGCTCGACGACCGAGTCGATAAAACTGACGCCGATAATAACGGCTGAAAACAGGACAGCGCCACGCCAGCCCGACAGCCATTGCTTCCAAGACATGCGCTTGCCCTCCTAAACTTTCTCTTCGAACTTGAAACCCATCAAGCCGGTCGGCTTGATGACGAGCGTCAGGATCATCGCCACGAAGGCGATCGCATCCCGATAGCCCGAGGACACATAGGCGGAAGACACGTTTTCCGCCACCCCGAGCAGGATGCCCGCGATCATGGCGCCGGAAATACTGCCGACACCGCCCAGCACCGCCACGGCCCAGCCTTTCAAGCCGGCCATCGAACCCATCATCGGATCGATCGCATACAGCACGCCGACCAGCACGCCGGCCGCACCGCCCAGCATGCCGCTGACGCCGAAGGTCAGCATCACCAGGCGCTCCACTTCCACGCCCATGAGCCCAACCATTTCAAAGTCCTGGGATGCCGCCAGCATCGCTTTTCCCATCATGGTCCGCGTGATGAACCATTGCAGCAGTGCCATGATGACGAGCGTCACGGCGAAAATGAACAATTGCAGGCTGTTTATGGTCAGTGTGCTTTCCCCGAAGGGGATCTGCATCACCTTGAAGTCAAAGGTCGGTGGATACGCCCGGGCATGCGGTTCCCAGACCAATGCCGCCAGATACCGCAGAAATGTGGACGCCCCCAGCGCGGTGATGAACGAGGCCAGTTTGGGACTGGTCCGCAGCGGCCGGTAGGCCAGCCGGTCGATCATCAGGGCCACGAAGCCGCTAACCAGCATCGCGATGATCAGGGCCGCTATCAGGTTCACCTTATATACGGACACCAAAAAAAAGCCCACAAAGGCGCCAATCATGAATACTTCGCCATGCGTCCAGTTGATCAGGCCGACAATGCCAAACACCACCGTCCAGCCGATCGCAATCAGGGAATAGATTCCTCCCAGCGCCATCCCGTTGATAATTTGCTGAATGAGGACCAAGTCGACACCTCCGCTGAGAAAATGCGCGGGAAACGGATGTTCCGCTCCCGCGCCTTCTTGTTGAATTCGTTTTCCGGCCGATTATTGGGCGACGACGAATTTGCCGTCTTTCACGGTTACATACAGATACGGGCGGACCCAGTCGCCTTTGGCGTCAAACGTGACCGTACCGGTGATTCCCTTGTAGGAACTGCCGGCCATTGCTTCGCGCAGGCTTTCCCGGGTGACATTGCCTTTGGCGGCTGCTTTTTCCATGGCATCCTTCAGAACATAGCCCTGGTCATACGCCAACGCCGCAAAGGTATCCGGTTCCATACCGTATTTTTCTTTGTATTTTTTCACGAATTCCTGAACTTTCGGGTCCGGATTGGTCGGCACGAACACGCCGAGGAAATAGGTGTTTTCCACCGCCTTGCCGGCGATCTCCATGTATTTGGGGCTATACAGGCCGGTCGGTCCGACGATCGGCATGGTCAGACCCATTTCCCGGGCCTGCTTCACAATCAGTCCGCCGTCGGTGTACGTGCTGCCGATGAGCAGGACATCCGGCGCTTCCGCCTTCACTTTCGTCAGCAGGGCCGAGTAGTCCTTGTCGTTGGCCAGATAGGTCTGGGCGGAGGTCAGGGTGATCCCGTATTTTTTAATCTGGGGATCGATCGACGCCAGCAGGCCTTTGCCGTAATCGTTGTTCAGGTACATCAGGGCCACTTTTTTGGGTTTGAATTTGTTCTGGGCCAGATCGACCATCAATCCGCCGACCTTATCGTCCTGCACCGCCATCCGGAAGAAATATTTGCTCATGCCGGACAGTTTGGGCGAACTCGACGAAATGGCGGAGTGCGGAACCTTGGCTTTGTCGGTGATCGGCACCATCGCCAGCGTATTGGAGCTGAGGCAGGAGCCGACGATCGCCAGCACACTCTTCATGTCGGCGAATTTCTGGGCGCCGGCCGCCGCCTGTTTGGGATCGCCGGCGTCGTCGTGGGTCACCAGTTCAATTTGTTGGCCTTTCACGCCGCCCGCCTTGTTGATTTCGGACAGAGCCAGTTCCAGGCCGTTTTTATGGCTCACGCCGTACGTCGCGGCGTCACCGGTCAGGGGATTGACCATCGCGACCGTCAGTTTGCCTTTTTTGTCGGCCGCGGGAGCGCCACCGCCGCAACCGGCGGCAACCACGAGGAAGACCACGGCAAGGATCAGGGACAGTACACGCAAGTTCTTGGACACGAAAACTCCTCCTTCATATTCTTAGGCTGGGGAAAAAGAAAGCACCGGCGAGTCTATCTCCCGGTGCGCGGCCTTTGGAAAAACACGGATAGCGTTTTCGGCCGCTGGATGAGATAGCGCTTCACCAAAACTGGTGACAGTCACGCATCTGTTCGATGCGCGCCCAGAATGGCAATCCGGCGATCCGCCATTCTTCGGCGAGCAACCCTTTCGCGCCGGGTCGTCGATTCCTGTCTCGCCGGCGTTACTCTTGTTGTCCGCTCCTCTATTCTCAGGATCTCCCTGCGAATATGAAACTTCAGGTCTATTCTAAACCTTGCCTTCCGCCCCTGTCAACGGGTCCGTCAAAAACAGCGCCGGCGTGATAGGAACTCCGCACCAACGGCCCGGCAGCGACATGAAGATAGCCCTGTTGATACGCGAGGTCGGCCAGCTTCTTGAACTGGTCGGGATGGACATACTCGACTACCGGCAGATGCTCCTTGGATGGCCGCAGATATTGCCCGAGCGTCAGGCAGTTGACCCCGACCGCCAGCAAGTCTTCCAGAACCTCCGCCACTTCGTCCTCAGTTTCGCCCAGGCCCAGCATCAGGCCGCTCTTGACCCGGTCGATCCCGGCCGATGACGCCTGCTGCAGCACGGCCAGCGACCGCATGTAGTTCGCCTGGGGCCGGACCGTCGCATACAGGCGGGGCACGGTCTCCACATTGTGATTGAAGACTTCCGGTTTTTCCGCGAGTACGCTCTGCAACGCCCAGGCGTTGCCGGCGAAATCCGGCGTCAGCACTTCCACGGTTGTATCCGGTTTTGCCTGGCGAATCTCCCGGATGCAGGCGACGAACTGTCCCGCGCCGCCATCCGGCAAATCATCCCGGGTCACCGAAGTGACGACGGCATGTTTCAGGCCCAGGGTCTTGACCGCATCCGCCACATTCGCCGGTTCCGACGGATCCGGCGGCAACGGCGCCTGGCCCTTGGGAACCCCGCAAAATCGGCAGCCGCGCGTGCAAATCCCGCCCAGGATCAAAAAAGTCGCGGTTCCCGAATGAAAACACTCGCCCTGGTTCGGGCAAGACGCGCTTTGGCACACTGTGTGAAGCCGCAATCCCTCCAGCAGTCCCTGCACTTTTTCCGTGTTGCCGCCCGCCGGAATCCTCCGGATCAACCAGGGCGCCCGCTCCGCCATATCCGATTTCATATTGCCTCACACCTTTTCTTCCGAAAAAATATCCCCGGTTCCGCCGCTCACAGCTCCGGGCTGAACATGACCAGGCCGACCGCCGGATCGAAGCGCCGCATCAGTTTGGCGCCGTCCACTTCCACGATCACAAGATCGATCGTCGCCAGCACCGGATTGCCGCCGGGTGAAAAATGGCCGGCGAAATTCTTGCCGTCCGGGGTCACGCCATGCGCATGCAGGTGCGTCAGCAGCTCACCTTTTTCCGACTGGCAGATCACGCCCTGACCGCAGATGAATTCGATTGGCCCCTGCTCCACAATCGGCTCGCAATACTTGAAGCCCATCGGTGCCGCCGGCTCCGGCACCGCAATCACATAGGTCGCCTGCCGCAGGCTGCCCATGACGCTGCCGAAATAGCCGTATTGGACGTGATGAACCCTGCAGACTTCCTCGATACCAGTCACCAGGTCCGTTCCCGGCAACAGCCGGGCGGCGATGGTGCGCCCCTTGTGCGCCTCCACCGAAACAAACCCCTTATGCTTCTCCACGTCGTCCCTCCCTCGGTTCTGTCGCAACCCTGGCGTCGAACACTTCACAGAACTTATTGGACAAACAACCCTCTATTTCCTGCAGGCCGACCGCCACGCCCAGCCGCTGCAGGCTGGTGACGCCGAACTCCTCGATTCCACAGGGAACGATGGAACGGAACAGGGTCAGATCGTTGCGGACGTTCAGCGCAAATCCGTGCCCCGTGATCCAGTGCCGGACGCTCACGCCGATCGCCGTGATCTTGCTGTTGCCGACCCACACCCCGGTATAGCGGGCCTTGCGGCCGGCGTGGACGCCGTATTCCACCAGGGTCCGGATCAGCACTTCCTCCAACCGGTCGACATACCAATGCACATCCTGCCGCCAACAGGCCAGATTCAAAATCGGATAACCGACCAACTGTCCTGGATTGTGGCAGGTCACGTTGCCGCCCCGGTCGCTTTCCACGAACTCGATGCCGGCTTCGGCCAGTTCCGCCGGGGAGGCGACGAGATTTTCCCGGCCGCCGCCGCGCCCCGCCGTGATCACAGGCCGGTGCTCCAGCAACAGCAGCACGCCGTCGTACTTGCCGGCTTCCACCAGGGCGCGGGCCTGTTTCTGGAGGGACAGCCCCTCCGTATACGAAACCAGGCCCGCCGGTAAACAGAGCAACGAGGGGTTCACTATTTTTTCGCAGCCGGCGGCCAGTGAATCGCCAAGCTGTCGACGGCCAGCGCCGCTTCACCGATCGCCTCGGCCACCGTCGGATGGGCGTGAATGGTCGTGACCAGTTCGTCCACGGTCGCTTCCAGGCGCATGGCCAGCGTCGCCTCGCCGATCATTTCGGTCACGCGCGGGCCGACCATGTGGACGCCGAGAATTTCGCCATACTTGGCGCCGGCCAGAATCTTGATGAAGCCGGCTTCGCCTTCGTCAATCATCGACTTGCCATTGCCGGCAAGCGGGAATACGCCCTTCTTGTAGGCGATCCCCTGTTCCTTCGCCTTGTCTTCGGTGATGCCGACCGCCGCCGCTTCCGGACTGGTATAGATACAGGCCGGCACGATCGGCTGTCCATGCCCGGCCGCGCCATGGCCCAGGGCGTGCTCCACGGCAGCGATTCCCTGATGGGAGGCGGCATGGGCCAGCATGGTGATTCCGTTGCAATCACCGATGGCATAAATCCCCGGCACATTCGTCCGATAGTTGGCGTCGACGACGACTTTGCCGCGTTCCAGCTTGACACCGGCCGCTTCCAGCCCGGCGCCGTCGGTGTAGGCGCGCCGGCCCACCGCGACCAGCACGGTTTCGGCGGTGATTTCCTTGGTTTCGGGGCCGACCAGCACTTTGGCCGCCAGTCCGCCGGCCGCCTGAGTGATGGAGTCCAGCTTGGCGCCGTTCATGAAAACCACGCCTTCTTTGGCCAGGGTCTGTTTCAGGGTCGCGGCGATTTCCGAATCAATGCCGGGCAGAATTTCCGGCAGCAGTTCCACGACCGTGACTTTGCAATCCAGCGCTGCATACAGGGCGCCAATCTCAATCCCGATGACGCCGCCGCCGACAATGACCATCGAAGCGGGGGGCTTCGGCAGAGAAAGCGCACCGGTGCTGTCGATCACGCCCGGCAAGTCGGCACCGGGGAAGTTCAGTTTGACCGGCACGGAACCGCTGGCCACGATGATAACATCGGCGGTCAGAACTTCTTCTTTGTCGCCGTGTACTTTGACCGTGCCGACGCCGGCGACTTCACCGACCCCCTTGTGCACGGCCACGCCGTTGGCCTTGAGCAGGCCGCCCACACCGCCGACGAGACGCCGGACGACGCTCTGCTTGCGATTCAGCAGCGCCGGCCAGTCCAGCGTGACGGAGTCTCCCTTCAGACCGATCCGCTCGCCGTGTTTCACCATGCGGTACAATTCCGAAGTGTGCAGCAGGGCCTTGGTCGGGATGCAGCCTACGTTCAGGCAGGTTCCGCCCAGGTTTTCCTTTTCGATCAGGTGCGTCTCCGCACCGAGCTGGGCCGCCCGAATCGCCGCCACATAGCCGCCAGGGCCGCCGCCGATTACGATTACTTTTTTTGCCATGATAATCCTCCTGTTGAAGCGGGGCATCCGCAACGGATGCCCCGGTCATATTACGAGTTATGAAATCAGCCGATCAGAAGCAGCAAGGGGTTTTCCATAAGTTCCCGGAACCGGGCCATGTATTTGGCGCCGACGGCGCCGTCGACCAAGCGGTGATCGAACGCCAGCACGCAGTTGCACATCGGCCGGATCACGATCTGTCCGCCTACGACGACGGGTTTGTCAACCGTCCGGCATACGGCCAGAATCGCACTTTCCGGCGGATTGATGACCGGCGTGAAGTGGTCGGTGCCGAACATACCGAGATTGGTCACCGTAAAGGTGCCGCCGGAAATTTCGTCCGGCAGCAGTTTGCCGGCGCGGGCCCGGGCGCCCAGATCCACGACCGCCGATCGGATTTCCCGGATCGACTTCTTCTCCGCTTCCCGGAGCACCGGCACGATCAGTCCGTCGTCCAGCGATACCGCCACGCCCACAGCGGCGGACTCGTGATAGACGATCTGGTTGCCGACGACGCTGGCATTGACGACCGGCATTTCCATCAGCACCTGCGCCGCGCATTTGATAATGATTTCCGTGACCGAGGCTTTCTGTCCCGACGCTTTGGCCAGTTGATCCTTGAGGGCCAGCGCGTTGGTCATGTCGACTTCCACCGTCAGGTGGACATGCGGCGCCGCGTTCCAGGACTGCTGCATCCGGTCGGCGATCACCTTGCGCATGCCGACCAGCGGCCTGGTCTTGAGCGCCGCCTTGGCCGGGGCCGCCGCTACGGCTGCCGGGGCGGTGACAGGCGCTGCCGCCGGTTTGGCCGCCGCCAGGACATCCGCCTTCATGATCCGGCCTTCCTTGTCGATGCCGGCCAGGTCCACGCCCAGGTCCGGCGCCATCTTAGCGGCCAGCGGGCTGACTTTGACCGCCGCAGGTTTGTTCTCGGCATAGGCCAGCACATCGCGTTCCACGACCCGGCCGTAGGGGCCGGTCGGGTTGACGGAGGCCAGGTCAATGCCGCGGTCTTTGGCCGCCTTGCGGGCCGCCGGCGAGGCTTTCACCCAGCCGAAGCCCAGCACGTCAGCTTCGACGACTCGGCCGTCGGGACCGGTCGCCGTGACTTTCGCTAGGTCTACGTTCATTTCCTTCGCCAGTTTGCGAGCCGCCGGCGAGGCTTTCACCCAGCCGTCGCCGTCTGTTTGCGCCGGCACGCCGGCCGTTGCCGCCGGAGCCGCCGTGGCCGGAGCGGTTGCCGGGGCGGTTGTCGGGGCAGCCGCCGGAGCGGCGGCCGCCGCTCCCGTTGCCGCTCCGGGTTCGCCGATGTAGGCCAAGACAGCCTGCACCGGTGCGACCTGGCCTTCTTCCACCAGAATCTGCAGCAGTGTGCCCGCCGCCGTGGATTCGATCTGATTGGTGATCTTGTCCGTCGCCACTTCGAACAGGATTTCGCCGTGGGCCACCGTTTCTCCTGCATTTTTAAACCAGCGGGTTACGGTGCCCTCGGTCATCGTCAGTCCGAGCTGCGGCATCTTGATTTCCTCGGCTGCCGGTCCGGCAACTGTTGCCGGGGCTGCCGGCGCAGCTGAAGCCGTAGCAGCCGGATCGGCAGGAGCCGCCGCCAGGGGAGCCGGGGTGGGCGCCGGAGTTGCAACGGACGCCGCCGGAGCCACCACTTCGCCAGGCGCGCCGACAATGCCGACGACGGCCTGAACCGGTACGGTCTGTCCTTCTTCCACCAGGATTTGCAGCAACGTGCCGGCCGCCGTGGATTCGATCTGATTGGTGATTTTGTCCGTCGCCACCTCGAACAGGACTTCGCCTTCGGCCACCGCATCCCCCGCCTGTTTGAACCAGCGGGTTACGGTTCCTTCGGTCATCGTCAGGCCGAGTTGCGGCATTTTGATTTCTGAAGCCATGGTTCAGGGACCCCCTTTGTTACATTCCCAGCACGCCCGGTAACCACAGGGATATCGCCGGGATGTAGGTAATCAGCGCTAACGCGACAATCGATGCGATCAGGAACGGCATGATTGATTTGGAAATTTCGGTCAGGCTCAGCCCGGAAATATTACAGGCCACATAGAGGTTAACTCCCACCGGCGGCGTAATTTGGCCGATGGCCACGTTTACGGTGAGAATGACGCCGAACAAAATAGGATCGCAGTTGATCATCTTCATGATCGGCAGGAAGATCGGCAACAAAATGTAGAAGATCGAAATCGCGTCGAGGAAGCAGCCGGCAATCAGTACGATGATGTTGATGATCAGCAGGATGACCACCGGATTCTTCGAAAATTCCATCATCGCCGCCGAGGCCGCCTGAGCAGCGCCTTCCGTCGTGACCAGCCAGGCGAACAGCGAGGCGCAAGACACGATCAGCATGACGACGGCCGAACCTACCGACGAATCGATCAGGATCTTTTTCAGCTTGGTCATGTTCAGTTCCTTGTAGACAAAGAAGCCGACGAACAGGCCATACACGGCGGCTACGCCCGCCGCCTCGGTCGGGGTGAAGATCCCGCCGTAGATGCCGCCGAGAATAATGACCGGCGTCATCAGGCCCCAGGCCGCGTCCTTGAACGCCGCCCATTTTTCACCAGCGGTGGCCGGTTTTTTATTGCCGCCCCAGCCGTATTTCTTGGCGTAAACGTAGCTGACCACCGACAGGGCCAACCCAACCAGCAGCCCTGGTACGATGCCGGCTACGAAGATCTTGCCGATGGACACCTCGGCGATAACACCGTACACCACGAAAGCGATGCTCGGGGGAATGATGATGCCGATCGCACCGGCATTGGCCATCAATGCGGAGGAAAAGCCCTTGTCATAGCCTTCCTGCACCATTGCCGGAATCATGATCGAGCCCAACGCCGCCACCGTCGCCGGTCCGGAGCCGGAAATCGCCGCGAAGAAGCAGCAGGTGACGACGCCGACAATGGCCAGACCGCCGTTGATATGGCCCACGCAGACATTGGCGAATTTGATCAGGCGGCTCGACACGCCGGCCTGTTCCATCACCACGCCGGCCAAAACGAAAAAGGGAATCGCCAGCAGGGCGAACTTGGCCGTCGCCGCGTACATCGTCGTCGGGAAAACCGCCATCGGCCCATCCGACGCGTAAATCGTCAATAAGCTCGCCATGCCCAGACTGACGGCAATCGGCGTATTCCACAGCAGAAGAAAGCCAAATGCCACGAATACAAATACACTGGGTTCCATTCCCAACATCAGGTCCATTATTTGGCTCCCCCTTTCTTCCAGGCGATCCAGCCCGCCTGGGCGAAGCGGACGAAGCAGAACACGGAGCTGACCGGCAGGGCCAGGCTGACAATCCATTCCGGCCAACCCAGCGCCGGCGTTTCCTGCTTCAACATGATCTGTGTCTGAATCATTTCAATGCCATAATAAAACAGAAGCGCAAACATGCCCAACGTCAGCAGGGTAACCAGGGCGGATACCACTCGCCGCACCGGCGCCGGCAGGAAATTGACCAGCAGGTCGAACCCGAGGTGCGCGCCCCGTTTGGCGGCCCCCGCCGCCCCGATGAAACTGCTCCAGACAAACAGATTGGTGGTCAATTCCTCGGTGAACGCAAT
The DNA here is from genome assembly GCA_012798135.1 of Veillonellaceae bacterium. Next base: position 5,416 of record JAAZNU010000027.1, on the reverse strand, counting down.
CGATGTGCTCAGGCAGTACCGGGACACCACGTTGGCAAAATTCAGAATCAGCATGAGTCCGAGCGTAATAACCAGGAACCAGTCCTCCAGGGAATCGAAAACTTTCCAGAACAAAGCGTCACCCCCAAAATATACTAGAGCCGCAGATGCTTCTATAATAAATAATAATGATTGCCAAAGTCATGCCCATGTAGAAGAAAAGGGGGCCCGGCCAATAAGAAACGGGCCCCCTGCGGCTTATCCAGCCGAAGACGGGTTTATTTGCCGGCGGCGATGAACATATCCAGCAGCTGTTTGCCGATAATCGGCTCCTGCTCTTTGTACACGCTGGCGGTGGCCGCCTGGAACACCTTGATCTGTTCCGGGGTCAGCACGTTGACCTGGAGGCCGTTTTTCTTCTTCATTTCTTCGAGTTGTTTGGTTTCGTCTTCCCGGGTCAACTTGATGTTGAGGGCCATGGCCTCTTCGGCGGATTTTTTCATGATGTCCTGGGTTTCCTTGTCCAGGGAATCCCACAGTTTCTTGTTGACGCCGAGGATCAACGGATCATAGGAATAGTTGCAGATGGTCAGGTATTTCTGGACTTCCTGCAGTTTGCTGGTGTAAATAACGGAAATCGGGTTTTCCTGTCCGTCGATGGTACCCTGCTGCAACGCGGTGAAGACTTCCGAGAAGCTCATCGCGGTCGGGTCGGCCCCAATCGCCTTGAACAGGGAGATGTACATCTTCATGCCGGGAACGCGCATTTTCAGGCCCTTCATGTCTTCCGGCGAGGTCAGCGGTTTTTTGCTGTTGGTCCAATGACGGAAACCGTTTTCGCCGAATGCCAGCGGCTCGATGCCTTTGGCGCGGACCAGTTTTTTGATTTCTTCGCCGGGAGCGCCCTTCATGGCTTTATCCACTGCCGCGTTGTTCGGCAGAATCCAGGGCATACTCACGACGGCCAGTTTCGGCTCGATGACCGAATAGATGATCGTAGAGTGGATGGAGGCGCCGGTCACGCCGGAAGCAACCTGCTCGATGCCTTTCTGCTGGTTGCCGCTGGAGAGCTGTTCATTGGGGAACGTGGTGATTTCAACGCGGCCTTTGGTCCGTTCTTTGACGAGTTCGGCCCATTTTTTGGCGGCGATGTTCCACGGCGACGAATCCGAAGGCGTCGTTACGCTCATTTTAATACTGATTTTCTTGCCTTCCGCCTTTTTAGGTTCTTCCTTTTTGCCGCCGCAGCCGGCAGCCACCAGAGAAAATGCAACCACGAGACACAGAACAAATACTAGGCTTTTCTTCACTGACAAGTCCCCTCCTCCTGTTTTTTGAAACCTTAAGCCGGTGCTTACCGGCAGATCTCCTTGGCGGTCTTGACGATGTCATCGGTGGAAATCCGGCAAAGACCTTCCAGCGCGGGGCTGAACGGAATCGGCACGAACGGCGCGCCCAGTCGCTTGATCGGTGCATCCAGCCAGTCGATCATTTCCTCGGCCACGCAGGCGGCCAGTTCGGCGCCGACGCCACCCTGTTTCACCGCTTCATGAACGATGACGAGGCGTTTCGTTTTGCGGACGGACTCAAACACGGTCTCTTTGTCGAGCGGGCTGATCGTCCGCAGGTCGACGCATTCCGCCTGAATGCCTTCCGCCGCCAGTTTGTCGTGGGCTTCCAGCACCCGGTTCATCATCATGGAGTAGGATACAATCGTGACATCCTTGCCGGTCCGGGCAACATTGGCTTTGCCGATCGGCACGATGTGCTCGCCTTCGGGTACCGGCCCTTTCAGCGGGAACAACGCCTTGTGCTCAAAATACAACACCGGGTCGTCGGAACGGATCGCGGCTTTCAGCAGTCCCTTGGCGTCGGCCGGATTCGAGGGAATAACGACCTTGATGCCCGGAATGTGCAGGAACCAGGATTCGACGCATTGCGAATGCTGGGCGGCCGCCGAGCGTATCATGCCGTCCGGAGCCCGGAGCACTAAGGGCACTTTGCACTGGGCGCCGAACATATAGCGAACTTTCGCCATCTGATTGAACACTTCGTCCATGCAGACGCCGATGAAATCGGCAAAGTGCATGTCCGCCACCGGCCGCATCCCGGCCAGCGCCGCGCCGACCGCCGCGCCGACGATCGCCGTTTCCGAAATCGGCGTGTCGCGAACCCGGTCAATGCCGAACTTTTGGGGCAGCCCTTTGAATTGACCGAAAATGCCGCCTTGGCGGGCAATATCTTCCCCCATGACAAAGACGCGCTCATCGCGCTCCATTTCCTCGCTCATGGCTTCCAGTGTCGCTTCTGAAAAGCTGATCTGACGCATCTTATTTCACCCCGCCTTCCACATAGTAGTCATTGAACAATTCGCTTTCGGCCGGGTAGGGATCTTTTCTGGCATCCTCAACCGCGGTGGCAACTTCCTGTTCGACTTCGGCATGGATCGCATCCAGTTCTTTCTGGGTCAGCCATTTTTTCGCCAAAACGACCTTGGTGAAGTTTTTGATCGGATCGTCGTTTTCGAAGTGATCCTGAACTTCCTGTTTGCTCCGGTACATTTCCGGGTCGCCGACGAAATGGCCTTTGACGCGGTAGGTTTTGAACTCCAGCATATAAGGGCCTTTGCCCGAACGGACATATTCAATCGCTTTTTTCGCCGCTTCGTTGACCGCGAACACATCGTTGCCGTTCACAATCGCCGACGGCATATCGTAGCCCTGCGCCCGGCTCGAAACATTGGCGACCGACGTGCCGTAGCTGGCCGGCGTCGTCGAAGCGTATTGGTTGTACTCACAAACAAAAATGACCGGCAGCTTCCAGATCGCTGCCATGTTCATTCCTTCATGCACGGTGCCGCGGTTCGCGCCGCCGTCGCCGAAGAAGGTCGCGGCGAGCTGGCCGCTCTTTTTCAGTTTGGCTGCCAGGCCGGCGCCGACCGCCAGGTTGATCCCGCCGCCGACAACGCCATTGGCGCCCAACATCCCCACCGAAAAGTCGGCGATGTGCATCGAACCGCCCTTGCCTTTGCAGTAGCCGGTAGATTTGCCGAAAATCTCCGCCATCATCGGTTTAATTTCCGCGCCCTTGCCGATGCAGTGGCCGTGGCCGCGATGCGTGCTGGTGATGTAGTCATCCTGGTTCAGTTCGGTCAAAAATCCTGCCGCAATCGCTTCCTCACCGATGTAAAGATGCACGAATCCCGGCAGTTCGCCGCCGAGAAAGCACTCTTGAACTTTCTCTTCAAACAGTCGGATTCGTACCATGGTTCGATAAAACTTTTGCAGAGTCTCCTTCTTGTACGCCAACAGATATCCCCCCTTATGAATTTGCGCTGTTTTCTCGCAACCCTTGTTTATATGCATAAAGCATGCCAAACAATGGGCGGTTTCTTACGAACCTTGATATATCAGGCATTCATAAGCCTTTTGCATTGCTTGTCAAAAATTTTGCATTGTCGGAATTCACGGTAATTGTACCAAAACAGAACACTACTGCTCAAAAACCGAACGCAGTTCTTTTTTGACTTCGATCTGGTATTCCCGGATTTTTCCGTATAGGGTATTCCGCCCCACCCCCAGCAAGCGGGCCGAGCGGGACACGTTCCATTGCGTCTTGAGCAAGGTTTCTTCGATCGCCACCCGCTCGATATCGCGCAGGGAGCGATTTTCCTGACGCAGTGAGCCTGGATAGACCGCCAGGTTCATCGGCAGATGCTGCTCGGTGATTTCCTGTCCCTCGCACAGATGCGCCGCGCGCTCGATGATATTTTCCAGCTCCCGGGCGTTCCCCGGCCAATCCTGCCGGCGCAGGACCGCCAACGCTCCCGGCGAAAGTCTTTTTACCGGAACCCCTAGTTGTTCACAGGTTTTTTCCATGAAATATACCGCCAGCCGCTCGACATCGTCCCGGCGTTCCCGTAGCGGCGGCACCAAAATCGGCAGCACGTTCAGTCGATAATACAGATCCTGGCGGAAGCTGCCTTCGCCGACCGCGTGCAGCAGATCGCGATTGGTCGCGGCGATGACCCGGACATCGACATCCATGTAGCGGGTTCCGCCAACCCGCAAAATCCGCTTGTCCTGCAGGACCCGCAAGATTTTTACCTGGACGTCCAGCGACATTTCGCCAATTTCGTCCAAAAAAATGGTTCCGCCATGCGCCAGTTCGAATTTACCCGGCCGGCCGCCCTGGCGGGCCCCGGTGAACGCGCCGTCCTCATAGCCGAATAATTCGCTCTCCACCAGGTCCCGTGGCAATGCACCGCAATTTATGGCGACAAACGGGCCTTCGGAACGGGCGCTGGCCTTGTGGATGGCCTGAGCCACCATTTCCTTGCCGGTGCCGCTTTCCCCCTGGATCAGCACCGTGGCCATGCTGTTGGCGGCAATCTTGGCCAGTCGTTTGATTTCCACCATGCAGGCGCTTTCGCCGACAATGTCGTCGAAAGTGAACATCGCCGTCGCCCCGACCATACGGTTGACCAGTTTGCGGACCTGCTTGATTTCCCGGAAAATATCGACGACGCCTTCCAGCCGGCCATCCTTGTCGCGCAGCGGAATCGCCGTTTTGATGAAGTGCAACACCCCGCGCTTTGTTTCAATGAAAAACTCTTTATCCGTATAACCCTGACCGGTTTCCAGAACCCGCAGCACCACCGGCTTGAAGTCGACCAGTTCCTGAATGTGCCTGCCGATCGCTTCGGTCACCTTCACGTTCAGGATCTTGGCGCCGGTCGGATTGATGAAGGTGACAATTCCCTGCCCATTAATCATCAGCAAGCCGTCCGACACCGAATTCAGAACCGTCGCATGCAGATTTGCGGTATCTTCCAGCTGTTTCTGCGCCCGCCGGACCTTGACCGTGTTGCTGATCGCCGCCGCCGCCGACACCACCATGCCCAGGGTGTGCGAATGGACATCTTCACAGCTGCCGGTGACGCTGAGGACTCCCATGAGGTTGCCCTGATCGTCGGTCAGGGGCGCCGCGGAGCAGGTCCAGCCTTCATAAGCCTGGCAATAGTGTTCTTTGCCGGCGACCTGAATCGGCCCGTGGCCCATTAACGCAAGGCTCAACGCGGAAGTGCCGACCAAATCCTCCGTCCACTTTACTCCGCAGGCGTAATAGCGCGTCCAGGTCGACTGGGCGTCATTCATCCCGCCGATGACTTCGATAATATAGCCTGCCGCATTGAGCAAAACCACCACAAAACCCGAGCTGGATACCAGCTCGTACAGGCTCTGCATCAGCGGCCGAGCAGCATCAATCAGTTCCACGTTGTCTTCAAGCAACCGTTCCAGGTCTTTGCCGGTCACCACAACCGACGGGTAACCCTCCGACTGTTTTAGGCCGACTTTGCGGCAACGCTGCCAGGACTCGGCAATTAACTGCTGCGTTTTCTCCACGGCGCTTCCTTTCCATGACCATTATGTGTCAT
>JAAZNU010000026.1 GCA_012798135.1 Veillonellaceae bacterium | reverse complement strand
CTCTTAATAACGAAGTCAAGCTTCTGGGAGGAGAGCGACCTCCTCTGTCCACTGCTTCTAGTATCTCCGATTGTTCAACGGGAGGCAACCGGAGGGCTTCAACAGGATGCCCTGTTTATCCCGGACTTTATTATACGAGGGGAGGAAATGGTTCATGTCAAACAAAGATCGTCGTTCAAAAGGCTCGATCAAGAATCTAGGCAATGGCCTCTACAAACTGACTGTAACCGTCGGTTACAACAGCGCTGGTAAACAGGAACGCAGAAGCAAAACCGTTCGGGTCAGCAGCGACCGCAAGGCCGAAGAGGAGCTACAGAAATTTTTCCGTGAATGTCCCTCAATCACCCAGACCGCTTGTCCGGTTAACGCTTCAACCACGCTGAAGTCCTTTGTCGATTATTGGAAGCACCAGCATGCTGAAGCCAACTATGAAGAAAAGACTAAGGAACGCGATTATGAAATCCTCGATAAGAGAATCCTGCCAGCGCTTGGCCATTTTCGACTCTCGGAATTGACAGTGCCGATAATACAAAGGTTTCTCAATTCTTTGAAGGAACCCGGTATGCGGTTGGATGGAAAGCCTGGCAGGTTAAGCGACAGGACCATTGAGATGCACTACTCGTTGATTCACAAGCTGCTGAACAAAGCAGTAAAGTGGGAGATCCTTGAGAAGAACCGCAGTGATAGCGTTAAGGTTGTACGTCCCAAGTACAAAAAAGTTAAGGTCTTGGATGAGTACGAAATGTCAGTCTTGCTCAATCATGTCGACGAGCTGCCCCAAAAGGCGCACAAATACCGAGTCATCACCTATTTGGCTTTTTCCATGGGTTTGCGGAGAGAAGAAATTTGCGGCCTCACCTGGAAACAAATCGACTTCAAGAATGCCACTCTGGACGTTTCGCAAGCCTTGGCCTATGTTGCCGGAAAGCCTCTCTATGTTAAAGATACTAAAAACGACCCCTCATATCGCCTGCTTGGCTTGACCGAAGAACTCATAATCCTGCTCCAAACACAGCAGGATTATCAGAAGGCGGCATTCATCAAGGCTGGCCTTGAATGGTCGGAGCACTGCTTTGTGTTTACCCAACGCAAATCAGTCACGCCTCTTCACCTTAATTCATACAACACCTGGCTGAATAAATTTTTACCCAAATTAAATTTGCCGCACGCCTCAATTCACAGGTTGCGTCACGCATTTGGCACTTATCAGCTTGCCGAAGGAACTGACCTTGGCGCTATCAAAGATTTCATGGGGCATGCAGACTTGCGAACCACCAGTATTTACATCAACTCGCTGGACTCTCGGAAACGCGTCGTAACCAAAAATAGCGAAGCATCGCTCATAAGACTGCGGAAACTGAGCCGTCCTGAAGAAAACCAGGCAGAATAACCGTACTGCAAAGGGATGCGGTCGCCCTGTATCCCTTTGCTTACGACTTATAATGGCACCCAAAAAACTGGTTAAGCACTAATTAAGCACTTTTCAACAAAAAAGCCCTCCGACATAATCGCCGGAAGGCCCGAATTTACTGGAGCGGGCAACGAGATTCGAACTCGCGACCCACGGCTTGGGAAGCCGGTACTCTACCACTGAGCTACGCCCGCCCGAAAGTTCCTGCCGGGCACACTGCCCGAGCGAAGATATTATACCGTAATAACGCCGATAAATCAATCGGGCGCCGCAAACTTGTGCCGGTGGCGCAGGCTTGCCTCGACAGTTCTGTGAAAACCGGAGGTTACTGGACCCAGATCACATCCGCTTTTTGTTCGCCGGACGCGAAACCGGGCGGATTCGCGAGCAGCCGGTCAGGTTCCGCCGAACTGGTCACGATGGCGTTTTTCCGTTCTTTAGCCTCATACATCGCCTTATCCGCCGCCGCCAACGCTGCGCCGACGTTGTTATCGACGATGCCGGCGATGCCGATGCTCACGGTCAGGTGATACAAGCCATGCATTTCCACCGCCGAGCGGATTCGTTCCGCCACGACGCCGGCGTTCTCCGCTGTAGCGTCCGGCAGGATCACGACAAATTCATCGCCGCCCCAGCGGAACACGCTGTCCTTGTCCCGCACGCTTTTCCGGAGAATCGACGCCAGCGATTTCAGGACGGCGTCGCCGGCCCGATGGCCGTACTCATCGTTGATCGCCTTGAAGTCATCCACATCCACCATCAGCAACGACGATATCTCGTCGGTATTGGCTTTTCTTTTCTCCTGCACCGGTTCGAACGCGGCCCGGCTCTTCAAGCCGGTCAGGCTGTCCGTGTAAGCCTTTTCATAAAGCTGGTGAATCACCCGGCCGGCAAAGAAGAACCCGCCGAGCATGATGATAGTGGCGATAAACACCGTCTCGTTGCCGCCGCGCGGCACGCTGACATAGAGCATCAACCCGTAGAGGGTTCCCGCGACCATAAAAATCATCGGTGCATTTCGTAAAAAGAGCTGCTGCATGATCTGGCCTCCTGGAAAATCTCTTCAAACTAGTTATCGTAATCATCGTGGTCCGACCTTAAGTTTTTCTTTAAACTCATCAGTTGGAATTGTGCCATTTTTATATTGCGAAGATAAGTGTCATTATCCTGATTTTATACTTTCCTGACGTTAGGGATGCATTGCCAAAACGGCGAATTCGCGGTATAACTGTAGACAGCACTTTTAATACGGAATGGAGAGCCGCTCCCCGCATGAACCGAATGACTATTGTCAAAACTTTCGTTCTGGCTGCCGCCGGCGGCATACTGTTCTTTAGCCTGTCGATTCCGCTGGCCTGGATGCTCGGTCCGCTGGCCACGGTGGTCGTTTGTTCGCAAGCGCTGAAGCAGCCGATGTGCTGGCCGCTCTCTCTGCGCAACGCCGCTTTGGTCGTGCTCGGCTACGTGATCGGCCGGGCCTTTACCGAGGAGGCCGCCCGCCAGGTCGTCGCCCAGCTGCCGGTCATGCTGCTGGTCACTTCGATCATTCTGGGCATGAGCCTGCTGTTCGGCTATCTGACGCACCGCCGTGTCGGCATCAGTCTGTCGACCGGTCTGATGGGCTGCGTGCCCGGCGGCTTCTCGCAGATGGTGCTGATGAGCGAGGAGATCGACAACACCAACGTGTCGGTGGTGTCGTTCATGCACACCATCCGGCTGATGTCCGTGATTTTCATCGTCCCGGCGCTGGCCACCCAAGCCGCCGGTTTGGCCGGCATCGTGCCTGCCGTCTCGTCCGCCACCGCAAGTCTGGCGGCGATCTTCACCCCGTTGCCACCGCGGACCATTCCGCTGCTGTTCTGGGCCCTCGGCTTCGCCCTGTTCGCCCGCCGGACGCACTGGCCGACCCCGTTTTTGCTGGGGCCGATCTTCGGCGCCGCCCTCGCCGCCATGGCGGGAGTCGACTGCCCCGCCCTGCCGCCCTGGCTGACCATTCCCTGCCAGATTGCCGTCGGCGCTTACATGGGTACGCAAATTCAGATCGAAAACCTCGCCAACTGGCGAATCTTGCTGGCCTACACCATGCTCGGCGTGGTCGCCGTGCTCGCCGCCTCCCTCGGTGCCGCCTATCTGCTCGCCTATTTCTATGGCTATTCCACGGTTACGGCGTTTCTCAGCATGGCGCCGGGCGGCGTCGCCGAAATGAGCGTTACCGGCATCGCCCTCCAGGCCGATTTGTCGGTCATTGCCTCGTATCAGCTGTTTCGCTTATTCTTCATTATGCTGTTCACGCCGATACTGTTCCGCAAATGCCTGAAACCGTCGAAAGCCTGACTGACGCCGTTCAATCGGCGTACTGATAGAAAAAGCACCGGTGCGAAGTTCCTTCGCCCGGTGCTTTGGTTTTTTGCCGTTGTTTGTTTATCGGCGGCGGTTCCTAGCCTTCATCGACCGTCGCTTCGTCGTCCGTCGGTTTTTTGGGCCAGATCCGCGCACGCCACTGTTCGAAGTACAGCGCGGATTCCTCGACCATCACGAACAGCGCCGGTATTACGAATACTCCCATCAGGGTATCCAGGGTCATCCCGCCGACCACCGTGGTGCCCATCGCGTTGCGCGAGGCGGCGCCCGCGCCTTTGGCCATGACCAGCGGCAGACAGCCCACCACGAACGCCAGCGACGTCATCACGATGGGACGCATCCGGAGCCGGGCGGCTTCAATCGCCGCCTGGCGGACCGGCATACCCCGTTCCACCCGGACTTTGGCGAACTCCACGATCAGAATGGCGTTTTTCGCCGCCAATCCGATCAGCATGACCAGGCCGATCTGCATGTACACACTGTTTTCCAGGCCGCGCACGGCCATGAACATGAACGCGCCGAAAATGGTGGTAGGCACGGTCAGTAGCACTGCCAGCGGCACGCTCCAGCTTTCATACAAGGCCGCCAGGCAGAGGAAAGCGAACAAAATCGCCAGAGCGAAGATGATCGGGGTCCGGCCGCCGGACAGTTTTTCCTCGCGGCTCATGTCGGTCCATTCGTAACCATAGCCGGCGGGCAGCGTTTTCGCCACTTCTTCCAGCGCCGCGATGGCCTGGCCGGTACTATAGCCGTGCGCTACGCTGCCGCCGATCTGTACCGACCGGAAGCCGTTGAAACGCTTGATGTTGGTCGGGCTGCTGATCGGTTCCGGCTGAACCAGGGTGCTGAGCGGCACCATCGCGCCGGTGTTGCTGCGCACGTACAGGATCCGCAGATCGTTGACATCGTTGCGGAACGGCGCATCGGCCTGCACGACCACTTTCAGGGTGCGGCCGAAGCGGTTGAAGTCGTTGATCTGCACGCCGCCCAGGAACGATTGCAGCGTGCTGAACACCGAACTGACCGGCACGCCCAGTTTCATGGCCTTTTCCCGGTCGATTTTGAAGTTGTAGGCGGGTGTGTCCGCCCGGAAGGTCGAGTAAATCACGCCGATTTCCGGATGTTTACGGGCTTCCGCCACGAACGCCTGGGAAACTTCGGCGAGGTCCTGAATACTGCGGCCGCCTTTATCCTGCAGTACGAGGCTGAAGCCGCCGAAACTGCCGATGCCGGGCAGCGGCGGCACGTTGAAGGCCATCGTCGCCGCTTCCGGCAGGTTCATGGTCATGCCCATGACCTGTCGGGTGATCGCATCCACGCTTTGCGAGGCTTTATTGCGATCGCTCCAGTCCGAGAGCTCGACGAACAGCACGGCGGAATTGGATTTGCGGGCGCCGGACAGCAGGTCGATCCCGGCGATCGTCATGGCATTGCGCACATCCGGCAATTCCCGGACTTTGGCCGACACCGCATTGGCCACTTCTTCGGTCCGGTTCAGACTGGCGGCTTCCGGCAGGTTGATCGTCGTGATGAAGTAACCCTGGTCTTCGCTCGGCACGAAGGAGGAGGGAACGAAGCTCGAAATGCCGTAGGCTCCCACCAGCAGCAGCGGCATCAACAGCAGGCTGACCTTCGCCCGCATCATGACTTTGACGGCGCCATGTTCATATTTGTCCCGCAGGTTTTCGAACCAGACCGTAAAACGCGACAAATAGTGTCCGATTTTGCCAACATGCGCATTGGGGTCGTGCTGCTTGAGCAGCAACGAACACAGCGCCGGCGTCAGCGTCAATGCGATCAACGCCGACAGGCCCATCGACACGGCGATGGTCAGGGCGAACTGTTTATAGAGTACACCGGTAGTGCCGCCGAAGAACGCGACCGGGATGAACACCGAAGCCAGCACGAAGGCGATGCCGACGACCGGCGCGGAAACGTCTTCCATGGCCCGGATCGTCGCTTCGCGGGGATTGACCCCATCCGTCTGCATATGATGTTCGACCGCCTCCACCACGACGATGGCGTCGTCGACCACCAGGCCGATGGCCAGCACCATGGCGAACAGGGTCAGGGTGTTGATGGAGAAGCTGAGCATGATGAACGCGCCGAACGTACCGACCAGCGATACCGGCACCGCCAGCATCGGGATCAGCGTCGCCCGCCAGCTTTGCAGGAAGATGTACACGATGATGAGCACCAGCATCAACGCTTCGAAGAAGGTTTTGGCCACTTCCTTCAGCGACGAGCTGACGAACCGGGTATTGTCAACGACGGTTTGAACTTTGAGGTCCGCCGGGAAAGACTTGGACGCCTTGTCGATGATCGCGCTGCAGTCCCGCACCGTGTCGAGAGCGTTGGCGTCCGACATCAACTGCACGGAGAAGGCGATGGAGGGCTGCCCGTTCAGGAAACTGGTCACGATATTGTCCTTGTCGCTCATTTCGATCCGGGCCACATCGTGCATCCGGATGAACGAACCGTCGCTCTGGGCCCGAATGACGATATCGCCGAATTCCTCCGGCGTTTCCAGCCGGCCCTTGGTCCGGGCCGCATACTGGAATTCCTGCTCTTTGGTGGACGGTTGTTGGCCGAAGCCGCCGACCGGCGCCTGAACGTTCTGGTCCTTGAGCGCGGCGGCCACATCGCTGGTGGTCACGCCGAGCTGCGCCATCTTGTCGGCCTGCAGCCAGATGCGCATCGCATAGTCGGCGCCGAATTCGGAAATCGTGCCGACGCCCTTGACGCGCTGCAAATCCTGGATGATATTGATGTTCGCGTAGGTTTTCATGAAGGCGCGGTCATAGGTGCCATTTGGCGAATACAGGCTGAAAATGACCGCCCGGTCCGGCGTGGACTTCTGCACCAGCACGCCGCCGGCCGCCGTAACTTCGGCCGGCACCTGGGCATTGGCCTTGGTGACGCGGTTCTGCGTCTGCACCTGGGCCACGTCGGCGTCCTTGCCGAGTTCATATTTCACGTCTAGTTGGTAAATGCCGTTGTCGGAACTGGTCGAAGACATCGAAACCATGCCCTCGACGCCGTTGACCTGTTCTTCGACCAGCTGGGCCAGGCTTTGTTCAACGACTTCGGCGCTGGCGCCGGCATAATTCGCCGTGACGTTGATCGTCGGCGGGATAATCTGCGGATACTGGGCAATCGGCAGATTGAACGCGGCGATGCCGCCGCCGAGCAAAATGAAGATCGAAATTACGATCGCAAAGATCGGTCGGTCAATAAAAAACTTAGCCATTGATCATCGTCACCTTTACCGGAGTCCCGGGACGCGCTTTCATAGCCCCTTCCACAATGACCCGGTCCCCTGGTTTGAGGCCGTCTTCCACGACCCAGTTCGCGCCGATGCGCGGTCCCATTTTCACCGGCCGCTGCTCCGCCTTGTCGCCGTCGCCCACGACCGTTACGAAGGTCTTGCCGAGCAGTTCCTGCACCGCTCGCTGCGGAATCACGATCGCGTTCTGGCGGACCTCGCCGGCAGCCAGCACCCGGGCGAACATGCCCGGCAACAGCAGTTTCTGCGGATTATCGAACACCGCTTTCAGGGTCATGGCGCCGGTGCCGCTGCTCATGCCGCTGTCGACCTGCTCGATTTCGCCGGGCAGCGGATACTCCGAGCCGTCGCTGAGCTGGATCTTGATCTGCTGGCCCCGGTCCAGGGCGCCGATGCCCTTCGTCCGGGCGAACAGCTTCAGATATTCGTTTTCATTCATGTTGAACTTGACCCGGACCTTATCCAGGGCCGACACCGTGGCCAGCACCGTCTCACCGGACTTGGCGTAGTTGCCGAGGCTGATGTCCTTCACGTCGATCCGGCCGTCGATGGGCGACACCACCACGGTATCGCGCAGGTCCAGCCGCGATTGCTGCGCTTTGGCTTGAAGGGCTTCGACCCGGGCACTGGCTTGCTTCTCCTGGGCCAGCGCGTTGTCGAGGGTCTGCTGGGAGATCGCACCGGCGGCCGCCAGTTCCTTGTAACGGATGACATCCCGCTGGATCTGGCTGAGGGCCGACTCCGACTCGGCTACCGCCGCGTCGCTGGCCAGCACCGTCGTTTCATACTGGCGAGCCTCGATGCGAAACAGCGGCTGCCCCTGTTTCACCGTCGCGCCGCCGGTCACGTACTTCTCGACGATGTTGCCGGCCACCTTGGCTTTGATCTGCGCCGTCTCGCGCGCCTCAATCTCGCCGACGAATTCATAAGTCAGGGGCGTATCCTTGGCCACGACCTGCATCGCCTTGACTTCCACCGCCTGGCCGGCCCGGGCCGGCGGCTTGCCGCCGATGCCAAACTTAGCGAGCAGCCCCGCATTGACGGCGGCGTAACCCACGATCGCCACGATCGCGACTCCGCCGATCAACTTGCCCCGAAATCCCAGTTTCTTCAACCATGACATAGCCTGCATTCTGCGAGTCCTCCTTTGTTTGCCGCTTCCTCAGCGGCGGTCGTCCCTGGCGATAATTCCATACAGAATAATGTCGGTAATATGGCCGATCATTTCCTCAAATGAGGTTTTGTTTTCCAGCAGGTAATCGTAGTCCATGATCTCATGCACCGCCCCCTGCAGCAACCGGTGCAGCACCGGCACGAAAATCGGCCGGAAGCAGCCGGTTTCGATGCCTTCCTGCAGGACACCTTCAATGATGATCCACTGCTCTTCCTTCGCCTTATGGGCTTTTTTCAGCAACCCCGGATACTGGACGCCCAGCTCCATCTTGACCCGGTCGTTCACATCCGTGGACAGCTTCGAGCGAACCTTGAGCATCCGGATCAGCTTTTCCTGCACATTCAGATCCGGATTATTCACGATCTCCAGCCGCTGCACCTGCAGATCCGTGATGATCGCGTCCACGATCGCCTCCACCAGCACTTCCTTGGAATCGAAGTGTTCGTACAGCGTTCGTTTGCTGATGCCCAGGCGGGCAGCCAGGTTGCTCATCGTGAAGCGAATCCCATGCTCATCCATCTCTGCCAGTGCCGCCGTGATGATCCGCGTGCGCATGCTGCCGCCTCCCCTCAAAAACTCAGAAAACTTTTTTTGTTTTTTTGGTACCATGGAGCTAATGATACTGCTCCCGCTATACACTGTCAAGGGGAACGCCGGATTTTCGGGCAAAAAGAAAAGAGGCTTTGTCAAAACGCAAAGCCTCTCGGTCCTAACGAGCCTTATGAATAGGAAAGCGAAACCGGCTTATTTCTTTTTCTTCGGGGTGACGTTGACCGCATCTTTCAGCGCCTTGCCGGCGGAGAAAACGGGATGTTTGGAAGCGGGAATGCTGATGGGTTTGCCAGTTTGGGGATTGCGGCCTTTGCGCTCTTTGCGGGCGCGGACCTGGAAGGTTCCAAAACCGATGAGTTGGACTTTGCCGCCTTTGGCAAGTTCCTTCTGTATGCTTTCCACTACTGCTTCAATTGCGATTCCTGCGGCTTTTTTCGTGCTCTTGGTCTTGGCAGCTACCGAGGCAATGAGTTCCGTTTTGTTCATATGGGTACATACCTCCTTTAGTTTTGGTTTTAGGACCTTTTTCCTTACTTCGTCAGCCCCGGCAATTTTCCTCTTTTTTTCGGACAAAAATCGAAAAAAATCTTGAATTTTCAAAGGTCGCGGCCATTGGAGACGCCGCGACCCCTCGGAACGGGGGGAGCAACGAAAATTTCCAGCTCCCCCCGCCTTACATACAGCGATGTTTCAGGACCGACGCTTCCGTTCATCGGCGCTGGAAAATTTGAAATCTCCTTCCTTGGCTTTCGGCGGCGCCGTCATATTGATCCGGTCATGATGCAGACGGCCGTTTTCCCGGGGTTCTTTCAGAACCCGATGCGACTTGGTTTCGTCCCCCTCCTGATATCCCGTCTCCGCCAACGGCACCGAATACGACGAATGCTCATCTTTATAAAACTTGCGTTCCCCCACATAGGTCGGGCAGGACAGCCACCCCACTTTTTCCTCCTTGTCGGCCTCGACAAAGATGAGGTTCAACCCGCAGAATCCGCATTTCTGATCCGTCAGATCACCGATTGTCGCTTGGGCGACAGGTTTCGCCGTTTTGTTCGTCTTCATGACAATCCCTCCATTGTGATCTTTGTATCTACATATGACCACACTTTCAGAATTGTGTCAATATTCCGGCTGCTAATCTTGGTTATCACACCGTCAAAAAAAAAGGCAGCGGACCGAAGTCCGCCGCACAGGCCGTAGCCAAAGATTGATGCATCAGAAACTCTGGACCACCTCGATCATTTTCTCGCCGCCATCCCGCCAGATCTTGAACTGCTTCGGTTGCTCCGCGGCCAGAATCTGCCGCAGCGCTTCGGCGTCCGGCGTGGGTTTGCCATTGAGCGCCAGTAGGATATCGTTGGCCTTGAGTTGGGATTTGGCCGCCACTCCGTCCGGTTTCAGGCTGATGATCTTCAGACCGCCGGGAACGCCGGCCGCCTTGGCTTCGTCGGCGGTCAGCGCCGCCAGATCGACGCCCAGGGACGGCTTCGCCGGCGCCACCACCGCCGGTTGGCCCGGTTTCTGGACGGCCGCCGCGCCGCTGTTGAAATTGGCGAGCGTCATGGTCAATGGCAGCTGCACCCCGGCGCGGACGATCTTCAGGTCGAATTTAGCTTCCGGCTTGTCGCCCAGGGTGTCCTTAATCAGTCGCCGATATTGATTCTGATCGCGCAATACAACGCCGTTGGCTTCGATGAGGATATCGTCTTTTTGCAGTTTCGCGGCCGCCGCCGGCGACCCGGGGGCGACATCGAAGACAACGATCCCGGAATCCGCGGTCCACTTCAGCTTTTTAAGCAGCTTAGCGTTTTTGGCGGCATTTCTCTGAATCGAAGCTCCATCATAGGTTTCTAAACTCGACCCGGCGGCCACCGCCAACGTGGCGACCGCATCGGCGAACTCCCGGGCGATTTCCAGCGTTGGCATACGATAGGCGACAACTTCTTTCCGGTCGGTGTGATCGATATCCACGCCCCATTTGTTGTCGCGGTCGAGGTTGGGATAATGCCAGACAAGGACCGAGCTCACTTTGGGGAAGTCGACCACGGCCGTTTCTTCCGCTTCCGTCTTCGTTTGCTGGAAGCCGCCGCCGATGACGGGGACATATTTGTTGCCGACCCAATAGCCGCCATTGTTGGCCACGTATTGGGAGCCGGTCGCCACCATGACTCCCCGGACCCGCAGGCCAAAGGCGTCGACATTCACATCCAGGCCGTCGGTATAGCCGTTCCAGGCGCAAAACGCCTTGCGGCCGCCCAGGTTGCGCAGCGTGCCGATCGCGGCGTCGACCGACGGCAGGTAAGTCGGTTTATACCAGACTCCCTCGTCGATCCGATTGCCGGAGGTCAGGTCCACCGCCCAGCAAACCGTCGCCGTGCCCAGCATGGCCAAAGTAACCGCCAATAAGACCAGAATCCGAAATCGTCGCATGAAAACCACCCCTTGCCCGTTTTTGACAACACGGCTGCCCGCGCTGTCTTTTCCTACGCATTTCTTCATTTCTTCGCTCACGGTCGATTTCCTGCTCAAGGCCGTGCAGCGCAGATATATTAATTTGCTGTTCTTTTGACCGGCTTCCGCAGGAGGAAATCTGCGTAGAACAGCCAACTTCTTTCAACAAGCAAAAAAATATGCCCGTTGATCCGATGACCAGCCAAGTCGAATGGAGGAGAGCTTATGGAATTGCATCAACTGCAATATGCAATGGAAGTCGCGAAACAAAAAAACTTTACGCGGGCGGCGGATAAAATCAATGTCAGCCAATCGACCCTGTCGCATCAGATCGCCAAGTTGGAAACGGAATTGGGCATCAAATTGTTTGAACGCAAATCGCGCACGGTTCGGCTGACGCAGGGCGGCGAAGATTTCCTGGGTCATGTGAATTTGTTGCTCAGCAACCTGGAAAACGCCAAACAATGCATTCAGACCTATCGCGGCCTGCTCACCGGAACCCTGAAAATAGGCATGATCGCTGCGTTGGGCAGCCTCGACTACGCCAACATGGTCGCGGATTTCTACACGCAGCATCCCGGAATAAAGTTCGAATTTGTCCAGGCCGGAACCTACGCTTTGCTGGACAAACTGTCGAACCGCGAGATTGAAATCGCCTTTGTCGTGAGACCGGAAGAGCACGAATACAAGGATATCCAATTTCGGCATCTGGTTTATGACGATTACGTATTGGCGCTGCCCATGAACCATCGCCTGGCGGGAAGAACATCCGTGGATTTGGCGGAAATCGCCGACGAACGATTTATTTTCCACCCCGCCTCGGACCGTATGTTCTCCATTTGCCTGCAAGCGTGCAACCATGCGGGTTTCCAGCCCAATATCGTATGCGAAAGCAACCATACTCCCACCTGTCTGGCCTTAATCAGCGCCGGGATGGGCATCGGGTTCTTTCCCAGAGAAAAGCTGGAAAACGAGCGATTCGCCACGGTAGTCGTCCGCTTAAACCAGGCCATGAAAAAAGACATCGTCCTGGCCGTCAACAAAGAGGCGGCCTTCTCGCCGGTGGCGGCGGAATTCAACCGATTTGTGACGCAGTGGGCCAAAGGGCTGCAGCACCCAGCCGATTAATCTCGATAGTCAGGGCTAGCAACGAATAAAGCAGCGTGGGAATTGTTCCGATCCGGATCCTGCCGGCGAGTACGGCATGCGGTCCGGATTTTTCTGTTCAGTCCCCGAATTGGCGGACACCAGACCTTCAGGTATTGATCCTATCGATCATCACCATGAACAAGATGATTTGTTTTGCGCCGAAACAAAGAACTAAAATTCAGATATAAGCAAGAGGTACCGCGAACACCATCCCGCCATGACGGAACCGGAAGTTTCCCGGAATCGCGGGAACAGAACAAACCAGAAGGGGGAGTCACTGTGATCGGCGAGTTCACTTTTTATGCACCAACCAAAATTTTATTCGGCCCCAATTGCGTCAAGCAAAACAAAAACCTGTTCACCGGGCTGGGAAAAAAAGCGTACATCATCACTTACACCATTCCAGGAAAGCACTACGCGCTGGATGATGTAAAGGAAATCCTCGACGAGGCGGGCATCGAATACATGATCGACACCGCCATCGAAGAGAACCCTTCCATGGAAACCGTGGAGCGGGCAGCGGCGGTCGGTAAAGCCAACAAGGTCGATTTTATGATCGGCATTGGCGGCGGCTCGCCGATTGACGCCGCCAAGGCGATTGGCGTCCTGATCCGCGAACCGTCGAAATCCGCAGCGGATTTATTTACGGACGGGTCGCTGAAATGTCTGCCGCTCATCGCGATCCCCACTACCGCCGGCACCGGCGCGGAAGTTGCGCATTGGGCGGTGTTGACCCGAAACGATATCCACACGAAGCAAGCCATCAGTCCCCGGATCTTCCCGGACTATGCCTTGGTGGACGCCGGCTATCTGATGAAAATGCCGGTCCGCCTTACGCGGGCGACAGCGTTGGATGCCCTGTGCCACAATATCGAATCCTATGTGTCCACGGCCAGCAGCTATCTATCGCGGGCCCTGTGCGAAATTTCCTTTCAGCTTTTCGCCGAGTGCACGGAAGCTATGACGAACGATAATTACACGTTCGAAATTCGGGAAAAGCAAATGTTGATTTCCGTAATCGGCGGGCTGGTAAACACGCAAACCGGCAGTTGCCTCCCCCACGGCATGAGCTACCCGCTGACGCATCACAAAAAAATCCCCCATGGCCTGGCCTGCGCGTTATTGATCAAAGAGTACCTGGCCATCTTTAAAAATCGGGAGAAGATCGACCGGATCATGGCCTTGACCGGCTTTAGCGACCTGGATAAGTTCGGGCGCTTTATCGACGGTTTGCTGCAACTGGACGTGCAGGTCACCGCCGAAGAATTGGAAGCGTATGCCACCGACTTCGCCTCGCAACAGCACCGGTTCAAACGCCATCCCGAACCCGCCGGCAAAGCGGAAGTTCTGCAAATCTATCGCAACAGCCTGCTCAAGTACAACCGTTAACCCGACTCGTTAATTCATAAAACGGAGGAGATGCCACGATGAGCGAAAACAGTAAAGGCTTGACCCCAGTGCAGCAGGAAGAATTGGACCGAGTGTTTGTGAATGCGCGGGCGGCCGCCGCCGTCATCGCCACCTATGACCAGGCCCGGGTGGACCGGCTGTGTCAGGCCGTGGCCTGGGCGGTCGCCAACAAGAAGACTTTCGAACGCCTGGTCGCCATGGGGATCGAGGAAAGCGGCCTGGGCGATCCGGTCAGCCGCATGGGAAAACGCATGAAGATCCGGGGAGTCCTCCGCGACGCCCTGCGGCAAAAAAGTGTAGGCATCATCGAAGAAATCCCCGAGAAAGGGATTGTCAAGTATGGCAAGCCGGTAGGGGTGATTGCCTCGATCATTCCCACCACCAATCCGGATCTCACGCCGGCCGGCAACGCGATTTACGGGATCAAGGCCCGTAACGTCATGATCTTTTCGCCGCATCCCCGCTCCAAGAAAACTTCGTTTGAAACGGTGCGCCTGATGCGCGAAGCGCTGGAACGCGAAGGCGCACCGGCCGACATCCTGCAATGTCTGCAAAACGTCAATATCCCGATGTCGCAGGCATTGATGGCCCGGGCCGACCTGGTGCTGGCTACCGGCGGACAGCCGATGGTTCGCGCCGCCTACTCGTCAGGAACTCCTGCCTATGGCGTCGGCGCCGGCAACTCCACCATGGTCATCGACGAAACCGCCGACATTGAGGAGGCTGCGAAAAACTCCATGCTCAGCAAGACCTCCGACTTTGGCTCCGGTTGCTCGGCGGACGGCAATCTGATCATCGCCGAAAGCATCTTTGACAAAATGGTGAAGCAACTGGAAGCGGTCGGCGGCTATATCGCCTCCGAAGCGGAGAAGGCCAAGCTGCGCGCTGTCATGTGGGACGAGGAAGGACATCGCTTGCCGGACACGGTGGCGATCGCGCCGCAGAAACTGGCGCAGATCGCCGGGTTTAGCATTCCGGCGGACCGCAAGTTCATCGTGGTTTACGGCGATGGTATCGGCAAAGAGTATCCATTCTCCGGCGAGAAACTGACCACCTTGATGGCGGTGTACAAATACAGCGGCGGTTTCGAAAACGCCGTCAAGATGATGCAGGCCATCTATGAAGTGGGTGGCAAGGGACATTCCTGCGGGATTTATTCCTTCAACGAAGAGCATATTCATCAGCATGCCCTGGCGGCGCCCGTGAGCCGGATAATGGTGCGGCAGCCGCAATCCAAGGCCAATGCCGGTGCCTTCAACAACGGCATGCCGATGACGTCCAGTTTGGGTTGCGGGACTTGGGGCGGCAACATCATTTCGGAGAATATCAGCCTTAAGCATTATATGAATACGACCTGGGTTTCGGTGCCGATTCCTGAAGACAAGCCCTCCGATGCCGAATTGTTTGGAGAGTTCTTTGATCCGGAATTGGAAAAATAAGCTGAAAACGATTTTCGTATGCCCAAAAGGCGGTTATCTTTGCTGCACCTGAAGGATAACCGTCTTTTTTTCCGTCATGATTGCCGATTCATGAAATCCGAGGAGGGAAGCAGAATGAACGTACCCGCAGCAAAACAGACCTCGACCCTGGGAACTTGGAAGACTCGCCTGGGTTTACCGTTTGCCGTGGTAGCCACGATTCTGGTTTGGTTTATGCCGGCGCAGCCCGGACTGTCGGTGTTGGCGCAAAAAGCGCTGGCGCTGTTCGCCGGGATATTCGTCTTGTATATTACCGAAGCGATTTCCTTGCCGGTTACCAGTTTGGCGATTGTTCCGCTAAGCGTATTATTGGGCATTGAAAAGCCCGGGCCGGCTTTGGCCGGGTTTGCTTCAACATCGGTATATTTGATGATTGGGGCCTTTATTTTGGCCACGGCGATGGTCAAATCCAAGTTGGCGGATCGGATCACCTATTACATTATGAGCATCGTGGGAACAACAACCGTGCGCATCAGTCTGGGGATCACCCTGGCCAATATTGTCCTGGCCTTTCTCGTTCCGTCCAGCACGGCCCGCACGGCGATCCTGTTGCCGGTATGCCTGAGTATTATCGGCGCGGCGGGAAAAGGCGAAGGCCGCAGTAACTTTGCGGCCTCCCTGCTGTTGACATTGGCCTTTACCAACGCCACGATCAGTGCCGGCATTCTGACCGCAACCGTGCCGAATCCGGTTACCATCGACTTTATTGTCAAAGCCGGCGGCCCGGCTATTTCGTTTGCCGATTGGTTCGTGATGGGCTTTCCGCCCGCTTTGCTGATGACCGGCATCACCTGGTGGTTTATTCAGAAGTTCTTTCCCTCAGAAATCAAAGAAGTTCCCGGCGGTGCCGACCACGTCAAAGAACAGCTGGCAGCGTTGGGTCCGATTACGAAAAACGAACAGCGGGCTTTCGCGGTATTTATCCTGGTGGTGGGCCTCTGGATTACCGGCGGTTATACCAAAATCAATCCTACCATCGCCTGCTTGGCCGGCAGCATTCTGCTATTTTTGCCGAAGATCGGCTTTTTAACCTGGAAAGACGCCGAACGCGGCGTGTCCTGGCAAATCGTGATGGTTACCGGCGGCGGCATCAGCATGGGCGACATCCTGATGCGGACCGGCGCCGCAAAATGGCTGGCGGTCTCTATCTTTAACACGCTGGGGTTGTCGAACCTGTCGCTGATCATGATGTTGGTGGTCCTGATGTTCATCGTGCAGTACATGCATATCTTTTTTGTCGGGACCACGACGATGGCAACCGCCTTTCTGCCGATAGTCATGGGCATGGCGCAGGTTGCGCATGTGAATCCCGCTTTCTTCGCCCTGCCCGCCGGCATGATTATCGGCGGTTATCCGTTGCTGATGTTCTACTGTACGCTTCCCAACATTTTGGTCTACGATACCGGCAAGCTGCGCGTCGAAGATTTTCCCAAGGTCGGTTTGGTCGTATGCACCATTGGTTGCATTGTGTATGCCGGTTGCGCACTGACTTACTGGAAATGGCTCGGAATTTGACCGGCGTATTGTCCGGATCGTTATGGCCAATAAATACGAAACGGCGGCAAGGGAATTCCCCCTGCCGCCGTTTTGTCTATAATCCCAGGTAGGCTTTTTCGACCTCCGGGTTTTTCAACAGGCTTTCGCCCGTTCCCGCCAGCACGATCGAACCGAGCTCGATCACATAGGCGTAGTGGGCGATACCCAGCGCCAGCGTCGCGTTCTGCTCGACGAGCAGGATCGTCTTGCCCATTTGCTGAATCTGCCGGATCACGTTGAATACTTCATCGACTACAATCGGCGCCAAACCCATCGACGGTTCATCCATCAGCACCAGTTCCGGGTTTGCCATCAACGCCCGGCCGACAGCCAGCATCTGCTGCTCGCCCCCCGACAGCGTTCCCGCCAGTTGTTTGAGGCGGACATTCAGTTTCGGGAACAGCTGCAGCACCCATTCATAGTCGCGGCGGATGCCAGCCTTGTCTTTGCGGCTGTAGGCGCCCATTTCCAGATTCTCGCCGACGGTCATGCCCGGAAAGACATGCCGCCCCTCGGGAATCAGGGCGATGCCCCGCCGGACGATGTCGGGCGTGCCGAGGCTGGAAATCTCCTCGCCGCGCCAGCGGATCCGGCCGCCGGTGGTCCGCACCACGCCGACGATGCAGTTCAGGGTGGTTGTTTTCCCCGCGCCGTTGCCGCCGATCAAGGTGGTGATTTTTCCTTCTTCGGCGACCAGCGTCAACCCGTGCAGCACTTCGGTCGCTCCGTATCCCGCCGAGATATTTTCAAGCTCCAGCACGGCTGCGGTCACCTCCTCCCAAATAGGCCCGGATGACTTCCGGATGCGTCCGGACATACTCCGGCTGGCCTTCGACGATTTTTTTGCCGTGGTCCAGCACGGCGATGGTATCGCAAATATTCATCACCAGTTTCATGTCGTGTTCGATCAGAATGATGGTAAAGCCCCGCTCTTTCAAGCGGGTGATGATCTTCAGCAGGTTCGCCTTCTCCGTCGGGTTCATGCCGGCTGCCGGTTCATCCAGCAGAATGATCTTGGGCTGGGCCGCCAACGCCCGGGCGAACTCCACCAGCCGCTGCTGGCCGTAGGCCAGGTTCTTCACGATTTCACCGGCTTTGGCCTCCAGGCCGACAAAGGCCAGCGCCTCCCGCGCCGCCGCTTCGGCCGCCGCCTCGCCGCGTTTCGCCGCCTGCCCGTTCAGGATGATCGACAGCACCGGCGTCGGGGTGTGGATATGCTGACCTATCAGCACATTTTCAAGTACGGTCATGCTTTTGAATAGCCGGATGTTCTGAAAGGTGCGAGCGATCCCCAGCGGCACCAGTTTGTGGGGCTTCTGCCAGGGCAGCGCCACCCCGTCCAGGCGGATTTCGCCCCGGTCGGCGCCGAACATGCCGGTAATCACGTTGAACAAGGTTGTCTTGCCCGCCCCGTTGGGGCCGATGATGCCGTGAATGGAGCCTTTGCCCACGTGGATCGTGATATCGTCGAGCGCCTGCAGGCCGCCGAAGCGCTTGGAAATGCCGTCGATGCTCAGAAAGTTCGAATCCGTCATTGCCGTTCCCTCCCGCCGCCGAATAATCTGGCCGACCAGCGCCCGAACACTCCCGCCAGTCCCTGCGGCATGTAGATCACCGTGAAGATCAAAATGGCGCCGTAAATGACCAGCCGGAACGCTTGCAATGCCCGCAACGCTTCCGACAGAAAGGTCAGCATGAACGCGCCGATGACCGCGCCGGCGATGGTCCGGTTGCCGCCGATGACCGACATGCACAAAAAGCCGACCGAATCGTCGAACGTGAAGTTGTCCGGGCTGGCCACGCCGGAGAAAGTCCCGTACAACGCGCCGGCCAGGCCGGCGTAAATGGCGCTGATGATGAACGCCCAGATTTTATAGCGGTTCACCGGCACACCCATGGCCTCGGCGGCCAGCTCATCCTCGCGGATCGCCGAGAAGGTCCGGCCGATCTTCGACTGGGTCAGCCGGTGCGCCACGTAGGCGCCGAGCAGTACGACGGCGAAGATCAGATAGAAAAACTCCGGTTCGGACATGATCCGCAGGCTCCCCAGCTCCGGCAGCGGAATGCCGGTGAGGCCGGCGGCGCCCTTGGTGACCGGTTGCCAGTTCAAAATGACGAGCCGGATGATCTCGCCGAAGCCAACGGTCGCCAGCACCAGATACGGCCCGGACAGCTTCATCGCCGGCACGCCGACAATGCCGCCGAACACGGCGCTGACCACGGCGGCGGCCAGCAGGGCCAGCCAGAAGGAAACTTTCAGATTCAGCATCAGCAAAGAGGCGACATAGGTGCCGATGGCGAAATATCCCGCCTGCCCCATCGAGACCTGCCCGGTGTAGCCGGCCAGGATGTTGAGGCCGATGGTGATCAAGGTATAGATACCGGCCAGATTGATCATGTGCAGATAGTAGCGGTTGGTGACAATCAGGGGAATCAAGGCGAAGCCGGCGAACAGGGCCAGCAGCGCCCAGGATTGTTTCGTAAACGCTGGTTTCATGCGCCGCCTCCTCCTAAACCTTCTGCCGTGCCTTGCGGATGAACAGCCCCGACGGCTTCAGCCACAGCACGAGAATCAGCAGCGCGAAGGTGATGGCGTCACGGTAACCGGAACTGATCTGTCCACCGGCCACCGCTTCCAGAATCCCCAGGAAGAAGCCGCCGGCAATCGCGCCCGGAATGCTGCCCAGACCGCCGATCACCGCCGCCACGAACCCTTTCAGGCCGAGGCCCGCGCCCATGTTGAACGTCACGAAGAAAATCGGCGCCACTAAAATCCCGGCGGCCGCGCCCAGGCCGGCGCTGGCGGCGAACGCCACGGCATCGCTGCGCCCGGTGTCGACGCCCATCAGAATCGCCGCGTAGCGATCCTGAGCCACCGCCCGCAGCGCCTTGCCCTCGCGGGTCCGCTGCAGAAAGAAATGCAGGAACAGCATCAGGCCGATGCCGGCCACGACGATCAGCAGGTCCATCGCCGTCACGCTCAGGACGCCCAGCCGGATCGGCTCGACGCTGACCGGCGCGGGAAAGTTCTGCGCGTCGGGTCCCCAGATGACCAGCGCAATGTTGCGGGAAATGATGGCCACCCCCAGCGTCGCGATCACCACGTTGATCGGCGGAGCCTGCCGTTCCCGCAACGGCCGCAGGATGCAGTACTGAACGACCACGCCGACCACGCCGACCGCCGCCATGGCGACCAGCAGCGCCGGCGTGAAACCGAAGTGCAGCGTCTGCAGCAGGCTGAAGCCGATATAGGCCCCCAACATGACCATGTCGCCCTGCGACCAGTTCAGGACGCCGGACGACGCGTAAATCAGGCTATAACTCAGGGCCACCAGCGCATAAATGGCGCCCAGCGGCAATCCGTTCAAAAAATATTGCATAGCGGGCTCCCCTCGTCGTCATGTAAAAAAACCGGTTTCCGGCAAACTCCCTCCGGAAACCGGTTTTGTCGCGTCAGTTGGTCGGGACGGTTTTGATCAGCTCGAACTGGTTGCCCTTGATGACGGTCACGAGCAGGTTCTTGCCGATGTCGTCGCCCTTGTCGTTGAATTTCGGACTGCCCGTCACCAGTTTCAGGCCGCCGGTCTTGGCGATCGCATCCCGCAGCGCGTCCGCTTTCACGCCATTGGCGCGTTTGACCGCGTCGGCGAGGATATATACCGTGTCATACGCCTGCGCGGCGTGGGGAATCGGGTTTTCCTTGTACTTTTCCTTGTACTTGGTGACAAACTCTTTGACTTTCGCATCCGGCGAATCCGGCAGGAACGTCTGGGTGAGGATCAAGCCCTGTACGGCGTCGCCGCCCAGCTCGATCAGTTTCAGGGCCGCCATCCCCGACGCGCCGAACAGCTGGGCCTTCATGTCCAGCTGCCGGGCCTGTTTGCCGATCAAAGCGGCGTCCTGGTACAAACCCCACATGAAAATGCCTTCCGCGCCGCCGTCCTTGATCGTCAGCAACTGCGGCTTGAAATCCTTGTCGCCGTTGTTGTAGGTCGGGGTCGCCACCAGCTGCAGTCCTTCGCGCTGCGCCGCCGCCGCCAGCAGTTTGGCGCCGCTCTGGCCATAATCGTCGGCCGCGGTGAACGTGGCCACCTTCTTGATCTTCAGAACGTCTTTCGCATACTTCATCAGGGCGTTCGCCTGGAAGCCGTCGTTCACGGCGGTCCGGAAGATCCATTTGTTACCCTGCTCGGTGATCGAAGTGCCGGTCGAACCCGCCGTCAATTGCGGCAGCCCCGCCCGCGCGGTCACGACCATGTCCGCCAGGGTCGCCGAGCTGTGAATCGCCCCGATCAGGACATTCACCTGCGACTGCTGGATCAGTTTGTTGGTGGCGCTGGCGGATTTGGTGGGATTGCCTTCGTCATCCTCGAAGAACACTTCCAGTTTCCAGTCGCCCGCCAGTTTTTTGGCGTTGATTTCGTCGACGGCCATCTGGACAGCCTTGCGCTGGCCCTGGCCGAGTTGCGCCGCACCGCCCGATTCCGGGCCGACCACGCCGATCTTGAGAACCTTTTGCGAGCTGGTGCCGCCGCCGCAACCGCTGAGCGCGAAAGCGCCGGCGACGAGCATACAGAGCATGACCAAGAGGGCGGTAACTTGTTTGCGTTGGAACAACATGAACCCACCTTTCATTTTATCTTACCGGGCCGGCGCCTACTGCTGCAGTTGCCGGATCACTTTGACCAGATTGGCGACCAGATACTCATGATACACTTTGCCTTTTTCCGGGCAGGACCTCGTAGGCGATCCCGTCGTGCCGCCGGCCAGTTCCACGGCCTTCTTCTGATCCGCAGCCGTGCTCGGCACATAGCAAAGCGTATCGCCGGTAAAGCAAGGATCGACCGAGTACAATTCATGCGGCGCCACCGGATTGTCGACAGCCTTTTCCATATGGACCAGCTCCGGCCGTTTGTAGAGAATCTGCGAGGTCTCGATCTCCTCGGAGTGCCCCACCGGGCCGTAGTCCAGCTTGGCAATCAGTTCCTTCGACATGTAGGCGGGGTCGAACAACACCACCTTGACCCCCAGTTGCCGCTGCGCCCGTTCGGCGGCCAGCTGCATCCAGGAAATGTTGACGATCCGGTGGCCGTTGATCACAATGAACTTGCGAAACTCGTGCGCATGGAGTGATTCGATGACATCATAGAGCAACTCCACCAAAATTTCCGGCCGGATGGTGATCGTCCCCGGCAACACCATGTGATGCGGGCTCCAGCCGTACCACAGCGGCGGCGCGACGACCACACCGGTCTCTTTGGCGGCGTCCTCCGCCAGCAGCATCGCCACCATGGTATCCGTGCCGAGCGGCAAATGGTTGCCATGCTGTTCCGTGCTGCCCACCGGGATGATTACGACGTTTTTGGCGGCCTGGCGCTGCTCGTCCAGCTCCCGCCAACTGCAGTCCTGCAGCCATACACTCATAGAAACATTCACTCCCGTTCCCAAATTGAATTACATATTATATATCTTACTATGCCCGTCCATTGTTCACAAGCACTTGTGCGCAGACTTGACACAAAAAATCGCCGCCGAATGGCGGCGAAACAACGTCAAAAAATCTCCTGGCAACTGCCGCTCAGAACCGATACGTCGCCGTCAGGCGGTAGGCCCAGGAATCCCAGGTCACCTTGTTCAGAGGAATCTGGACGTTCGTGCCGTCGTAGAAGTTCACCCGGTCGGTCCCCGGGGATGTAGTATAGCTGGTGTAGTCGATCGCCGCGCCGAGACTCCAGTTTTTCCCCAGCGAGTGGTCCAGGCCCAGCGAAACGACCGTGCCCTGGCCGTCGGCCCAGTGGTTGTTCGTCACCGGATGCGCCAGGTCCGTCCGCAGATTCCAGTGGGCCTCGCCGCGATAATGCGGCAGATGGTACTCCAGACGCAGTTTCAGATTCGTCCGCTTGTCCAGCGCCTGCGAATGTTCCAGCCCCAGCCAGGGTCCGCTCCACATCGCCTTGTACATGGTGTTGGCGCCGGGGTATGGTCCATACATGTAGGACGGAATCACGATGAACAAATTCCGCATCGTCATACTCTGTGTATTGATGGCATAGCCGCCCAGCAGCGTGGTCTGCTGTTTGGCGTTATCCTGCAGCTTCCAGCCGAAAGCCAGCGTACCGTCCAGCACCCGGCCGTCGCCGGCGTCCGCGTAAGTGCGGGAGAACTCGCCCTGCCGGTCGTCCTGGTCATAGTCGGAGTCCTGGTTGGTGCCGGAATAAATCCAGCCGAAACTGCCGGTGGCCTCCAGAAAGGTCTTGCGGCCCGTGTCATGGCGCAGGACGCCCTTGATGGCATAGATCCGCAGATTCTCCCATTTCAGCTCGGACAGGATGTTGGGCACGCCGCCCAGATCGGCCTTGTTCCAGGTGAACCGATCCTGACGGTGGGTCGGCAGGATCTCCAGGGTGGTCGCGGCCTGGGCCGGTGTGGTAAACAAACCGCACAGTAGGATAATTCCGATCAGAATCTTTCGCATCGCAACGCCTCTTTCTCCTGGCCCCCACGCGGCGGCCGATCCATTTTCTGTATGAATTCGCGCCGGGGCCGGATTTTCCTGCCCGCGCCAGCGTTGCCCCGGCAGGTTCACCGTACGCTGCCCGGAAACAAATCCACCAGGGGGAAAATGGAAAACGGCGAAATCGTCGCATAGCACCAAACAGTCGACCAACTGGTCGGTTTTTTTTAATGAATCATAAACAAAAGCACGAAAAACAGAATCGCTATTGTGCTGAAAAAAATATTTTACCCGCTATTTTAGCGGCGTTAGCCGATCTGTGGGAGTTTTTATTGGTTTATTGGCATGCAACTTGCTTTGGATATGATTGTAGAAATAAATATTGGGAGGTTCTGTTTCGTGAGCATTTTGAATAACCTGAAAACCGGCCAGAAACTGGGAATTTTGATTCTGACTGCATTTATCGCCATGGGCTCTATGGCGGGAATTGGTTTCTACTATCTTGAGAAAACCAATGACAGCTTGAATCTCATGTATGCAGAGCGCCTGTTGCCTGTGAGCGTACTGACCGATAACCGCTCCAATGCGCGGGCTGTAAACGGCTTTATTCTGGAACTGATGCTGACTACCGATGCAAAAAAGAATGAAGAACTGAAAAAATCAATTGGCGAACGCATTGAAAAAAATAATAAAAATATGACATTCATTGAAAAGTTGCCCTTGGATGCCAAAGCCAAGGAGCTGCTGGCGAAATTAAAAGATTCGCAACAACGATACCGTGTTGTCCGGACACAAGCGATTGAACTGGCGATGCAAAACAAAAATGCGGAAGCCTATGCGCTGTATGTAAAGGATGTAACCCCGATGGTTACGGAATATACGGATAATCTTCGCAATTTAGCCACCTATTATGAAGAGCTTTCAAAAAAAATGGACGCCGATACGACAGCCGACCAAAAAATAGCCGAGATGCTGATGGCCGGGTTGTTTATCTTCATGGCGATTGTACTTGGCTTTAGCGGCTGGCTGATTGCGCGGGCGATTACCAAACCGCTTCACGCAATGGTCGGTGAATGTCGTTCACTGGCTGAGGGAGATTTTCGCGATAAACCTCGCCACATAAACCAAAAAGACGAAATAGGGCAATTGGCGGATGCAATGGTTGACATGCGAACCAATGTCCGCAAGGTACTGAAACAAGTCAATGAATCCGCCGAGCAGGTGGCGGCCTCTTCGGAAGAACTGACGGCCAGTTCCGAGCAATCCGCTCAGGCAGTTGCACAAGTTGCCGGATCCGTCAGCAATGTAGCGAATGGATCGGAAATGGCAGTAACAGCAGCCATAGAAACTTCCGCCGTAGTGGAACAGATGTCGGCCGGAATCCAGCAGGTCTCTGCCAGCACTAACCAAGTGGCGACAAACTCGGCCCAGGCATCAGAGAAAGCAAAAGAAGGCGATGCATCCGTAAACAAGGCTGTCAGTCAAATGTCCAGCATTGAAAGGACCGTCAACAATTCCGCGCAAGTCGTTGCCAAGCTGGGAGAACGGTCCAAAGAAATCGGCCAGATTGTCGCAACGATCTCCGGGATTGCCGGGCAAACCAACCTGCTTGCACTGAATGCCGCCATCGAAGCGGCTCGGGCCGGAGAACAGGGCAGAGGTTTTGCCGTCGTAGCGGAAGAAGTAAGGAAGCTTGCGGAGCAGTCACAGGATGCAGCCAAGCAGATCGCCAACTTGATCGGTGAAATTCAGGGCGACACGGACAAGGCGGTTGTAGCCATGAGTGAAGGGACTCGTGAGGTGAAAGTCGGAACAGAGGTAGTTACTGCCGCCGGACAGGCCTTCAATGAAATTGCGGCGCTGATCCTGCAGGTATCGGATCAGGTGAGGGAAATTTCCGCGGCGACGCAACAGATGGCGAGCGGCAGCCAACAAATTGTTACCGCGGTGAAAAATATGGGCGACCAGGCGAAACAAGCCAACGGAGAAGTCCAGAACGTATCGGCGGCAACGGAAGAGCAGTCGGCGTCGATCGAAGAAATTGCCTCGTCCAGTCGGGCGCTTGCGACCCTGGCGCAGGATCTTCAGAATGCAGTCAACAAGTTTCGGGTATAAATCCATTTCGATGAAAGGGGGTTGAACTATCATGGCCTCGGAACAATTCGTCGTCTTTCAGTTAGCACAAGAAAAATATGCCATACCCATCGGGCAGGTCAAGGAAATCATTCGCTATAACGGCGCAACTCAATTGCCCAACGCGCTCGGCTATATGAGCGGAATTATAAACCTTCGCGGTAAAATTATCTCCATCATCGACCTGGCAAAAAAATTCGCCATGGCGGACAACAAAAGTTCAACGCGGCAGGCGTTGATTGTGGAAGCTTCCGGCAATGAAGTCGGACTATTGGTCGACTCGGTTACGGAAGTGATTCGTCTGGATGACAGTGCAATCGAAACAGCAAATGGAATCGCACACTCGAATGCCTTTATCAAAGCGATCGGCAAAGTGAACAATAGCTTAATTATCATTTTGAATTTGGCTGAACTATTTACCCAAGCGGAAATGACTGCCATGAAAAACGCGGGATGATTTGTTGAAATGTTTTTGTTCGCCTGAACTTCGGTTCAGGCGATTTTTTTGCATCGATTTTCCCTGCAGGAAAAACGGTGATTCATGCTACTTCCCTTTAAAATCGGTGTATAATAAAAAGGAACTACTAATTTTTCCCTACAGGGAGGAACAGACATGAGCATGAAAACAAACCCGGATGACTTGATGACGGCCCAGGAGTTTGCGGAGTACTATCGCTGCTCGCTTGATACAGTGGTACGATGGTGCAACTCCAAAGAATGGCGGATTCACCGCTTTGCCAAAAAAGACGGCGGTCGATGGTTGGTCAAGCGGACCAGAGTAATAAATTTTTACAGCCATCCCGCAATACCATCATAAATCACAACCGGCGAAGACCCTGCGAATCGCCGCCATGAATAAGACTATAACAAAACCCCGGCCAGTTACCCTGCAATGGATAGACTGACTGGGGTTTTGTGCTTATTCCTCTTGATAGTTTCCGAGCCCAAGGGATCTCTATTAACACGGCTAATTTCATTTTAAAATTATTCGCCGGATTTGTGTAAATAGCAAAACCCTTGATTTTACTAGCTGGAGAGAATCGTGGTCAGCTTTCTTATTCGCTTTCTATTTACCAAAAGTATCGTTTTAGCTACTTTTTGATTTATAGCGTCCCTACATGCAACCGATAGCGGGTATGCTTCTTAACCCCTTCTTGGATAACCATGCCTTCTTCTATCAGTTTTTTTAACATCCGCCCCACATCACGCCGCGGAATGTCAGACCCGATCCGGGAGTGGATTTGGGCAATGCCCGCCAGTTCGTATTTGCGCAAGTCCGCCAGGATTAGCTCTTTCAGTCGATGCGGCTCAATCGCCTTGAGTGTTGTGGGTTCCTTAAAGTTAAGCTTGCGGACCATTTCCGGTTTAATCAAGTAACTTTGTCCTTTGGTTCTGCCATGCGAAGCCACAATTCCCGCCTTAACCAGGCGATCTATCCAAGGGTGCAGCGCTTCCGCGTTCTTCAACTCCAACAGTCTGCATAACTCCAGTGCGGTCAACGCCTCCTGTTGCGCCAACAGACCCAAGCCTATTTTTTCGCGCTGCGTCAGCTCGAATGCAGCATCAACCTTGACGACAAAATCGATAATGCGTACATCGAAAATCCGGCGACGCACAACAACTTCCACGGAATCCGGTCCTTCCAACACCTCCGGCAACTTCTTGCCTTGCGACAACAACACTTCGTAGATTTTGTCGTACCCGCTGCCTTCCCGTTCCATGAGAGACAAATCGTGCAGCAACTTTGCAAAGTGCTCGTTACGGCGGATAGATTCATGCAAAATGTTTTTCGGGGTAACCCCTAAAGGTAACCGCCCAGGATTTTTGATCTGCAGCCGATCCGGGTACAGCGAAATGAAAATATCGCCGCGTTGGGTATAGGGTCGATGTACCAAAGCGTTGATCAATAATTCTCTGATCACAACCTCATCATAATGCGGCACAGTTTGCCGATACAGCCCATCGGGAATTTCATAACTTTCCTGCCAGTCCGGCACTTGGCACCAAACCGCTTCAACCATTTCCACCGGGTTCAGAGAAAAATCATCCCACACCAGCTTGTTCACTTTTTCGCCACGTTCATCGTATTTGATAAACTGGATGACCGGCGCAGTTCCCAGCTTGGCCCGATCTGTCTGACGTCCGACGAACAAAATCCCCAAGTTGGTCAAAAATCCGTCTGCAGCGAGATTGTAGTGACTCCATAATTCGACATCGGTCTTTTCTTTCACCGATTTATTGACACGATTTGATGCAAGCAATCCTTGTTTCAACTTTTGCCATTTTTCCGTATCGATCCTGGCCTGCGAAACGCCACCCGCCGTCAACGTTTCCCACGGAAAATTCGCCCGCTCGCTGGCCAGGCGCAACACCTCATCGCCCAATACCGGTTTGCTCTCATCAGCAATGCGGAAAAAATACTGGCCCTTGGATGTCGAAGGCATTCCCGACGCCGAACGGGGAATGTTCAGACGAATAAACTCACCGCCATTTGACGCAACGTCCAATTCCGGCAACACCGTGACATTCACTGTGCATTCACCGATGCGCTTGCGGATAGTATCCGGCAAGTTCGCCGGAATTTTCTGCGTGCGGGGCGGCAGTTCCTGGTTATCTTCTACACCGATCCAGATTACACCGCCCGAAGCGGTAGCAAACGCCACGCAATCCTTGGCGAGTTCAGCCCAATTGGCAGTATGCCCCGTGACGGCGCGCAACGATTTTTTATCGAACAATTGGCCTTCGATGGCCATATCATCACCTGATTTCGATTCAATAATCGAGACTTACTCTTTCCATTTCGATTCCGAAACGCCTTCGCCACTGTCGGCCGTTGCCGGAGAACCTCCCACAACTTCCCGGCGGCGATCATGGCCCGTAAGTTAGGTAATCCCGCCCACCATTTCGATAAAATGTCCTGAGCAGATCCTCAACCTTTCACCGTTGGCGATTGGCGCGCAAAGATGTCGACACTTGAATTCAATATTATCGGCCGAAGTATTTTGACCAAAGCGCCGAATCACTTTGAATCAAATACTCAAGCTCCTCTCGATTCACCAATATTTTTTCAAAATGAAACTTATTCAATCCTTCACTACAATACCAATCACGAAAATCTGAAGTGATTTTTCTGTTTGTTGCCAAAACATAATATCTTGGGGTATGTTGCTCAATTTTTACTAATTCATCATGGATTTCTGCTTGTTTAATTGCGGTAGTTGGTGAACTCGAATACTTGCATTGCAAAATGCATTTTACCTTTTTCTCTTTATTCGGAAATGGTTTTTCAGTAAAATAATACTCGCCGTCGCGGCCTCGATCCACACCTGTTCCGATAAACTCACGATCCGAATAATACGGTGATTTAAGCAAAATTTCTCGGCACAACGCCTCAAATGCATCAGCAGGTGTTGGCGCACAATCAAAACACTTTATTTTACTCCAATCAACAACCCTGTTTTGACCAACAACTTCATTAAAGCGATCTCGCGGAACAAGCTTTGTACTGCTCCCTGAAGCATTAAACACATAATGCCCAGAAGCAGTTGAAGTAGAAGCTACGTTGAAAAACTCATATTCATAAAATATTTTTTCATTTTCTTGCGAAAGCGCTCGAATCGCCTTCGTGTGATCAGGAAAATCATCACTAGCGTTTACCACATCAAACACATGTATCTCAATGGCGCCGGCTCGGGAAGGCACGATCTCCCTTTTCGGCTTACTTAACCCCAAATCACTTTCCGCGCTCTCAACCGTACATTTCGCATATCCAATGACGCTGCCAGCGACATCAATTAATTCACAATCCTTTCCTCTCAAAACGGTATTCATGACTTTCCACCCCGAATTGCAGCCGGGTTCGGATATACGACCGAGCACCACAAAACAACATCATCAATATCCATCGCCTCGGGCTCCTCTATTGCGCCATAGAGTGTTAACCAAGCTTTTTCAACGATTCGTTCCAATCGATCATTCATTCGATCTATGTGAATTTTTTGTCCCGACTGCAATAGTTGCTGAATTTCCAGATAACGCTTGAAATCACCAATCAACCATTCGCGTGCCGCTAAGTACGTGTAACCGGCATCGTCCACATTGGGGCCGGCCAAAAGCAGCGCCGCTCTTATGGGCCACAATGATTTTTTCCCGCCATCGCTGCTTTTTGCTGTCAAGGTTTGCAAGCAGCGCATCAAATCCAAAAATTTATTATCTGCATTTGTATGGTTTTTTGCCTGAAGTAAAAACGGCGTCGCCCGCAGCACCTGTTTCGCCAGTTCTGTTTCTTTCGCCGCAATCGCCTGTAAATATTTACCCCACTCGTTCGACTCCGGATTCCGCCGACCAGTCAATTCCACCCCGTTTTTTGCAAAAAATTCTTCGCCTAGCGCCCAGCGATAGTTGGGGTTTTCGTATTTTCTATCATCCCGTTGCCGTGCAATAATGTTTTCATCACCCAATCTTACTGTGGAAATCGGCTGTGGGTCAGCCACCTGTATCAGGGTAGAAATTTTTTCGCGGATTACCCTTTTAGCGATATCTCCCGCCAGTTCCGGGTCCTGGCCGCATACTGCAATCCCGCTTGCCACCGCCCATACTGCTTTATTTTCTATACTACGCAGTGAAAAATATTTCGGTTGCGTAATATCCTCGCCAAAACGTTCTTCCATCTCGCGCTTAAAATCATCTGTCAAATATAACGAAACATTTCCCAAGTGTATGGATTGCTCAATTCGAAGATGATTCACAGGAATCGCCAACATCCACCGACTGTTTTCGGTTACGTTTGTAAGCGCCGACCACCATTTCCCCGTTTTTCGGCTTAAAACCTCTATCAAGAACTCCACAAGCAGGGGCTCGATCTGTGAACTCCCCATTTGTTGACAATATGGAGCGCAGACTAATGAAAATATTCTTTTTACGTAATTATCCCTATACGTTCTAGCACTCTGAATCGCCGAGATTTCGCCGGTAAAATCACGTCGTGTTGCATCTTCTTGGAGAATCGCAACGATTCGTTCTTTTTTCTCCTCAATAAACCGCTCTACCGCCCCGTAAACAGACTCTACGCACCCCGTCTGAATCGCTTCGGCTAAGTCGTTAATATTTGCTCGCGTTATCGGAATCTCCTTATCAAAACGCACCACGCTATTTGCCCGTAACTCACGCAAAAGCGGTTCCATTTCATCCATTGTTTTTCCCAGCCGCATCTGGTCCAATGTTTGATAGCCAACGTTTTTCAGCAAGTCCAGCAACACTTCATCAATTCTGGCCTTGTTTAAAACACTCTTGGCAAACAGAATCATCGTGTCAAACAGCAGGTATTGTTCAGATTTTTCCATCCATGACTTTGAAAAATTTTTACTCCAAAAATTTTCTTTTGCCGTCATCAGCAATTCATCGCGAGCGGAAAGAGCAAGATTATATAGTGGCTGTTCCGTAATGTGAGAATCACTCTGATTAAATGATTCCCAGGGAATATCCTTAACGGTGTACTTAGCTTTTACTTGCTCAATGGTCGGTATATCATTTTCTTCTTCAGCGGCTGGTTCCGATTCATCGCCAAACAATTTTTCCAAACTCACCGGATTGTCAGTAACCAATTTGCTAATGTCAACATATTTCGTGGATAATTCGTTCATCAAACTCGATAAATGCGCTTCCAGCATTGGCGCCAGTATCGGTTCAGGAAGACCGCCAATCACGCTTTCAACCGAATTGTAAATCTGCGGGTACTGCTCACACTGTTCGTCAAGTTGGCCAAGTCGCGCTGTCAACGCATTGATATTTGGATGATTGGATAGCTGCACGCGTTGGAGCAAACATATCAAAAAACAGTTTTCTACCATTCGCAGGCAATGGTCACAAGCGATTCCCAATTCACCCGGAAACGGTTGGTGGGTGCCAAGCGTTTGATATCTTAAGAACATTACGGTTGCCCCTTTCTCAAACAACTGTCGCAAATAGCATCATCTTGCGAAACGCATAATAAACTTATGCGCTTCCGGTGACGGTTCCATCAATCCTTTGCCTAAATCAACAAGCGGCGGTACGAAACAAAAAGAATTAAAGTTGAACGGCTCCGCTTTGGGCGACGGAATCGACTGAATCAACCGCGAGAATATTTTCTCTTATTTCTATTTAGTCTTTTCCCCACTGATTTCCAGTTTCCTGCCTTATTGCCAAAATTATATTTTACCGTTAGTTGATGGCAGCGTCCTGTCGGGAGCTTCAAGAAACAAAAAAGACCGGGGCTGCTTTTTCGTAGCCCCGGTCCATTTTTTCGGCAAACGTCTGTTTCACATCGCCACGACAAAGGTCATGATCTGCAGTGAGCTGCCGGAACGCACCAGTCCCACCGTGTAGGCAGTCCCGCCGGCCACTTTCATATACCCCTCGGTATCCGAGTCGTCCTGCTTCGCAAACCCGGCGCTGCGCAGCGTGGCCCGATACTCGTTCAGCGCCCCTTCCGATACGCCGACAAAGGTGATCGCATACATGCCGTCTCCCATGTGGACGGTTTCCTTGAAGGTTCCGCCGGAGAACACCGGGATCGGGCCGGCATTTGACGGCCAGACCAGATTGCCGTTTCCCGCCGGAGCTTTCTTGGCGGCTGCGGGGTTGTTGGCAATGACGGTGGTCAGTTCCGGGCTGAAGGATGCAGTGACCTTGACGCCGCCCCGGTTGTACACCATCATCGCATCCCGCAGCGAGTCCTGGCTCAGCGCAAACCCGGCCTGGACGAGGTCGCCGCAGTACGCGTCAAAATCAGCCTTGCTAAAGTCTGTGATATTGACCACCGCCACGACCCCCTGGGTCAGCATATCGCCGGAAGAGCTGCGGTTATCGGCCAGCGTCACCGTTCCACGCGAAGATATGGGAATTCCCCATGCCTGAAACTCTCCGGGCCAGGACAGGCCCTGCGCCGAAATCCCTGAGATAGACACGACCAGCAATAACAGCATCAACCATACGATACGTTTCAACTTCATCCATCCTTTTCAGCATTTGGCAGATTTTCTGCTTTATGGAATGTGTATTCGTCTTCGGATTGCTTTTCCCTGCCGAAAAATCGGTGGTCACGCATTTTCTTTGAAATACAGTTGACTTTTGTTCCGGAAAATATTTGTATTATGCCTTCCAGCAAGTCAGCCACCGAGTTCATTTTTTATTTTGCCGGGAATTGGTGACGGCATCCTGTCGTAATTGAGGATTTGGGCCGTCAAATCCGAAGCCGCCCTGCTCACTAAAGGCGGGCAGCCCCGCGTCTGGACGCGGGTCAAATAACCGGCGCAAGAGGTATTCGGTGTGCGCTGAGGCACTTCAGTCCGCCACCGAGTCCACGCTCAAAAAGACCTTACCAGCTCAAAAAAAGATACCGCTTGAACCGTCGACAAATTTTCGACAGTTCAAATCCATCATCACCTTGTCCGGCATTAGGCTAGGGATTCTCCCGGCGGAATCGCCATCGGCGACCGATATTTTGTTTTCTCACTCATCATGATAATCAGTCACCTCCACGACAAGTATTTTGCGAATTCTTGGCCAATCTTCCCAGCTTTGCGAAAGCATTTCACCGTTCCATCAAATACCCATCAAATAAACCATGTTCAGCGAGAATCCTATTATACCGCCATTATCTCATTGTTTTAATTGTCGATCGGTCGTTAATTTTGCGGTTCCATCAAATACCCATCAAATAAACCCTAACCGGAACTCATGCCCAAAACGGCACATATTGCATCATCTTGCGCGAGGCCCCTTCATCATAGGCTTTAATCATTCCGCCCTCAACCGCTTCTTTTATGATCCGGGAGGCGGTGGCGCTATTTCTCGGTTCGATGCCGAACCGCTCCCGCAAAGTGGTATTCGTCATAAAATCCCTTTGTACGTAGCGGAGACAGGCATGCTGGTAGCATGCCCTCGTTCGATCATCCCGCGTCATTCGAGTTAATGGCCGATGCGCAAACATGGTCGCCCGCATTGACCCATTTACCACTTCAAAGTCCGGTGCAGGAAGTTGATAGGCTTCAGTATAGAAAACTACCTTGTCAATTCCACTGCCCCGCTCCTCACAAAAACCGGCCCGTCTCATGAAAGAAGCCAGAGCTTCGTTGCGCGATTTAGGAGGGTTATCTAACATTCGCTCAACGCTGACCAGTAAAGTGCCAGGGCTGGTAATTTCCATCCGTTCAGCGAACAATTCAATCAACGGTCCGGCGCCAGTAACAAAAAAATCTTGGTGAATCAATGCATTCGCTACCAACTCGCGAATGGCAATTTCCGGATACATCGGTACCGTTGCCCGTAGCGCCTGCTTGATCACTTCATTGGCCGGCAACAAAGCATTGATATATCCAATCAACCCTTCAAACCCGCAGGCGTAGCCTTTACCGCCTTCCTGTTCTCTCATCGTTTCAATCCGGCTATTTCCTTTATATTGAATCACCCGAACCGCTTTTCTCTGTAGTGAATGAAAATCTTCCAGTCGTTTCGCAAACAGAATTGCTCCCAGATTCGTGACACACCATTTCCCCGAATCCATTCGCCGAATGAGATGTTCTGTCTGGAGCGCAATTAAAAGCTGATCGCGATTGGCTGGTAACGGCAATTTCATCAAATCAAAATAAGCCGGATAATCCAACAACTTCAGTACCTGATCGCCGCTCAAATTTTCAGTTGCAGCCATTTCTTCAAACGGGGTCCATTCAAAAGCTCGCCACAAATTTCTCTCTATTTCCGGAAATTCCTTCAATCGCTTTTTGTAGGAGCCCACGCGAATGAATTCCTGATTCTTGAATTGAACCGGATGCCGAAAGGCACGGCCGATTTCCAGAATCACGAGGTGTTTACCATCTATAAGCAAGTCGAAGAAACGAAAATCAATCTTGGGGCTGAGGAGACGAAGCAACCAGTTTTCCAATTCCTCTCCACCAATCTTGGTTCTGGTTGGATCGAACGTTGTTCCCACAATATCCTGACAGTTATCCCGCACGCCCCAAACTAAATAGGCAAACGCTTTATCCGCCAAAACCGCTGAGTTGGCCAATGCTGACAAATACTCACCTATTTCTTCTGGATCGCCGTTATTTTCTTTGAACTCCACCCACTCAGTTTCCTGCGGCAACTTGCATAGTTCTTTCACCAGTCCCTGAAGATATTCGGGGGATTTGGCTGTCGTCATTGTGTCACCCCTTTGAATACGATCATGTATGTTTATATGGTTGAGTTTTCGAGACAAATAAGTCCAATTTTCCTGTGGTTAGTGGTCTTAAGAAATCACGGCATCAAATAATCAATTATTTATACCAAACAAAATCATCAGTACTTATCCTATCTGCCAGTTGTCCCTTTCGTCCCATATTAATCAGTACTAACTTGTCCCTACCATAATAATAATTCTTACACATAATATTATAAGTGGGTTTATGCCAATTAATCAGCATTGCTTCTGCATCGTTTAGTTTAGAACTAGATGCTTTTTTCCCTTCACTATACTGGAGTATTCCAAATCGCAACTTAATCTGCCCGCTTACCTCGCTAAGCCATTGCTTTTGATGCTCATTAATACGGGTAGCAAAATTTCTTTCTGTGCGTCCTAGGTATAATAGTGATTCATTACTCCCCCAAATCCGCGAAATTGCATAAATGCCGCCTTGGTAAGTTCGTTCATAATAGCAGATATTATCCATTTTATAAGGACCAGTCCAGTTTATTGTAATAATCTCCATTGTTTTCTCCTTTTGGAATGCGAAATTTTGATTTTATCATAGTCGTGAAGGTCAAATCATGCTGTTGGCATGCAAACTGGCGCCTATATTGATCAAGTCTTGCATGTATCAATAGAAATGGAGCTGTCATGGCAATTCTCTCTGTCTATGCTGGTTTTATGCTGGCGATTAATACGTCCCGATCAAGTTGGTCCTTTTCGTTTGCGGCATTAATAATTTCTTCCGAACTTCAAACAACATTGATTATCTTCCTCCTGTGTTTCCAGTTTCCTGCCTTATTCCCAAATTATATTTTGATTGTACCGCGCTGGTGACAAAACCCTGTCAGCGGATTTAGAGGGCGCAAAAAAAGGAAGCCTGCTCGGCTTCCTTTTTCGTTCCGTTCAGATCGTTCCTTATTCCTCTTCGTCGTCCTGCAGCTCTATGCTCTCGCCCTCGAGCGTGCCGTCCCAGACGACCTCCACCAGCGGTTCGTCACCGCCACCGTCGCCACCGTCCGGCTCCATCGCCAGGATCGCCGCTACCCGGTGGATG
This sequence comes from Veillonellaceae bacterium, assembly GCA_012798135.1. The sequence goes on along the minus strand of JAAZNU010000026.1, from coordinate 534 downwards.
ATGTCATGAGCTTCCTCGACGCGTTTCGCGGCGATGGGAGAGTCCTGTTCCTCGTCCTCGGCCACGTCTTCCACCGCGCCGATCACTTCGCCGATCTGGCCAATCCGCCGCTGCGTCAGCGCGTCCTGCGAGGCGATCGGCTGGTAGGCCGCCAGCAGTACCCGGATGATTTTCGTGAGTTCCGTCAATAGCATGTTGATTCCTTCTTTCGTGATTTGATTGGGAGTGATCTATTGGGAAAAGGTGTTGGGGCATGCGATAAGCGGAGGTTAAGCGAAGCGTCGCAGCGTTCGCATCCCCAACGCCATGACTGGAAGAAAACGAGGGAGGTTGGCCGCAGAAAATGGCTCCTGCCATGATCCCCAACCTCCCTACTTCTACTTACCGGTCCTGGCCGTTTCGCGCCCGCCAGTCCCGGCACTCGTTGCAGCGTTTCGCCTGGTCCTCCAGCCGCTGGCAGATCGCCACCGCCGTCTTCTCAAAAGCCCCGAGGCGATCGTCCAGCCTGTATAAGAACCAAAACGCCACTACGAT
>JAAZNU010000209.1 GCA_012798135.1 Veillonellaceae bacterium | reverse complement strand
CTCGCCGCCCTCGGCGTCGGCGGCCGCGCCGACGCGCACCAAGGTCAGTCGCAACCAGGAGCGCAGCGGCGAGCCGTCGGTGGCGAAGCGATCGAAGCGTTCCGCCACCTCGGTGACGATGCCTGGGACCGACCAGGCCTGACCCCACAGCAACCGTACTGATGGTGGCCGACGTTGTCGTTTGACCTCGGTCGAGTTTTCCGCTAGCGCCCAGATCCGGCGGGTGAGCTGCCGGACGTCTGAGGCCGCTAAATGGCCGGGTAGCAGGTCGACGTCGAAGAGCAGGTCGAGCTTCAGTTCGGTGCGGCCGCCACCGGTGAACAGCAGCGGGTCATCGGCCAGACCGGATCCGGTCAGGCGGCCACCCGAGGATTGCCGCGACTCGACGCCGGCGCTGCGGGTGACCACCAGGGTCTCCGGGTTCAGCAGGCAGTAGATCTGCTCGCCGGTGGACTCGATCAGGAAGGCTACGCGCTCCATCTCAGGTCGCCGCCTGTTCCGCCGCCAATCGTTGGTACCTGAGCAGAGCCAGCGTCGAGTCCGGTCGTGACGGCACGACTGCAGGCCGCACCGGAAGTTCCGGCCATAGTGTGCCTGGCAGCACCGCGGGCGCAGGCAAGTGCGCGAGCTGATGCGATGTCGGTTCTCGCAGACGCTCGTCACCAGGTGGCCCCGGCCTGGCGGCTGGTTGCGGCCGCAGCAGTGGTGTGGCGTTCCGAGTCTGGCTTTCGTCGGGTGGGCGGGCTGCCCGGGTGGTGACGGGTGCCGCGTTGCGACGCTCGTCACCCGTGGGCCCAGGTCGGGCGGTAGAACGCGGCCGCACAAGCGGCACGCCGAGATGGCGCCTTCGACCGGCCTCGGAGCGGCGGTCAGTGTCCCGTTCGTCGCCTGGGGGTACCGCAATTCCTGGCATTGATCGCCGGTGCTGGGCCGGCTGAGCCTCCCTGCCGGGCACAGCCGTCGTCTGCTGGCTGGCCGACTGGGTGCCGTGCCGTGTCTGCGATGTGTCGCCATGCCCACCGAACTGGGAGTTGTCCCGCACGGGCCGGGTGCCCCGGCGCCACGCCAGCACCCACGGCGCACGCCTGTGGGCGCGGGCCTGCCGGTTCGCCGCTCGGACGCGCTCCGCCCAAAACTCCGGAGCTCCGGTCAGGTCTAGCCCAGGCGGGGCCGGCTCAAGCGCTTCGGCGACCCAGCGCAGCCAGCCTGCCAGCCTGCTACGCAAACGGTGTTGCGGGAGCACTGGTGGGCGTCGCCGAGGCATCGTCGAGCTCCAACCTGTCATAGGCAAGGGTCAGGGATTCGATGGCCAGTTCGTTCCCCCCGGCATCAAGCGCTGCCGTCACCAGTTCGCAGGGCCACGAGCCGATCAGGTTCCAACGCCGTACCTCGTAGCTGCCTGAGTCGTCCAGCATCGCGATTGAGACATTCTCGCGACGAACGCTGCCCTCGGCGGCCTCGAACAGCCACTTGACCATGGTTGTCGAGTCCGTGAGCCCGTAACGCAGGGTCACTGGCGTGTACTCCACGCGGCCGGGGATGGCGCGCACCTGGGCGTGCTCGCCGCCGGCTCGGTAAAGGATGCGTTCCAGCTTGACGCCGAGGCCTTCGATCTTCACGAAATGAGCTTGCACGGCGCCCTGGAACTCGAACTTGAAGTTGTAGGCGCGATACGGGTCCTGCGGGATCCCGGGTGTTGCTTGGGCGCTCATCTGACTCCTCCCATCGACGCGACGGCGGCAAGGTCGGCTGACTGGCTGAGCTGGAAGACCACGAACTCTGCGGGCTTGACGGGGGCGAGGCCGATCAAGATGACCACCCTGCCCGCATCACGGACCTCCGGCGGGTTGGTCTCAGCGTCGCACTTGACGAAGAATGCCTCCTGCGGCGTCTGCCCCACCAGCGCACCGTCTCGCCAGACATTGGTCAGGAAGGCCGTGACATCGCGGCGCAGCGCAGCCCACAGCGGGTGGTGGTTCGGCTCGAAGACCGCCCACCGGGTGTTCTTCAGCAAGGTCTCCTTGATCATGTTGGTGAGCCGACGAACGTTGATGTAGCGGAACTCGCTGGCCTCGGGGGCCAGCGTTCGGGCACCCCAGACCAGGATCCCCTCACCGGGGAAGAACCGGATGCAGTTGATGCCGGCTGGGTTCAGCAGCTCCTGCTCGCTCTTCGACACCGGCCTGGACAGGCCCAACGCGCCTGCGATCGGGGTATTCGCGGGCGCCTTGTGGACACCCCGGGTGGCGTCGGTGCGCGCCCATACCCCGGCCAGATGACCAGACGGCGGCGCGGTGATGCGGCGACCAGAGACTGGGTCGTTCACCACCAGCCATGGGAAGTAGGCCGCCGCATAACCACCCGGCGACGACGGTGGCCG
>JAAZNU010000088.1 GCA_012798135.1 Veillonellaceae bacterium | reverse complement strand
TGCACCGGAGTGCAAAAACCGCGAGGGGGTGCAAAGATCGCGACCGTCGCCATCATACACAAACGTGGCCGCGGTCGCCCCGCTGACCGCGGTCATGCGATTCTCGGCATCATAGGTGTAGCTGGTGCTCCCCGCGCGCATCACAGTTCCCTCATACTCCGACCCCGATTCCCTGCTGCCACCTTCTTTTACCCCTTGACTTTCAAGACAGTATCTACCTACTTGAAGTAAAAATCCACCAACCAATTGCGAAATATATGGATTCTATAAGTATCCCAATTGATAATGCTTTCCAACCCTGTTTGTTTTTTCCTCGAATTTGGAGATAACCAACCAAGATTAATTGAGAATGCCATACAATTGGGAATAGCATTAACCATGGGATTTGAAAAACAATTGCTAAAATTATACTAATACCATATAAAATACTCAAAAATATATTGATGATCCTTCCCTTCTTTGTTGCATAGAAATCTTGAAGAAGTAAGTTTATCGTAAACGGGGTAAGGTGGATTTTTAGTATTCTTCGAATTAGTGCCGAGGCTTTTTCTTCGTAATTCGCGGTTTTATATGCATAATATAAATTGATCTGTGCCCACCAGTTTTCCGGTTCTTGTTGAACCGCCTGTTCCAACATAGCAATCCCTTGCTCGGTATTTGCGCCTAGGCATGTATTGGCAAAAACAACCTTTGCCTCAACTGAATCGGGATCCAATTGATAACCTTTTTCTGCCAGAGCAAAGGAGATTTCTTTGTTTTGCTTTTTGAAAATCATCACTGCTGCCAGAATCCAATAGGGTTCTGGAAGAGAAGGTGAAATACTCATTGCAATTGACGCATGTTTCTGCGCAAGCTCTACCTCACCTTGATACCAAGCAGCTTTTGCTAACCTGCTATGCGCAACAGCGTCATCCGGGAATTCTTCTACCTTCCTGGTAAAGTACTCGATTTCCCTTTTAGCATTTTCCATTCTCATTTTCCTTTGCTGCAATCAGCTTTTCGATTCTTATTAGCATAAACCAGGTATCATGCATGTATTATTGCCTCCAATAGAGCCCATCATCGTTAAATTGTGCCACAAACCATATCCAAAAAAGGGTAATCCAGCAAATAACGTAGGTGGTGTTAGGTTATCTGGTCTGGCTAAAAATTCCACCCCAAAAGTTAATGTCACTGAAGAGATACCCTTTCTCACTGTGATGTCATTCTCCACTTTGATCGCCCAAGGATCTACTGGTAAATCGACACTCGTGCCTGTAATATATGATCCCGCTTTATCCAAACTCGATTCGCCCATTTGATAGCTGATACTTGTTGGGCTCACTTCAAGTGGTCCAATCTGAGTGGATCCTGTTCCTAGCGTAATCGTAGAGTTGTGATCTACAGTTGTTTCACCAGTCACATACACTCTGAGACCACCAAATGGCTGAAAAAATGGTGTTGTGTAGATATCGATTTCCCCTGGCGCTTGAAGGTTCCAATTTACAGCATTATATGTATCTAGAATTGGATTCTGTGCGACTGGAGCCACAGCGGATTTCGGCATTGGAATCGATTGAGCAACTATCGCAGTATCCAACCCTGGTTCCCAATCTGGATCGCGAACGCAATTCCCGTTTTCGTCCCACTCGCATGCCTTGTGCCCGCTCGGATCGGTATACCTGACCGGATTGTTGTACGTATAGCTATACCGATCCCACGCCTGCGGAT
>JAAZNU010000185.1 GCA_012798135.1 Veillonellaceae bacterium | reverse complement strand
ATCGTTCAGGCGTGCGACGGGGACGAGGCGTTCGCCCGTCTATCCGTATCGGATCCCCCCAGGCTCGCGGTGATGGATTGGCTCATGCCCGGGCTCGAGGGGGTCGAGGTAATCGAGCGGACGAGAGACGGGGAGAACAAGCCCTACATCTACTTCATCCTTCTTACCTCGAAGACGGAGAAGGCAGAGGTTATCGAGGGGATATCGAGGGGGGCCGACGACTATATCACAAAGCCGCTGTCTTCACCGGACGAGCTCTATGTGAGGGTTCGCACCGGGATGAGGATCCTCGAGCTCCAGCAGAAGCTGGAGACATCCAACAGGTCGCTCATGCTGGCATCGAGGACCGACCCGCTGACAGGCCTGCTCAACAGGCGGGCGATCTTCGACGATCTCGGAGATCTCACCCCTGACCAACGGGGACGGTACAGCCTGATCATCACCGACATCGACCGTTTCAAGGAAATCAACGACACGTGGGGGCACAAGGCCGGTGACAGCGTCCTGAAGGATTTCGCAGGCATCCTGTCGGGAGGATTCCACGGATCGGACCTGATCGCAAGGATAGGAGGCGAGGAGTTCCTGGCGGCAGTGTTCGAGGACGATCCGGGTACGGTGAACGCACGGGCAGAAATGACCAGGATGCGGATTGCAGAGAACGAGTTCCGGCTCGACCGGAGGAATTCCGTCAGAATAACCTCCAGCTTCGGCGTCTACCACCCGGGATCATCCCCGGGAAGCGACCTCGACACGATCTTCCGCAGAGCCGACAAGGCCCTGTACGAAGCGAAGAAACAGGGCAGGAACAAGGTCGTCGTGTTCACCCCCGACATGGAAGTTTATCCAGAGCCCTGACCCATCTGAAACCGATCCATCTAAATACCTGCAGAACAGCAGTACCTCGTGCTCCATGGATATATGTAAAATCATACTTGACAATATAGAAAATCTAGCTGATATTTTTTCATGTTCAGATAACAAAGGAGGATCCTGATGAACGAGGAAAGGAAAGAAATACTCAGAATGCTCGCCGAGAAGATCATCACGGTGGATGATGCGGAAAAGCTACTGAAGGCTCTCGATGAGGGCGAGAGGAGGCGCGCCGAGGCAGATCGCAGCAGACCGAGGACCTTTCATCACTTCATACGTCCCGATGCGTTCACAGGCGTGGGCCAGGCCCTTGCGGGCATCGGCCCCATGGTCCACGAGGCCGTGCACGAAGCCATGGAGGGCGTTCAGAACGTGATCGTGGTGAAGGAGGACGAGGAGGGAGCCCAGGAGCTGACCACCGCCGGCATGTCCTTCGAAATCGAGGCGGGCTCCGGCCTGCTGGTGCGGAACAAGGGTTTCAGGCGTTCCAGGGGAGGGAATGTGATCGTCAGGGGCATCGAAGGCCCGGTTTGCCGATATGGCGGAACGGGTGCCGGAGGTGTGAAGGTGTACAGAATGGGTGACCGGTACATCCTAAGCTGGCCCGAGGACGATCTGGAGGTCGATGTCCCAGCCACGGTCTCGAACCTCACCGCACTTACGAAAGGCGGAGACATAACTATCGAGAACCTCGGATGCAGGCTCGATGCCAAGACTATGGGCGGGGACATCGAGGCGTCGGGGCTGAAAACCGATTTCTCGGTCACCACGATGGGCGGCGACATAAGGATCGACGTACCGGAAGGCTGGCAGGGCCGCGGTGCCGGCTCCTCGATGGGGGGGGATATCGAGGTCGCCATACCGAAGTCCGTTCCGGCCAGGATATCGGCTTCGACGATGGGGGGCTCCATCGAGATCCCCGATTCCCTCGGGAAGGTGGTCCACACGAAGAGCAGTCCCGGTGTGAAGGCCGAGGCTGTGGTCGGCCCGGAGAAGGAGCCTGCGTCCGAAATCAGGCTCAAGTCCATGGGCGGCGACATCGAGCTCGGGGGAAAGTGAATGCCTGTCGGCGTTCCCCCCAGGTGCCCGTCCTGCGGCGGAGAGCTTGTGGTGGTGAAGCTGGCGTGTCCCTCCTGCGGCTCCGAGATCACCGGCGAGTATGAACTCTGCCCGGTGTGCCGCCTCAATGCGGAGAACAGACGGGTTTTCGATCTCTTTCTGAAGGCCAGGGGAAACCTGAAGGATGTCCAGCGGGAGATGAAGGTCTCCTATCCCACGGTCCGGGCCAGGGTGGAGGTGCTGTTCCAGCAGCTCGGGCAGGCGCCAGAGCCGCCCGATCCCCTAAGGGTTCTCAAGAGGCTGCGGGCAGGGGAGATCGACGCTGAAACTGCGGAGAAGCTCCTGAAGGGTGAGATGTAGCGGAAGATTTCCGAGATTCATCATGGGAAGCGTCGATCGCGGAGGCCGACCGGGCCTCCGCTCGAGCATCCGCTGGTTTCATCCCTGAAAACCCGGGCGTCGCCTGGAAACGGGGCAATGGCACGCTGCAGGAACACGGGTGCAATGACAGGTTTTGCAACGGATTGCAGGCGAAGTTAACGAAGTTAACTCCGACCCTACTTGACGGGGCGGCATTTTGCGATAATGCGGAAGCCGGGAGGAGTGCGTCTGGGCAGGAAACTGGCGATCTTCACAGGGAAGCCGCTATTCGACGAGCCTCTGCACGTCGGGCGGCCCAACCTGCCCGACAGGAAGACTTTCGACGGTTTCGTGGACTGGATGTTCGAGAACCGCTGGTTCACCAACAGCGGCCCCCTCGTGAAGCTGTTCCAGGCGCGGCTCCAGGAGAAGCTCGGCGTCCGCCACTGCATACCGATGTGCAACGGCACTATCGCGCTGGAACTAGCCTACCGTGCCGTCGGCCTCGAAGGCGAGGTGATCGTGCCCTCGTTCACCTTCATCGCCACAGCCCACGCCCTGCAGTGGCAGGAGATCACACCCGTGTTCTGCGACATGAAGCCGGACGACTGCACGATAGATCCGTCCCATGCCGAGACGCTGATAACCGAACGGACATCAGGGATCGTGGGAGTGCATACCTACGGCAACCCCTGCGATCACGAGGCGCTTGAATCCATCGCCCGCAGGCACGGCCTGCAGGTCATCTACGACGCGGCCCACGCCTTTGGGAACGAGGTCGGCGGCGAGTGCATCTGCAATCTGGGGAGGGCTTCCATCCTCAGCTTCCATGCGACGAAGTTCTTCAGTTCATTCGAGGGCGGAGCCGTGGCTACGAACGACGACGAGCTGGCCGAGCGCATCCGCCTCATGATGAACTTCGGTTTCGCGGGGCGGGAGAAGGACAGGGTTGACTACATTGGCACCAACGGCAAGATGACTGAGATATGCGCCGCCATGGGCCTCGCGATGCTAGAGCGGATGGAGGACATCCGCAGGGTCAACCAGGCCAACTTCGAGGCCTACTCCGAGGCCGTCAGGGACATTCCCGGCATCTCGATGATCCCTCCCGGCCCCTCTCTCACGAAGTCCAACTGGCAGTATGTAGTGTTGATGGTGGAAGAGAGGGTCTTCGGACTCTCGAGAGACGAGCTCCTCACGGTGCTCGAGGCCGAGAACGTCCTGGCGAGGCGCTACTTCCACCCGGGCTGCCACAGGATGCTCCCGTACAGCGGGCGGTTCCCGAACAAGGGAAGGAAGCTCCCCGTGACGGAAAGCCTTTCGGAGCGGGTGCTCGTGCTGCCCACCGGAGAGGCCGTGGACGGTACTGTGGCCAGGTTCATAGCCACGGTTGTATCGAAGGCCCATGAGAGTGCCGCAGAGATAAGGAAGATGCTGGAGAGGGGGCGAAATGGCTGAAGTGAATCCGTCGAAGCCCATAGGCGGCTTCTTCCCGCTGGACTTTCCGGCGAGGCCCGACCCCGACCAGGCTGCGCTCAAGCATCTGGAGTCCGCGAAGCCCTTCTACAACGCCCGAAGCGCCGTCGGCGAACTGATCCGCTCGAGCGGCATAGCAGATGTTCTGATGCCGGCCTACACCTGCCCCGTTCTGTTCAAGGCCGTAGAGGCTTCAGGGGCGAAGTGGCGCACCTACAAGGTCGCCCCCGGATTCAGGATCGACTACCAGGGGCTGTCCTACACCGCGAAGCAGGGCACGCTGGTGATCGTGAACAGCTACTTCGGCGTTTTCGACCCCGAGATCGAACTGCTCGAAGAGATGATGGACCTCTCGGGTTGCAGGGTACTGCTCGACTTCGCGCAGGCTCTCTATGCGCCGTGCCCCGCCCGCTTCGCGGCCGTTTACTCACCCCGGAAGTTCCTCGGGGTGCCCGACGGCGGCTTCCTGGTCGTAGGCCAGGGAAGCCGTCTGCGCGAACCGCCGGTCCCGCTGATCAAGGCCGAAGAGGGAATCTTCGGAGAGAGGATCGCCTGCCATGCCGTGAGGGGCGAATATCCGACAGGGGAGTCTCTGGACGTCTTCCGCAGGATCGAGCGGGACATGCCCGCCGGGCCGATCCGGATGTCGGAGCTGGCCCAGACGCTTTTCAAGTCGTTCGACCACGGCGCAGCCGCTGCGTCGAGAAAGGCCAACTACGAGACTCTCATGAGCTGCTTCCCCGAAAAGGTGCCTGCATGCAGGGGAGTGCCCCTGTGCTTCCCCCTGCCGGTGGAGGCCGAGCGCTTTCCCCAGGTGAGGCGCAGGCTGACCGACGCCGGGGTGTTCGTGCCCCATTACTGGCCGGACCTGCCGGAGCAGTTCGAGGATCTGGGGAGGACGGTGCTAGCCCTGCCCGTGGATCACAGGTACACGACCGAGGACATGAAGGCCATGGCTCCGGTCGTAGAGAAGGCCGCCGCATGGCCGTGACGGCGCCGGGAGGCGCATTAGCCGGCTCCTTCTTCTCGGAGGAAGAGCTTGCCGAGCTGGGGCTGGAGAGCTTCGGGCACGATGTACGGATCAGCAGAAAAGCGTCGCTGTATCATCCCGAGAGGATTTCCGTAGGGAGCCATGTCCGGATCGACGATTACTGCGTGCTGTCCGCATGCAAGGACGGATTTATAAGGATCGGCTCGAGGTGTTACATCGGTGCGATGTCCTTCATCGAGGCGACATCCGGATTCACCATGGAGGACTTCGCCACCCTTGCAGCCCGAGTAACCGTTTACGGAGGTACCGATGACTACTCGGGCTTGTTCCTGACTAATCCCTGCGTTCCTGACGAAACAAGGAATATCATCTCGGGGCCGATCAGGATATGCAGGCATGCTATAGTGGGAACCTGCTGCGTCGTGATGCCTGGAGTGACTGTCGGCGAGGGGACTGCAGTTGGGGCCTCCTCGCTTGTCTTAAGGAGTTTGGAGCCTGGAGGCATATTCGTTGGCGTACCCGCGAGATACTTGAAGCCTCGCGAGAATAATCTATTCTCGCTTGAGGCCGGTATCCGGGATGATTGAGCGAGCCGGCGAGAGGGGGCTGTATTCTTTTGTGCCCTCTGCAATGGCGGCCTCTCGATCCTCGGGCGGCGCAAGGCATTCACTTACTGCATCTGTGATTCGTGTAGAAGCGTCCAGTTGTGCCCAAGGCCTTCCGAACAGGAATTGAACGAACTCTACAGGCTGGAATACAGTGCTGCCGGCCACTATCCCGAGGACCCTATCTGTCAGGCCAGACAGAGGAAGCCTGTCACTAAATTCGTCCTGCGCCTGATCAGGTCTTCAGTATCCTCGAATGAAGACCGCGTCCTGGAGATCGGTTGCGGATGGGGCTTCATGCTTGAGGAGTTGATACTAGGCGGGATGAATGCTATCGGGTTCGAGCCCTCCGAGCATATGGCCGGCTACTGCCTTGAAAGAGGGCTTCCTGTCAGGCAGACGACCGCTGGTGAAGCAGGTCTGGGCCCCGGATCTGTCAGGGTGATAGCCTCGATGGCTGTGTTCGAACACCTGCCCGATCCAGTGGCGGAACTGGCGAGGTACTACAGATTGCTGACCCCGGGAGGGAAAGTGATCATTCAATGCCCTGTAGCGCATTACGCGAGGTTATTCGGCCGCTTCGCCAGGGTGTTTCGAGGGCACCACGAGCCGATCCTCCCATCGCTGTTCGGACTTCTCGAACCTCCTTGGCATGCATGCCTGCCAACTCCTGTCGGAATCGAACGGGCTGCACAATCAGCCGGGCTAAAGCTCGAGAAAGTATATGCCTCGCCTTCGGGCAAAGAAGCCGGGCTCCTTGGAACGATGCAACACTTGAATGGAGCCGTCGCCTGGACGGGGCTTAAGCTCTTCGGTTGGAACTGGCCTCTGAGCATGGGTCTCGTATTCGTTCTGGGAAAGCCATCCTGAACAGAAGCAGATCTGATCAGCCCCCGTATCGCCATCTCAAGGGATATCGCTCAGCGGATGCTTCAGACTGAGGCGGGTGAGCCCTGCACCTGTCGACGAGGATTCCATAGAGCACATGGTCGTGCACACGCCACGCGACATCGAATCGAATGACACCATCCGGTGCGAAGGAACGCTTGAACTCGAAGACCCCGTCCTCTCCACGTGGACCCCCTCCTAGCAGGAACTTCGACAGGCCTTCGTCCCTGGCCCATCTGATCATCTCGTGCTTGAGAAGATTGGCCGGTCTGAATTCGAAGTATGCCTCGTCAGTTCCTCCCAGGAACGAGTACATTGATGTCTCGGACAGAATAGCCAGCTCGGCTGAAACCACCCTGCCGGAGATCAGCGCGTAGAACAGCTGGGCTTTGTCTCCGAGCCCTTCGAGCAGCCTCTCGAAGAACTTCGGTGAAAACCTGAAGCCGTGAGCTCCACGGCGAACCATCGTGGAGTCGTAGATGCTCAGGAACTCCGGAAAAAACCTGCCTGCGCCCTCCTCCCGCACAATCTCGACGCCGCTCCGGAGAGCTTTGTTCACGTTCTTGCGATTGTTGTGCTTGTAAGAGGCCCAGATCTCTGCGTCGGATCTCTGCAGGTCCACGACGACCTGGAAGTTGCCCTCCCTGGACGAATAGGGGGGGCAGATCGTCCCTGTGTCGAGAACGATGGGATTGACTCTGATGAGATCGGCTACGACTCCGGTGGCTCTGCAGTGGGCGGAGAACTGTCCGTGGAAGACATCCAGCAGGTGACGGTCGGCCGTCGAGCCATAGAACCCACCATAACCATAGGCAGAGGAGAGATCGAATGCCCCTTCAGGAGCTTTCAACCAGTCGATGCTCGATAGAGGCCGTCTGAAGTAGGGATAGAGAATGATGCCGTCATCTCCGTCGAAAACCGCACATTCGGGTATTGCCGACGGTTCGAGAAGGGAGAAGGCGTCGTAGTATTCCCATCTCGCGAAGACATCCCTCTGCTCTGCGGGAAGCCTGGTCCACGCCGCACGCCATTCCGCCGCATTGCCCGGTCCAAGTATCCTGATGATGTCGGCCTCCCTGGTAAAATCGCATTCCGTCACCCCTAATCATCATCAACGGGGGATGCGATCGGCCACTTTGCCAGCACTGCCGGAACCGCGTTAGTATCGACGGTACAACCCAAGCTGTCTGTAGGGAGTCGATGCAGTGATCGGAGTCACTCCTTCCAGGGTGGAACATTGGCGTGAAAAGTAGTTTGAGACTGCTCGGGACTATTCTCCCCTTGTTGGTCTCGATTGTGATAATCCTCGTTATGTACAGGAAGGTCGCTCTCGACGACCTGCTCACGGGGCTGGGGTCGGGCAGTCCGCCGTGGGTATTCGCATACGTGCTGCTCTCAGCAATCGAACCGGTTCTGAGGGGAGTACGTTGGGCGCTGCTCTCGGGGGCAAGACCTTTCTCACTCTCCATCAAGGGATTGTATATATCGAAGGCGGGCAACAATCTGCTTCCGATGAGAATGGGTGACGCCGTCAGATCCCAGTTCGTCAGGGACAGGGCGGGAGTACCCTACAGCAGATCCGCCGCTTCGATCCTTGCCGAATCGGCGCTGGATCTCTCCATGCTGGGCGTACTAGTTCTGGTGTATGCTGCCGCTGTCGTCTCAGGAAGAGGACTGATCTACGGCCTGGGGTTGCTGGTAGCGCTGCCCCTTGCCGTAATCACTCTTCTTTCGGCCGAGAAAAGGCTGAAGAACCGCCCTGCACCCTCGAAGGGTTTGGTATCTCTCTTCCACAAGCTGACAGGCCATTTCGGGACGATGCTGAGGGATGGAAAGGCTCCCTTCGTTCTGGCGGCAACCGTTCTCATCTGGATTCATGCACTGGCTGCCTCGTGGTGCGGCTTGAGGGCGTTTCTTCCATCTGTGACTCCTCTCGGCGTTGTATCGACAATCGTTTTCGTATACCTGTCCGTGCTCGTGCCTTCAGCTCCGGGTTTCGTGGGGACTTACCATGCCGCCGTTGCTGGCAGCCTGGCTCTTATGGGTTTCAGCCTCGCCTCGTACGCGGCCGCTCCTGTTGCCATACATCTTCTCCAGTTCATTCCGCAGACCATTATCGGTCTCCTGCTGGGGCTTCGTTATCTCATCTCGAATGACTGGCGCAAGGCTTTCGGGGATTTCAATGCAGTCAGGAAGCGGTTGCTGAAGGGTTTGGAATGAAGGTCGCGATACTGGGCGGGGGCATTTCAGGCATCGGAGTCGCACACTTCCTGCTTGCGATGTCCGACGATCCGTCCTTGGAGGTCCACCTCTTCGAGAAGCGCCCGACAATGGGTGGAGTGTGCCAGACCATCGAGCTGGACGGCTTCAGGTTCGATCTAGGGCCGCACAACATCCATTCGATAGATCAGTGGTTCAATGGTTACATGGAAGCCCTTTTGGGAGAAGAATACAGGGCAAGGACGTACCAGCCCCTGGTGGTTTTCCGGGGCCATTTCGTCCCGTACCCTATGAAAGGGCTGGACATCCTCAAGAGCGTCAGCCTGCTAACTTCAGCCTCGTGCGCGGGAAGCTTCCTCTGGAGCCGCATCGAGTCTCTGTTCACGGAATGGAAGGACGACAGCTTCGAGGATTTCATCATCAACAGATTCGGCAGGAAGCTGTATCGGATATTCTTCGGCCCGTTCACCGAGAAGACGTGGGGTGTTCCTGGCAGATTCATCTCCGCCGACTTCGGGCGCCAGAGGATAGGGGTCTTCACCCTTTGGGACCTCTTCAAGAGGACCGTCTTGGGGATCAAGCCGAAGACGATGGACACCGAAGAGGATCCATTCCTGAACTCGAGATGCGTCTATCCCGACTTCGGAAGCGGTACCATCATAGATTCGCTCCTGGAGCCATGTCTTGCCGATGCACGGTTCCATTCCCACCTCTCATCGAGTGTAGAAGGACTCGACAGGAACGGAAGGGGTTTCATAGTCCGATCGGGAGAGCTGGAGCTCGAGGCTGACATCTGTTTCAGCAGCCTCGCGCTCACGGACCTCTGCAGGATGCTGGGCCTCCCCATGCCGGGGCTTGAGTATGTCTCTACCCGCTTCGTACTGCTCATGCTCGACAGAGAGAGCGTTTTCGGGAAGACCCCGTGGGTATACTTCTCCGATGACCGTACCAGGTTCAACAGGATATCCGAGCCCAGGAACATGAGCCCGCTGATGGCGCCGGAGGGGAAGACATCGCTCTGCGTAGAGTTCACAACGACCGGCAGGGATGACATCTCGATGGCCTCGCACGACCGATTAACGGAATGGGCGGTCAAAGGCCTGGAGCAGTACGGTCTGGTGAAGCCTGGTAATCTGATCTCGTCACACGTGATAGACTGGGAGAACACCTATCCGCTCAGGACCCTGGGATACAGGGAGGAAGTGTCGAAGGCGCTCGAAGAGGTTTCTTCGATACCCGGGATAATCACACACGGCAGACTCGGCAGGTTCGAGTACATGAACATGGACCACTGCGTGATAGAGGCCAGAGCGCTTTGCTTGAGATTGAAACAGCAAAGAACAGAGTCCTACTTCTGATGCACAAGCTTCTCATTTCTAGGGATGAACACTCCGACAAGTCTTACAACAGATTCGTGATCTTAACGCTAACATTAGTCTCTATTTCAGCTAGAGTGGTTGTTCTTAGTGTTGTCGGCTTCGACAACACCTGGGGTGGGGACTCGAATTGGACGATGGAAGCTGATTCACACCAGTATATCTCTCTTGCAGAGTACCTGTCGGATGGCAGGCAGGACAGTGCCTCATTCCGTCTGCCAGCGTATTCGATCCTGATGAACCTGACAAAAATCAAGGATTTGCCATTCATGGGCATACTGCTCGCAAACCAGGTGATGGCCTTCACGGCAGGAATCCTGATTTATAAAGCTCTCGGCTTGAAGTCACGGAATCTTGCATCTGCTTCTTACGGTTTCGTGATATTATTCTTCCCGTATGTATGCTTTTCATTTAAAGTGATCCACGACATCATGTCATTCCTTGTCATGTCCTTGACATTCCTGGTCTTCATGAGGTTGAAAGACAATCAGGGTGCAGCATGGGTAATATCGATGAACTCAATCCTCGGATTGCTTCTATCGATAGGGATTCTTGTAAAACCAGTTATGCAGTTTGGCGTTGTTCCCTTCGCGGTTGACCTGCCCCCCGAAAACAGGTCCAGGTGCAATGTTAGTGAAGACCAGACGGGGGTGGAAGATGGCTCGGAAGCAATACACGGCGGAGCAGATCATCACGAAGCTTCGTGAGGCCGAGGTGGCGGCAGGAGTACAACCGCTTCAGGCCGCACAGTTCGCTTGGTTATCGCCCTCCAGCGCCCGAAGCAATAAACGATCTTGCCCCGGTGAGATGGAGGAACGCATCATACCATGCGGAACCGGCTCCGGTACTAACTCAGAGTGTGGACCTGTGATTGGGGGCTGGTCAGACCCTTGAAATTCATAAGATATGGAATAACAATATATTGGAGTGCGTTCATATTAGCTACGCTAGGTTTCATGCATTCCTCAGCATTCAAGTCCTCTGCTGGGAAGCGAATGCTTTAATGAATGAGTCTGTTGTAAGAAAGGGTCTGGAATGTATAACCGAGATGGTTCGAATAAACAAACTGCTCATTATAATTATCCTGTCAGTAACAATTATTAAAAGTATACTCATCATATGTTTCCTGTCTCCCTCGAATATGGATCAGTGGATTTCCTGGATCATGTTGCCTGACTCCAGGGATTACGTCTATATGGCTGATGATTTTTCAGATGGACACATCGATTCTGTTTCATTCAGGACTCCGGTTTATCCATTATTCATTCTCCTCACACAGAACCTGCTTTCTCCGAGATGGCTGCTAACCGTTCTACTTCAGCAACTGCTCGTCGGTCTTACAGCCATCTCGTGCGCATACACCGTCTCTCTGTTTTGCAGGAAATGGGTAGCGCTTGTAGCTGCTGTTGTATATGCCCTCAGCCCCCTGGGATTTGTACAGTCCTTGTCGATCCTCCCCGATACGCTGCTCGCCTTCCTCGTCTCTGTTGCAGGAGCCTTCTGGTTGAGCGGGTATTCTGCAAGAAATTTTCCAATCGGATACAGGGCTCCAATCGTTACTGGTGTCCTGCTTGGTCTTGCCACACTTGTAAAACCTTCAGTAGCGTTTCTCTTCATTGCACCGGTGGTCATGACGGTGCTGAAACCATCGATCTCGAAAAGGATCAAGCTTCTAGTCTCATTGATAGTTGTCGCTTCTGCCATGATGCCCGCCCTGGCATGGAGAGCCCATAACTTCATCAAATTCGGGACCATAAGCCTGACATCACAGGAAAGTTTCGAAATCGCAGGGCGATTTCTCGTACTCTCCGGCAGGGAAACACAGGAAACATTCTGGCTTCAATACATAGATAGTGTCGATGCCATAGCTTGCGAAGAGCCAATTCTGCTTCAGGATTTATCTTGTACGAGGATTCCTCGGGGATGGGCGGGGCTTGGTGGAGGGCGATTCTGTCCAGATATGGATCCCATTGAAAGAGATCGACTCTATCGTGAGGCAGCTGTCGAGGCCTTCCGGGAGTCTCCATGGAGCATCATAGTCGGACACTTCACATCGTGGCCCGAATTCCTTGACAATCCCGTCGGCAACAGGGGAAATTTCCCGCTTCCCGGAATCGTCAAGTTCGTCTTCATCAACTCCAGTCAATTACTGCAATACTTGTTGCTGATCGGCTTCCTGTTTTCGATTGCAGTATTGTTCTTCAGGCCTGTCGCCTTTGATCTCATCCTGTTCAATTCACTCGTTGTTTTCATCACAGGTGTTGTTACCGGTCCTCTTGCGGGACCAAGATACTCCCTTCCCTTCTATTGGAGCCTGGTCGCAACCACGTTCTGCGTCTTGTTCTCTTCAATGGCACTACTCGGGAAACACCTGCGCAGGAAACAAGAGACTTAGTCATATCGTGAAACACATACAATGCACCACCACAGCAGTTCTGCTGATCATGCTCTCGAGGGTGTTTCTAGCAGCCGTGCTCGAGTTGGATACGCATTCATGGCAGACGGTGGTGATGACTTCTGACGGACTTGGTTATCTGGAAACTGCGGAATGCATTGAATCATCGAATTCACCGACCCTTCTATTCAGGATGCCCGGCTATCCAGTATTTCTCATACTTCTCGAATCGATCTTCAGCGATGAGATACTGGCCTCTATCCTTTTACAGCAGTTGATGCATCTCGTGATTGCCATTGTTGCAGCTCAGATCGCTATCATCCATAAACCGGATTGCAACAGGATGTGGGTGATGCTATGTGTTCTCTGCACCCCGGTCATATCCATTCATACATTTCTTCTTCTCCCTGACACTCTGTTTCTGATGTTCTGCTGTCTCGGAACCTGGTTCGCGGTTCTTGGCACAATGAAGCGATCCTTTACTGGAAGTGTCTATCTGACAGGCTTGAGCGGGTTCGTCCTGGGTATCGGCGCCCTAGTAAAGCCGATATTGCTGTATGGATTTCTGCCTGTTTCTGCATACATGCTGATGGTCGGTCGGAAGAGCATAAAAGCCAGATTGGCTCTCGTGCTTGTTCTTGTTATCGCACAGCATTCTGTTCCGTCGCTGTGGCTGCTTCGGAACTCCTTGTTGTTTGGCTATGACAGATATACTCTCCAGGATGGTTTCGAGCTTCCGGCAAGGATTGCAGTACTGGGCGGGGTGATGACGACACCACCCCATGAGTTCAAGGACAGTCTCGAAACAGTCTATCTGAGGCCTGACGGTACACCGGATTTCGAAAGACGCGACAGTGTCTTGATGTCCATGGCTGTCGAGTCATTCAGGAGAAGCCCCTGGCGGGTGATCATACCACACATTGTCAGCTGGCCTTCATTCTTCAAGCCGGGTGTTCAGTATTTCGCTGATGTACCTGTTTTTCAGAATAACCAACGGTTGTTCAAGCTTCTTAAAGCAATAGTGTTCGCGATTTCGGCTGGAATCGGCATTCTGTTCCTGTTCGCAGCGATCGCTGGAGGAATGAGGCGCCGGTATGGCAGCCTGTTGGCCCTGGGATCCTGCTGGTTTGTGTTCACGGCTCTATCAGCAGGACCACTTGCCAGCAATCCCAGATATGGGCTACCCTTCATGTGGCTCTTTTCGACTACTGCTGCCCTGGTCACAGCGGACTTAGCTCAACTCTTTCGAAGAGGTTGTAAGTCCCGCATACGCCCGTTTACCGAAGGCGCTCCATGTATCCCTCAATCTCGCGCCAAGATGGAGCAGGGGAATGAGAACGAACCATCGAAGAAGTGATTCGATACTCTGATGTCAGCTGATTCCAAGCGCTTTGTGTGCGAAACCGGCAGCGATGGACTGCTGCGGAAGATACTGACGGTTTTCACGGGCTCGAGCCTTACGAAACTGATCTCCTTCTTCTCGATCTGGCTCATCGTACAGAACTACGATCCGTACGAGTTCGGGTTGTTCTCCGTAATAGACACGCTTAACGGTTTCTTCGCCGGCGTGATCGTGACCTGGCTCAACTGGCTTCTGATACAAAGATCTGCAAAAGCCGTCGAGAAGGAACAGGCCCTCGGAGTGTCTGCAAGGATACTCAAACTCGAGTTGTTGTATGCAGGCGGAGTCGGGCTGCTGCTCCTGGCTGCTGCAGGTCCCATTGCAAGCCTTGTTTTCGGGAAACCGGAACTGGAGCCATTCGTAAGGATCTCATCGATCGGCATGATCGGGTACACAGCAGTCGCCGGCCGATCGGCGGTTTACCAGGCGGCGAAGAGCTTCCACAAGGATGCCCTGTTCAACATCATCAACTCCGCGGCCTTCTTGATCGCAGTAGTCATGCTGACGATAGTTCTGCGCGGATCCAGCATTTCAGCAATTGCACTTTTCTATGTGTCGATACCTTGTCTCGTTTCCGGATATGCTCTGTCAGCCTCCGGAGTGCTCGCCGGACGAGGTCGGGTGATAGAACGAAGCTCGGCTCGATTCGATCCGGGCCAGGGCTGGCTGTTGTCATACTCGCTGTTCCTCTGGATCGCCGCCCAGGTCCATCTCCTCGTTCTCACCGGCGCGAGACCCCTTGCCGAGCTGGGGGCCTACGCATTCGCATCGAAGATCTACCTTCTCGCCCTCATGGTGATGAACTACGTGAAGACGGTACTGCTGCCCGAGTTCTCTGCGTGTCGAACCAGGGAGCTTCTCAGAAGGAAGCTCATCACCGTCGTCAAACTCGTATCAGTCGTTGCGCTGGTGTTCATAGCAGCGATACCCTTTGCTGGAGTCATCACGGATCTGATCGCCGGAGGGCGTTATGCAGACTCTGCACCGGTTCTGAGGATTCTGCTTCTCGGAGCTGCCTTTAGTACCGCCCTCGCTCCGTTCGCCGCGGTCCTGTTCGCGGAAGGTCGCTTCAAGGCACTCGCTTTTTCCGGGCTGATCATGATGCTGGGCAACACACTGCTTCAGCTCCTGCTGACTCCCCGCTACGGGATCATCTCTGCCGCATGGATATTGGTGGGAACCAACCTTGCGATGAATTCTGTTTTCATGGTGCTTACATCGAGGATTCTCAGAGGTGGGCCGGCCTCACCATCCACTGGGCATCCTGAAGGGTAGATCACCAAGCCTTATTCCGCCTGGTTTGCACGGAGTGTCCATTCCCGGAAGGCTGACAGCAATCGCGTCGAAATCCCGGCATAGAGCCCAATCCGCCCGGCCATCCTGGAAACAACGCAGTATGCGGAGAGTCCGAGGCTCAATGCCCATGACCGAAGCACCAGTCACGTCTACCGCAACCGGGTTCGTTCCTGCGATCACTCTGCCGAATAGTCTGGGGGTCGGTGCTAGCGGTCCTTCGCCCTCTCCGGCCGTGATTCCATCCAGAAGGCAGAAAAATCGTCTCTGCGGTTCACTGCAGACTATCCCGGCCCGGTCGGAGTACATGACTATTCTCAGGAGATCCACAGCCATTCTCCAGGCTGTGTCGTTGCCGCTCCAGTTGCCGTATGCGATGTCTGAAACGCCCGATTTGCGAGGTGCAAGAACTCCTATCCTCCGAGAGAACCTGGCTGCGAACGCTCTGATCTTTTCGAGCAGGACGAAGGAATGTTCAAGGAAGCGTCTGTTATGCGTGAGCAGCCACTTCGACGAGAAACGCTGGTACTGGAGTGAGATGTGACGCAGGGCTTCCTTGCCATCGGGGTATTCGTCACCGCCGGAGGATGGTGGGCCTACCCGGTAGTGAGCCAGGTAGTTCTTGTCACCGTTCGTCCCGACCAGACCCTTGATATTGAGGCTGGCTCCCGTCTTCCTGTGAGTCTTGAGCTTGGGGATGCTCACGATGACGTCGGCGTCCAGAACGCTGTTGGCGATAAGATACATGTGATGCAATCCGTTGTGGTTTTTCCTCGTCATCGTGTAGTCGAAATCCGCCCCATAGAGCCGGTCGAGGCCGGGCAGATCGGTCAGCATGCTGAGAGGTCCCAGGTCTATCTCCGAATAGCCCAGGGGATCTCCGGCAAGGTCTGAACGAGACCTCTGGGTATAGATCCCCAGCGATTCGTCCAGCCTGGCAGACCAACGCCGCAGATCGAGGATCTCTACTCCGGGCATATCCCGCATCCTGAAGAAATCGACGACTTTCTGCAGCCCTGTTGCCTTTATGTAGTTCTCGAAATCGGCATTGAACTGAGGAGCATCGGCGATCGATACCTTGCCTCTGCCTCCGAGAGCTATCAGAACGTAATCGATAACAGCCCGGATGACCGAGGCGTGTGTGACGACAGAGAAGAGGTCGTCTCCCGACAGATGGATGTCCAGTACGGCATTCGGCTTGATGAGGACATGATCTCCTGCTTTTATGATCTCACCGAGGGGATTCCATGACTCCTGCCCGAACCTCTCTCTGTCCAGCCCCAGCAGTCTCAGGCACTCTCTGACAACCGCGTATGCGTGATTCGGAATCTGTGAGAGATCGTCGGCCTGGAAGGGATATTCCGGGTAGGATTCCGAAGGATGGAACGGAGGATCTGCCGGATATGTGATTCCGATACGGCCCGCAACAGCAACCGAAGTCCGTGTGTAACAGGACCTGTGATCTCCTGCTGATCCACCCAGGCTAGACTGGCTCATCATCTGTGCAGTTCTGTATCAGGAACCTGTGCTTGCCTCGAAGAGTTGTCTCTATCGAGTCCACGTAATCGAGCTCGATCTCCATCTCATCCTGCAATATCCTGTTCAACTCAGACCTTATCATGACGCCATCCTGATCGGAGAAGCCCTCGCCCCTGATCAGGTTTAGCGTCAGCTTCCCCTTTTCGTGTTGCACAAACTGCATGTTCCTTACCCTGTCGAACAGGCCGGAATGCGTGTTGATGCTCGTAATCGAGATCCTGGAGCCGCTCCTGCCATAAACCAGTTCCTGGAGCCATCTGCCGTGCACATTGACCAGCATCGGGTGATTTCTTCCGCAGGCGCAGGCTGAAGAGGGGGCCCACTCCGCATAATCCCCCGTACGGTACCTTAGAAGGGGCATCACCCTGTTGTTGAAGCCAGTGCCAACGATCTCTCCTCTGCGGCCTGGTTCCGAGATCGATCTGCCATCGGAGTCAATCAGCTCGACTATCCCGTACTCGGGAAACGCGTGGTATGAGGTGGAATACTCACACTCCGAGGCATGTATGAGTTTCTCGCTATGACCATACCAGCTGAAGTATCGCCCCCCGAAACGCTTCTCTGCCTCCTCGCGCTGGCCGGGATAGACGTTCTCCGACCCTGCGAAGATCGCGGTCAATGTACTGCAGATTTCCAATCCGCGCTGGGCACAGAATCTGATGAGAGTGGATACACAGGACGGGTATGCATGAAGATATCGAATCCCATGCTTCACCAGGGCTTCGATGTACAGGTGCACATTGTCGGGCCTGAGCTTGAAGGGGTCGAGGATCAACTGGCATCGCATCGGATTGTAGAGCGAGATCATCCCTGCTGGAAGGGTGTTGTTCCTGAGCACCGCGACGGTCTCTCCGACCCTGTATCCAGTTCTGCAGATCGAGTCATGCCAGAACGCCAGTTCCCTGGGTCCCGAGAAGCCCTTCTCGGAAAAGAAGGCTAGAGGCTTGTCCGTAGTTCCTCCGGTTGTCTCATAATGACGCAGCCTTGCAGGGATGTTACGGGCAACGAGCTCGTCGAAATGCTGCCTGACGGTTACCTTGTCCATGAGGGGAAGCTTCGAGAGGGCCATGAACGGATCGGAGTGGAAAGATCCTATCTCCAGGTCTCCGAAGAGCTTTCGATAGTAAGGTATCTGCTTGCAACAATGTGCCAGGAGTCTGTCGAGCTCTTTCTCCTGGTAGTCGTGGAGACGGTCCGCGCTCCAGTATCTGGTCTGCTCGAGCAGCCTCCTGGTGTCTCTGTAAACTCCATGATCTATCCTGCGCTCGAAGGGAGCTATCACGGAAACCACCCGACGATAGGCCTTCTTCAGGATCAGCGGCGATGCCGCTCTCGCCTTATCTATCGCCGTCACAGGAAGTCCCTGTCTTGATGCTGGGAAGCCGATCAGGAACGAGCATCATATGGTGATGTATCAGGTGAAGAGTGAGAAGAGGTTCCTGAAGAACTGCAGGCCATGCCCATTCTCATCAAACCTCTCCGCCAGGAATCTCGACAGAGTAAACGGAGTTCCACATCGGTGAGAGCCCGGACCACACTCCACCCTCGGATCCGACGCCCCGGATGCTGTCACCGGAATTCAACCCCTCACGTGCGACAACCGAGAACAGCCTTCTGTCAGCAAACCAGGGATTGCTGGTCAGTTTCTTGAAACGGACGCCGTCGATAGTCACCTGCTCGCCTATCCCGCTCTCGAGGTCGAACTCGTACAGCTCGCTCAGAGGAGTGCCCTCATATACACTGCGATAGTTCATCGCGTTCATCGTGACTATGTAGCCGATGCCATTCTCTTCGATCATCTCGCGGAAGTCCTGCCTTCTGTTCAGGAAGTCGATCGCCTCCCCCCGACGATTCCGTCCATGCTTATGCGGGGCAGGGAAAGCGAGAACTGCCCCTGAATCTCATACATGAGGATCGCCTCGTCAGGTTCCGCAGGCAATGCTTCCATCGCGCTTGCGAGATCCTCCAGGAGAAGGACTTCGAGATCGAATTCGAAGTGCCTCGCCAGCACCGAATCACGAACATGCCAGGGAACAGCCAGCAGGATTAGTGGAGCCAGCAGGGCATAACCGGCTGACCTCCTGAATCTCTGAAGGCCCTGGACAAAACGCTGTGCGGCTCTGCCCGACCACATCCCGATTCGCCAGATGACTTCCCCTGCCCGCAGAACAAGTACTGGAACGGCCGGCTGGACATATCTCACGATGTAGGCGGTGCCAGCTGCCCCGACAGCCCGGCCACTGAGCCCCTTACAGTTGAGATACACGAGGATGGATACGTAGAGGAAGGCCAGGGGTGTTTCGAATCCCTGCGCAGAGCTGTAGATCAACGGCCTGTCCAGTCCAATCAGGATGGCGATCGAGACGAGCCCTGGTAACCTCTCCCGGTGACCGAACCGAGGAGAACCACAGCAGCAGAAAGCAGGACCAGGCCGAAAGCCCTGACGGCATCCAGCCAGAGCCCTCCATGGTGGAAGACATGGAACACCGGTGCCATGACCATCACATGGAGCGGTGAGGAGGCTCCGAAACTCACCGTGCCGGGCTGGAAGGAGAAAGGCAGGTCGAAGAACCGCAGGAAGTAGTTGAAGTAGATCGCGGCATCGCCCCAGAGGCTGTTCCAGAAAATGAGGTAGCTCGGCAGCAAAAGCGCTGCTGCAAGTAGGAAACTCAGTGCCCGGAATCCGAGTCTGGACGGCATTCTTCTGCAGGGCTCCTTCGTATCAGATATTATATTATGGCCGGGTTCATCAAGACTATATTCGAAAGCTGAACCAGGTGCATGAACGGCAACCGACGAGAAAGGCCAGGAAAGGGATGGGATCTCCTCGCGATATCAGGCCTGTCTTCGGGCCGAGCGTGATATTCGCGTGAATCGACACCTGATCCTTGCACTTGCAGCGGGATGCGTTGCCGGACTGCTGATCTTGGAGATGGGGTCGGGAGCGCTCAACATCATAGCTCCCCTGGTATTCCTGGCGTTCCCCCGCAGTTTGAGGGTCACCATGATGTTCCTGGGGGCCTTCTTCCCCGTGGGACCCGGGGGACCTGTGCTGGGAGGAATACGCGTCACCCTTTTCGACATACTCGCCCCGCTTCTTCTCATCGAGTTGATCGTCTCGAGGCGCTGGCCCGTAAAGCGCCCCGCCATTTCAAGGATTCACAGGTATGCCATCCTGGGAATGGTCTTCCTGGGGCTCGGGCTGCTGTTCAGCTATGCGAGAAACCCTGCTGGCACCAGAACGCTTCTGGGAGGCCTGGGTACGAGTTATGGTCTGAAATACTATTACTACGCATTCGCCTGCTTCTGCGGTTTCGCCGTGATCACTCAGGCCCTGATATCAGGGCTGACCGAGCCCCGCAGTCTGATTTCCGCACTGGCATACACAAGCCTGGCAATAGGAATTGTCAGGGTTGCCAACTACCTCGGTGTGATCGGAGAAGTCCCCTTCTTCGAGCGCAATCTCCGCTATATGCTGTACGAGGGTGGGATTTCCTCGGTGCTCCTGCAGACGAATAGAGTGGGAGGGTTGGATCAGGCGGGAGGGTACGGCTTCCTGGCTGCATACACCGGTTGGGTGACCACCGCAAGGTGGAGGTTTCTCCTTCTCTCACTCGCGTGCGCAGGCCTGCTGATCTTCGGCGGAGGAAGAAGCGCATTCGCCGGGGTCTCGCTGGCCGTGCTTCTCTATATCTCAAGCAAGGGCT
>JAAZNU010000308.1 GCA_012798135.1 Veillonellaceae bacterium | reverse complement strand
TCTCCCCGATAAAAACGTTCAAACAATCTCTCAATATCCGCCTCATGAAATGGATCGCAGGTATTCTCTTGAATTATTTGAACATGTCTGCCCTGTCTTTTCAGCGTCAGATGGACACTTCCATTGTCGGGTGTGTACCTTAATGCGTTATCCAGAAGAATTGTCAGCATCTGTCGCAGGCTATCTTTATTGATCAGCAATGTAATATTTGGCTCAATCAGCACTTGAAACCGAAGATTGCGAGTCAGGGCAGCATCCTGATATGGAGGCAAGAGTTCATTAATAACCTCGCTGATGTTTATCGGATCCGTTGGCAAACGGATTTCCTCGTCCAACCTGGCAAGGGTCAGCAGATTTGACATCAGCACATTCAACCGCTTTGTCTGTGCGCGGATATGTGCATTGTATTTGTTCTCACCATGGATGAGCGCCATCGTGTCGTTGTTGGACTGAATGATTGCCAGCGGCGTTTTCATCTCATGTCCGGCATTAGTAATGAACTGTTTTTGTTTCTCCATACCAGCAAGAATCGGTCGAATGACTTTACCAGAAAGGAAAATAACAAATACGAGAACTATCAACCAGCAAAGTACCGCAATTGCACTTGAGACAAACAAGACCAGATAGAAACTCTCATTCTGTCTTGATATGTCCATAAAGAAAGTCAGTCGATCTGGTCCAATTTGTTTTACGGCGAATTTATAACCTTTAATTCTCCCTGATTCTTTGCCTGTCTCAAAGACGGTTAAGGCATAGTCTTTAGCGGTCTCGATATCTATCGAAAAAATTTGATCTGTATTTACATCCCTGATATTGCCGTCAGCATCACTTCTAACGACAAAGAATCGTGCGGAACGCATCCTGTCCATATCCATTGGTTGTATAAAGAAGGGCGGTCGATTGAAAGTCATTCGTTGAAACACACCGCCAGATTCTACAAGTATTTCCATTTCTAAGTCTGACATCTGTTCCAACATCACCCAGTTAAGTCCATTGATTGCAATTACGATGAAAACCAAAAGACAGGTGATTGCTGTCATAGTGAAGATAATGAACCGTTTTTTTAATGTCTTCGTCATGATTAAAAGTGCAATTTATATCCGATATTCCGTTTAGAAATGATCTTTACCTTGGAATCCATTGCGGAAAGGCGCTTACGCAAATAGGAAATATATAGCCAGACACTGTAGATATCTGTTTCTGTATCGTAACCCCAGGCTTTTACAAGCAAATCCTCTGTAGACAGATACATCGTGTGGTTTAGCATGAGTTGTTCCATAAGGCGGTATTCCTGCTTTGGCAACTGAAAGGTTTTGTCACCTACACCAAGCACACCAGACTGCATATTTAGTGTTAAGTCGCCAAAGCTCATCAAATCAGGATGAAATTCTTCCCGCCGCCGCAGCATAGCTTGGATTCTGGCAATCAGCTCGCCCATGTCAAAAGGTTTGAGTAAATAATCATTTCGTCTGAATCTATATTTAGATACTATTTCATTTTTCATATATACCTCTTAGACTGTAAGATTATCTAGCTTTGTATGAACACCCTGCACTTGCTCCAAAATCTCTGTTAAATTATCTGCGATA
>JAAZNU010000199.1 GCA_012798135.1 Veillonellaceae bacterium | reverse complement strand
GTTTTTCCTTTTGCCCGATCGGTGCCGTAGTCCCCCTCATGTAATCCTACCGGTACCGGGATCTCCTTTCCGTTGTCCTTGCATCGAAAGCCTCTCTCCCGTCGTCATCCTGCGTGCATCTCTTCGGGGCCGGCCACCCCGCCATGTTTGCTTTTGCCGTGGCACTCGGCTGTGATATCTTCGATTCCGCCGCATACGCGCTGTATGCAAAGGAAGGGCGGTACCTGACGCCGCACGGCAGCTACCGGCTTGCGGAACTTGCCGACCTCCCGTGCTCCTGCAGCGTCTGCCGGAGCCATACGGCGGACGAGATCCGGTCATCCGATGGGAAAGAGCGGCTTCTCGCGCTCCACAACCTCTCGGTAACGCTCGCCGAGATCTCCCGGATACGGCAGGCGATCACGGACGGGACGCTCTGGGAGCTCGTCGATGAACGGTGCCGCGGTCATCCCCAGCTCCTCGCGGCATACCGGGATATGCTCCTGCACACCCCGGACATGGAGCCGCACGACAGGAGCTCGAAACGACGGTTCTTTTACCGCGGCGATGAAAGCTGCCGGCGCACCGAGGTTATCCGGTACCAGAAGCAGCTCTCCCGCTCCCGTCTCGGGAAGAATGTCTGTGTCGCAATCGGCTGCAGGGCAGGGGAGGGCTTCGATACGGCACTTTCGTTCAAACCCCCCTTCGGGCCGTACCCTCCGGAGCTCTGCGAGACCTTCCCGATCGGGCAGAGCGAGATCCCGCCATGGGACGAGGCGATGATGCGGCAGGGCTGCACCGGGATCCGCATGCTTGCAGAACATCACCCGGAGAGCAGGATTGTTGTCCGGTGCAGGGCACCGTGGCACCCGTTTGTCAGGAGCGAGCTCCCCGATCTCGAGGTTGTCCCTGATGAAACCTGATATCCGCAGGAGGGATGGCCTGGCCCGCAGTGGCATGGTAACGGTTGGCGCGGAACGTGTCCCGTTTCCTGCCGCCCTCGATACCGGCCCTTTGTTCCCGGCGCTGATGGACCAGCGGGGAACAAACGTCCCCCCCGGTGCAGATCCGGAGTTTGCACGGACCTGGGTCGTTCAGCCGGAAGGAAAGGAAGAACCGGTCGTTATCCATCCGGCGCTTCCCGACAGCGCACAATGTGGCGACTGCGTGGTAGTCGCGAACTGGCATACGGTGATGGACAATCCCCGGCAGTATGTCGAATACCTCGTGAACCTCAAGGAAAAAACCGTTCCGGATACGCTCTGGTACGCACCGGCGACAGCCCTCCCGTCAAATGTTCATATCCTCTGTTACTCGGGGTTCGATCTCTTCGATTACCGGGCGGCAGACTTAAAGACCGCGCAACAGAAGTTCTGCATGCCGGAAGGCGAATTCCCGGCATCCGCCATGGAGGAGATGACGTGCGGGTGCGAAGGGTGCAGGGCCGGGGATCTCCGGATGCACAACCGGATTGCCCTGGATCGCGAACTTGCCCTGTGTCGTTTTTTCATTCACCAGGGACAGTTCCGCGAATTTGCCGAATCGCGCTGCAGGCTCCACGCGCCGAATGTCGCGATCCTGCGCCGCCTCGATGCCCGGTTTCCTTTCGTCGAACGGTCTGCCCAGGTTGTGCGCGGTGGAACACTGAAGGCAAACTCAGGCGAGTCGATGAACCGGCCGGAAGTCCGCCGTTTCATGGAGCGGGTGCTTTCCCGCTATATTCCCCCGAAGGCAGATGTTGCCGTCCTCCTCCCCTGCTCTGCAAGAAAACCGTACTCGCTCTCGCAGAGTCACCGGCGCTTCTGCCTTGCTGTCGGGGGGAGGGCACACGAATTGATCGTGACCTCCCCGCTGGGTCTCGTCCCCCGCGAGCTGGAGACCGTCTACCCGGCTATGCACTATGATGTTCCGGTCACCGGCACCTGGGATGCCGAAGAGCGCGCAGTAATCTCAGACGTCATCGCGCAGTACTTCAGGAAACACCGGTACCGGAGGGTCATCGCCCACCTTGAAGGGGGGGCACGTACCGTTGCGGAGATGGCAGCAGAATCGGCCGGTATCACGCTTGAATACTCCTGCCGGGAGGATCCTGCGTCAGGCGCCGCGCTCAACACCCTGGACAATGCTCTTGCCGGGGAGCGGCGTGTCCGGGACGACCGCCTGCACGGGATCTGCTCCTACCAGTTCAACGCGGACCTCGATCCGCGTCCTTTCTCCGTCCGCGGGACGTTTCCGGAACTCTTTTACAGCAGGAACCGGGTGCCCTGCTTCTCCATCGACACCGCCGGGGGCATGCTCCGCCCGACCTTCGACGGATGGTCCCTGATTCCTGAAGGGTACCGGATCACCATTGACGACTTTATCCCGGAAGGGGATATCCTTGCACCCGGCGTGACAAGGGCAGACCCCGCCATCCGTGACGGGGACGAGGTCCTTGTCACTGGTCCCCGTGCAATTGCTACGGGCCGGGCGGCGATGTCCGGCGACGAGATGGTCCGGTCAGGTCATGGGGTTGCCGTCCGTGTGCGTAAGGTAAAGAGGATCTAGGTTCAACCAGTACGCTACTCGCTGATTCATACTGGAGTGAAAAGGTTGTACCATGCAGAAGTTGCCGGACTGGCAGGGTGGGAATGATGGCAGGTTCCGTTCCTGCGGAAAGATCAGGGGAAGCGCAAGCGACCGGTGCACCAAGGGCCGGCGTGCCCGTTGTTATCGCGGTCGGTCGCGAGACTGCTGCCGGAGAACAGCGGGTCGCCACTGTCCCCGAGGTTGTCCAGAAGCTTGTAAAGGCCGGCTTCGAGGTCCGGGTGGAACATGACGCCGGAGCATGCGCTTTCTGTCCCGATGACAGTTTCATTGCGGTTGGCGCGAAGATCGCTCCCGGCCGTTCCGATCTCCTGAAGGGAGCACATATCGTTCTCTGCGTCCAGCCGCCGACTATTGCCGACACCGGTCTGTTTTCCGAAGGCACAATTGTCGTCGGGTTCATGAATCCTGCCGGTAATCTTGACGCGATCAGGGCAATGCGCGATAAGAAGGTAACCGCTTTCGCGCTCGAACTCGTCCCGCGGATCAGCCGTGCCCAGAGCATGGATGCGCTCAGCTCCCAGGCGACTGCCGGCGGGTACGTCGCCGCCGTCATGGGTGCCGCCCACTGTCCCAAGTTTCTCCCGATGCTGACGACCGCGGCAGGGACAATCCGCCCGGCAACCGTCCTCATCCTTGGCGCGGGTGTCGCCGGTCTCATGGCGATCGCAACGGCGAAACGGCTCGGCGCACTTGTCGAGGCCTACGACGTCCGCCGGGCTGCCGGGGAGCAGGTCCGGAGCCTCGGGGCAAAGTTCCTCGAACTCGAGATCAATGCCGAAGGATCCGGGGGGTATGCGCGGGAACTGACGCCGGAAGAGAAGGTGAAGGAGCAGCAGATGGTCTCGGCGGCCGTTGCACGGGCGGATATCGTCATAACCACTGCTGCCATCCCCGGCAGGAAGGCACCGGTCCTCATCACCCGGGAGACTGTCGCGGCCATGCGGCCGGGTGCGGTCATCATCGATATGGCTGCGGAGTCCGGTGGCAACTGCGAGCTGACGGTAGCCGGAACGACCGTCCACGACCACGGTGTCATGATTATCGGGCCCCGGAACCTGCCTGCACGGATAGCATTCCACGCAAGCCAGATGTATGCAAAGAACCTCCAGTCGTTCCTTACCCTCCTCGTTGACAAAAACGGGGCACTCACCCGCGACTTTTCCGACGAGATCCTCGCCGCAAGCCTGCTGGTCCATGCCGGTGAAGTGCGGCACCAGCCGACCCGGGACCTCCTGGCCGGAGGAAGGTCATGACGGAAATCACCGCATTCTGGACCGCGATCTATATCGCCATGCTGGCAGCGTTTACCGGCTACGTCGTCATCAGCAGGGTGCCGGTCATTCTCCACACCCCGCTGATGAGCGGGTCGAACTTCATCCACGGTATCGTGCTCGTCGGTGCCATGGTTGCGCTCGGCCTTGCCGCAACGCCGCTCGAAAAGGTCATCGGCTTTGTTGCCGTTGTGCTCGGGGCGGCGAACGTTACCGGCGGGTATGTCGTCACGGAACGGATCCTCCAGATGTTTGACCGCAGCGGGAAGAAACCCGGCAGGGGAGCCTGAAAATGGACCTCTCCTTTGCCATCGAGCCGGTCTATATCGCGACCCTCTTCTTCTTCATCGTCGGTCTCCAGCGGATGAGCCACCCGCTGACGGCGCGGAGCGGGATTGTCTGGGCCGGGGCTGCGATGCTGATCGCAACCCTTGTCACTTTCTTCACGACCGGGCTTTCCAACCTCGTTCTCATCGCGATCGCGATCGTGATTGGCGGGGGCTTCGGGTACATCGCCGCAAAGCGCGTTGCGATGACCAACATGCCCCAGATGATCGCGCTCTACAACGGCATGGGCGGCGGTGCGGCTGCCTGCATCTCTGCGGTGGCGCTCCTTGAGACCCACTCCATGGTCACCGGCGGCATCGCGGTTGTCGGCGGGCTGATCGGTGCGGTCTCCTTCG
>JAAZNU010000245.1 GCA_012798135.1 Veillonellaceae bacterium | reverse complement strand
CGGGTTCCCGGATGCGGCGCGGCACCGTATCGACTCTGCCGATCAAGCGACATTTTCCGATTGTTTCGTATCCCTCATTGTTCAGGGGCGGCTAAAATGGGTTGAAAGCTGAGGACCGCAATCGTTGTCAAGCGGATGAGCCTTCCGGTTGTGGAATAGAGGTAGGGCAACGATAAGCCGGGCCGGTGGTTCCAGCAGCAGGGCAACAGCGCCCGTGCCCTCGAATACGATCCGGTGTACGTCAACCCCGGCAAAAACCCGAAAACCTGCGCCGTCCCGATCAGACACGGAAGGCACGGCTCGGAAGGTACGGCTAATCGAGGAGGAGTTCCAGCGGCTCATGTTCGGCGTGTAGGAGGTGTGAGACAACTGCTATGGCGATTCTGAACAGGTTGGTGCTGCGGGGTTACAAGTCGATCAAGGACGTGGCCCTTGAACTGCGCCCCCTCAACGTGCTTATCGGAGCCAACGGTGCGGGCAAGAGCAATCTCGTGTCGTTCATCAAGATGTTGAACGAGATGATGGGGGGGCGGCTGCAACAGTTCATCGCCGGTGCGGGGCGGGCACAGGGGATCCTGCACTTCGGCCCCAAGGTCACTCCGCAACTTGAAGCCATGTTGGAGTTCCATGTCGAGAATGGGTTGGACACGTATCACATGCGACTGTTCCACGCCACAGGCGATACGCTGGTCTTTGCGGAAGAGAAGTTGAGTTTCCTTCAGACAGGGTATGACAGCCCGAAGGTTCTCGATCTCGGTGCCGGCCATGCGGAAACCCGGATCGGCGACGCGGCCGAGCGGGGTGAGCCGACTGCCAAGGTCTTTCGCCATCTGCTGAATCACTGCCGGGTCTACCACTTCCATGACACGTCGGCGACGGCTCGGGTGCGGCAATACTGCTACGTCGGCGACAACCGGTGGCTGATGCACGACGCAGGGAATCTGGCCGCAATCCTGTACCGCCTGCGCGAGGAGGACAATGGGTCAGCGTATCACCGGATCGTCAGGACGATTCGGCTGATCGCACCGTTCTTTGCTGATTTCGAGCTTGAGCCGAGCGGCCCGACCAAGAGGGACATCATCCTCAACTGGCGGGAGCGGGGTTCGGATCAGGTGTTCGGCCCGCACCAGCTTTCGGACGGCACTTTGCGAGCAATGTGCCTCGTCACGCTGCTCCTTCAACCGGAGGAGGATTTGCCGGATTTGATCGTGGTCGATGAACCTGAGCTTGGGTTGCATCCCTATGCCCTCAACATCGTGGCCTCGCTGTTCAGCAAGGCCGCAGCCCACGTGCAGGTGCTCATCAGCACGCAGTCGAGTCCTTTTCTCGACAACTTCGAGGCAGAGGACGTGATTGTTGTTGACCGGCAAGAGGGCGGTTCGACCTTTTCACGGCTTGATTCGCGGAAGTTGGAGGCATGGCTGGAGGAGTACGGCTTGGGAGAAGTGTGGGAGAAGAACGTCGTCGGTGGAGGCCCGCACTGATGGCTCGTCTCTACCTGTTCGCAGAGGGACAGACGGAACAGACATTTGCGAATAGCGTGTTGTCGCCGCATTTGGCGAAGCATGGAGTGTGCCTGCATAAGCCGGTGCTGATCGCCCACGCACGCAAGAAGGGAAAGGTCCATCGAGGCGGCGGTCGAAAGTACGTGCCGATGAAGAACGACATCTTGCGGTTCACGGCTCAGGAAAAAGGCGGCGATGTATTCTTTACCACGATGATCGACCTGTACGCCCTCCCCAACGATTTTCCCGCTCGGGAGGAGGCTGAGGAGCTGCGGCACGATCCCTACCGGCGAGTCGGTCGGTTGGAGCAAGCATGGAGCGATGACATCGGCGATCGCCGGTTCATTCCCTTCATTCAGTTGCACGAATACGAGGCCTACCTTTTCACCAAACCCGGCGAATTCGACCTGTTCTATCCGAACTCGCAAAAGCAGATTGCGAAGTTGCAGGAGATTGCAGATTCGGTTCAAAGTCCCGAATTGATTGACGACGGCCGGAGCACAGCCCCGTCGAAACGGATCAACGACGTGTTTCCCGACTATGAACGGGCCAAGACAACGATTGGGCCGCAAGTCGGCGAATCGATCGGCATTCAGGTCATTCGCAGCAAATGCCCGCATTTCGACGGCTGGTTGACTGCACTGGAACAGCTTGGACAGCATGGGTGAAGTCTGATGGCGAAACGACGTCCTTCTCGATCAT
>JAAZNU010000090.1 GCA_012798135.1 Veillonellaceae bacterium | reverse complement strand
ACGGGAGCAAAGCTGAGATCAAAGGCACCATGTTTCAGACAAATCCTGCGGAGTTGACGATTAACATTGCGGGAGAAAGCTAGTTCACCTTCGGTGTGTCCAAGCAGCAGGCATTTTTGCATTGGTTTATACCCAAGTGCTTTAAGAACCCCATCCGCGGCGGTTCCTTCAATGTGATACAACTTCATCGCCACGTCAGTCTCTTCCGGGTCGGAAAGCCTGAACACGCTGGGAAAACCGAATTCGGATTGCATGATTTCACGGCAGGCTTCACGGGCAGTTGCCCAATCTTTGAACATATAACTGTAACGTTTGCGGTTCTTTGGCTGCCAGCGCGATAATTTCAGTGTTACATTGACAAGTACGCCAAAAGTGCCTTCACTTCCCATCATGATCTGGTCGAAATCGGGTCCTACTGCGCATCGCGGGTGTTCTGAAGTTTTAAGCACTCCCACTGGTGTCACATATTCCTGGGCAATTACGATATCTTCGATCTTTCCATAATAGGTGGAATTCTGACCTGCTCCTCGGGTAACAACCCATCCGCCAACGGATGAATATTCAAATGATTGGGGAAAATGACCACAGGTGTAAGCCCTTTTTGCACCTAATTTTTCAGGAGCATGATTTAGGATATCTTCCAGTTGGGGACCGGTCATCCCTGCCTGGACAGTGATCGTTTGGTCGACCTCGTTAAAAGATACGACCTTATTCATATGCACGCTCATGTCAAGCGCAATTCCGGCTTTAACCGCTTCGATTCCACGGGTTACTGTGGAGCCTGCGCCGTAAATATTTACGGGGATCCGTTCTTTGTCGCAGAATGCTATAAGCTTCTCGATCTCCTGCTGGTCGCGCGGGCTGACAACTGCATCCGGTATATTTTCAATGATCTTCCGTCGAAGTCTTAGCGCATCGATCATTCCCCCGCCATAAGACCGGGAGACGCGTGAATATAGATCCGTTTTTACATTCTCAGCACCGCAGATGGATCTAAAGGATTCCAGCTGGCTGCTGGTTAAGTTAATCCTCCGCTCACCTTCAATCTTTTCCAACCCAAGTTCTACTGGTTTTTGTAAGTCCGCCTTCGTAAGGTGATAGGTATCCATTAGGAGGTGAACAAGTCCGCTGTTTGGATGTTTAAACCCGGCTGGGTCACCCCATTTGAATAATGAACGATAAGTACCCTCTGGGGTGATTTCGCTGAACCAATTCGGGACGAACTTTTGTTTTGCCATATTCCTCCTTATTTGAAACCAATGGGGGTGGGTGCATATGCCCTGGTGTAGATTTGCCGATAACGGGATTCTTCCTGCTCCCATTTTTTGTCTGACCAGCCCAATTCCGGCTGGCAAATTACGCGGATCCGGGGCAATAATTCATCACCGCCCGCCGGAAGCTGCATTCCTAACCGAACCCTGCGCAGGAGTAGATCATCCAGGTGCTCAACCGCTCCATTACGTGCTACCCAGCGTAATTCTGACCATAGATTCGGGAGGTTCGCGATTTGCAGATTTTCATTTTTTAGAGCCGCGTTGAGAACCTGTTCCGTTTCCTCACCGTATCTTCCAAGCATGTACAGGGCAGAGTCACCTGCCAGCTTCAACGATTCTACTGATGGCAGGGAGTTGAAATACCGGATCTTTTTTGAAGGATCAAATGGCAATCTTAAATATTTCGAAGCAGCGGAAAGCGCTTGTTCTGCCATAATACGAAACGTTGTTAGCTTTCCGCCGGTGATGGTAATCAATCCATCCTCATCCCAGACGACGTGAGCGCGTGATTCCTTAGATGGATCTGCGATCCCGGTATTTATCACTGGACGTAAACCTGAAAATGAGGAGATAACATCCTCAGGTTTCAGAGTGA
This sequence comes from Veillonellaceae bacterium, assembly GCA_012798135.1. The sequence goes on along the minus strand of JAAZNU010000090.1, from coordinate 316 downwards.
GAGAAGGGAAGGTAGAATTTCCAGCCGCCAAAATATACTCAATTTCCTCAGCAGAGGTGAATGGCTCGCCGGATGAAAGTGAATACTTATGGTCAAGGTCAGTGGTACCGATCAGGGAAACCCCTTCCCAGGGTATTGCGAACATGGCACGCTTGTCTTTAGGATGGAGCAGGGTAACTGCGTGTTTGAGGGGAAGCCGTTCACGGCTGAAGATCAGATGGGATCCGCGTAATTTTCTCAGCCTGGTTGGCGCATTGATTTGCCCTCGAATCTCGTCGCTCCAGGGACCAGCGGCATTAATCACAACTTTAGACTT
>JAAZNU010000165.1 GCA_012798135.1 Veillonellaceae bacterium | reverse complement strand
ATCTTCGAAAGGGTTTGGCATTCCCATCTCCTGCCTTCGACTTGCTCCCATTTTGACTAAATGATTATATTGTTTATAGATTATGTAAACAATATTGCTGTTCAACCCTCGTTTGGCGGATCTGGAGCACCCAGAAACAAAAAAACGAATACCGCTCTAGCTTTCCCCGGAAAACGAAGGAAACGAATGCCCGCTGCGTTGGTCTTTGACAAACCGGCCTGTCCGTGTTAGACTTACCGCTGTCGCGCGCCCAGACGCCCCCTTTGCGGGCGTCATTTCATGTGCCGCGATCATCCGCCCCATCATCACCCGCCGCGCGGAGCGACCGGCGGCGAGGAATTGAGTGAAATCATGCGCATCATCTGCACCGGCTCTGTCGCATACGATTATCTGATGTCGTTCCCCGGTTATTTTCGCGAGCACATCCTGCTCGACCGCCTGGAAACCATCAGTCTGTCCTTCCTGGTGGACAGTATGGTCCGCCAGCGCGGGGGAACTGCTCCAAACATCGCCTACACCCTGGCTCTGCTGGGTGAGCGCCCCGAATTGATGGCCACCGTGGGGGAAGATTTCGAAGAGTACCGCGCCTGGCTCGAAAGCAAAGGCGTCGATACCAGCCTGGCGCGCGTCATCCCCGGCAAGTACACGGCTTCCTTCTTTGCCAACACCGACCGCGACAATTCGCAAATCGCCAGCTTCTACACTGGCGCCATGGCCGATGCCGCCACGCTTTCCATTCGCGACTTGACCGGCCCGGCCCCGGATATGGTGCTGATTTCGCCCAACGATCCGGGCGCCATGACCAAGTACGCGGTTGAGTGCCAGGAAATGGGCATCCCGTACCTGTACGACCCCAGCCAGCAAGTCGTGCGCCTCGACCCGGCCGATCTGCGCACCGGCGCGGTGGGCGCGCACAGCCTGTTTATGAACGAATACGAATATGAGCTTCTGCGCAAACACACCGGCCTAAGCGAGCAAGCGCTGCTGGGCCACGTGAAGATCATGGTGGTCACGCTTGGCGCCAAGGGCGCGCATGTGTATGCCGGTGGCGAGATGTACGCCATCCCGCCCGCTCCCGCCGAGCGTATCGAAGAGCCCACCGGCGTGGGCGACGCTTTCCGTGGCGGTTTCCTGCGCGGCCTGGGCCTCGGTTTTGATTACCAGACCTGCGGCCAGATGGGCTCGCTGGCCGCCACCTACTGCCTGGAGCAGCGCGGGCCGCAGAGCCATTTCTACACCCCGGCGCAGTTCGTGGAGCGCTACCGCACCTGTTTCGACGATCAAGGCATGCTCGACGCCTTGCTGTAATCTTATTTTTGTTTGGGGGATCTTCCCTGGAGGACACATGGAGAATTATCATGTTAAGGATTTGAGCCTGGCCGAGGGCGGCCGGCGGCGGATCGAGTGGGCCGAGCGGGAAATGCCCGTGCTGCGCATGATCCGCGAACGGTTTGAGAAAGAACGCCCCCTGGCGGGTGTGCGCGTTTCGGCCTGCCTGCACGTCACCACCGAAACCGCCAACCTGGCGCGCACGCTGGTGGCCGGCGGCGCAGACCTGGTGCTGACGGCTTCCAACCCGCTCTCCACCCAGGACGATGTCGCATCGGCGCTGGTCAGTCATTACGAGATCCCGGTCTTTGCCGTCAAGGGCGAAGACAATGTGACTTACTACAAGCACCTGCGCGCGGCCCTGGATCATAAGCCCAACATGACCATGGACGACGGCGCTGACCTGGTGAGCGTGCTGCACAAGGAACACCGTGAGCTGCTGCCCACCATCATTGGCGGTACGGAAGAAACCACGACGGGCGTGATCCGCCTGCGCGCGATGGCAGCCGATGGTGCTTTGTCTTACCCGATTAT
>JAAZNU010000201.1 GCA_012798135.1 Veillonellaceae bacterium | reverse complement strand
TGTCGACCTCCTCCCGTCCGGTGACGATTACTGTGTACTCGAGGTGAACGGGACCCCCAACTGGCACTGCATGGGAGGGAACATACCTGGGCTCCTGGCGGGGTATCTGCTCTCGCAGGAAAGACTCCTGAAAGGATGAATGCGAAGGACGAGGAAAACAGGGTGCTTATTGGATATATTCCATCTCTTTTAATGTCTTCACGGCAAGCTCTTTCATCCTGGCCGATATACGTCCCGACGCGGAGAACTCCACGTCCTTCATGGCGTTTGCAAGCTCGTTACCCAGGATAAAGATGGCGTATTTATGCTCCATCTTGCTTTTATGAAGTTGCGAGGGGTTGATTTTAAGAGAATAGTACTGGTTGAACTTGAGATCTGAATTCGTGGACTCAAAATAGTCCTTGATCTCATAGAGCATCTGGTGCAGTGTGATCAATTCCTCTTTGTGCATCCTCTCACCTCCAGAAGATGATTGTTCAACTGGGGATAAATAGGTAACCCCTGAAAAAAAATTAAGCGATTTTAAGGATTTTTATCGAAAGCGGACGCTTTATAATGCCTTTATACTCCTTTGCCGCGATATACTCAAGACCCTTCCCGGCGACGGTATCCAGGAGTCTCTGGTTGACTTCCCCGTCAAGTAAAAGCCCGGTGGCATCGCCATTCATCTCTTCGAGGGCTCGTTCCACCTCCTGGAGCGAGACATCGCGGAGGATGGTAAAGTCCCTTGAGAGGAACCGTGCACTTCTGGACCCTTTCATGGCTTCGAGATGATCGGTGAGGGTACGCGGGGCGGGTGATGCGGGAGGTTCGGATCGCTTACCGTTCTCCCGCTTTTTCTGCGAGAGATCGCTCTCCCTGCTCTTCCTGGAGCCATTCTCATGCGGAAGGGAGGTGGTGGAGAGATCGGAAGCCTCGCCCTCTTCGCCCCCGGAAAGCTCCTCCCGGACATAATCTGCCGGGATCTTGTTCCGAAGCGCCTTGACAATCTCTTTTCGGCCAAGGTCCTCCACGCTCTTTCCACGCGGCGAGTATGCCACGTAATCGATCTCCGCAACCTGCATGAGTTCGCGGAGGATGAGATCTCCACCCCGGTCCCCGTCAAAAAATGCGGTCGCGGTCTTCTTCTCGCAGAGGTCGACGATCGTCCTGGAGATACGGGTGCCCTCAACGGCCACCGCGTTCTTGATGCCAAAACGGAGCAGGTTGAGGACATCCGCCCTTCCCTCGACCACGATGATGGCATCAGAATCAGCGACATTGGGGCCGGCAGGGACCTTGTCCTCCCCGAATGTAGAGATCTTCTCCATTCTCATGCTCTCCCTGACTTCGTCGATCAGAACATTGCTGTCGATGGTCCCCTCCTCGAACGCGTCCATCAGGAGCTCTCTTGCTCTCGAAATGACCTGCCTGCGCTTTGTGACCCGGATATCCTCTATCGATTCCACGCGCACCCTCGCAACACAGGGACCCACGCGGTCGATGGTCTCAAACGATGCGGCAAGTATGGCCGTCTCTGCCCGGTCGAGGGATGACGC
>JAAZNU010000128.1 GCA_012798135.1 Veillonellaceae bacterium | reverse complement strand
GTTGTTAAAGGTATTGAAGCATCAGAGTTCCCCACGATACCGGAATTCGATGTCTCCAGTGGCATTTCCCTGGATGCAAACACGCTCAAGGAAATGATCCAGAACGTTGCCTTCGCCGCTTCAGTCGATGATAGCCGGCCGGTTCTGACCGGAGTATTGATCAATATGGAGGGAAAGTCCCTGTCGATGGTCGGTACGGATGGTTTTCGCCTGGCGATCTGCAGGGTAGATTTACCGGTGACTTTCGCTAAGAAACAAATGATTGTTCCCGCTTCAACCTTGAAAGAAGTGGTGCGAATTATAGGAGCCACAAAAGCCAGCAAGATCACCCTGTTTCTGCCATTAACCGGAAGCCAGGTAGTATTTCGCTGCGAGAATGTGCAAATTGTCTCGCAGCTCATCGACGGCAAATATCCTGACTACCAGGCTATTTTACCCAAAGGATACAAAACCAGAACGGTGATTGCCACAGCCGACCTGCTCAAAGCCTGTAAACAGGCCAGCATCATTGCCCGTGAGGGAAGCAACGTGGTGCGTTTCCACCTTCAGCCCGGACCTAATCAAACCGGGAAGGTCAAACTGTTGGCCGAATCCGATGAAACCGGCGCGAGTGAAATCGAGTTGGACGCTACGATTGAAGGACAAGAATTGGAGATCGCATTCAATGTGAAATTCATGCAAGATGGTTTGGAAGCAATTACTGCCAAGAATGTCGTCATCGAAGCCAATGCTCATAATACACCGGCAGTTATTCGTTCGACAGGAGAGGAGGAAAAATTATACGTTTTGATGCCCATGCATATCGATGGAAGGTGAACATTCCTGGGGAAGCTCGTTGCTTCCCCAGGAACCATTCAAATCTTGTTAGTTAGTTTATTAATCAGGGTGATTGATAGATTTTAGCCACATATATTCGAGTTGATTAAGTTCCAAACCGAACACTTCCTTAAAATCTGGTGGATAAACAACTCTCTGGTTATTTACTACTTCAGGCTGTTTTATGTTAAATAGATTAGATAATTTTTCCACCCCATAAGTAAGAGAGAGATAATCTATAAAAGATGCTGTCTCGGTCAATAATATATCTCGATTCATTATGCATTTTGACGAATTATTGTCATAGGCTCTTGTCATATCAAAATTGGAAAATAGTGGCAGATAAGTTCCACTGTCAATGAAATCCTTAACACCAGAATTAAAACTAACCCCCTTCCATGATTCCCAGTAATCACCTGCTGCCCAGGTCGCCAATCCTTCAGTAAGTGCCACATCACTTAGGTTTTCGTACTTGTTTTGAATGAATACATGACCTAATTCATGGGCAAGTGTTGCCAAAACTTGCCCATGGTCCGTTTGCTGATTTGCGAAAATTACAATTATGCTCTGTTGCTCATGAAATGTTGTTCCACGAGGCGCGCAATTCCCAGTTCTTGGGGGTACGAACGTAACAATCACTTTACTGCTAAGCGTTGTGTTGAGCCGTTCCCTGACATATTCATATACCGGTTTCGATTCCTGCTTCCACCAGTCAATATCAACAGGAAGGTGATCGTTTACTACATACAAATCCATATATGGATTTTCTGCCACCCGCTTTCCATCTTGGATTATGCGATTTGGATCGATGCTTTCATTTTCTTTTCTGAAAAGCTGCCCAATGATTGTTATAAACAAAGATGGCGAACCATAAACTTTGGTTGGCAGGGAGTAAGGGGTAGGTATGGTTGAAGAAATATTAGTAGGGGTGTGAATGTCAGAATCGATATGAATAATTGATAATACCAAAATCGGAATGCTAATAAGTAAAAGAAAAATACTAAACTGATCGCAGAGTGAAAACTGCAGAGCGGTGGTAGGATAGGGGTAAATCAATCGAACCACAGCGAGGCTCTGCGATGGATGAAATGGGAGAAGTTCTTGGCACATGGCAAATGGATGTGAAAGCCGTCCGGGAACGGATGTATGGAGCGCCAACCGCGCGGGAACGCGAACGCTGGCATGCGATCTGGCTCATGGCCCGAGGTATGACAGCCGTGCAAGTTGCCGAAGCAATAGAGCGGGATGCGCATACGATCGGGGATTGGCTAGAGACCTTGCGAGAAAAAGGGCCGACAGCTTTAGCGTTCGAGCAGAGCGGTGGGTCCCCCCCGTCCTCACACCGGCACAACAAGCGACATTGAAAGCGGCGGTCCAAGCCACGCCGAGTGCAGCGGGGGTGGACTTGGCTAAATGGACGTGGAAAGGCGTACGGCAATACCTGCAAGAGCAATTTCAGATAGTGTTGAGCAGCCGGACGTGCCTGAACTATCTGCACCGGCTGGGCTTTGTCCTGAAACGGCCAAAGAAACGCCTGGTCAAGGCCAACGCTGAAAAGCGCAAGGCATTTGTAGAGGAATATGTGGCTTTGCGCATGGAGGCACAGGCTGGAAATGCTAAGATTTTCTTCGTGGATGAAGCTCATTTTCGCGCAGATGTCGAGTTGCGTAGTCAATGGGTTTTGCGCGGAGAACCCGCCTTGATAGACAGCAACAGCCCCAGGATGGGCGAGAAGGCTACCTACTACTCGGCAGTCTGCCTGGAAACTGGTGAAGTGGAAGCAATGCCCGTTGAGGGCAATACCAACGCGGAAACTTCGGTAGCCTTTCTGAAATGCTTGCGTGAGAAATATCCTGGACAGAGGTTGATTGTGATCTGGGATAACGGCCCGGCTCACCGGGGTGAAGCCGTCCGAACCTATCTCACCACACCTAACCTCCAACTGCGTCTCGTGGCTTTGCCAGCCTACAGCCCGGATTTCAACCCGGATGAGGCTATCTGGGAATGGGTGCGGGAAGAGGTTACAGCGAATACCTGCTTTGGCACTACCGCCAAGGTTCGCGAGAAAGTGGATTTGTTTTTCGCTAAATTGACCGAGCGGGCAACTGAAGTGATGCAGCGTTGTCGTAGAGATCTGCAATCCTTGGCCGATCAATGGCTCCTTGCCGCTTCCCCGTCTGCTGTCGCGTTGGAAAATGTAGATTTCACTTTGCGATCAGTTTAGCAACAATTAAAGATCTTCTTGATGGCTTTTGCTTCATTTTTCCTCCATTCTGGTTGAATCCTAAACTCGATTTAACCATATCCCTCCGGGTATCAAATTAAGATATTGCGGAAATTTTTACCTGTCAGGATGGATGTTGTGAACAACACCGCACGAACTGTGATGATAATCTCTCCCCTTGAAATTATATCAGAACGATAAATTCGATATTTCGAAATATCGGAGTATGGCATTTGTTGTTCTGTTATGCAGTGCATACATAACACAAGAACGTTGGCGATTTTTACAATTCAACGTTGGTCATTCAACCCATAAAAAACCCAAAGGAGGATCTCATGAATGTTTACGAAGACAAGTACCTGCGCGAAAAAGTGAACCGCATCATCGCCAGGCAGAAGGAGGGCAAGATTGTTATTGCTGCCCATAAGGATGGCAGCGGTCTGCCGACCAGAGAGGATCTCGGTCAGGAACTGACTCGGGCAGCGTACCCGTACGATTATGCAGTTGGGAAAGCCGGTTTTCTTAAGTATGATTCGGAACTCGGCGCATACCTGTTTACTGCAAAATCAGGTGAGAAACTGCCTCCAGTGCTGGCAAACTACAGGCCTTTGACCCTGTCCGAAGCCATCCTGGATGTGCAAAACAGGAGAATCAATATCCAAAGCGGTGAAACCAATGTTGCTTTCACCGGCGTGCAGCCCTGGAAAGGATTGTACGATGTTTTGCGGGAAGTCAACGAAGAACTGGAGCG
>JAAZNU010000301.1 GCA_012798135.1 Veillonellaceae bacterium | reverse complement strand
TTAAGGAAGGCATATTCGAGGTCCCATGAGAAAAACCATTTTCCGCTTAGCCCTTATCACCATAGCCGTGCTGTTAGTTGCGGTTGCGCCGGCGGCTGCCCAGACGGGGACGGTCGTGCGCGTGGAGCCGGCTTTCCTGCAGGTGGCACCCGGCGCGAATTTTACGCTCACTATCCATGTGGAGACGGTCTGTTTGATGTCAAGGGTCGAAGGAAAATAGCCGCGAAAGTCCAGTAATACTGCGGTTTTCGGGCTATCGGGCAAATTAGGCGTCTGGCAGGACGAACGCTTCTCGGTAACTTATCCAAGGGCAAATCAGCTCAAAAAGTGTGAGAGTTGAGTTGCCACGATAGATGTCACTATGTTGAGTTGCCGAGTTAGATGTCGGGGAGTTGTGGCTGTGAGATAGATGTCAGCGCGGAAAATCAGAATTTAAGAGGACAATTATATGGCAAACAAATATGAAGTAATAGATGAATCAACATGGGAACGAGCTATGCACTGCATGGTTTTCCGGAACAGTATAGAACCGGCATTTTGTGTGACTTTTGAAGCCGACATTACTGAATTCAAGAACAAGGTCAAGGAGGAAGGCTTGTCTTTTACCTTGGCAATGGTCTATGCAGTCTGTAAGTGCGCCAATGAAGTCGAAGCGTTAAGATACAGATTTTTGGATGGAAAAGTCGTGCTTTACGAGAGAATTGATACCGCCTTTACCTACCTTAACAAAGAAACAGGATTGTTTAAGGTTGTCAATGTTCCGTTCATAGAAAATCTTTCGGAATATGTGGCGTTAGCGACAAAGACAGCTGAGGAACAACAGGAGTATTTTACCGCTCCTCTTGGAAATGATGTGTTTCAATGTTCTCCTATGCCGTGGGTAACTTATACGCATATTTCGCACACTAACTCCGGAAAAAAGGACAATGCGACCCCTCTGTTTGACTGGGGAAAATACTACGAGAAGGATGGACGTGTCTTGATTCCGATTTCAATTCAGGCACATCATTCTTTTGTTGACGGGATTCATATAGGGCAGTTCGTTGATGTTCTGCAAAAGTTCTTTGACGAATATTAACACGCTGCAATAGATTAATATATGAAATACTGCCTGCGCTGATGAAGAAAGGGAAAAGATGAAACTGAAGAACGTACTGATCGTTGTAAAAGACATCGAGAGAGCCAGACAGTTCTATCATGATCTGTTCGGCCTTGAGATGATCCTTGACAATAATGGAAATATGATCCTGACAGAAGGGCTGGTACTGCAGGAGGAAAAATACTGGAAAGAGTTTCTTGAAAAAGAGATCATCCCGGAGAATAACTCCTGTGAGCTCTATTTTGAGGAGTCTAATATAGAAGGATTCGTAGAGAAACTTGAGAAATATTATCCGGATGCGAAATATGTGAATCGACTGATGACGCACAGCTGGGGACAGAAGGTCATACGTTTTTATGATCCGGACGGCAACTTAATTGAAGTGGGAACACCGATGTAGTATGAGGGAAACTATGGCTTTTGATTATAAAAAAGAATACAAGGAATTTTACATGCCGAAGAACACTCCGTCCATCGTGACAGTGCCGAGCATGAACTATATAGCGGTT
>JAAZNU010000363.1 GCA_012798135.1 Veillonellaceae bacterium | reverse complement strand
GCATGCTACACAACGGTCGGGATGAAATTCCACCATCATGGTTTCACGGTTTATAACAAGGGCATCGGTGCGGCACACAGCGGTGCAGGCGCCACAGTGCACACAGCGATCTTCGTCACGTTGAATTTTATCGGCAAGGATGTCTACAACAACTTCCTCATCTTTAAGGTAGGTTATGCAGGCATCCAGGTCCTGTTTTTCGCCTGATAGCTGCAATATAAGCCTTCCTTCCTGCTTGGGTAATATTTTGGCTTCAAGCACGTTGAAGATTACATTAAAATCTTTTGCAATACTATATATGATTGGTTTGTACATAATGTGCTGATTAAAAATTAACAGTACATTTCGTGATTCCATGGTAAACCTCGTTTATTCAATTTCAGTAAGTTCAATGCTACCTTTGACTGCCATTGTATCCCAGTATATCACCAGTGCGCCTTTTACTCCAGATATACTGGTTGCAAACGATACAGCTTGTGTACAGTCACTATCGCTCTGTACCATGTTGCAGGTGGCGGTGGCTACGGCATCGGCCAGTGCGGCTGTATCAGCAATGATTGTGGCAATATCAGCTTTGCCAAAGCTAAATGAGCGGCCAAACCTGCCTGATGATGAGCAGATGCCACAGGGCGTCATATCAGGGGTCAGAGCAATACCTAAATGTTTTGAAAACGCTGAGCGCCCTGCAAACACGCTAATTTTTGCAGGTTCTTGCACATGCGCCCATATATCGCCGCCGTTTTCCACAATGACCTCAGAGCTATAGTGCAGCAAGTCTTCGCCTACCATCTGGGCGATAGCGCCCGCGACTGCTGCCATGGGACCAACCCCTGCCAGCAATGAAGCTTTGCACATGCGTTGCACAACCTCAGGCGCTAATGCCTCAGGCTCAAGCGGGGCCAGAGCATGAAGAAACTGTGGATGTTTTTCACAATAGCGCTCAATATCTTCCCGAAGTCTTTTGACAAGAACTATCGCCCTATCATATACGTTGGAATGAGCGCATATATAAAGATTGGTTGTTTCAACACGTACCTCAAAGGTGGTGAACCGTGTGGCAAGCTTTGTTCGGTAGGGCAATGTGTTACTCATGGCGTTTATCATACGGTACCGATGGCAGAAGTATTTGTGGCTGACCTAAGGTAAACTGGCTTGCTTTTATCCAATCTTTAAGAATTGTAGCAATCTTTTTTGCCATGGGGTAGCTTGAAAGTGGTGCAGTTGGAATACGTTTGCCGCCAATTTCAATAAACCCTGATTTTAGCTGTGCGTAACTTACCTCGGCTATGACTCGTCCTATTGCGTTGGGGTAATCGTAGCCATAGTCCACAACCTGGCAAAATATCTGGTCATCGGACACGCCGGTAAAGAATGCCATGTCCTCGTTTAATATGGGAATAGGAATCCCAAGTCCAACCATAAGCGAACAGCCATATCCGGTAATTGAAGCACCTTTAATGAATTGTGCTGACATCTGCTTCATATCGCCGGTTACAGCAATGGTGCCTGCACCTGATCGCACCACACCGTTATCGCCGCGGGGTGCATTGGGGTCATGCTGAGTACCGCGCCATGTTACAGCACCAACAGTACCGCCTAAAAATATCTTGGTGCCTACACCAATTGTCCAGTAATACGGGTCATTGAGCAGGGGGCTTAGCTGGCCAGCACTTGAGTAGGTTGCATTCCCCATAT
>JAAZNU010000120.1 GCA_012798135.1 Veillonellaceae bacterium | reverse complement strand
TAAATCCTGATATTCCTCCCACTGCTAAGGAAGAGGCTGTTAAAAAGGTACTTCGTTCTGATAACCCTGATGTTATCTCTAATAATATGAAATTCCACAAGTTTTTGATAGATGGAGTGCCTGTAGAATATCGCAAGAATGATAGGATAATTTATGATAAAGTGTGGCTGTTTGATTTCCAAAATCAAGATAATAATGATTTCATAGCAATAAACCAGTTTACTATCATAGAAAACGATAATAATCGTCGCCCGGACATTATTCTGTTCATTAATGGCATGCCCACGGTGGTAATCGAACTCAAGAATCCTGCCGACGAAAAAGCCACTTTGGATAAAGCATACCAGCAGTTACAAACATATAAATCCCAAATTCCATCTCTTTTTCACTTTAACGAGATATTGATGATTAGTGATGGTTTGGAAGCTCGTGCAGGTACTCTAACTAGTGACTACCAAAGGTTTATGCCTTGGAAGACCATTGCAGGGGAAAAAGATGCTTTGGTAGATCAGTTGGAGATGGAAATTCTCATTAGAGGTATGTTTAACAAAAAAGTATTATTGGATCTTATTCGTCATTTTATTGTTTTTGATGATTCCGAAGCTACTATAAAGAAGAAATTAGCAGCTTATCACCAATATCATGCTGTTAATAAAGCTGTTGAGGCTACCAAAGAGGCAGCTAGCCCTGACGGGGATAGACGCGTTGGGGTGGTTTGGCACACCCAGGGCTCCGGTAAGAGTTTGATCATGGCTTTTTATGCTGGTAAGTTAGTTCTGGAAATGGACAATCCAACTTTAGTTGTATTAACGGACCGTAATGATTTAGATGATCAATTATTTGGAACTTTTACTGCATCTCAAAATATTTTAAGGCAGGAGCCTGTGCAGGCAGAAAGTAGGGAGAACTTGCAGGAACTATTACGGGTAGCTAGTGGCGGTATTGTGTTTACAACTATCCAGAAGTTCCTTCCAGAGAAAGATACAGATTATCCTACCCTATCTGATCGAAGGAACATAGTAGTGATAGCAGACGAAGCCCATAGATCGCAATATGACTTTATCGATGGATTTGCCAGACACATGAGAGACGCACTACCTAATGCTAGCTTCATAGGATTCACTGGTACGCCACTAGAACGTGGAGACAAAAATACTGTTGCAGTATTCGGAAACTACATTGATATATATGATATTGAACAGGCCGTTGAAGATGGTGCCACGGTTAGAATTTACTATGAAAATCGTCTGGTTAAATTGGATCTAAAGAAAGAAGAGAAGCCACATATAGATCCACAGTTTGACTTCATCACAGAAGGACAAGAAATAGAGAGCCAAGAAAAGCTCAAAAGTAAATGGGCCAGGATGGAGGCAATCGTGGGGAGTGAAACCCGTATAAAACAAATTAGTAAGGATATAGTTAAGCATTTTGAAGCTAGGCATCTAGAACAAGATGGAAAAGGTATGATAGTCTGTATGAGCAGGCGTATTTGCATAGAATTGTATAATGAAATAATTAAATTGCGACCTGAGTGGCATAATGCTGATGACAACTATGGATTCCTAAAGGTGGTCATGACAGGCAGTGCAACAGATCCGTTGAACTGGCAGCCACATATAAGGAATAAGTTACGGAGAAAGCAACTTGGGGATAATTTCAGAGATCATAACTCATCAATTAAGTTAGTAATAGTTCGAGACATGTGGCTAACCGGATTCGATGTACCTAGCTTGCATACCATGTATATAGATAAACCAATGAAAGGACATGGGCTAATGCAAACCATTGCTAGGGTAAATAGAGTATATAAAGAGAAACAGGGCGGACTTATAGTTGATTATCTGGGAATAACTACTGAACTAAAGAAAGCATTATCACAATACACAGATGGAGGTGGTCGTGGAGAGATAGCTTTTGATCAGGAAAAAGCTGTTGCTCTTATGATGGAGAAATATGAGATAGTTGTAGCACTATTTCATGGATTCGATTATCAAGGTTTCCGTAATTCTAACAAGAGAGATACATTGATGTTCATGAGACACGGCGCCGAATTCGTTCTTAAACAGCCAGACGGGAAGAAACGTTGCCTAAAATATGTTAATGAACTATCGAAGGCATTTGCACTTGCTGTACCTCACCCTAGGGCCCTTGAAATAAGAGACGAGTTGTACTTTTTCAAAGCAGTTAAGAACTATATTGTTAAAGTTACTGGCGATCCAAGTGCTCAAGAGGAGGATGTTGATTTAGCGATTCAGCAAATATTGTCTACAGCGTTAGTGTCAAATGAAGTTATTGACATTTATGATTTAGTTGGTTCACCTAAACCAGACATTTCTATCCTGTCTGATGAGTTCCTGTTAGAAGTTAAGGATATGGAACATAGGAACACCGCTGCTGAATTGCTTAGAAGACTGTTAAATGATGAAATTAAGACTATTTCGCGTAAAAATGTGATTGAAGCCCGATTGTTTAGTGATATGCTAGAAAAGACCATAAATAGATATCATTCATGCCAAATAGACGCCGTAGTGGTTATTGAAGAACTCATAGCTATGGCTAAAAAGATGAAGGAAGCCAAAAATAGAGGCGAGGAGCTTGGACTAACAGAATACGAATTAGCCTTTTATGATGCCCTTGGTGTGAATGATAGTGCAGTGCAGGTTTTAGGTGATAATGTACTACAAAAAATAGCCATGGAGTTAGTCAAAGCCATAAAAAATAACATAACCATAGATTGGACATTAAGAGAAAATGTACAGGCACAAATGAGGGTATCAGTGAAAAAGATACTAAGACAGTATGGTTATCCACCGGACAAAGAGGCATTAGCAGTGAAAACAGTGCTAGAACAGGCAAATCGAGTATGTGAGGAGTGGGCATCAACCTAAAAACCAGATAGGGGGAATTTAATGAGTGTTTGGTTAGTTCGTGCTGGTAAAAATGGTGAAAGAGAGGATGAAGTTCTTAATAATGGTATTGCAGCTATTGGATGGATAGAATTACCTGATCTTTCAAATATAAAAAGCAGAGAAGAACTTAAAGATCTTTTTGATAAAACCTATTCAGGTATGAAAAAGATGGAAATAGCTAATAAAGCAGGGCAAGTATGGGCTTTTTTAAATCGTATGAAAATAGGAGACCTTGTAGTTTTACCTTCTAAATTCAGGGCTTCCATCGCTATAGGAAAAATTACTGGAGATTATAAATATAGGACAGATTTATCTAGTATTAGTTTTCATACACGTCCTGTTGAATGGATAAAGACAGATATACCCCGTACAGCGTTTGAACAAGATTTATTGTATTCTATAGGGGCATACATGACTGTATGCCAGATTCAAAGAAATGATGCTGAAAACAGGATCAAACACATTTTAAAAACAGGAAATGATATCAAACTACATGAAAGCTTTGACGGACCTGAAGATGGAGTTGACTTTGAGGTTGCTACTAGGGATCAAATAGTTGAACATGTGGCCCGTAAATTTAAAGGACACGATTTATCTCGACTAGTTGAAGCGGTTTTACAAGCTCAAGGTTATGTAACCGAATTTTCTAAACCAGGACCAGATGGAGGAGTAGATATATTAGCGGGTTCCGGTCCCATGGGTTTTGAAGAGCCGAGAATATGTGTTCAGGTTAAATCTTCCCAATCTCCAGCAGATGTAAATGTATTAAGAAGTTTACAAGGTACTATGGGTAATTTTGGAGCTACTCAGGGTCTCTTGGTTTCATGGGGTGGCTTCACTAAAGCAGTGATAGATGAATCTAGGTTAAGCTTCTTTACAGTTAGATTATGGGATTCCGATCAATTAATAAAAGCCATATTTAAGAATTACGACAAATTAGCAGATTCACTGCAAGCTGAATTACCTTTAAAGAGAATATGGGCTTTAGTATTAGAAGAAGAATAAATTTAGGAGTTATAAAAATGTATCATTGTTGGAGAAATAACGAGCCAATTACAAAAAAGAATGAATCAAAAGAACACATCATTCCCAATGCTCTTTGTGGAAAGCGTAAACCTAAAACTTTGCTTTGTGATACATGCAATAACGAATTACATTTTCTAGATAGACGATTATCAGAAGACTTGGATTTTATATTAGCTAATCTTTCGTGTAAAAGAGATAGTGGAAGTGCACCGCCAATTATTGCTGTATCATCAGATGGAACAGAATATAAAATGAAAAATGGAAAGGCAAAACTTAAAGATCCCGTTTTTCCTGATTCTCCTACTGTTGCATATGTTGATGGTAAAAAAACTGAAATTTACAATATAGTAGCTCGTAGTTTAGATGAAGCCCATGCAATGGTGGAAGGTCTTAAAAAAAAATACCCTGATAAAGATTTTGTGGTAGAAATGAAAAAAATAGAGGTTTATTTAGATTCATTGAATACCAATTCTATAATATTATCAGATGAAAGCTTTAGAGCAATAGCTAAAATTGCCGTAAATTTCTATATGTGGAAAGTCGGAAAGAAAGGAAATATTGAAGGTGCTATCGATTATGTCAACGGTTTATCTAAGGAAGAAATTGTAGGAATTTACTATAATGAAGAAGCTAAAAATCTCAAAGATTGTGAGATTGCCCATATACTTTATATAAAAGGAGACAAAGAGGAAAAAATTTTGTATTGCTACGTATCATTATTTGGAGCAATTGACTTTATTGTACTTTTAAATGATGATTATAATGATGAAAACTATGAAGAATTATATTCACTCAATGTTGAAACACGACATGAAGATATAACACGATTTGAATTAAGTTTAACTAATACCCAAATAAAAGAGATAATCAATGATGAACTACCAATTGAAGATTTAAAGCGAGGATTAGGAAAAACTAATCGTATTATTGAAGCTAAAAATGTTTTGAATGCAGTTGCCGATATAATAACAGAACATATTGCCAATAATAATTTAGATACAATTGCGAAATTGATTAATGAATGGGACAATATTAAATCAAAAATAGATAGTTATCCACATTTAGCTACATTACATTGCCCATACCAAGTAGAAGTTAGGACTCAACCTAAATTAAAATGTGATTGTGGTTTAGATCAGACTGTATACATGTTAGTTTCATTAAATATTAGCGGTACGGTATTTCTACAAATCCAAATTTATTGTAATATGTGTGGCAAAATATTTTCTTCACATGAAGTCAAGGAACATATTACTTCATAATAAGGCTAAAACGAACTAATAATATATGAAAAAACAAAACCCTCAAAAAATCGTGAAAACATCACCTTTATCAATCAATTGGGCTATAACCAATGATTTTACATAAAGAAACGAATTTTTTACATGATATTAAATTTCACATTATATTTTCGGTCAACCCCACATTTGGAGATCGCCAATAATTTTATTAATAAAGTAAGGTATTATTCATAATTATGGGAATAAGTATTCAAGACATAAAGCTGCCAGATAAAGACTTTACTTTTATCTCAGAGGATGGTAGCAAAGGTAATGTATTAAAGGGCCTATCTAAAATTAATATATTTATAGGGGAAAATAATTCTGGTAAAAGCAGATTAATGAGATCTATCATACAAACAGAAAATTTTGACTTTATTTCAACAAACGAAGACCTAAACAAGATTAATGATTTCACCGTAAATTTCAAAAATGATTTAAAAGAATTTTATAATAAGTACAATTTGAATGATATAGATGATTTAAATTACGAGGTTAATAAATTAAAGTATTTATCATTCTTAAAAGCTAATGAAAGCTATTTTAAACCCTTTAAAGAACTGCATGAACACATAACCACAATACCAGGCAAAATAAACATTACATATGTATACAAAGATGGTTCTACATGGATTAAAGACAAACTAAATCAAAACACGCCTGAGTTAAATGAGTTACTACAAATATATAATAAAAACAAGAAATTTTTAACGGGTTTTAGACCATTATATACATTCAAAAAGATTTATATTCCTATTTTGAGAGGACTTAAACCAATTAATTATGGAACACTTTCAGAATCGGAAGATGCAATAAAATTCTCTAAAGACATTTATAAACTTCGTATATTAGAGGATTATCCTAAATTAAAAAATACATGTGAGATATTTACAGGTCTTATTACTTATGAACATTATACTGATTACTCTGGGCATGTAGAAGATAGTAAACGAGAATTAATTAAATCTTATAAAGAGTTGTTATCTGAAATTTTTAATGACGAAATAGATGTTACACCTGTAGATCCTCGAAAACAAAACCAGCTTTTACAGTTTATAGTTAAAATTGGAGAAGAAAAAGGTAGATTAATACATGAACTTGGAGATGGCATTCAATCGATAATTATAATGACTTTTCCATTATTCCTCCATGAAGATGTAGCTAAAAAACAAAATATATTGATTTTTATTGAAGAACCAGAGCAATTATTACATCCAAGTTTACAAAGAAAACTTGTAAATGTTTTTTTAGACGAAAGATTTGATAATTACCAATTTTTTTTAACAACCCACTCAAACCATTTTTTAGATATATCACTTGATTCTGATGATGTTTCAATATATTCAGTTAGCAAATTTTTAGTTGGTCCCTCTAAAAACAAATTTTTTATTAAAAAGGTTTCTTTTGGTGACAATGAATTATTAGAATTATTAGGTGTGCGAAATTCGTCTGTTTTCAATACAAATTGCAATATTTGTGTAGAGGGGATAGTTGATCAACTTTATTTAAGAAAATATTTCAAAATTTACCAAGATTATATGAAAAAAACTGACAAAATTCAAAAAATATTTGTGGAAGATCGTCATTTTTCTTTTTCCAGATATAACGGAGACGATATTAAAAATTATCTTGAGTTTGATTGGGATAAAAGTGATAAGATCCCCGGTAATTTATTAATAATTATGGATGGGGATAAAAATGGTGAAAATGCTCAAAATCAACACTTAAAAGAATTATTTGGTGATAATTTTGTTCCTTTAGATTGTTGGGCTATAGAAAATCTTTTGTCCAAAAAGGTTCTAATCGAAACTTTGAAAAATAATGGTAAATATAAGGATATTCATTTAAATGAAGATTTTAAAGAATCAGATTATAAAAATAAAGATCTAAATGAATTTATTAAAGTATCAATCGCTAACAAAAAAATAAATTATAACCCAATAAAAAAGAGAAAAAGATCGTTTTTTGAACAAACCAACAATTACATTAAAAATTATAAAAACCTCTCAAAAGATGCAGTCAAATTGTGTGAGACATTATATAAATTTATAGAATCACAAAATACAAGTTAAAATGTCTCTTTTTCTTAAATTTTTATGATAAGCACATTTAATACACTCTTTTTTATACAATTTCGTTATATAACGGTTTATCGAAATAAATTTTATCATATGGATTATATTAATCTAATCAAACTTCTGTTTAAATCTAGTTAAATTAAATTACTTTTTCTTAAATCTCTATAACAATCTTGTTGAAGTCAACCACGGGTTTTTTAGCGTTTTTTAAACCGGGTTCCAATTTAATGAGGCCAGACTCAGCTAATTTGCTAACTTTTGGCTGTACTACTTTA
>JAAZNU010000329.1 GCA_012798135.1 Veillonellaceae bacterium | reverse complement strand
CTGTGGGGTTGGTACTTAGACCCTGTGGGGTTGGTACTTAGCTTGTGTGGGGTTCGTACTTAGTTTCTGTGGGGTTCGTACTTAGTAGTCCTCTTTATTTTTAACTAGTTTTAGCTCTAAAATAGTGATGATTTTGAGCGGAATACATCTTTAGATACTTTTTAAATACTTTTTAAATACAACAACAATAAAAACTGTTGATGTTTCTTTTATGAATAAGAAAAAAACAGAAACCAATATCATCCGGGCTGAACTCAATATTGAGAAGTGGCCTCTCTTTACAACTTCTTCTTTTAAGGGGAAGAGTAAAGAATTTACCCGCATGGTTAAACTGGCTAATGGAGATATAGAGACCAGAAAGGTAGTCATTGGTAAAATCAACAATACCGAAGTTGGTGTGTTTCGTATTTTCGATTTTAAAGGCTTTTGTGCTCTGGTTAAACTATGGGAAATGCAAGGACGGCCAGTAGATCGAGGGGTAACTTTTTCTTTTCACCAAGTGGCGGAAATTTTAGGGTTGTCTTGGGGCGGCAAGACCTTTGGCGAAATTAAAGCGATGCTAATGCGCCTGCGCAAGATCCCGATTGATTGGACTAATAGTTTTTATAATCGAGAAAAGAAGGAAACCGAGAGTTTAATTGAGTCTTTCACGATTTTAAGTGATTTAAAGATTTATGAGAAGAGCAAGGGCGGTGGCCAGATGACGCTTTTTTTTAGTAGCTATGCCTTCGACAAGCGCCTTCTTGGTAATTTACTGGCTAACTATTCCAAACCGTTGTTGCTTAATAACGTGCTCAAATTCAAACGTGAAATTTCCATTTTACTCTATCGTCATATTGATTTAATCATGCACGACAAGCCCCGGTTTGAAAGAAAAACCAAAGAGCTCTTGGCCGACTTAGATATACCGGCCGTGGGTTATCCTTATCCAGCTCAAAGGAAGAAACTGTTTGAACCGATACTTAAAGAACTTTTGGGTGTGGAAATTACTTCTGGAATAATTACCAAGGCCGAACTGGAACGGACCAAGAACAAGGAAGATTATAAGGTGGTGTTTGAAAAGCAGGCCAAGAAAGATTGGCCTGCGGTGGTTGAATTGCCCCAGGAGGAAGAGGAAATAATCGAGAGTGATTCTTTGATTGTTGAGCTGACCAAACGAGGGATCACGCCAGGGGTAGCCAAGGAATTAATAGTACAATACCCAGAAATTTTAATTCGAGAAAAGATTGAGGTGTTTGATTTACTCCGGACCGGCAAAAGTACTATGATCAGTAAAAATCCGGCTGGCTGGCTCCGAAGTGCGATTGAACAAAATTACAGTGCGCCAGATAACCTGGAAACCAAAGAGAAGAAAGCCAAGCGGGCCAAGGCCAAGGCGCTGGCTGATGAGCAAATGAATTTGGTGCTGAAAGCGGAGGAGTATAGAAAGTGGATGAGCTCTTCGCAGGAAAGCAAGGTGTGGTATTATCTGGAACGCTGGAAAAAGGACCACTTTAATCAGCACGGAGAATATCCCTCGAAGGAACAGGTGGCAGCGGAACAATCGCGGCTAATCGCCGAACTGCCAACTAATGAAGTAATGCAGATTAAATGTTTTGGCCGTATTGTTTATCCGGAGGATTTACATAAAACTCCAGGCCAAGGCACGGGGAAAGAGTAGGGGACTAGAAAACGGATAGCGTTAAACATAGCGTTATAAACTAACGCTATGTTTTAAATTACAAAAAACAAAGAAAGCGCCTCAGCGTTCCGCATAAACCTAACATTTAGTTAGCTTTATGCTGCACTTGAGGCGACGCCCGTCGTCGTCTTCGGGTTTTCCGCTATCTCTTCAACCCCTCGACTCCGCTCGCCTTTCCGCTCCTGAGGCCTAACAAATGGGGACCCCTGTTGGCACACCCCATTTGTCAGGGTCCACCCTCAGTCGCGGACTGCGGCGGAAAGGCGCTCCCGCTGGTCGCTCCTTTCCTGCCTTGGCCTGCGCGCGGCCGGAACAACGGGCCGTGCTCGGCAAGTCGAGCGGAGTCGAGGGGACTCGACTTTTGACGCCCGCGGAAAACCAAGCGGGCTACAAAATAGCTTCGGGCTTCGCCACTCGCTATTTTGTCAAAAGTCGGCCCTCGACGACGACGGGCGGAGGAGAATCTAGGACTTTTCCTTTTTTGTTTTTGTTGGTTTTTTGCTTTTCTTTTTAAACTGGCTAAAGAGAACTAATTTATTTTAGTTTTTCTGATTTTGAAGAAAGGGAGGATGTTATGCCAGATTTTTTTCTTTACCTATTAAAGTTTATTGTATTTTGTTTTATTATAGCCACGTTAGTCGCGGCTGGTTATTCCATTTATCTTTATATGGATTATCCAAATAAAACAGATTTTTATGAATATTATATTGAAGAGAATGGGTTTAGTGTTAGTGAACAAGATTACGGCAAAGCTAAAAGTCAAATATTGCGGTTTGGGCGCCGAATCGAAAAGGGAGATATTATTCGATACTATGGAAATGGAAATTTAAATCTTTATGGAGCTAAAGATGACGGTAAAATGGAACTCATAACATCTTTACGGCTAGAGCCTCGTGTCAATTATAAAGCTTTTATGCCATTTGCTGGTAATGTTTGTTTATCATTCGATTATCCACAGCGTGGAAACAGTTGTAAGATTGAGTTAAGGGATGGACGTGAGCAAAAGTTAATTAATAAAAAGGAATATGGAGACGAAGTATTTAAAATTACCGGGGGAATGGTTTTAATATCTTTTTTAACAATGGGGATACTAGGCATTCCCAATAAACATGAAAGATGGCGAAGAGAGTGGGCTGCTAAAGAACAGAGCAAAGCACAAGCAAAGAAGGATATTAAAAAGGATCTTGGAATATAGCATGAAAATAGAAATTTAAACAATGGAGGGATAGGATGTTATTACTTACACCAATAAACAACTGCCCTTATTGTGAATGCAATATAGATGACCGTTACCAAACTATCTGTTATGAGTGTGGCTATTTTATCTTACTTCATCAGATATTTACTGAGCGCGAAATTAGAAAAGAACAGTTAGAAGAATTAAAGTCTGGGATATCGAAGGAAATCGATAATATAGTCGATAAAGGGCAGCAGATAAGCCCAAAGATGAAAGTCGCTTATCGAGATAAGATTGATCTCGCCAAAGGCAAGGTTGACAGCGTTTTTGACGAAGCGCTGGAAATATTAACTTTTCGTCGTCGGCATTTGCTAATAAAGGGGGCAGAAAATATCAACCACAAGCTAGAGATTTCGGCTATTGATCATCAAGCCAAAGAAATTGCTCGTAAGGGTGGTAAATTTTTGCCTATAAAATTTGATGAACTAAATATTGATCTGGTTAAATTTTTAGTTCCGCTTGCCGAAGCGAGCAAGGCGGCTTTGAAAAACCTTGAAAAAGGTAATGACTTCGCTATTTTGGGGGCTGTGGCCGGCTTTTTAGAGGGCCTACAAAAAACAAATATTAATCAAAAAGAAAAAACGAAGCTGGAAAATGATTTAGAGTTGATGCGCGATCGGGTTGTTATTACGGGTGCGGCGATAAAAAGCAAGCGTGAACTAGCGGAGCATTTGAGTGAAAATATTATACAGCTTGATGAGAGACTAAAAGACATGGGCGTGCCCAAGCCAGAACGTGTACGCCGAATTGATGATTTTTTAAATAGCCTTTATGAGCAACAAATTATCGATAATAAAGAGCCTTATAACTAAGGCTCTTTGGTTGGAATCGTTTGAGATCTTTGGATGGTCTTTACTACATCAGTAAACATATTTGAGACGCTCTGGTGGTATATTTCAAGTAGTTGTTTTGACCAGCTAATTTCCTCAGCGGATAGGGACCCTTTTAGGGTTTCAAGGAATTTAGACTCGATCTTATGATGTATTGTTTCCAGGGCGGCCCGAATTTCTAAGTGAGAAAAGTCATCGCTTTGCTTAAAAAAGCGAGCAGCCTCCTCTGGATTACACGTCGCTAGCCGCATAACGAGCGATGATTCAAATCTTTCGTAATCAACCAGAGATATCTTATTGCGAGCAAGTTTCCTGGCCATTTCATTAAGCACGATTCCTTGGGGCAGTTTATTCATTTTGGTGTCTCCTTTTTGGGTTTGGTTTTGTCTTTTTAAATATTTATTAGCACTATAAATTATAATGTCAATGTAATTATTAATTAAAGCACGCTTGGGGAATTTTGTCAAGTCCACTCATAAAGGAATAATTCGTGAGAATGGATGACATTTTAAGCAAATACCCGGATCCGTTAAGGCGGGGCGGGAGCTGGAAGGCCAATTTTTTGCTTGGTAATAGCGCCATCGACCGGCGGCCAATCCGGATTACCGAAGAGGAGCTTAAAAGGCATTGGCATATATTGGGGACAACCGGAAAAGGCAAAACGAAGTATATTGAGCATTTGGCCAGGACGTTAATTGGACGGAAAAATGGACTATGTTTAGTTGATCCGCACGGCGATTTGTATGAGGCTATGGTAAAATATGTGGTGCGCAACCGGCTGGAGAAAAAAGTTGTTTTAATCGATCCCAATAGGAGTGACAATCTTTTTGGCCTGAACTATATGGAGAGGGGGGCCCATATTGTTAAGGACCAGGACGCGCATGTATCTATGATAATGCGCGCGATCGCTAAGGTTTTTGGCGGCGAAAATCAAGATACCCTGCCACGCCTCCAGCATTGGGAAAGAAATGTGTTATATGCTCTAATGGATCAGGGCTTTACTTTAGTTGAGATGCTCGATTTTCTCTCATTGACCAATCCGGAGGCAAGGCGCAATATTGTTGAGAAGCTTAATGATCCATATATCAAGAAGGACTGGCAGGAATTCGAGGCCTTGCGCCGGCAGGAAAAGGAAATACGGCTTGAAAGTGTTTTAAATAGGGCAGTTAAATTTGTGGGCAGTGAAAGAATAAGGAGAATTGTCGGCCAGGCTAAATCAACAATTAATTTCCGCCAAGCGATGGATGAGGGCAAGATAGTACTAGTTAACCTGTCCTCTCGGCATATTTCCGAGGAAGGCCAAAAAATGCTCGGCGTGATGATTGTTGATATGATTGTTGAGGCTGGTTTTTCCAGAGGCGAGCTGTCCGAGAGGCAACGCAAGCCCTTTTATTTTATTGTTGATGAGTTTGGTGAGTTTGTGTGCGAAGACTTTGCCAAAGCGTTAAATCAATTGAGAAAATATGGGGTTTTTTTAATGCTTTCCAACCAGGAGCTGGAGCAATTAAAAGAGGAAAATAGAAAAGTTTATGCAGCCGTTATGAGTGATTGTGAAAATAAGGTCGTATTCGGGATATCTAGAGAAGACGCTGAAGTAATGGCTAAGGAGCTATTTACCGGTCAGATCCGTGGTGACCAGATTAAAAATATTATTGAGCAGACAAAGTTTTGGCCGGTGGAAACAACCAGGCGCGTATCCGCGCAAAGCAATTCGGAAAGTTCCGGCTCGGGAGATTCCCAGAGCTCGGGGATGAGTGATATTTCAATGGCTGGCCAAGCAACTATTTTTGGGCCAGATGGCCCGGCGTTTTTTAGTGACGCCGTCTCTCAGAGTATTAGTACCTCTCAAACAGACGGCTCAAGTTCTTCTTCTGGATCAAGTAACTTTTCCGGCAGCGCACACAGTTCCTCCGAGTCTGAGGTTCCTTGGTATGAATATGAGCCCTTTAAGGAGATATCCTCACAATCTTATTACTCACCCGAAGAGTTGCTAGAAAAATTTATCTCATGGATTAAAAACCAGGGCCGAAGGCAGGCCCAGCTAAAAATTGATATTAAGAGACCAATGCCCATTGTAACACCAACCATTGAAGAGATAATTGTGCGGCCGATTGAAGTACAACGCTTTGAAAATAACCTGGCATTGTTATATGCTAAACCTATAGAGCAAATTGACCTGGAAATAAGCAGCCGGCGCGAGTTGTTGCTGGCTCCGCCTCAAGATGAAGAGGACAAAGAGCCAGAAGATTTTAGAGAATAACATAAACCTATGACTATTAAAGCCAAACGACAATCTCGTTATATCCGGCCAATAGAAGGCGATATTGCCCGGTTAGTGCTCCAACCCAAGGATCTGGAGATTATCCGTTTGGTTTATGATTACCGCTTTATTCGGACCGATCAGCTTATCGCTTTGCTGCCAGGGGACCGCTCCTCTTTAGAGAAGCGCCTAAGGAAACTATGGGAACACAGATTCTTGGAGCGTTATTTTTTGCCAGTGGTTAATGGCCGGGAACCCACGACCAGACGCGCCATTTATTCTTTAGATTATCGCGGGGGAAATTTACTGATCAAAAACAACAAGGCCGATCCGCAGCACATTAAGCATATTTTAAGGAACAACAAGCCCCAGTATTCTTATGTGGAGCACCAGCTAATGATCAGCCAATTTAGGGCTGTTTTGACGCTAGCGCTAGACCAGAATAAGCAGGGCAAGATCAATTTTTGGCGACAAGACAAAGAGCTTAGAGATTATGTGAAAGTAGCCGACCGAAGGGGTAAGGCTGAATCCTTGCCGATCGCTCCGGATGGCTATTTCTGCATTGAAGACGAGCGCGGCAAGATGTACTGGTTTTTAGAGGTGGACCGCTACACTATGAGCGGGCCCAGGTGGCTGGATAAAGTAAGGGCTTATTATCATTGGTATGATCAGAAAAAGTACCAAGAGAAATTTAATATTAGAGGCTTTCGCGTGGTGACTGTTTGTCCCAATGCGTTTCAAAGAGACGCCAGACTAGAGAAAACCAAAGAAGTAAAAATCAAAAGGGTGGGGGAGAAGCAGGAAGCGGTAGGCATCAATCTGTTTTGGTTTGTGTCAGAGGCGGACTATGATTTAAACAATCCTAAAAGTATTTTAAGCCCAATTTTTCGGGTGGCCAAGAAAGATAAAGAGGGGGATCATAAAATAGTAGAATAAATATTAGTATTTTATTTTGGAAAGTAGAAGCAGCGAACAAATTATTAATCTTTAATCTGGGTTGAAAAAGAGTGTCAATTAAAGTATATTAATTATGAAGGCATTTTATGTGAAGGTTATGAAACAAGGGCTTTTGAATAAAAAGTAACAATAATGTATTAATGGCTGGGTTTGGTTTTCAAATAGGAGAAAATTATATGGGAAGCAGCGAATTTATTGAACTTTTATTTTATTTTGTTGCTATGATTGGAATAGCTTATTTTGCGAATAAGCGAAACGAAAGAACCTTTGATTCCTATATATTGGCCTCGCGAAAAGTGTCTTGGTTCTTATTAGGCATCACGCTTATCGGTACTTGGATTGGAGGAGGAACATTAATTGGCATGGCCGGTAAAATAAGCAAAACAGGCCTGGCTTTTATTTTTGTTCCATTAGGAGTAAGTATTGGCTTTATTGTTTTAGGTAATTTGTCTAAGTATTATCGAAAAAAACAAGACGCTGCAGAGGCTACGGCGAAAACTATTGTAGAGAGGCTTAGCCAAAACTATGGCGAGGAAATACGGTTTCCCGCTTTTTTAATAATTGTTATTTTGATGGTTTTTTTTATATCGGTCCAAATTTATGCTGGTTCTCAGGTCATTGCGAATAGATTGAACATGGACCCCATATTGACAACCCTAATTTTTTCTTTTTTGGTTGCTATTTATTCTTCTCTAGGAGGAACAAGGGGTGATATTTGGACCGATTTAGTTCAAGTCATAATAATTTTTATAACCTTTATTGGGGCTTTCATTAGTATTGTAGTAAAGGGCAATATAGGGATGTCAATTCATGAATTATCAAAAAACTCCAATTTACTAAATATAGACAATTTAGGACTGGCGTTTCTTGTTGGCTCTTTACTACTGCCGACACTAACTATCCATTCCGACGGAGGGATACAACAGAAATTATTGATCGCGAAATCTGAAAAAGACGCAAAAATTGGATCATGGCTTGCGGCGGGATTGTATTTTATTTTTAGTATAATTTTAATATCACTTATTCTTTTGTCTTTAGCATCGCCAACAGTTACGGCGGGAGATCAAATTATATTTAATATTGGTGACAAATTACTACCGACGCCCTTCATTATCTTATTATCCCTTGCGCTATTGTCGGCGGTGCTATCAACCATCGACTCTGAGCTTCTTTTGGTTAGCGCCCTTGTCGTTAATGATTTCGTTGTGCCAAGGCTTTCAGGCTATGAAATAACAGCGAATGAGGCAATAAAATATAAAGTGGCACGATGGTGGGTGATTATCTGTTTTATATTGTCTTTAGGTTTTTCATTCTTAATTGGTGATCTTTTCGACGTAATAAGTGCTTTGTGGGTGGCGTCTCTTTCATGCCTGGGGCTCCCTATTCTTGGCTTATTTTGGAAGTGGCTTGGTAAAAAAATGACTGGAAAATATATCAGAGCACAGATAGGGTGGTCTGCGCTACTTGTTTTTTTTGTTGCGGTCAATGCACTGCATTCTTCCGTTGATATTACAATGAGAATGGTGTCGCTCGGCCTTGGGTTATTAATATTGAATTTTATTATTCTAATTTTATATAGTTTTATTCAATCAAAAAAAGCGGTCAATGTTTAGGCACAATAAATTAATTTCATAAAGGCTTATTATATGAAAATTAGCAGCATCAATAGGCGTTCTTTTAAACATATCATTGCCGCGGTTCAAGGAACAAAATATGCGGCTAGATATGGGATATCTGATAAAATGTCGATTGAAGATTATCAGAAAAAAGTACCCATAATAGCATATTCTGATATTTCTCGATATATAACAGAAATAATGAATGGCAAAAGCAATATTCTGTCAAATGATCCTGTGGTGGCATTTGCCATGACAAGCGGCACTACCGCTAAATCAAAAATTATCCCTCATACCAGGAAATCATTAGAAGAGTATTCAAAAATTGAAAGAAAACTGTTCTATAATTTTATTAAAAAGCACCCGTTAATTTTTAGAGGTAAAATTGTTATTCTTGTGGGCAAGGCGAAGAATTATGAAACCGCCAAGGGAATAAACGTCGGAGCGATTTCTGGCATAATGGCGAGCCACATACCTGCTATCTTTAAAAACTGCATTATTGGCAACCCACAGCAAATTGATCAAATTGATGAATCCTATCGTTTAGAGGCCATATCAAAAATGGCAAAGGAACAGGATGTGCGCCTGATTCTATCCTCTAGTAGTGCATATTTAATGGATTTTATAAATATTACATTACAATCGGTTTCTTCAAAATCAATAAAAGATATATGGCCAAACCTCTGCCTCGTTTGTTATCCAACGGGTGGATCTGCCATATTCCACGAAGAGTTTCTCTCTTCTTTATTGCCGTCAGTGAAAACATGGGATACTGGTTTTGGGGCAAGCGAGGGATATTTATCAACTTCAATTAATGTAAAGGAGCCAATAGGGATACCGAATTGTTTACAGTATTTTTTAGAATTTAAAAGAGAAGATGGACAAGTCTTTTTGTTAGAACAAGTTGAATATAATGTGCCATATAATTTAATTATTAGTTCTATTAATGGATTATTAAGATATGAAATGAACGATATCGTTGTATTTGAAAACAAAAATAATAAAAAAGCCATGAGATATGTTGGGCGGTCTAATTATGAAATTTCAATAGTAGGGGAACGATTAACTGAAAACCAAATTATCGAATCGGTCCGATGGTCGCAGGGGGTCACCGGCATAAAGATCCCAGAGTTTTATTTTTTAGCGCCGGCGCCGAGGTCTAATCCGCCATACAGTTATTCATTTATTATTTCCACTGATGATGTTAGAAAATTACGAGATAATGTAGTGGGACATTTTGTAAATTTAGTAGATAGAAAACTTGGTGAAATTAACGTAAATTATTATAATTCACGCAAAATAACAAAACTACTTGGATTTCCTAAAATCAAAATAATATCAAGTAAAGAATATGGTTTTTTAAAAAATAGTTTTTACCACAAGTCCCGATTCAATGGGCAGGGAAAGGAAACTCGCTTAGTTCAGATAAACAATTAGGTCGATTGGTGGGGCCGGAGGGGCGCGCATAGTGGGCAAAGATAAAAATGAGTTTGTCGCGTGGGCCTTTTCATTGATGGCCCAAGTTCTAATTTTTAAGAATTTGATAGTTTTTCAAGAAATAGAAAAAATATCTGCCAACGGGCATATTGGAAAGTTCAAAATCATTATACCCGCCCACCCAATACCCTGGTTTATCAGTTTGTTAATCGCAGTTTGGACGCTCCTGCTCGCCCAGCGGTATAATAAACAAATGGAGCGCCTTAAATTGTCTGGAAATGTTGTGTTTTTAGTTTTTTTAATTATTATTATCTGCTTAACTATTTCGGCTTTATTATTATTAGATTATACGATAGGATTAAGGCCGGCCTTTTCTTATGCGCTAGTCCCAATTGGCATAGCATACATGATAATTGTGGGTATGGATGTTTATAATTATCGCCCCACGTTTCAATCAGGCAAGGATGCTATTAGTGCTTTTAATAAACAGGAAAAACTATCGAATATTATTAATATTAATAGCACAAAAGCCGCCTTAGGAATATTGTTTTTAGTATTACCCTTTTCTCCATTTTCTAATTTTTCAAATGATGTGAAATATATTTTCCAAGGGCTGATAGCATTTTTAATAGGTGGAATAATTATTTATGAATTAATTATAAGTGCAAAGGATCTTTAGGGGCTTTCGGGTAATATTTGACAGCGCACCTCTCTCCTGATAAGGTTACTTTGATAAATTAAAAGCAAACAATATCAGGAGGCCCAATATGCCAGCAACAAAAAACAAAAATTGGGTTGACTTTGAAGCGCTCAAAAGGAACGTTTCATTTTTAACGATCCTGGAGCACTATGGCCTAGTTGGCCACTTCAAGCAAAAGGGCAACAAACTCACCGGCAAGTGTCCGATCCATAAGGGCGACAGTTCGACTTCCTGCCACATTGATCTAGAAAAAGGGGCCTATCGCTGTTTTACCCGTTGTAAATCCATGGGGCTGCGAGGCGGCGGCAACATATTGGATTTTGTGGCTGACATGGAAAAGTTCGGCCTGGGGCAAGAGGGGATTAAAAGGGCGGCTAAACTGATCATGGAATTTACCGGCACCGGCCAGGGTACCGTTCCGTTGCCTGCCGGCACCCCTAGGCCAGCACCCCATAAACCAGAACCCCCGCCGGAGAATAAGCCGTTGGCTTTTTCTCTACACTTAAAGACGGATCACCCCTATTTTAAGGAAAGGGGGATCACGCCTGAAACAGTGAGGCTTTTCGGCCTTGGCTTGGCCGAAAAAGGGATGATGACGGGCCGGATTGCAATTCCGATTTATGATCACCGCGGCAGCTTGGTGGCTTACGCCGGCCGCGCACTTGACGCCAAAAGCGCCGAGGAGGGGGGCAAGTATAAATTGCCGGCCAACTTTCATAAAATGCAGGTGCTCTACAATTATCACCGCGCGAAAGATTTCCCCACGCTGATACTTGTCGAAGGTTTTTTTGACTGCTTTAAGGTCTACCAAGCCGGCTTCCTTAATGTCTGCGCCCTGATGGGCACAGCCATGAGCGATTTTCACGCGGGGTTGATTCTCAAAACTTTCACGCAGGTAGTGTTAATGCTCGACAATGATCCGGCCGGTAGGCGCGGAACTGGGGATATTTTAAACCGGCTTTATGACAAAATCTTTGTTCGAGTGGTGAGGCTGGAGGGTTTCAATGGGGCCAGCCAACCGGACCAACTATCGGAAAGAGAGTTGGCCGCCGCGCTGGCCTTTCTAAAAGCATAAACCGAACAAACCAAAGCGCCCAGGCAATGACCATGGGCGCTTTTATATTTTATCTTTTGCCTCACTAGTCTCATGAATTGTATCATAGAGGCTCAGTATCGGGCTCAAGGTAGTGCTTAGGCCTCCACCTTGACCCGACAGCGCCGCGACTGGTTGTGGAAATCCCTAAGGGGATTACGCACAGCCAGCCCCGGCTTGACCGGCAAAACGGCTCTCCACGAGCCGTTTTTTGGTTACTCCACCCCTCTATGTTTAATACAATTCCTGAGGTTGAGGCAAAAGCCGATTCCTCACAAAGGTCGATTTTATTAACCAACCCATATCAAACATATGTCATACATAGAAGATCTCACAGCCCAAGTCGAGGCGCTATTAGCCGAGACGGATGACCCGGAAACTCTTAAAGAGCAGTTCCTAAATCTGCTCATAGAGAAGACTAAGGAGTCATTCAAAAATGGCATGCAAATGTCCAGGACTAAATATCCTAAAGCCAACGGCTATAAGGGTAAGCGGTCCTAACTTATTAACTGATAACTAGGAGCCCTGCGATCCGAAAGGAGCGCGGGGCTTTTGGGTTAGTAAGGCAATCATATGCCACTACTCGATGTCATTGACGTCGGTGATGAGGTCGTTTGCGACTTCTGCAATACCGGCTTTGAAGACGACTCCGTAGAAGGGGGTTGCTTCATTGGGACGTATGCGGTCTGTCCGGCGTGCACCAAAGATATTAAAGCCTCTGACGAAGAGGAAATTGAATATATCCGAGGTTCGTTCAGGCGGGCGGTCTTAAAGAAGCGCGATGGCGACAACACCATTAAGATTTGGGTCGAATAGTCCCAAGTCAATTTATTAACACCCTCTGGGCCCCGTTGTCAAACTAGATGGCGGGGCTTTAAGGGGGGTATCATAATTATATGCATATCAAACAACCATTGGGCGGCGCTCTTCAGGAACACCTTAAGGGTCGCATCGCCCAGATAGCGGATGACAAGCAAGCGCAAGAAATTGCCAACAATGCCCGGTCTTTCACTAAAAAGGAACTTTATACCCTGGAGCTTTCCTGGGGTGGGCCAGCAGACGGTTTTTACATAATAGTCGATCCGACGTCAAAACGGATAGAGGATGTAATTTATTATTACGCGGACTGGTTTTCCTACGAGGAATACAAGCTGACCCTGGAACAGAGGGATCCGCTTCTTAAGTTCTTTGGTTACCTTATTGAAGGGTAGTCTCCTTTTACTGCCCATCGGGATACCGGTGGGTAGAATAAAGGAGAATAATTTGCCAATAAGCGAAATAACATATCGCCTATTTATCTAATAGTTGCCTTGGGCAACATGATTAAAGATTTCTATATCATGTTTTCTGGTATGTGCTGGCAATTTTTATTTGGACATAATGAATTTAGCATCTGGCGCAACTCTAGGCTTAATTTCCAATCTCGGACAAAGCACATTATATCGCTATATCGATCGCCTACATTTCTTTTAATATGCTTATGAAAATCAGGGGCCTGTAAGAATCCGAATCTTATACTTGCTTTAAGACAATCCTCTGGAGAAATGGCTTGTGAATATTTTTTGCCCCTTAATAATGCTCTTTCAGATAATTCATTAGTGCGGGCGGAGCCATTAGGATGTAAAAATTTTAAGAAAAGCGCCCGAAGTTGGAGGGCGGCCGCACACGGCTCCTTAATTTTTTCTACGAACCCGGTTTTTTTATTTACCCAAGCAATCATTATTGTGCGATCATCTATTCGTTTATTATCATCGAAAATTGATTCGAAATTTTGAATATTACCGAAACGCCCCCCTGCCAATAAATTTGTTCCGATGTTTTCGAATCGTGTCTCACATAGATGTGCGCCTTCAAATTGTGAATTTTTCAGATTGCTGTTTCTAAAAATAGCGCTTGATAAATCGCAATTTCTAAAAGAAATATTTTCTAGTTCTTTATCTATAAATTTCACGCCCCTTATATCTCTTCCCTCAAGAATGATATTATTTCTTTTAATAATATCTTTTACTGGAGTAGCCAAAAGGGCCAGTTGGAGTAAATTAGCAAATGATTTGTCTTCTATGGCACCTTCTTTTAATACAGCCACGATGTCTTTTAATAAGTTCGGTTGTTTCATTATTTGGGTTGCCATGTATCTTGCAATTAAGGAATCTGCAAAATCTATTCGATTGCCCAGGCGAAGGGCCGTCCTCTTGGGATTAATAGGAAGCTGTTTAGTGAGGTATTTGCCGGCCAGATATTCGCATAATAACTCATGCTTATATGTAATAACGCCGGGCTTAATGCCCTGTATAAAAAGAGGGAATCTGATAAGGGTTTGTAATATATCAGCGTATTCTTTGCCTAACAATTCTGGCCTTAAGACTAGTTGTGCATATTCTTCAATTTTACTTTTTAAAAGCCCCTTATAATTTTCAGAATAAAGTTCCAGCGCAATAGTTTCAATCCATTCGTCTAGGCCGTCTTTTTCAAAAAAATCTCTTTTCAGTAACCCCTTCTCTACTTCTCGCTGAATAATCCCTGAAATAACATGTTCCAATAATGTAAAATCGTTATCGAAATCCATAGTTTGATCTCGATTGAATTCCTCGATAATCAAGCTACAATAGTAAGGCAATCCCGAAAGGATCTTAAGTGATTTTGATTGCCTGGTTTTATCTAAAAACTGTTTTATTTTTGGGGGCTCGATGTCTTTTTGGGGGTAACGATCTTCAAAATAAAACCATGTAAAAATGCGCCTTGAACTATCGTCCCAGTCATTAAGTTTATATATTTTAATCATCTCGTGAGAATTTGAGGAAAACTCTTGCACAAAATTCGCAAAGTTTTCTGAACTTGATAATAAAGAATCGCGAGCACAAATTACTATTTGTGCCATGCTGTCGGGTCGGGTTAGGATATCAAGCAGTTGTTCAAAGAAGTCGATATCGCCGGCATATAATTCATCAAGTCCATCAAATAGCCAAATTGAAAAACCGTTTTCCAACATCCACTCAAAAGACCCACGAGACATCTGAACAGCAACGTCAGTGTTCATAAAATTATCAATAAGTGCTTCATATCTTATAATGCTGGAACTATGCAAATAATCTGGTATAAGCGGAATTGGCCTATAAAATTTTCTCTGTCTTGTTTTTTGGTCAATAAAATGATGGTATAGATTATTAAAGAGAGAACCAAAAAGTACTGATTTCCCAATTCCGGCAGCACCAACAATTATTCGCAGACAAGGATTTTTATTACTCCAGGCGTCTGTTCCAATTAGCTCGTCTAGAATATGTTTTAATAAATCTGATGAATGTGGCTTGGTCGAGCCGTTTTCTAAAATGCTAAATGGTTGAGGAACCCGCCGATTTAATAAATCTTTGTTTAAAAGCGTTTTAATCGCCGAGGCCGACTCTGGTGATTCTTCGTGTTTAAAGGGGGTATCAAAAAATTGTGCGGGCACCAGATGAGTAATTCCCATGCTTTTTGCTTCTGTTCGAAAATTTCTAGAAAACCCGTCGCGGTGATGGGAGACTAGATGACATCTAGCATTGGGATAGATAGAAGTTTTTTCGTCAAAATCTCTTAATAATTGATGTTCAAGAGTTACAAAATCCTTAATTTTTGTGTTTGGCGGCGTGATCCAGACTAATCGCGTATCACGATCCCCGGCAAACGCTAATTTATCTGCTATTACTAAGTTTGATGTTTGGTCTAATAAATGGTATCCCGCTGCCCGCAGATAGGTCTGCACAAGCTGATTTAAATCTCTCACGTCCGCCTCCCCATGGTTTTTAAAAATTTAATAATTACATCGTGATTATTTGGCTTGCTTAATTTATAAATTTAACTAAAAATAATGATAAATCCAATTATATTAATATATTGTGCGGCGGCCTAACTTCCAACAAAGTTATGCGGTATGCCACGTTTTGAGCTTGTCTAAAACTTTTTTGAATTATTCAGGTTAGAGAAGTTTCATAAAGTTCAAATCTCTTATGGCCAGCAGCTGCTTGTTTCGTTTTCCAATAAGTAGGCCATTTCAAAAAATATATAAACAATATTTTTAAAAAAGAAAGGAAAAGTAAATATTAATTCTGCTATAAGAGGGCGGCTTTTTTAGTGCCGCTCTAGTTAAGGGAATAAAAAACGGCAATGTCTAATTGCCGTTGATAATTTTGGGTCCGATGCACTCTACAAATAAGAGCACCCTTTTTTTATAAATAACTTGGTTGGTTCTTATCGGAATTCCTCCTTGTTCTTTAATGTTGTCCAGAAAATTGTTTATCTCGTCACCGATTTTATCGACCGGAAGACATGCGTTGATTTCTTTGGTGACGACATGTAACATCTGGATTATCCTGGAGTCGTATACCGGAACCCCTAGTTTAATTGCTCGCATAATTCCTCCTGGTTGGCAGTTTTTGGATTTTTAATCTTGTTAACTCCCCAATACTGTCAGCCAAGAATTGTTTATTCAGTCTAGCACAAGAATAAAGAAAAGTCAACCATGGCATCATAGTATAAGCAGGAATTCCAGTTGATTTTCATTATTGAACATCCTTTTAATACTTGTTCCGGTTGAAGAATTATATTGGAAAAAGGATAACGAGTGCAGTTCAAGGTGCCGCTGGAGAATATTTTTGAAAGGGTTTAAATTTTCACTTCTATAATAGAGACAAGGAGACGTAAATTTTTTATTCCACTTGCCCCGGGCGATGCCATAACCGCCAAGCGTGCATATTTTTTTAGCAGCTATATTATCTTGAGATCCGCGAGAGTCTATCACATAGAAGAGCTTCCCTTGTAGGGCCCCGCGAAGGCTATTGTAAGAATTTATTTTATGCCCATATTCGGTCATGTTTAACAACTGATTCTTTGCGGCATAATTAAGTAATGTCTCAATTTCTGCTGTGTTCTCAAGGGCAAGTCCACACAATAAGCCAATATAAACAATTTGCGCCTCAAGTTCTTTGTCCGCGACTGGTTTGTCCGCGTTGACATTAAGAAAATTAATTAACTCTCCTTTCGCTTTTAATATAATACTGGGGTCTTGGTAAAAGTTTATTATACTACTTTCGATTTCTTTCAACGATTTAAGGGATTCTGTTTTAAAAAGCACCGTTGAGTCTTGTGAAAAAATATTTGATAATTCATGTAATGTAGAACGTATCGGCTCATTTAAAACAAGAGCCTGCTTGCTTGAAGATATGTGCGTGGTATTGGATATAGAAGAGATATACGGAGAGATTAATGCCCCCAACAAGGTTCCGATAAATGTTCCAGTTAAGCCAATTATTGCATAACGTAAGGCCCGTTTATCACTTTTGTTTGCGTTTTCTTCAATAACTCGGACAACGGGTTTTACAATCAAACTTTTAATTTCGTTATATCTTTCAACAATTTTGCCGATATCC
This sequence comes from Veillonellaceae bacterium, assembly GCA_012798135.1. The sequence goes on along the minus strand of JAAZNU010000329.1, from coordinate 21,042 downwards.
AACATTTTATTAAGAAGATTATCAATATCAGTTAAAATATTTTTTTTAAAACTCTCTGTCAATATAGTATTTTCGCGTAGTTGGTCAGAGAGACTTTTAAGATCTCTTTTTATCTTTTCAAGATCTATGTTTTGGAGATCATTTTCAACTTGGCCATTATTGGGATTATTTGATTCCATAGGCCTTTCCCTCTCATACAACAGGTGTTTAACATGTCATTTATTTGAAATTAATATACTCAATTTCCAGAATCGTTGCTATAATAATTTAATCAGCCTTCGACTCTATGTCAGCGGCATCGCTCGCGGACAAGGAGCTGGCCGCTTCTCTCTTTAGCCATCACCCGGCTTAAGAGGGGTAGGGGATTGGCCGGGGTGATGGGCTTTTTCTCTATCCAAGACTAGTCAAAGCTGTGTACAAAAAAGCCCTCCTAATAATAGGGGGGCTTTGCCATTTTGAGCAAAATTCTTACAATTTATTTGATATATTAATACTTCGAAAATTTCCATATATTAAGGCAGTTTGTCACGTCTTAAGATGTTGGGATATTCCAAATAAAAATCACAAGGTTTGTGAAATTCAAATTAATTGGGGTGCAAGAAAATGGAATCGACCGATCAAAACGATATATTTTTAATCTACAAAAGCCTTGCTCAGATATATAAGCGGCAGATCGATGTTGTTGAGCATATTGAAAAACAAGTAGAAAGATTTAAAAAAAGTTTTTTGATAAAAGTTAATATTGTGCGATTCTTGGTTCTGGCCGGAGCGATTGTAGTATTATGTTTGATTAATTTTTATTTGCCCCCCCAATATACCATGATCACGGCGGGCAGGCATTCGCTTTATACCCCAGACAGCTCTAACGTTAATCAATCTGATTTAGATGACACCAACGCCAGACAAGCGTATCCCTTGCTTCCAGTGCTTCCGGGTGAGAAATTTATTAGTGGACGGGGACTGATGAGTATTTATATGGTTATTTTATTTCTTCTCTTTTATAGGGCTTATGTACCAAATACTTTAAAAATTAATAAAAAAATTAATGAAAAAAGAATCGAGTTCTCAGAAGAGTTTGATATAAGTAAATATACATTAGCTAGAAAAATATATGGGTTTGCGGAGGCGTTCAAAGAATATCGTTCATATCCTATTCCTAAATACAAGACAAAATCACTAGAATTATTAAAAGAATATTGCACATTTAGGCGAGAAATTATTTTAGAGGGCAGCGTGCTTAGTTATTTTAAATTATTAGTTGAGTTAGAGAATAATTGCCCCTGGCTGCCAATAACAAAAGAATCTTTAAATATTGCGGGGGCCTTTGACCAGCTATATTCTAAGGTTGAGTCTTTATTAATGTCCAATAAAAAGATAGATGCGCTAATCGCCAAAGACGTAAGTCTTTCTGTCGAATCCTTGGCTGTATATGAGTTTTTATGTGTTAATAATTGGAGATCAACAGAGGGCATTGATTTTGGGTTTGATGAACGACAAATAAAATGCGCCGCGCTTGAATTTTTCATCTTAAAATTTAACTCAATCGATACCTCATATTATTATAAAACCCTCAACTCGGTTGGTTATTTTACGAAATTGAGTGGTTTTTTATCTTCTCTAGTACAATATGATGTGCCCGCCAGGTTAAAGTTGCTTCCTCCAGTCACAAGGACTATTGTCGGATTACTTGGGGCACTTTTGGTGGCTGTTTTGATTTTAAGCCCTTTTTGCCTTATTTTAAAAATCAATTTTGATGCAAGGGTTTTGGCGGGCGCCGCCGCAATAGCCACCGGCCTTTTCGCTAATTGGACGAAGAAATAAAAAAATATCGACCCCCTTCTTGGGGAAAGGGAATATCGATTTATTGTAATGCCATTGGATTTATTTTAGCTAAAAATTTGCTGTCTCGTTATAAACCAAAGCCCCCATGATTGGGGACCTTACCATTTATGGCCATTTTCCCGGCCTATAATCGCGGATGTTCGAGCCAATCCTCAATTTTTCTCTCCACGCTGTCCCTGGGCCGGCAATAGCGGCCTCTGGTATAGTGTATAATCTTCTCTCTTGTCTCATTGTCCGGTTCGTCAGCAATGGGCGGCAAGGATTCGCCTGGGTGGGGCCGAAGAACTTTGCCATTTCTCATCAGCTTATAATAAATCTCATAGGGGAACAGATTCACCAAATCGAGCCAGCCGTATTCAGGCAAAAACTCATTTTCTAATTCGTGGGCGTCTTCGGCCCCGACCCGAAATACTACCATAGTTCCGACATTACCCAGAACAGCACTTTTAATTGGTGGCTCCAGCTGGTCCATATACTGATGGGCGAGGATTAAATTTAGCCGATACTTTCTGGCCTCGGCCAGGATCTCGGCGAATGATTCAGTGGAGAAGTTTTGGAACTCGTCAATGTAGAAGTAAAAGTCGCGGCGCGACTCTTCATTAATTTTTGCTCGGCCCATGGCCGCGAGCTGGATCTCCGTGACCAGAAGTGTCCCGAGCAGGCGGGAAGCGTCTTCGCCAATTAGGCCCTTGGAGAGATTAATGATCAAGATTTTGCCGGAGTCCATAAGGTGGCCAATATCTAAAAGCGACTTCTCCTGGCCGATAATATTTCTAATGGGCCGGCTGGAAAGGAGTGCTCCGAGTTTGTTTTGTAGGGGAGAGATTACCTCTCTTAGCAATCGCTCCGGATATTTATTATATTCGTCAAGCCAAAAGGAGCGCACCAGAGGATCATTTATTTTAGCCACGACACGTTTGCGGAAATGGTCCTCAACCAACAAGCGGTTGGCCCACAGCAGGGTGCTCCTGGGGCACTCCAGAAGAGTCAGGACAACGTTTCTTAAAATGTATTCCAGCCGGGGGCCCCAGGAGTCGGCCCAGGTTTTTTTAAAGACCGACACCAGGGTGGAGGCCAACAAGTGAACATGGCCGGTTTCGGCGCAAGAAAGGGGATTGAAAGCCAACGGCCAGTCGGCATCGGCTGGGTTGATGTAGACAACCTGGTTGACTCGACCAGACGGGATAAAGGATAAAAGTTTATGCGCCAAGTCGCCGTGCGGGTCAACCAACCCGACGCCATAGCCGTTACGAATGTCCGAGATCAGCATGTTTTCCAGCAGGGTGCTTTTACCCATGCCGGTTTTGCCAACGACATATACGTGGTGGCGCCGGTCCTTGTCGCCGATCCCCACCAATTGTTCTCGACCGCCAAAGCTGCCTCGGGCGAAATAGCAGGTTTTAACCAGCTCGTGTTCCATAGGCCCAAAGCTCTAAGCATTCTTTTTTCTTTAGCCAGTTAATTATACCGCACTTTAGAAAAAAGCGTCTATTTTGACAGCGACCACACCTTTTGTTAGGCTGAAGATATAAAGCCAAAAACCTAACAAAAGGAGGGGATATGAACAGCAAGCCCGATGATTATTCGGATTTGCCCTTGTTTGCCAAGGTCCCCGAAGAGCACTATTTCGTGCGGAGTCATTTGGTGCGCGAGAGCCGCCTGCCTTTAGTCATTATTCAGTCTTCAGACGAGGCAGCTCGGTATATCCGAGGGCTGATCGGCGACTTTGATCGCGAAGCATTTGTGGTGCTGGCCCTTAACACGCGGCACGGCATTAACGCCACTTCAATCGTGCATCTTGGCTCAGTCAACGAATCGATTGTTGATCCGGCTGATGTGCTCCGGGTGGCGCTTTACAGCAATGCCAAATGTCTGATTGTGGCCCACAACCACCCAAGTGGCACAGTGTCGCCTTCAACCGAAGACCGGACCATCACCAAAAAGATCAAAGAGGCTGCCGTCATCTTTAGCCTGACGCTTTTAGATCACATCATTATTGGTGGTGAGGACTACTATTCGTTTGCTGATCAGGGCCTACTGTAGGCGCTCTGTCTTGAACCAAACCAGTAAAGCCTTGGGCGTTACTGGTTTTTTTAAACTTTATATTTTTTTCATTTTTGACAAACTTTATAAAGTTGTCTATGATATGGTTATATGACCATTTTGCAAAAACTAACCATCATTAATAAGGAGCAAGAACTAACCCAAGAAAAACTGGCCGCCTTGTTGGGCGTGTCTTTTGCCACGGTCAATAGCTGGTTAAATGGCCGGTCTTTGCCGCGGCCACAAAAACAACAGTTGATTGATGAGCTTTATAAAAAGGTGACCGGCCAGACCCAAATTCCATCAAGCGAGCTGGTTGCGAAAAAAGATCTATTGGTCAAGAAGAGCCGACAGTTCCCCAAGATACTAGAGTACATCAAGAGCCGGCCAGACCTATTTGATCAGTTTGTTTTATCATTAACCTACCACTCGAACAGTTTGGAGGGTTCCAGCTTAACCGAGAACGATACGGCCGCTATTATATTTGACAATGTGGCCATTCCCCATAAAAGCGTGATCGAACACCTGGAAGCTAAAAATCACCAAACAGCTTTGGAATATTTGTTTAGCACCGTTAAGCCGGCCGCGCGCCTAAGTGAAGAATATATTTTAAAACTCCACGGCCTCATAATGAATAGTATCCGCGCGGACGCCGGCTTTTATCGCAATCACGGCGTTAGGATTGTTGGCACGAATGTGCCCACGGCCAACCATGCGAAGATCCCAACCTTAATGGCTGAGTTGGTGGCTGACATAAATCAAAATGACAAAGACGTCATCGGACACTGCGCGCGTGTCCATAGTCGTTTTGAACAGATTCATCCGTTTGCCGACGGCAATGGTCGGGTGGGGCGCTTGCTTATGTACTCCATGCTTTTGCGCCGGAACTATCCGCCGGCCCTAATTAAACAAGAACACAAAATGGCGTATAATCAATATCTGAATAAAGCACAGATGTCAGGGGAGAACAGCTTACTGGAAAATTTTTTGTGTGAAGCTATGACTTTTAGTTTTGATTTGTTGTGGGACCCTGATTCGGCTTGGGCGGTTACGGATAAAAGAACTTCGCACAGAAAGACGGGGTAGGGGATGGGCCGCCTTTGTTATACCAAGTTCATTTTCAACAAATAGGGCTCTTAATGAGCTCTTTTTTGTTTGACTTTGATAGCCGAGCTTGTTATAATTAAATATTATAACAAGTTGTTTAAAGCCCTTGTGGGCGCTAACTATATGCACCAAACATTACGCACCAACCGGATTGACATCTCTGAAGAAAATATTTTTCATTTGCTCGCTGCAATGAAGGAGCAGGGCAAGCCACTTATCCTAACAGAAGAGGGTAGGGGGATTGCCGCGATCTTGCCTTATACTGATCCGGAATCTTTACCCAAAGATACCTCTCACAAGAAATTTTAGTCTATGACTTTAAAAGTGGAAAAACTAATTGCCACCTGGCTCAAATCGTTCAAATCTGTTTGCACCGTCAGAAACTATCAAGCCGACCTGAATCAATTTGCCAAATGGTTGAAGAATAAAAACATCCTGTCCGCAAGGGAACAGGATATTCGTAATTATTTATTAGACCTGGAAGAAAGGGAATTGTCTAAGCGCACGCGCAATCGGAGGCTGGCCACCATCAAGTCTCTTTATAATTGGTTGTGGGAAAACCACCATCTAAAAGACAATCCGGCAGAACGGATCCGGCTCGAGCGGTTGAGTGAAAACGAAAAGAAAGTTGATCCTCTTGATGAGCGGGTGGCTGTCAACTTGCTTTCAATCACTAAAACCGATACGATGACAGGGAAGAGGATTTATGCAATTTTGGACTTGTTTGTCGGCGCCGGACTTAGAAGAGAAGAACTGGTTGGATTGGATTTAAAAGATATTTATATTCCCCAAACGCGGGTGGCTACGATCACTATCCGTAAGGGGAAAGGGGACAAGCTGAGAGTTATTCCTTTGGCCGGACCGCAAAAAGACTCTCTGGCCGCCTGGCTGGAAGTTCGCTCAGACTATGCAGCCAAGATAAAAACAGAAGCGGTTTTTTTAACACGACTGGGCACTCGGCCGACAGGGGAATCCATTCGCCAGTTAGTCAAAACGAAATTGAAACAGTTGGGGATTGACGAAAAGGGGATCGCCGTTCATTCATTAAGGCACCTTTTTGCTTCGGCTTATAACGCAGCCAATCAGAATGATTTGGTCGGACTGCAGGCCATTACTGGCCATGCCAATCTGTCCAGCCTGGGGATTTACACACATCCAACACTCAAACGTACTCAAGAGAATCTTGAGAAAATGGTGATAAATAAAAACAGGTAAAAAAATACCACCTTTATATATAATAGAGATACTATGAAAACAAAACCTCAGCCGGAAAAAATGGACGGGAAATCGCGCGTTCCCCATCAGGAATTAATTGAGCTGTTGCGACAAAAAGCCCCAATGATCTTTACCGAGGACAGAATAGATCCGGATAAGCTCAAACAGACTTTTGGCGAGAGCGTCAACATTGACAATGAGCGCTATGGCCTCAATTGGGCCGGCAAAAGCGACTGCTTTCGGCACATCCAGGAGCCGACAACCGCGACGTTAAAGCCTGTCAGAGAAGAATCCGTGGATTTTGATAATACGGAGAACATATTTATTGAAGGGGAAAACCTCCAGGTTTTGAAGGTGTTGCAAAAGTCCTATTATGGTAAAATCAAAATGATTTATATTGATCCACCTTATAATACCGGCAATGACAGCTTTATATATCCTGATAGATTTCAAGAGTCCAAAGAGGATTATCTGCAAAGAGTGGGGGACAAAGACGAAGAGGGCAATCTCACTAATGAAGGGATATTCCGGAAAAATAGCCGCGATAACGGGCACTATCATTCAAACTGGCTTTCTATGATGTATCCGAGACTTTTTTTGGCCAGGAATCTTTTGCGCCAGGATGGGGTAATTTTTGTCAGTATAGATGATAACGAGGTTCATAATCTCCGGGTGATTATGAATGAAATTTTTGGTGAAGATAATTTTATTGCAGACATTATTTGGGAAAAGCGCTATACAAGAAGCAATGATGCAAAACTAATGGCCTCAATAATTGATCATTTGCTGCTTTATAGAAGGAATAGTTCCCTTAATGAGTTAAGAGAGCAGCGCAGTGAAAAATCAGACTCAATTTATAGTAATCCTGATAACGATCCCAAAGGAACCTGGACTAGTGTTTCATATGTTAGCCAGCGTACTCGGACTCAAAGGCCCAATCTCTGCTATAAGGTGAAAAATCCTTTTAATGGAAAAGAGATAGAACATCCAACCAATGCTTGGAAGTACAGTAAAGAACAATACAAAAAACATGAGGCAGAAAATAGGCTATACTGGGGGAAAAGCGGTGGCCACCAGTACCCTCGATTAAAAAAATATCTTAATGAACTTAAAGAGGGTGTTGTTCCAATAAATTTATGGAAATATTCCGACTCTGGCTCAATAGATGAGGGAACAAAGGAGGTCGACAGTATAATAGGGAAGGACATCTTTGATTATCCTAAACCAACAAAACTTATCCAGCGAATGCTTAAAATGGGAACAAGTGTGGCATCCGGCGATATTGTTTTGGATTTTTTTGCTGGTTCTGGCAGTACAGCTGATGCAGTGATTTCATTAAATGCTATCGACGGTGGCAATAGAAAAAGTATATCAATACAACTTGCAGAGCCTTGCAGTGAACAAAGCTCTGCTTTTGAAAAGGGCTTTAAAACCATAAGCGAAATTGCAACAAAAAGGATTAAACGGGCTTTCCATAAAATTTATGAAACTCAAAAAGACGAGCTGAACTTAACGGGAAGAGCTGACACCGGGCTAAAAATATTTCATCTCTCTGAGAGTAATTTTAAAATCTGGCGTAATGATGTATCCACCGAACAAGAGCTAATCGAACAAATGAATATCTTTATTGATAATGTAAAAGGGGAGAGCTCCAAAGAAAATATCCTTTATGAACTGATACTGAAAACAGGTCTTGATTTGAATATAAAAGTTGAGGTGAAGCAGGTCGAAGATAAGGAGTATTTTTCGCTTGGTAGCGACAAGATGATTGTTTGCCTGGAAGACGAGATCAACCAGAGCCTGGTTGATGCTATCCTCAATGATAAACCAGAAAAGGTTGTTTTGTTGGACAAATCATTTAAAAGCAATGACCAGTTAAAAACCAACACTCTTCTACAAATGGAGTCAGTAAAGATTGACTTTAAGGTGATATAAATGCATAACAAGGAAGCTTCAAATTTATCAATCGGCCAAAGAATAATTACTGCTTTGATATATCTATCAATTCTTCTATTGGTTTGCTGGGCTTTAAATGGTCGGAGCTTGAGTTTTTTTACAGACACCAGTAATTATTTTAACCTTTTGTTTATTTCCGGGGCTCTCATTCTTATATTGGGATCGTATGTATCTGAGCCATATTTTACTAAGCCGGTTGATGTTATTAGTAATTCTGTAGCAGTTATTATTGCGCTGATTGGTATAAAATCACCGCAAAGCTTTTTTGCATATAAGACCTTGCTGATAACTTCAACGGGGTTACTTATCTCATCTATCATCTTAATATTTTTGTCCTATTTTCCGCTACTCTCAAAATTTCAGCGGTTTTTATTTAAAATAGTTACTAAAATTGGCAGCGCAAAATGGATTTTTTCGATAATGTATCTGCTAACTCTATTTTCTTATTTTCGTAATGATCCTTCGATATTCTTAGTTTTATATAGCTTTTGGTTGTTCGTCATTTTCAAAGAGCCCGTGGAATTCCTGGTCGACTGGGTAACAAAGCTTTGGCTCTTTTTTAAAGAAACAAAAAGCTTTTCAGAAATTCTTGGCATGGCCATAGGTTGCGAAAACCCATTTCTGTATAAAGTTGAGATTGATTATCAAAAACACAAAGTGCCTGAAATAAAAAAGGGGCAATTAGTATATTTATCATTAGAGCTGCACAAAGGTGCAATAGGGATTATTATAAATGAGAAACAACTATTAAACAAGAAGTGGATAACAATTTATTTGCTACAAGAAAAACACAGTCCATTAAAAATTAACTTCAAAACAAATGAATTAATAACAGATTCCAATACGATCTTTTCTCACGACAACAGTGTTCATTTGTTTGATATAGAAGAATTGCCTGAAAATAGCCGCCAGCAAATTACATCCAATTATATGTACAGAAACAGAAACAACTTCTTGGGGTACGTCTCGGGGGGCTCAAACATAAATAAAATATACTTTCTTTCTCTTGTCGATCCCAAAAGTGAAAACCATAAACTCTTAAAAGAGGGCACCGTAGTCAAAACGAACATACACGAACAAGAAACTTTATTCCAAATAATTGATGGCAAAACCGACGAAGAAAAACTTGAAAACCATGATATGTATGGGTATCTCATTGGCATAGCCCAGAAACTAGGATACTATAATAAAGAAAGCAACGAGTTAAGCACCGTTAAGTGGCTTCCAGATATTTTTTCCCCAGTATTTTTACTCGATGTCAAAGAAGATACTAAAATTGATACAAATACGGTTGGCAAATTACCCCAAACAGATATAGAATTGGCTATAAAGGACTATAATTCGCTTATCACACATAACACAGCCATTCTTGGAATACTCGGGATCGGAAAATCGTGCCTAACTTTTGAATTAATTCAAAAGGTGGTCAATAATACAGACGTCAAGATTATTTGCATAGATATTACAAATGAGTACAAAAAGGAACTAAAATATTATATTGAAGAGAACACATTAAACATTGATTCCGAAAACACTTTTAATTCTTTAAACAATAGAGCAACCTATATTCATCGTGAGGAACCAAATAATACAATTAATTACGAAAAGAGTGGAAATATACAGGAATATAAGGCTGCGCTTAAAAAGGACATTTGTGTATTTCTCTTTGGCGATGAGACAATCCCAGATAATAAAACCTTTGAGAAGTCCAAACGAATTAGAATATTTAATCCTGATTATCACAAAGTTACAAAAGGAGAAAAAATTGGATACGGGGCTATTACAACCGATCTTACTGCGGCTGAAAAAACGAGAATAATTTCTGAGGAAATATTTAAAATACTTCTGAATTTGGGTGTATCTGAGAATCAACAGGCTAGGATATTATTAGTTTTTGAGGAGGCCCACTCTCTAGTTCCTGAATGGAATTCTACAGCAAATGAAGGGGACAAGAGTGCAACCAATGGAACAGCCAAAATAATTTTGCAGGGAAGAAAGTATGGCTTAGGTAGTTTAATTATAACCCAAAGAACTGCTAATATTAGCAAAAGTATTTTAAATCAATGTAACACCATCTTTGCTCTTCGTGTATTTGATGATACGGGTAAGACTTTTTTGGAGAACTATATTGGTTCTGACTATGCCAACACTCTGCCCACCCTAGAAGAAAGACATGCAATAGTGGTTGGCAAAGCCTTGAAATTAAAACAACCAGTTATTTTAAGACTGAATGACCGTGATTTAATAAGAAAAAATATTGTATGAATTTATGAAACTTCAATTCGACGCCAATCAACAATACCAGCTTGACGCCATCAGCACCGTGGTCAATATCTTTAAAGGCCAGCCTTTGAATAAGGGCGATTTTGAGATTGAGTTTTCTCGCCCTTTGGGACAGCTCCAATTTAAAGATAACCTGGTCATTGCCAATAATTTGCTTATATCTCATGATACCTTGTTGAAAAATGTCCGGGACGTGCAAAAAGAAAATGACCTTGACGAGTCCGACAAGTTGGACGGGCTCAATTTTTCAATAGAAATGGAGACCGGGACCGGCAAGACCTACGTTTATCTGCGCACCATTCACGAGCTGTACAAACGCTATGGTTTTAAGAAATTCATAATTGTGGTGCCAGGCATCGCCATTAAAGAGGGCGTGCTGAAAAACTTAGAGATTACCAAAGAACATTTTGCTTTGCTTTATGAAAATCCGGAAATGGATTTCGCTGTTTATGACCCCAGGAAGAGAGGACTTTTAAAAAGCTTTGCGACTACCAACACCCTGCAAATTTTGGTTATCAATATTGATTCCTTTGCCAAATTTAGTGATGAAAAAGCCGGGAAAAACGTCATTTATCAGAACAGTGATTGGGGTATTCCGATTGAATACCTGCAGGGCGTCCAGCCGATCGTGATCGTGGACGAGCCGCAAAATATGGAAACGGAGATCCGGCGACAGGCTATTGCCAACCTGAATCCTCTTTGCACCTTGCGCTATTCGGCCACGCACAAGTATCATTATAATCTAATCTACAAATTGGATCCGGTTAAAGCCTATGATTTGGGCCTGGTTAAAAAAATAGAAGTGGATTCTGTCCTTGCGCAAAACAGCTATAACGCCGCTTATGTGGAGCTCAAGAGCGTCAAGGCTAAAAAAATGACCATCACCGCTTCGGTTAGAATCGATGTTGCCGGTAAAGATGGCGTGCAAAAAAAAGATTTAACCGTCAGGGTGGGCGATGATCTTTACAAACTTTCCGGCCAGAGAGACCTTTACAAAGACGGTTTTGTTATCAATGAAATGGATGCGGAAAATCAAAGCATAACTTTTAGCAATAGCCAAACTCTCCGCGCCGGTGAAAGCCAGGGCGGCTTGACGGACGAAATAATGCGAACCCAAATCAATACAACGGTTGCCAACCATTTTGAAAAAGAGCGAATATTACGTCCTCGAGGTATTAAAGTTCTATCGCTTTTCTTTATTGACCGCGTGGCCAACTACCGCAATTATGATACTGCCACGGCAAGCAAGGGTAAGCTTGCCCTGTGGTTTGAAGAAGCATTTAACCGGGCGATTCAGAATCCAGAATATAAGCAGCTGGTCCCGTTCGCGGTGGAAAAAGTCCACAATGGTTATTTTTCCCAGGACAAACAGGGCGCACTCAAGGACACGCAGGGCAATACCAGGGCTGACGACGATACTTATGCTCTCATTATGAAGGATAAGGAAAAACTGCTTTCGCTTGATGAGCCTTTGCGCTTCATCTTTTCTCATTCCGCTTTAAGAGAAGGGTGGGACAATCCCAATGTTTTTCAAATTTGCACACTAAACGAAACGAAATCGGAAATCAAAAAACGACAGGAAATCGGTCGGGGACTGCGCCTGCCGGTGGACCAAAACGGTTTGCGTGTTTTTGATCAAAACCAAAATATTCTAACTGTGATCGCCAATGAAAGCTATGATGACTTTGCCAGGTCGTTGCAGACAGAAATTGAAGAAGAGTGTGGGGTTAACTTCTCCGGCCGCATAAAAGACAAGCGACAACGGAGAGACATAAATCTGAAAAAAGGCTACCAGCTAGATGAAAACTTCAAAGACTTGTGGGAACGCATCAAACACAAAACCCGCTATCAAGTAAATTATGATACCCAGGAGTTGATAAAAAAAGCCGCCAAGGAGCTAGCGGAGGCTGAAATCAAAGAAACTAAAATAGTCAACGCAAAAGCATCCCTTAATATCTCAAAAGAAGGCGTAGTCGCCAATATCAAAAGAAGCAAAGAGGCCCCATTAGCTTTTAATATTCGGAAGGTGCCTGATTTTCTTGGCTATATTCAAAATAAAACCAAACTAACCAAAGACACCATTTCAAAAATTATTTTGGCCTCAGGTGGGGTGGGGGATATTCTAAAAAATCCGCAACATTTTATGGATGTTGCCTCGCAAGTGATTAACCAGGCCCTCAATACAATGATGATTGACGGCATCAAATACGATAAAATCGCCAATGGTTTCTGGGAAATGAAGGAATTTGAAAACGAGGAGCTGGCCGGCTATCTGGAGAATATGGTTCAGGTTAAAAATCAGGAAAAAACTCTTTATGATTATATTTTGGTGGATTCCGGAGTTGAAGAGTCTTTTGCCAAAGACTTGGAGAGTAGAGAAGATGTGAAATTTTATTTCAAACTTCCATTCTGGTTTAAAATCGAAACGCCGATCGGAAGCTATAATCCGGATTGGGCTATAGTGTTTGAGGGTGATAAACGGGTCTATTTTGTCGCGGAGACGAAAGGTAAAGACCAGGAGCTAAGAGAGTCGGAAAAGATGAAAATCCATTGCGGAAAAAAGCATTTTGAAAACTTTCCGGACGTGAACTTTAAAGCGCCAATTAGTAACGTTAAAGAGATAGACGTCTCTTAAGCTTAACAGAAGAACTTTATCAGAATACCCCGGCCTTCACCGGGATTTTTCTTTTTTTATACTAACTATTCAAAGGAGGGAAAAATGGCATATCTAACAGAGGCGATGTTAAAAGCTGCTCCGCAAGACAGGGCCTTGGAGCAAAAATTTCAAGAATCTAAAGCGTCAAAGGAAACAGCCAAGACCGTTTTTTTATCTCATAGCCACCTAGATAAAGATCTTGTTTTAGGCCTGCAACGCTATTTAGCAAAATCTGGTTATAAATTATATATCGATTGGCAAGACGATGCTATGCCTAGAATAACAAATAAAGAGACTGCAATAAAAATTAAAGATAAAATAAAAAATAATGAGTATTTTTTAATGTTAGCCACAAAAAATGCCCTGCAGTCTAAATGGGTGCCCTGGGAGGTCGGTGTCGCTGACAGTCTAAAGCCTTATGATAAGTTGCTGGTAATCCCCGTTGCTACAAATGGCGAAGATTACCCGGGGCGTGAGTATCTATCCGTTTATAAAAGGCTTGAATTAAAAAACGGTATTTTAGTAATTTTCAAGCCAGCGTTTGAAACATATGATGATGGTCCGCTTCAGAGATTTTTTAGCTGAAAGGAGTAATTATGAAAAAAGAAAAACATCTTGAAATGATTCAAAATATTATCTTAAGGATGGCGAGCAACTCTTTTCTTTTAAAGAGTTGGAGCGTAATAATAATTTCCGCTCTTTTTGCCTTGTCTGCTAAAGAGTCTAACTCAAATTTAATAATTGTAGCGTATTTGCCCGCTATTTCTTTTTGGTTTTTGGACGCCTTTTTCTTATGGCAAGAGCGCATGTACAGAAAGCTTTATGATGCCGTGAGAGAACGCGACGAGTTAACAATTGATTATTCATTGGACGCATATTCTTATAAAAAATCCGTTTCTTCTTGGTTTCTAACATGTTTCTCAAAAACATTGGTTATTTTTCATGGAACTATATTAACCACCATTATTATAGTTACAATAATCTTAAAGGTTTATTGTAAATAACTACTGTTGTTTTATCATAATAATATATAAATGTGCATAATGCTAATTATGTTAACATGAGGCCCTCTAACAGCCCCCCTATTAAAAAAGGCTCTTTCTCAAGAGCCTTTTTTATAACTTCTCTGATAATTCCTTCAGTTTATCTTTTAGCACCAGAGTTGCCTTGCAGTCGTCCTCATTATAAAGCAGGATTCTCTCTAATATTTTCTCATCCTTTGTTTCAATGTATTCATTGAACCACTGGATTGAAAGCGCGCCGGATGGCGTTTGGTCTCGCCAGCTAAACCCTAAATATTGGGCGATCGCCTTTATTGAATAGCTGCCCAACGGCCAGTCGGTACTTTTAAATACAATTTTATACAAATCGATAGTGTTGGGGTGATCAAAGAAGGCCTCAACCTCTTCCTCGGAGACAACGTCTGGATAAATTTTCTGCATCCTCCGATAGGTGCTTTTTTCGTGCGAGGAATAGTAATAAACAGCAAAATCATCTTTTGGCAAACTTCTAATATATTTCCAAAATTCTAACCAGGCCTGCTTTTCGACTTCTGGAGTAATGTCTTTGGCAGTGAAATCTCTAAAGCGCTCTCCTTCGGGTCCGCGTTCATAAACACCGTGCAGGTAAATGAATTCTCTTGTCGGATCGTCCTCAATATCAAAATAGAGTTCATAGGCAACCTTGGGGAATTCAATTTTCTCATAAAGAACCGGCTGCTTGCTAACCTTAAATATTTTCGCTCTGGTAAATATCTTATTTAAGGTTGCTTCGCCCACTCCTTTGAGAAGATCCTTATCTTTTTTCTTCTTAGCCAGTAATTCTGCCGCATCAAGTGCGAGAACATCATCAATCCGATTGGTGCCAAGATCGCTATAAAATACGTCGCGCTTGGCGCGGCCCACGTAGAATAGTCCGGTCAGGTCGTCGTTGTCTTTAACCCACTTTTTACAGCTCTCATACCAGGGGCATAGTTTACAAGCACCAACCATCGCCGGTGTATTTTGAATCTGATTACTTAAAAGCTTTTCAACTTCCTCTTTGATGTTTCGGTATGACTGCCAATAACTTATATTTTTAACTTTGCCAATTATTGAATTGAGATCATAGAGGACCTCGTTGCCCTTAACATCAAGAATGATTCCCTGTTTTTGATTTTCATAACCCAACCGATTGAGGGCGTCAATATATAGGGCCAGCTGAACCGCATAATTTTCTTTGAGCTTTCCCTCGTCGTTTTCATCTGTCCCCTCTGTGCCCATGCCAGATTTAATATCGATTGGGATATAGCTGCCAGCAGGGGTTAATCTTAAAAGATCCGGAATACCCATAAGATTATCTTTAATCAAAACGCCCTGATAAATAATCGGCGTTTTGTTGTTCATTGCTTTAATTGTTTCCGCGAATCGATGATCAACACGGCCACGGGAAAGGTCTAAATATTGGCTAATCTTAGCGATTATTTGTTGTTCGTATAAAACTCCTCGATCCCAAAGAAGCTGAACAAATGGATTTATTTCCTCGCCCTTTTCTGATAGGGGACCATATAAGTCGCGCCACACCCGGTGAGGACATTGCGTAAAATCGTAAAGTTTTGAAGCGGTTATATACATAAAATTATATTACAGGTTTAGTTGAATTTTAGCAAAACAATTATTTAATAATTTTGTGCGGCGAGAAAAACCTAGGTTACCCCCTACATAAAAAGGCACACCCCAAAAAGGATGTGCCTTGGTTTATTAAAAAATCAGGTCGTGTGACATTTCTTTGAACAGTAATAACATCCATTTGATTGAGGATAATGCTTTTTAGCTTCCTTTACAGCATCAACACAGTCGATAAAACTACCCAGATAATATCTGTTAGATTCATCTGGCAGATAAGAACAATCTGATTGATGAACTTCATGATCGCCATTAGTTTGGGCTTTTTTATTCACATAATAGTATGGCATTTCTTGACTCCTTATTTATTCTTGTCCTTGGGTGGACATGGATCATTGCCGTGGCTATCTGATTGCTGAATTCGTCCGTCTTTTCCGTGAATTATAAGCTCGGAGTTTTGATTATTACTTACTTGCCGGCCATAATCCACAGCATCTTTTTTGGTATCGAAATGCTTTGACACGCGCTCTGCCCCTCCTCTTTTCACATTCCAACCACCTTGCGAGTCTGGAGCTACATGATGCGTTTTTCTTGGAGACATAACTATACCCTTTGTTTTTGTGAAAAACCTGGTGATTTACATTACAAGAATTGTTTTGTTGTTGCCCGACTCTAAAATGAAATAGCACTAATCATTTTAAGCTTTCTTAATAATAATTTTTTCCATAATTCTACTCCTTGTCGTTACCGGTTGCCGCGGGCGCGGGTCTTGATGGTTCTGCCCTTTCGGGCACTGGCGCAGAATCTCTGCTGGAACCCCCGGATAGATTTTCCGGTCGCAAATCGTTTAATCCCGCCAGGCTTTTGTCTTGTGACACATTCGGGTTTCCTTGGTTATTCTCTGGGCTCATTTTTCCTCCTTATTCACGATTGAATTATTTTGATTGCTTGTTTTTGGAACTGAGTCGTTATTTGCAGACTGCAGAACAATAATTGGACTATCCTTGATAGTATTTAATAAATTGAGATTTTTTGGGCTTAATTCATTTAGACCCTGAAGACTTTCTACGGCCTTATTTTGCCCGCTGATTTGCGGGCTGTTTTCAGTCTGTTTTTGTTCGTTCATTTTATCTCCTGTAAGAAAAGTAATTCCTAAAATTGCTCCTAAAAAGCACAATAAGATCATTGCTACCTTGAATGATGTAATAAATCGATTATCGAGCTTGTCCAGTTGTTCTTCTGTTGATGTAATCTCCTCCTCCTTTTTTATAATTAAACTAAGATAATTTGCATTTATACTAAGAATCTTCAACCCAAGAAAAATATTATAGCAAAAACTTCCCATAATTAAGACGCCGCCGATTAGCACACAGATTGAGAAGTGATCTTTTACGGCGGTCATTATGGATAGTGTTAGTCCAATTCCAAGGGATGATAATGTGATAATTTGCTTGTCTTTTTCATTTCTTGAATTAATCCAGCCATTGAGTAGCGCGGAATAATAAATCTGTTCTTTTTCCTTTATTACTTCTGGTTCTTCTATTTCTTGTTTTGTGGACATTTATTTTTTTCCATATTTATTTAAATTAAATAAGTACATAAATTGCCAATAACAAAAAGCTCTAAATTGGCGCATAAAGACCTGCCACAAAGATCTAACTTTATATGCAAACACCGTGCCAATATTTAGTTGCTTAATTGTGATGAAAATCAATATATAGTTTTTTTATAATACAGCCAGATTGCTCGCTTTTCGGCCAGTTATGGTGCATTGGGGCGTAAAGTGATCATTTTGAATACAGTATCTACAATCATTATTTTTTAAGAAAAGCACTTTTCGGCTTGCTTTTGCCTCAACAAAATGTTATAATACCATAACAGGCCATAGACGGCCAGAAACTACTTAGTAATTTGTAGGAGTTACGCATATGCCAGTTACCATTTCCGGCAAAAAATTTTATCGCACCCAGGAGGCCCTCGAATTAATTGGGCTACCCAGGAGCACCTTCTTTAAATGGCTAAAAGAACAAAAGGTGGAGGACGTTAAGTATAAAGACCGCAATGGCTGGCGGTTGTTTACTGATGATGACATTAAAAAACTTAAGCGCTACAAAGAAACAATAACTGTTAACAATTAAAGCGTACTACTTATGGCTTATAGAATAGCAATTGCAAACCAAAAGGGCGGTGTTGGCAAAACCACCATTTCCATGGGGCTAGCCGGCGTTTTATCAGAGTTTGAGAAGAGGGTTCTTTTAATTGATATGGACCAGCAGGGCAACCTTTCCTCAGCTTTTTTGGACAATATCCACAGTCTGGATAAAACAATTTTTGATCTTCTAGTTGACGAGGCAGAAATCTCAGAGGTTTTGTATAAAACCAAAATAGGGAATATTGATATTTTGCCGGCCAATTTAGCTTTAAGCGATCTCGATATTCGATTGGCTGGAGATGATGACGCACAGTACTACTTACTAGAGGCCCTAGAAGAAATTGATCAGAATTATGACTACATCATAATTGATTGTCCGCCAAATTTAGGGCGAGCCACGAGAATGGCCCTAGTCGCGGCAAACGGCATTTTGGTACCGATTGAGTGTCAAGAATGGGCGGTCAAGGGCTCTTCACAGTTGGATGCCTATGTGGAAAAAGTTAAAAAAAGAGCCAATCCGCAGCTACAAATATTAGGTTTCGTAATTAATAAATACGATTCCAGGCGTTCTCTGGAGGCCACCTATAACCAAGCCTTGAAGAATAAATACGGCGAGAGAATTTTCCAAACCGAGTTTCATAACAACGTACAGTATACCGAGGCGGCCACGGCCAGATTGCCCATTAACTACTATCTGCCCACATCAAAGCAGGCAGAATTGTTTAGAACTTTTATAAATGAACTCATGCCATATGTCGAAAAAAGCAAAGTTGCTTGAACAAGCGACCACCAGTGTAGAAAATAGCCGGGTAGCCCTACCCAGCGACTCGGTGACTACCAGGGCCGAGGTCGAAGGCACCAAGCGCTTAAAAAACGCCAAATTGATTCCTTTAGACCGGATTAAACCAGATCCAGACCAGCCCAGAAAAAGTTTTGATCAGGAAAAACTAACTGAACTGGCTAATTCGATTAAAGAACACGGGGTATTACAACCAATCACTGTGGAATTTGTGGCTGATGATGGAGAGGGATTTTATAAGATAATCTCCGGAGAACGCCGCTATCAAGCCTCGGCTAGTTTGGGTTTAGAAGAAATCCCCTGTATTGTCCAGAGTAATGTTAGCACCCAAAAGCGCTACGCTCAGCAGTTAATTGAGAATATCCAGCGAGAAGACCTCTCACCGATCGATAAAGCTACCGCAATTCTTGAGTATAGGGAAAAGCTGGGTCCGGAAGCGGTCTGGGCTGATGTGGAACGCACGGTGGGCATTAGTGAAATGCGTCGCAAGCAGTTTATGGCACTGCTTAATTTGCCAGAAAATATCCAAAAAGAGATTGTGGCAACCGGTCGTAAACCAGCTAAGAACCAAATTACGGAAAAGCATGCCAGGGCCCTGTTGTTGTTGAATTCTTTTCCAGAAAAGCAGCTGGAGTTATTTGAATTAATTAAAACGTCACCAGAACCGATTACTGGTGATTCGGCCATTGCCAAAGCCAAAGAGATTAAAGGCAAGAAAGCCCTTCATCATTTTAGTTTGACCTACAAAAATGAACGTGAGCTTTTAGAAAAACTAGAAGAGAAGGTTAAAGAATTAAAATCTCAATTAGAAAAATAACTTAAAGGGTAACCTAGGTTACCCCCTACTCTGTCAAGTGGGCGGATAGCCTCAACATAATTATACTTTGGCCATCATGAAGCGCCAGCGGAGCGCAGAATATTATTAGTAAATATTGTCCAGGCGTGCCTGGACAATATTGGATCGCTATTTCAATAATTCATACTCGTGACGGGGTCGCGAGAATTCAGCAATACACACACTAAATAAAGACAATATGTCTAAAATCAAGCAACTTCAAGCCCAATCGGTCTTAGAAGGCTATCGTCCTCTTTTAAATGATATTCGTTCAATCTTAGACAAGAATCTGGCGCGGGCTTATCAAGCGGTTGATAATATCAAGGTGCAGACTTACTGGCAGATTGGCGAAAGAATTGTGCGCGAAGAATTAGCGCATCAAGAACGCGCCGATTATGGCAAAAAGGCAATAATCGGGCTGGCTCATGATCTGGGTATTTCCAAGCGCTTGCTCTTTGAAATTGTTGCCTTTTATAAAACCTATCCAATAGTGCACTCACTGCGTGCACAATTAAGTTGGACTCACTATGGCGTCTTAATTACCTTGACCAACCCAGAAGAACGACAATTTTATGAGGTTCAATCCATAAAAAATGCTTGGAGCGTGCGGGATCTTCAAAAGAAAATTAAGGCTGGTGAATATAGAAAGTTGAAACAACGCGGGAAGATTGATTTAATACTACCCTCCCCCCTGCCAGCTCCCCAGGAGATTTTTAAACATACTTATGATTGGGATTTTATAGAATTAGAAGAAAAACACACCGAAAGAGATCTGGAGCAAGCACTACTTGTCAAAATTGAAAAGGTGCTTTTAGAATTTGGTAATGGTTTTGCTTTTGTGGCCAGACAACAAAAGGTCTTAATTGCCAGCCAATGGGAAAAAATCGATTTGCTCTTTTACCATATTGTTTTGAAATGTTTTATTATTGTAGAATTGAAAGCTAGGCCACTAGAACGTGGAGATATTGAACAGGTGACTCGCTATCTATCGTATTACCGCGATCACCAGACCGAGGGCGACCGCGAGCCAGTGGCTCTGATTATTTGTCAACAGTTTGACCGGATTGATGTTTATTACAGTGCGGGCAAAAACCGGGATGATATTTTTGTAGCGGAATATAAAACAAAATTACCGGCGCCAGAAGAGATAAAAAGCAAGCTTAAAAAATTGATTCAGTAAGTAGGGTAACCTAGGTTACCCCCTCTCCCCTGCTGGGGATTATTCTTTTTATAGTTAGTACTCATTCAGTTTAAAGGCCTCTGTGAGGCCAAAATTTGAGTTTTAAAGTGGCCTCCACCCTATTTGTGGTATTTTACTGGTTGGGTCGCTCTAAAACGCCAGAGAGCCTCTTATAACCTAAAACATTTTTTTAGCGATCAGATCAATTGTTTGTCATTTCTAATTTAAAATAGAGTGATTGATTGTGTGGGGTTGGTGCTTAGTTGCTTGGATATTAGTTTGACAATTACTAAAAAGCGTTTTTAAGGTGTGGGGTTCGTACTTAGTTGGCTGTGGGGTTGGTACTTAGACCCTGTGGGGTTGGTACTTAG
>JAAZNU010000361.1 GCA_012798135.1 Veillonellaceae bacterium | reverse complement strand
CCTACTCGATTCATCTGCCCAACAACTCCATGTAGTCCAATTCCATGTCGATCATTTCCCGGTCCTTTTGCCGCAGCCACTCCGCGAGCCAGCCGAGCCGGCCGGCGATGACCGCTGACCGCAGCCAGCGCAGGTTGTCCGCATGCAGGACGCCCCGGTCGCGCAGGACCGCGATCATGGCCGCTCCGGCCCCGCGTTGGAACGTGGCCGGAGTTTCGATGCCCATGCAGCCCAGGGCTGTGGCCGCGTCGTAGAGTTCATGCCTGGCCCCGGAAAATTCCCAGTCGATGACCGAGGCCAGACGCGTCCCGTTCCACACGGCGTTTTCCGGATGCAGGTCGCCGTGGGCCGGCGTCCGGGGCAGGGAGGGCTCGGCCTCGAGAAATTCCCGGATGCCCGCCAGGCACGTCGCGACCCGGACATGGATGGCCGGCGCCGTGGTTTTCAGGGTGCGCAGGAAGTCAGCCGCATAGCCGGACAGGCTGAAGTCGGGCAGATCGGCAGGAAGGGCGGCCCTGGACGCGCATTCGCGCATGTCGGCCACGAAAAGCCCGAGTTCCCGGCCCGGCTCTTCCTGGCGCGTGTACTCCGGGCGGGGCAGGGGGCTGCCGGATACGAAATGCGACAGTTGCCGATGCGTCGCGCCCGTTGAGTCAACGAAGCCGCCGTCGCGCCCGGTCAGGCAGAACCAGGCCCGGTCAAGGCCGGCCTCGCGCAGGGCGGCGGCGAGCGCGGCCGCCCGCTGCCGCGTTGCAACCTGGGTCGGGGCCAGGGTTTCCAGCACGTACAGGGTCCCGGCCTCATCCTCTACCACGCGACGGGACAGGCATCGCTCTGGGCTGCCCGGGATGGGGATGTCCGGCCTGTCGCGGGAGGAGCCCAAGCCCCAGGGGTCGAGGAGGGTGGTCATGCGTAAAAGCTCCTTGCGGCTGCGGGCCCGAAAACCAGGGCCGGGGGGCCGCGCCGCGTCGGAGGATATGCGGGAAGGGCGAAGGCCGCAACGCGCGGACCGCGCCGTCCGAGGCAATCCCCGTCCCGGTCTCGCGCGGGGGAAGCGCGAAA
Organism: Veillonellaceae bacterium; assembly: GCA_012798135.1. Next base: position 1,012 of record JAAZNU010000361.1, on the reverse strand, counting down.
TGCTCTGCGCCCACTTGCTTGCGGCAATTTCGGCATTAGTATAGAGAGGTCACGTTTGGGGGCGCCCCGGTTTCGACGGGGATGGAGATGCCCTGGTTGCAGGCCGAGGTGCCGCGAGGCCTCGTTAAACACGCGGCAACCGGTATAATTGCCAACGATTACGACTACGCCCTGGCTGCTTAACGACAGCCAGCGTCCCTTCGGCCGACGCCTGATACGCTGAAGCAGGACGCCAACCCCCATCAGGCTGGCGAATGCCCGTGTCCGCCGGGGCAAACGTGAGACTCAGGTGGACTGGTTCCCCTCCGCCCGGTCGGAAGGCGTGTCGGGGACGAGAACAAATTCCGATCTAAGCCTGTAGACGCCTGGACAAAAACGTTCTCGGACGGGGGTTCGACTCCCCCCGCCTCCACCAACCACATTTCCAACGACGTTCGCTAAGGTTCAAAAAAGTCAGGAATTTCAACGAAGAAGCCGGGCCAGATGGTCCGGCTTCTTCCGTTTTGGTCCGTTGACATCCGGATATGTCTTGAGTAGCAGTTTGCATAACAGGCTGAAGCCCATCCTTCGTTTTGAGTAAATCCGTGAAAACGTGGGTCTCGCTTGGGTTGCGAGGTTACTCAAATGCCCCTTACCGATGTCGCAGTCAGAAATGCCAAGCCCGGAAGCAAAACTCTTCGTATTCGCGACGAGCGTGGTCTTTACCTCGAAATCAGCCCCAAAGGCGGGAAGTGGTGGCGATTTCGCTATATGCTTAAGGGCAGGGCGAATATGCTTTCCCTTGGAGTTTATCCGGACGTTTCCCTTAAGGATGCCAGACAACGACGGGACGAGGCACGGAAACTTCTCGCCAACGGAATCGACCCCGGTAAGGTGCGAAGAGAAGAAAAAGCCGAGACCGCCGCTTCCGCTGAAACTTTCGAGCGCATCGCTCGCGAGTGGTGGGCGAAGTTTCTGCCAACATGGACGGAAGACCACGGGAACCAGATTCTTCGCCGCTTGGAGTTGAATG
>JAAZNU010000360.1 GCA_012798135.1 Veillonellaceae bacterium | reverse complement strand
CATCCAGGTCTGGTGGGTGGTGGGCGGCGTGGCAATGGCGCTGATGGGCATCGCGGGGTTCGTGATCCCGGCGGTGCGCAATATCGACAACACGCCGGCCATCCAGGTCGCCGCCGAGGCGATCCCGGCCCCCGCGGATTAGGCGGATTAGGGCGATCGGTTCCCGCCGCGGCACGCGGCGGGCTATAAAAACCGCAAAGCCCCGTGGAACGGGGCTCTGCGCTGGAGGGTTGCGGTTGGGGCGCAGCGAGTCATTGGACGGTCATGGCGTGGAATCGTCTTGCTGCGCCCGAACGCGGCGGGTATCGGTTCGCGGGCGCGGCGCGGCGGGATTGGTCGATGCGAACGGGGCTCTGCGCTGGAGGGCCGGGGTTGCGGTTGGGGCGCAGCGAGTCATTGGACGGTTATGGCGTGGAATCGTTTCGCTGCGCCCGTACGCGGCGGGTATTGGTTCGCGGGCGCGGCGCGGCGGGATTGGTCGATGCGAATGGGGCTCTGCGCTGGAGGGCCGGGGTTGCGGTTGGGGCGCAGCGAGTCATTGGACGGTCATGGCGTGGAATCGTTTCGCTGCGCCCGTACGCGGCGGGTATTGGTTCGCGGGCGCGGCACCGTGAAGCGGTGGTAAAATCAGCCTGGACCGTACGACCCGACCGGGCCGCCTGCGCTGGGGGAAAGCTCGTCAAATCGCCGCACCAGCCGGCCTGAAACCCATTTACCCGAACAGGAATGATTCCACCCATGACCCCACAAGAAATTGAACAACGCGTTGACCAAATCCTGCGCCAGCTGACGCTGAAAGAGAAGGTGTACCTGCTCTCAGGCCGCGACACCTGGTGCACGCTGCCCATCGAGCGCCCGTTGGAGGGCGCGCCGCAGGGTATTCCGCCCGTGATCATGACCGACGGCACGCACGGCGTGCGCGCCAACCAGCCGGATGCCGGGCGCGCCGCCGCCGGGCCGACCACCGCCTTCCCCACCGGTGTGTCGATGGCCTCCACCTGGAACCCCGATCTGGTCGAGCAGGCCGCCCGCGCGCTGGGCGAAGAGACCAAAGCCATGGGCTGCGACGTGCTGCTGGGGCCGTGCGTCAACATCGTGCGCACGCCCATCGCCGGGCGCAACTTCGAGGCCTATTCTGAGGACCCCTACCAGACGGGCCGCATCGGCGTGGCCTTCGTCAAGGGCGTGCAGAGCGCCTGGGCGGGCACGTCACTCAAGCACTACGCCGCCAACAACCAGGAAATCGAGCGCTACCGCGGCTCGACTGAGGTGGACGAACGCACCCTGCGCGAGATCTACCTGCCGCACTTCGAGATGGTGGTTAAAGAGGCCCAACCCTGGACGGTTATGTGCTCGTACAACCGCATCAACGGCGTGTACGCTTCGCAGAACCACCACCTGCTGACCGAAATCCTCAAGGATGAGTGGGGCTTCGAGGGCGTGGTGGTGTCTGACTGGACCGCCAACCACACCACTACCGAGTCGGTCAAAGCCGGGCTGGACCTGGAAATGCCCGGCCCACCCAAGTGGTACGGCGAGCTGCTGCTCGAAGCCGCCAACATCTGGCAGATCGAAGAAGCCGACATCGACAAGGCCGCGCGGCGCGTGCTGCGCATGGCCTTCCTGTCGGGCAAGATGGACGGAACCGAGAAGAAGGGCTCGGTGAACACGCCCGAGCACCAGGCGCTGGCCCGCCAGGTGGCTGAAGAGGCCATCGTGCTGCTCAAGAACCGCGACAACCTGCTGCCCCTCAAGCCCCAACAGGTGCAGACCCTGGCCGTCAT
>JAAZNU010000299.1 GCA_012798135.1 Veillonellaceae bacterium | reverse complement strand
CGACTTCAACGATCTGGCGACAAAAAGCGTGCTCGGAAAAGACGGACTCGAACGCCAGGTAAAAGCGGTGGTGTCAGCGGCCGTCGAGAAGCACCAGGCAAACGTCGAACAAACCAGAAAAGAGGTATGGGCACAAAGGCAGGAACGGGAGCCCCGAGCCATGAGAAGATGAAGTTCCCAAATGATCTGGTAGCAGTGCGAGATTTATCGATGAATCAGGGCTAATCAAACATGGCGAAAGGATTTGATCTGAAACAACCTCTAAGGCAACTGAACTTGTTCGATGACTGGCTGGTTGTCAGGGGTGCAACAATACCGCCCGATCCACCCCGCTATATCCTCGCGCAACGTTTGGCCAAACAGCTCGACAAGGATGGAGAAATCACGAGCAGGTCTTTAACCGCCGAGGCAAACCGTGTATTTGGCGGCACTCAGGCGGAAGGCCTCTACTCCTCAAAAGACGCATACGATGCGATGGAGGTTGCCTTTAACATCCATCTGAGCAAGACGGAGCGAGCCGATTGGAACAATCAGGATGCGAATTGGGCGAGGGATAAGGCCCGGGAATTAACTCAGCGCGTTCTGAAACTGCCGAGGCAATCCAGGCGTGATGAAGAGATGGAGGAGTTCCAACAATTCAGCACTCCTCCCGCCTTATCGCTTGTGGCAAATTGGGTGGCAAACATCCAACCCACGGATGTGATGATGGAGCCGTCCGCCGGTAGCGGTGATTTGGCAATCTGGGCGAAAATCGCCGGGGCGGAGGTTGTTCTGAACGAGATCTCTCAACGGCGGCAAGAGTTGCTGTCCAGCCTGTTTCCGGAAGCCAGGCTCTTCAGGGAGAACGCGGAGCAGTTGGATAATGTATTGCCTCTCGACGTAGCTCCTACTGTTATTGTGATGAATCCGCCGTTTTCAGCATCGGCGGGACGTGTGCATGGTCAGCGTGACACGGCGATTGGTGCCCGTCACATCGAGCAGGCCTTGAGACGACTGCAAGATAATGGCAGGTTGGTTGCCGTTGTCGGCAGGGGAATGGCGGCGGATCGGCCGGCATTCAAGAAATGGTGGAAAGAGATAGAAGAGAAATATCATGTCCGTGCCAATATCGGCATATCCGGCAAGGAGTATGCGAGATATGGCACAACCTTCGATAATCAGATTCTAGTTATCGATAAAACCGGGAGCACCACACAACCGGTATTGACGGGCAGGGTCGAATCGGTTGCCGATTTACCCGCCCTATTGGAGGGCATCAGAAATGAGCGTCCGCAAATTGAACGAAGCGTCGTTAAATCGGCAGTCAGCGGAGATCCTCAAACGGTATCGGATACCGTTCGACCCATCGATGGAGCTGGCGAGTCTGGCCCTGATCCGAGAAGCACTGGAGCGCAATCTCCTGGAGACGGGGGAGATAGAGGAGCCACTTCTTCTGATGGCAAAGCTCTCGGCAAATCCGGAATGGGCGATGTCGTTAATGACGGAATCGGAGCCGGGAGTGGAGTTCGAAATAAAACTGTCGGAGACGCTGGAGGAAGCGGCGGCACAGATCCTGGAGGAGATAGTGGCGTCGATAAAAGCAAAAACGTCCGTACCGTCACAATAGAAACCAAAAGCGGGGAGCCAAGGGAGTTTTCCGATTCCGTATTTGTGCATTACGCCCCTCAGCGTCTCAGCATTCCGGGTGCGCGACAGCATCCGGGAAAACTGGTACAGGCCGCGGCGATGTCGGCCGTGGAACCTCCGGCGCCGACCTATGCACCCACATTGCCAGAAAATGTGATCCGTGACGGTTTGCTCTCTTTAGCCCAGCTGGAGGCCGTTGTTTACGCCGGGCAAGCGCATTCGGGTATCTTGCCGAACGGAAGCCGGAAAGGGTTTTTCATTGGCGACGGGACCGGTGTGGGGAAGGGGCGGGAAATTTCCGGCATCATCCTCGACAACATGATGCAAGGCCGCAACAAAGCCGTCTGGATATCCTTTAACGAAGGCCTGCTTGAAGACGCGAAGAGGGACTTTTCGGCTATTGGCGGCGATCCCGAGAAGATATTCTACCAGGGAAAAACAAAGGCTGGAGGCGAAATCACCCGAAGGGACGGCATTTTATTCACCACCTATTCAACGCTGCGCGGCGGTGAAAAGAAACAGGCCAATGATCAGGGGCAGAGTGCTGGTAAGACGCGGATTCAGCAGATCATGGAGTGGCTGGGCAAGGATTTTGATGGTGTGATCGCATTCGATGAAGCCCACAGCATGGGGAACGCGATTGCGATTAAAGGAAAACGGGGTGTCAGAAAGCCATCGCAGCAAGCGATTGCCGGTATCAACCTGCAACACGAGCTGCCTCATGCTCGTGTTCTCTATGTATCAGCCACCGGAGCGACCGAGATCAGCAATCTCAGGTATGCGGATCGTCTCGGCCTATGGGGTGAAGGCACCTCCTTTGCTGATGCTAATGCCTTCATTGAAAATGTCTCGAACGGCGGCATCGCTTCGATGGAGCTGATCAGCCGCGACATGAAGGCCCTGGGCATGTATGTGTCCCGGTCTCTCTCGTATGACGGCGTGAGCTATGAACGGCTGGAGCATACTCTTTCCGCTCTGCAGGAGGATATTTACAACGAACTGGCCGGCGCCTGGCAGGTTGTCTTGAACAATGTTGAGGAGGCGCTGAAAATCACCCAGGCCGGCAGCAACGGCAACGCCAAGAGTGCGGCGTTGTCCCAGTTCTGGGGAGCACATCAACGTTTCTTCAACCAAATCATCACCGCGATGCAAACGCCGAGGGTGATTGATGATATTCGTCACCAGCTCGATGCCGGAAACGTTGCCGTCATTCAGTTGGTCAACACAAACGAGGCGGCCCAGGAGCGGATAATTGCCGAGGCAACGGCAAACAACGCCGCGCTCGAGGATTTGGATTTCACACCCCGGCAATTGCTGCTCGATTACGTGAGAAACGGTTTCCCCGTGGCGGCCTATGAAGAGTCCCAGGATGAAAACGGCAATGTCGTCTATGTTCCGGTTCGCGATTCGGAGGGGAACCAGGTATTTGATCGGGAGGCTATTGCCCTGCGGGATGCGTTGCTTGAAACCCTGCAACAAATTCGCGTGCCTGAAAATCCCCTGGATTCAATCATCAATAGCTTTGGCCCTGACAGGGTAGCCGAAGTAACCGGCCGCGGCAGACGTTTTGTTCAAGTCCGTGATGATGAGGGGAACCTGAAAATTGTCGAGGAAAGACGCGGCAGAAACGCATCCATGAGGGATGCCGAAGCATTCCAGAACAATAAAAAGGACATCCTCATATTTTCCGGCGCGGGTGGGACCGGATATTCATTCCACGCCGACAACGAAGCCCACAACCAACGCAAACGCATCCATTACATCCTGCAGCCAGGCTGGCAGGCGGACAAGGCGGTACAGGGCTTCGGCCGAACCCACCGTACCAATCAGGCCCATGAGCCTCACTATGTTCTGCCCACGACAAACCTGAAGGCCCAAAAACGGTTTGTGTCATCCATCGCTCGCAGGCTCGATCAGCTGGGTGCATTGACGCGCGGCCAGCGGGAGGCGACGAGCCAGGGCATATTCACGGCGTCT
>JAAZNU010000189.1 GCA_012798135.1 Veillonellaceae bacterium | reverse complement strand
CGCAAAATCTCGTTCTCATCGACTTCTGATAACGATAACACATCGGTGACACCGAAGCGCCCTTCGGTCAGAGTACCCGTCTTGTCAAAGACCACGGCCTGCAGCTCCTTGGCCCTCTCGAAAGCCTGCCGGTCTCTGATGAGCAGGCCGGACTCTGCGGCCAAGGATGTTGATACCGCAACTACCAATGGAACTGCTAGACCCAGTGCATGGGGGCAGGTTATGACCATCACCGTAACCGCCCTTTCTACGGCGAAGGCCGAGTTTTCGCCCACTAACAGCCAGGCTACCAGAGTGACAGCACCTACGCTTAAAGCTATTATCGTGAGATATCGAGCTGCTCTGTTAGCCAGATCCTGTGTTCTGGATCTGCTCTCCTGAGCCTTCTTGACCAGATCGATCACCTGGGCGAGATAAGTATCAGAGCCGGTCTTCTTGACTTCTAAGGAGATCGAACCCTCACCATTGATAGAACCGCCGATGACATCACTTCCCATCTTTTTGGTCACGGGCTTGGACTCGCCTGTGAGCATCGATTCATTGACGCTCGTCTCTCCGTCGATAACTGTACCATCTACTGGTATCTTTTCTCCTGGTTTGACCAGAACCCTATCACCGAACTTCAGCTCTTCGACCTTGATGTCCACAACCTGGCCGTCTTTTACCAGATGAGCCTCGTAGGGCATGATTAACGCCAGCTGTTCTAGAGCCCTTGATGCTCCCAGCACTGAGCGCATCTCTATCCAGTGACCCAGGAGCATGATGTCTATCAAGGTAGCCAGTTCCCAGAAGAACACTGATCCAGGTAGGCCGAAGACCACTGCCGAACTATAAAAGTAAGCTGCGCTTATCGCCACGGCGATTAGTGTCATCATCCCAATGTCGTTATTATGGATTTCATCGGCAAATCCTTTTAGAAAGGGATAGCCCCCATAGAAATAAACGAAGCTGGAGAGAAGGAACAGTATATATCCCGAGCCCGCAATCTCAATGCTGAATCCGAATACGCTCTGAATGAGAGGAGACAGCGCCAGGATGGGGATGGTCAGAATGAAACAGGCTATGAACCTCTTCTTGAAGTCCTGCATGGTTTGAGCATGGGAACCATGACCGCCGTGTTTTCCGGGTTGCATTCCATGGGATGTTTTTGGGTGCTCGCCCATTTCATGCATTCCTTTCATATACTCTGCTTTATCCATACCCTGATGTTCAGAACTTAATTCGCCATGACCGGGCTTTTCACGCATATCGTGCATTTCACCCATTTCAGCCGGTCTATTATCCATCTCAGCCATCCGTTTCAAACTCCATCAGCAATCAACTGTTAATAGTCCTTGGACTTTGAAGACCTATTCGAGAATTAATTCTAATTGAATTAGAATTGCTGGAGATATTTCTCGGGATCTTCATCAAATTTCCTCTTGCAGTGCTGTGTTGATCAATTTTAATAAGGTCTTTTTATGATTGTCTTGTTAATATTTTTGTTCTAAGCGTTTATTAATATATTTGCAAATTTAAATTTCAACCCTACTTCATCTGTACTTTCCAACTTTTCGCTTTATTTATAATACACACTGATTATTTTAAATCTTAGAAATCCTCAAACGTGATCTTAAAATTTAAAGTTTTTATACTTGGATTGATTTTACTCGCATGGGAGTAGAATGATCAAAATAGTAAAGGCACCATTACAATTAGAGCCGTTCTTGAATAATTTTGAGGACCTCTTTACCAAACCGAGCT
>JAAZNU010000166.1 GCA_012798135.1 Veillonellaceae bacterium | reverse complement strand
GGTCTTGGTTGCCTTGGCTTGTGATCTACGCCCGGCAGGTGGACTACTGGCAGCCTGGGTGCTCGTGGGTGTGCTGGGTACTGTCTACGCTCGCAGCGCGACGGTCCCCTGGCAGGCCTTGCTGTTTGCTCTCCTGCTGTCGGGGTTCGCATACAGCATTGTGAGCATCAACCGCGCCTGGCGCGGAATCTGGCGAGGTGTGCGCCGTAACTCCCTCAATCTGACGGTCATGTGGGCCTCTCTGGGGCTGATCCTCATAGTCGGGCATTCCTTGCCAGATGCGCAGCGCCAAGCCGTGGCTCTGGCCGCTCTGGGGCTATTCCTAACACCTTGGGGAGCGCACTGGGCCGGCTGGGGTCTGCGCCTCCTCGCGGCCACGAGGGAGAGCAGACTGGATTGGGGCAAAGCTCTGTTTATGGCGGGGCTCCTGGCCGGACTTGGCAGCGCGGTAGGGCACCGCGGCCCCATTCCCCATGTCCAGGCTGCAGGCATGACCCTGCCACTCCACGACGTCATGCGCTGGCTGGTCACTGCGGCCTTTACCCTCTACGTTGCCAGGCGCCCTGTTCTGGATCGCCGGATGCAGATCACTCTGACCGCCGCCTTTGGCTTGGTCAGCGCGCTGTTCTTCGCGAGCGGGGAACGCTACTCAGTGGTCCTGGTTCTGCTGGTGACAGCCGTGGTGGGGGTCTCCACATGGGGCCTCCGCCGAACCCTTCCCTCCGTAGCCTTGCTCATGCTGCTCGGGCTCGTGGGCGTGCTGATCCTGGGGAAGTTCGGACACACCTTGCCGCAGGACCGCCTTGCGGCGGCCGTTGGGATGAGGGCACAGAACGACGAGATCCAGCGAGCCCGACTCGCCCTCTCCACCAGTGGCTGGAGTGGAGTCTCCGGCGTCCATCTGGAACGCATGTCCTTCCAGTCCGTCACTGACTACGCGCTTTCGTCGCTGGCACTCAACTACGGGCGCCTGGGCCTCGGTCTTGCCCTTGCGATTACCTTCGTCCAGATCTGCTTGCTCTTCCTATCGACCGCACAACTGGACAAGGCTGCGAGCCGACTCCTGGGGTTGGCCTTGGTCGCCAATATCGGTGTTCAAGCCACACTGCCGATCCTGGCGATGACGCCTTTTCCAGCCCCTTACGGGGGAATTCCTTGGGCCTTGGCGGCCCGGTCAGTGGGCCAAGTGGTGCTACAGACTCTTGCCAGCGCCGCCCTGACCGGCGCAGTCCCGCCACAGCAGATTGAGGAGCGATGAAGATGGCCTTCAGCGATGGAGCTCAGCCCGCACTAGTCGTAGCCAAACCTTCACGGCTCACGATGGAGCTCCTTCTGCTCGCCTTCGGAGGTGTCTTCCTGCTGGCAAGTTGGGAGCTGATTGCCGCCGCTGGTCCTCCGCGAGACCTGCCCTTCTCCGACTCTGCAGCCCAGGACATCCTCCAACGTGCAAGGCCCGATCGTGTCTGTCCGAGGATCACCGACCGCTACGGTGTGGTGCTCGCTGCCTCGGAGACTACCCTCGATGCCAAGGGCAAGCCTCAGCAACGGCGCGCCTACCCTTTGGCCCCGGTGATCGGCCCTCTCCTGGGTGGCGGCTATGTGGCCGATGGGTTGGCACAGCAGCAGCGCCTTGCCGGCATACCCCAGCACACCCCAGGCTGGCCCTTCGTCGCGTGGCAAGGATGGACGCTTGGGCCTCCGCCGAAGGTGACCTCGACGATTGACGCCGTCCTGTGCGAGAAGCTGCACAGCCTTCTCGTGAAGCGCGGTGTGCAGGGCTGCATCCTTGTCGTGACCCCAGAGGGTGAGATCCTCGCCTGCGTGCAGAACCCCAGCGCCGATATCACACGTCTCAGTCAGGCCGAGTACAGAGCTCAGATTGCAGCCCAGGGCCGGTCGACAGGCATCTCACCTCTGACCAATCCCTGGGGATGGCTGGTCCCGCCCGGAAGTACGATCAAGCCCTTTCTGGTTGCCGTTGCGAGACAGAAGAAAATCGCGCCTCCGAGTGTGCTTTGCCACGGCTATACGACGGACTTCGGCCGATCACTGCACTGCCACCAGGCTCACGGCAGCGTCGACACGTACGCCCTCGCTCTCGCCGACTCTTGCGACATCTTCTTCTACGCACTCTCGGAGAAGGCTGCGCTCGACGGCAACACACTGGTGTCCTACGCCAGCGCCGCCGGCCTTACCAATCCTTCGCTTGCGGGTGGCAAACCGGCAGCAGCAGTCCTCCCGTGGGCCGGGGCTGCACCAGGTACGGAGCAACGAGCTCTGAGCTTCATCGGGCAGGGCCTCGGTGTCAGCCCCCTGGGCCTCCTCTCAGCCTATGCCAGTGTCCTCTATGGAGGCGCACCTCACTGGCGCCTCGTCCGCGAGCTTGATGGCAAGCCAGTGGCTTACCCCAAGCCGACGCCG
>JAAZNU010000314.1 GCA_012798135.1 Veillonellaceae bacterium | reverse complement strand
GAAGCGGCCCGTGGGCGACGCCGCCCTGGAACAGATCGTCAATCTGATCGAACAGGAGATCGAGGCCGACTTCGAAGCCGAGGTGGAAAGTCGCCACATCGGTGAATTGGCGATGCAGCACCTTCGGGCTTTGGACCAGGTTGCCTATGTGCGATTTGCCAGCGTGTACCGGCGTTTCGAGGACGCGGTGGACTTCGTCGAGGAGATTCGTCCTATGTTGCGCCGCGACGACGAGTTGAGACTGCCCCTAGCGCCGAAGTGACCGCGCGATCGCAGCGTGCCCGTTACGTCCTGACGGCTCTGACGGATCGGCCGTCGTCGTGACGCCGGGATGCCGGTCCCGTCGCCTGTTGGTATCCTCAGGCAAGAAAAAAAGGATTCGCTCGCCCCCGCAAGCGAATCCTCCCTTCGTTCCAGCCACAGGATCGCGGCCGATTTTCCGCGGCACGCCTTGGGATCGGCTCAAACGTCGGTCCAGGAGCCCTTCGCGATCAGGTAATCCACAACCCCTTCGACGTGCTTGGTGTTGTAGGGGCTGTTCCCCCGGGCCGTGACCTTTTCGAACCGCGTCAACCACACGTAGTAGGGGAGGGTCGGGTTTTGCAGCAGCATGGAGTCTGGCCCGGCCTCCAGGTGATCGACGCCCGGCGAATCGTAGACCGTCGCGGTGTCGTTTCCGGCGCCGCCGTCGGCTTCGACTCGTTCGAAGAACTTGGCCCTGAGGTAATAGCCCGGCGCTTTCAACCGACTGTACTCCGGAGTGGCCATCAGATTGTCATTTCGCGATGATCCGGACATCCGCGCCGTATCGAAGCCGCTGAGCGAATAGGTGTGGACGTAATCGAAGGCCTTGGCCCGGACCATGTAACCGGCACCGATCGCGCGAGTGTAGTCGGGGGTCATGACAAAGGTGTCGTTGCCGGCCGTGTCGTACAACTGAGCGGCGTCCACGCCGCCGGCGGTTGCGTAGCCGTGGACCGTACCCACGTCGTTCACGGTCACGGCGTAATCGGGACCGGTCAACGTGCTCCGGCCGGGCCGGGCGATGAACAATTCATCACCGGCGGAGTCGTAAAGCTGAGCCACGTCGTTTCCGCCGTTGCCGTTGATCGTGACTTGATCGAAGGAGTAAGCCGAGATGCTGAACTCGGCATTCTGCACCTCCGCCGAGTCCGGCGTGGTTCGGATCATGTCATCGCCGGTTGCGCCGGTGATGTCGGCGGAATCCGCCCCGCTGCCGGCGGAGAACGCCCGGACCACGTCGAACCGCTTAGCCCTGGCGAGATAGCCGGGTCCGGCGAGACGGGCCAGATTGGCGTCGGCCGCGAAAGTATCGTCGCCCGCCGTGTCGTACAGGTCGGCGCGATCATTTCCGGTGAAAGCATACCCGTGCACGAAGTCCACGCTGTTGACTTCGTAAGAGTACCCCGGCCCGACCATCGTGGCCCGGCCCGGCCGAATCTCAAGCGCGTCATCGCCGGGGCCGTCGTACAACTGGGCGGCGTCGGTACCGCCGTTCCCAAAGACGATGAAGCGTTCGACGTTCGCGGCAGAGGCCTTGAAGCCGGTTCGGGTCATCGTGCCCGCCGTGGGTTGCAGCAGGAAGAGATCATCCGCGGGCGTACCGCTGAAGGTCACGGTATCGCGCCCGCCCGCTCCGTCGAAGCGAATCTCGTCCACGTCGGCCGTGGAATAATTGTAGGTGGTTCCGTTTACGATCACCGCGTGCACGGTCCCCGCGGTGCCGAT
>JAAZNU010000184.1 GCA_012798135.1 Veillonellaceae bacterium | reverse complement strand
TTCGCGGCAGCCCGCCCACAGGTCTCCGCAGTCCCTGTGGCGGTGACCGACGGGAGTGAAATCGTTGACGGACCTGACATCGCTTGCTGAAGCTGTTGAGCATTTCCGTCAGGGCGGATTCATCGCCCTGCTTGATCACCCCGAACGAGAGGGCGAGGCCGACCTGCTGTGCGCGGTCGAGCACATCACGGGCGAGAAGGTCAACTTCATGGCCACCCACGCCCGGGGTCTCGTTACCGTTGCAGTCAGCGCACGACGGCTGAAGGAGCTCGACATCCGTCTCATCGAGCCCCGCTTCCATGGCGACAACGTTCCCGCCTTTACCGAGACGGTGGACTACAACCCCACCAGCACCACGGGCGTATCGGCCTTCGAGCGTGCGGCAACGATGCGTGCTCTGATTGACCCGCAGGCCAGGCCCGAAGACTTCATGCGCCCCGGCCACGTATTTCCGCTTGCCGCCGCACCGGACGGGCTGGCCGAGCGCAAGGGCCATACCGAGGGCGCGATTGCTCTGGCACGCCTGGCGGGACTGCAGCCGGCCGTTGTGATGTGCGAGGTCATGGCGCCGGACGGGCACATGGCTCACGGGGAGCAGATCGTGGCCTTCTCTCGGCAGCATGGGATCCCCATGGTGAGTGTGCCCCAGATCATGGCAGCGCTGGCCGAGAACTAAGGCCCTGCGACACCTCTCCTGCGGGCCTCGTCGGTCGGCCGCCTTCGCGTCGTGACCGCGCCCAGATACCCCTGGGGCGCCGGGCCCCTGCGCCGGCTCAGCAGTGGGTTTCGCGCTCCTCCCAAGGACACCAACAACCCGGAGGATGAGACGCTGTGAAGCGCCTGCTACTGCTTGCCGCCCTTGCCGTCTGCGTGGTTGCCGCAGCCCAGAACCCACAGGGCAGCTCGGACAACACCGCTGCGCCCGCAGCAGCGACAGCCACCGTCGCACCCCCGATCACCAATCCGAGCCCCTATACCGTTGTGGGGACCCCCTTTGAGATCTGGCGGGCCGGTCAGCAGCCACCCGCAGGGTACACTCTTCGCCCCGGCGACATCCTCGCTATCACCGTATGGGACGCTCCCGAGCACACTGTCCCCAGCACGATCGTGCGCCCTGACGGCAAGATCGCTCACCCCTTCCTGGGCGAGATCGTGGCGGCGGGCAAGACGGCTGAGCAACTCGCCGAGGACCTCCGCAAGGGCCTGCGCAAGGAGATCCGCAACCCCAACGTCGCCGTGACCATCCTTGGCTTCCGCCAGGAGGCCTTCTTCGTGATGGGTGCCGTGGCTCGACCGGGGATGTACCCGGTCTCCCAGCCCATCACTCTGCAGCAGGCTCTCGCCTGGGCCGGCGACAGGACTCTGCTGGCCGACCGCGAGCGTGCCACTCTGGTCGCCCCCGACGGCAAGCGCACCGACTTCAACCCCGAAGAGGAGCTCAAACGACCCGCCGGCCAGGAGACCATCAAGGTCTCGCCGGGCACCATCCTCATCTGCCACGAGCGCCCGATCCAGCGCTTCGCGATCCTCGGTGCGGTTCAGCAGCCCGGCATCTACGACATCCCCGAGAAGGGTCGTCTCGCCGATGCACTCGCACTGGCTCGTGGTCTGGCTC
>JAAZNU010000292.1 GCA_012798135.1 Veillonellaceae bacterium | reverse complement strand
TCCGAATAGCCTTTGGCCCGGATGATACGATAATAGGAATCTGCCAACCGCCGAGTCCTACGCATATCTATAAGTCTCATTTTCTGATCACCTTTTTGGGGTGCAAAAGCAATACTTGTGGGCCCAAAAACGTATTCATAAGATTATGTTTATCATAATACTATTGTAGATTCGTTTAACATTATCAAATTCTTGTCATAATCAATTGCCTGACATACTCCCAGGGCTAAAGCACCTGGGGTTCTGTTGTTAGCTGGATTCAAGCCAGAGCAACTTTAGGGCTATCAGTGGTCCCTTTGCATACATCCCTGTCTGTATGCAATCGACCTATGCACGGACGCTTTGCAATATTGAATCCTGCATTACTGTCAGCATGGTCAACGTGCCCACAATGAGGACACTTGAAACTCTTTTTGTTCCTGTCTCCGATGAGTCCGCATCTACTACATGATTTTGATGTATATGCAGGATCAACATAAGCGACTTCTACACCAAGCAGCTTAGCCTTGTATTCTATCTGGCTTTGGAGTTGATAGAATGACCAACTGTTCTTAGCATAGCGGAATGATTTTGTGTTATGCTTGCCGTTCCTGATTCCAGTTAGATCCTCAAGTTTGATACCCTTACCCGTTTCTTTGGCAGTATCAACGATCTTTCTAGATACCCTGTGGTTGATGTCTTTGACGATTCGGCTTTCCCTGTCTTTGATTTGCTTGACCTTCCCGTACTTGCCTTTCTTCTGCAACCCTTTGCGAAGGCTTTTATACTTCTGATGGATATGGAGAGCAGACTTTCCAAGTTTGATTACCTTTCCCGTCTCAGGATCAGATACCACAGCTATATGCCCAACGGTGTTTCGATCAACACCTATCCATTTCTCAGCATTAACGAGTTCTGGTTCTGGAATTGATACTGATACATAGGCATATTCCTCACCAACTTCGATTTGATTAACCTTCTCAAAGTTATCGGGAAACTCATATCTCAGAGAGAGCTTAAGACATGGTGCTGAAATGGTTCTGGTATCGTGGTCAACCTTGATTCCCTGGTTTGGAACGGCTAATTTGACACTCTTAGCCGATTTTGCAGTATTGCTCCGGCTATACTTTCTGAGGATCTGGTTAGCAATCATCGATTTCAAACCAATATGCTTGACATCCTTGGAGCTAAGGCTATGGGTTTGAATAGCGAACTTTGCTATCTGTTTAGCCTTTCTCAGTTCATCTGAGAAGTCCCTACCATGCTTGATTTTGTATGTTAGGATCATTTTTTCTTTTGCTCCTCGATGTACTTCTTAACTGTCTCCTCCGAGATATGTCCACACGATTCAACATAGTAGCTTCGTGTCCACAGAGTAGGCAATCTGGTTCTGAGAGACTTGAATTGCTGCCTTAGTTCATGGGATGTATAGCCCTTCAATTGCTGCACTATCCAATGAGGACTAGCAACAGGCGACGCTTTGACAAATAGATGAACATGGTCTGGCATAATCTGCATTTCTTCAATGGAGACACCTATCTTATCAGCTTTATCTTGAAGAAGCTGCTTCAGGCGTGCTTCCACATCACCGACTAATACCTTGCGTCGGTACTTAGGACACCATATAAGGTGATATCCTATATTATAGACCGTGGTATTGCTCCTTGTCCATCTATCTGTTGTCATCCTAAAATGTTATATGCTTGTATGGTATATAAGGTTTTCGTGGAGTGTACG
>JAAZNU010000144.1 GCA_012798135.1 Veillonellaceae bacterium | reverse complement strand
GCATTTTCGATGGCAAGCGGGCTATGGCGCGTTTTCGGTCGGGCAGTCGCAGGTCAGCCGCGTAGTGGCCTATATCGCCCGGCAGCGGGAACATCATCGGCGAAGGACGTTTCAGGAGGAGTTCCGGGCGTTTCTGGAACGATATCGGGTGTCCTACGATGAACGGTACGTGTGGGATTAGGGCGCCCCGTTGGGGCTTTCGGTTAATGCATGCCGGGGGAACCCAGGGCTGCGCCCTGGGCTATAACAGTGCGCCCCTTCGGGGCTGAAAGCGCCAATGTCGCTATCAGGATCGAGGCTGCATGGCTAACGACGTCGAGACGCAAGCGCCGGTGAGTCCGCCGGAAGCGGAGATGGAGCACGGCACGTACGAGGTGATCCGCAACCGGCTGGCGGCGGCCGGGCGGGAACTGCGCAGCCGGCTGGAGCAGCTCAATGCCGCCCGGAAGTCGGTGTTCGGCGCGATTGAGACAAGGCTGCTGGCGACCGAACGGGTGACGACCGAGCACCACTGCGCGCCGCGCGACATGACGCCGCTGGGAAACCGGTTTCTCTTCGGCTTCAACGTGCACCTGGGGCTGAAGTCGGTTGCCGAGCCGAAGGATGTGCTGGCGGCTTACGAGTTCCGCGACCACACCTTCCACGCGCTGCCGCTGGAGCTGATTGCCGACGAGCGATTCCACCGCGAGTTTGCCGAGCTCTACAAGTACTACCGCAAAGCGCGGTTCGCCGAGTTCGCCCGGCTGGGACCGCACCTCTACATGGTGTTCCGCGTCGGCGACGATGCCCGCGATGTGAAGACGTTCAAGTGGCTCGTCGAGGACGACAAGCTCATCTACATGGGCAACCGCAGCGAGCACGAGGTCCGCTTGCCGTCCCAGCACGAGTTCACCTGGACGCGGACCCACCGCGACATGCACGCCAAGGGGCTGCACCCGCACGTGAACATCGAAGACCGCGTGTTTGTCGAGACTGTCGGGGGTGATCTGACCATCAAGGTGGAGAACAACACCGACTCGGGCGAGGGGATCTACCGCGAGCCGGTCGATGATCCCGATCAGACGCTCGACGACGCCGAGATCTCCTACGCGATCATCGGCAACCTGATCCTGCTCAAGGTGCGGCCCTACCAGGAGCCGAGGTACCGCTACCTGGTGTTCAGCGAGAAGGTCCAGGCGGTGTACCGGCTCGACGCCATCGAGCATGCCTGCCTGCTGCTGCCCGAGGATCAGGGGATCGTGTTTCCCAACGGCTACGTGCTGCAGACGGGCGAGTGCAAGATCTTCGAAAGCCAGCCGGCGGAACTCGCGTTCCGCCAACGGGTGCAGTCGCCCAACGGCGAGGACAACCTGTTCGTATTCTATCACCGCGACGGCATCTACTCGCTGCTGCCCTACAACATCATCGAACAGAAGGTGGATACGCCGATGCTCTGCAACGGCTATGCCCTGTTCGAAAGCGGCGAACTGGTGTACTTCAAGGCTCAGGACGAGCCGCAGCGGCACCACGCGCTGCAGATCTGGCAGACGCCGTTTGTCGGCCCCGACTGCCAGATTCCCTCGCAGAGCGACTCGTATCTCTACAAGGTGGGCAATCGCGATATTGTGCGCGGCATGGCCGAGTGCCGCGAGGTGCTCGCGCTGCTGGCGAAGGAAGACACCTACGTCAACCTGTTCGTCGACCTGGCGCGGCGGACCGCCGACATCCTCGACAGCTACCACTGGCTCGACCACGCCGAGGCGTACAACCTGCGCGAAATTCTCGTGCAGATCAGGGACGCGGCCCAGGCGGCGATCAGCGAGTATGAGAAGGTCGCCGCGGTCCGCCGCAGCACGGCCGAACAGATCAAGCAGGTCTCCAACAAGACGCGGCAGGCGATCGCCGCGGCGCGGTCGCGACGGTTCGAGGTAATCGGCGACTACGTGACTTCACTGGGCGAACTGCGAACGGTCCGCGGAGAACTGGTCGCGCTGCGAAGCCTGCGGTACATCGACCGCCCGCAGGTCGACGCCCTCGAAGAGGAAGTCCGCCGGCAGTCGGAACGCCTGGCCCGCGATGCGGTGACATTCCTGCTCAAACCCGAAGCCCTGTCGCCGTACGAGTCGGCGGTCGAGGGTTACCGATCGAGGATTGCGGGGCTGGAGAAGGTGGCCGATGCAAGGAAGCTTGAGGAGGAGATCGGCTCGGGCTCGCGAGAATTGGAGATGCTCACCGAGGTGGTGAGCAACCTCAAGATCGACGATGCCACCCAGCGGACGGCGATCATCGATCGTATCTCAGCCCTCTACTCGCGGATCAACCAGGTGCGGGCGGCGCTGAAGACCCGGGCAGGCGAGTTGATGAAGGTCGAGGGTCAGGCCGAATTCACTTCGCAGCTCAAGCTCATCAGCCAGAGCATTGTGGGCTACCTCGACGCCTGCGACACGCCGGAGCGGTGCGACGAGTATCTCACCAAGATGCTCGTGCAGGTCGCGGAGTTGGAAGGCCGCTTC
>JAAZNU010000114.1 GCA_012798135.1 Veillonellaceae bacterium | reverse complement strand
TATGCTCAAAGAAATTCATGAGCAGCCCCAAGCCTTAGAAGAGACTATCTTAGGACGAGTTGACGGAATTACCGGACAAGTACGGTTTGACGAGCTTGAAAACTTTTCTCTTGAAACAGTGGAACGGGTGATTATCACCGCGTGCGGGACTGCCTGCCACGCCGGAATGATTGGGAAATATCTGATCGAACATTTGGCTAAGGTTCCAGTAGAAGTTGAATATGCTTCGGAATTTCGCTATCACCAGCCTCTTTTGAACGAAAAAACCCTCGTTATCTGTATCTCCCAGTCGGGAGAGACCGCCGACACCCTCGCAGCGGCACATTTGGCTAAAGAGAAACATGCTCGAGTGCTTTCGATTTGTAATAGTATGGGAACCTCCCTCACTCGGATCGCCGATTGGACTCTCTATACCCGAGCTGGGATTGAAATCGGTGTCGCTTCTACCAAAGCGTTTACCTGCCAATTGGCAGTCTTGTTTCTCCTCGCGCTCTATTTAGCACAACAACTCAAAACCATAGAAAATGAGTGTATTCTTTCCCAGGTTCAATTCCTCCTTACTCTCCCCCGCCAGATGAATGAACTTCTGAAAATATCTGATCATATTCACGAGCTCGCTCGAGAGTATTACCTCTACCATGACTTCCTTTACTTGGGACGGGGAGTGTGCTATCCACTGGCGTTGGAAGGCGCTTTGAAGCTCAAAGAAATTTCTTATCTCCATGCCGAAGGGCTAAGTGCCGGAGAAATGAAGCATGGGCCAATTGCTCTCATCGAACCGGATGTGATCAGCGTAGTTCTTTTGGGAAGAGGGATAACTGGAGTAAAAACTATTGCAAATATTGAATAAATCAAAGCTCGAAAAGGGAAAGTCATCGTCATTTCCCATCCTGAACATCTTGAAGTGATTCCTCCGGTTGAAAAGCTTCTGGTTATTCCTGAAACCAGCGAATTTCTCGCTCCATTATTGCTGATCATCCCCCTTCAACTGTTTGCTTATTATGTTGCTCTGGAAAAGGGATCAGATGTCGATCAACCCAGAAATTTAGCCAAAAGTGTCACTGTAGAATAAAAAAGTGATTCAAAACGGGGGATAAGGGAGGGGAAATCCATTATTTATCACATCATGCTCGGGCTTGAAGAGTATATTGTCATCGTATTATGTGAAAAATCTATAATTAAATTTAAAACCAAAACCTTGACTCTTAAGAACTAAGTAACACATACTGCCACTTGCTTTTCTTAAAGAACTAAGCATAATTATTTCCTATAGTACCTCGTTATCCTCTTCAAATTGGATGGTATCTCCCAATAGACTAACATGACCAATCAGAATAAAGCTTTTTATCAATTCATTTAAAATAAAAAATTCAAATAATGTAAAAAAGGGGTTGATTTTTTAAATATTATGGTTTAAATTTAATTTGTATGACAATACTACATATGATTATAGGAACAAATCATGGAAGACAAAAATTTAAGCAGCCTCAGAGTTAAAAACCGGTATATATTGGTCCAAGAAGAACTGAAAAGATATATTCTAGCTAATAATTTAAAACCTGGAGACCATTTACCAACTGAGCAAGATTTGGTTCAACAATTAGGTATCAGCCGAACATCGCTTCGAGAAGCCCTAAAATCACTCCAAGCCCTAGGATTAATCGACGCTAAACCTGGGGAAGGGATGGTTGTGAGAGCTTTTAATTTTGATGCCGTTTTGGGAAATCTATCATATGGCATGATTTTTGAAAAAACTGAGCTTATGGATCTTTTAGAAATACGAGAAACCTTAGAGCTAAAGTTTCTCGATAAAGTTGTTGGGATAATAAAGAAAAAAGAAATTGAAGAATTAGAAAACATTTTATTCCTCATGGGTCAAAAAGCGAAACAAGGTCGTCTTTTTGATGACGAAGATGCTCAATTCCACCATAAACTTTTTTCCCCGGC
>JAAZNU010000117.1 GCA_012798135.1 Veillonellaceae bacterium | reverse complement strand
CTGCCGCAAAAGAACTAAAGCTAACATGTGGTGTCGGTATGTTTGTATCCCTGGCAATTCTGGGGCCTTTTTATTCGGTGTTGTATACGTACGTGGCGGTTCAGCCCGATAGCTTCGTAGCGAGAGTCACAGCTCCTGATCCTGACATAGACAGGAGTGCAGCCGGCGCCAGTTGGACGAAAATTCCTGACGTTTGGTGGAAGACTGTAGAGAGGCTTTCGTGGACGATGTTGAAGCCTTCGAGTATTGGGTGCAAATTCCGGTCAGTGGAGACGCAGGAGTAGTTGATTTAGAACGGCACCTCTTTCTTTGTACTTCCGTGCTTATATTCTTAACGATATAAGCACAGAAGGAAATGCATCTCTAGTGAGTTCCAATTCGTACTGAGCATAAAGAGGCCTGAGGACCGTTCGTGATGCGGGGAGAACACTTGGGCATTATTTATCACACCGTTCCCCCCTTAAGACTCTATGGGAACGTTCGGGGGGAACGACCCGAACGTTCCCACCCATCACCTGTCTCTGCGAACCGAAAGCCACATGCCGCCATCTTGCCCACGCTTCCCCATTCGCAAGGAATTGATGTTCGTGAGGTGCGAGTTAAACCGGGCGTCGCCCAGCGCTTGATTAATTTCCGTCTGTATAGCCCGTTCGCAACCGACGTTATCGCATATCACGTAGATGTTGCCGTTGGTCGCATTTAAGACGTTTTTCCATTTTCGTACCCGTGCTCCACGGTCTTTGTTGGCTCCTCGTTCCACCTCCACGAAGATCATCTCGCCGGTGCGCGGGTCAGCAGCAACCAGGTCTGGGATAAACAGACTTCCATCCGGCAGGTGGATGTTAGGGGCTTCCTCGGCAATGCGATATTTGCCAATCTCGGCCAGCACTTCCGCAGCTTGTACGTTCAGCAACGTATGTTCTGGGGATTTGTGACGCCGGATCAGTCGTTCGTACTCGTTTTCGACCGGCGGTTTCCCAGTTAAGTTCTGGTATGCCTGCTGACCACGTGCTGTCAGGCGTAACAGGTCAGGATGGTTTCCCCCAGTGCTGGCCCCGGTTTGCTCAAAAACGTTGAGCAGTTCAACAAGCCCGCCACTGGCATCAAAGTTCATCAGCCGGTTGAACGTTTCGGACAGGCTGCTGTTGCCGGGCGACAGGTTCAATTTCTTCGCCAGTAGATCAACCAGGCTGGGCCGCAAACACTTCCCGGTTTCCCCCATCAAGATCAGCGCGGCTGATTCCTTTGCAAAGGTTCGCGCGGAACGCCACTCCTTCATCCAGTCTGGCTCGCCTTCTTTCTTTTGATTGTGACCCTGTTGACCTTCCGGCTGCGGCCTGACCTGTGGCTCTTCTGGTGCAGCCGCTGGACGTTGTACTTGACGGATCGCGTGCAGATGCGTGGTAAGTTGCTGATAATCGATCTGCAACTTCTGGATGATATTCCGCAGTCGTTTTTCTTCTTTTTGAAGATCCTCGATTTTCCGGATCGCTTCATCAAGCTGGTTTTGCAGAATAGCGGAATTATCCGGGCGCATGGCCTGCGAAAGCCGGGTTTGCAACGACTTTACCCGGATCACGATCCAGTGGTGCAGTGCTTCGTCGTTAAATCCTTCGATGGCATGGCCCGACTTCTGGCAAGCGTCGTAGTAATCCGAGTCCAGGCTGCGCACGACTTCGACTAATCCAGTATGCGCGATCTTCCAACGCTTCTCGGCGTTGGCTTGCAGCGCCTGCTGGTGCTCGATGCTCTGGCGCGTCATTTCCTCGGATATGCGGCCAGCCTGCTCTGCCTGTTGTTCTGCTAACGTTCCTCCAGCCATTTGTTCTTCTCCAACGTTTGATAGGATTGTCTGGCCGTAATTAGAGCCGTATCCAATTGAGCGCGATTCGTTTCTTCCGGTGCGCCGACCCAGATCATCATTTTGCGAGCAGCTTCCAGGTAGGCGAGTGACGTACCTGCCAGATCGTCGTGCAGGCTAATGGCAGAAGGGGGAAATGCCGTGCGATCAACCTCCTGCGCCAGACGTACCGCCTGCTGCAAGGCGTTTTGCGCTTCGCGGGATTGCGCGAACAGATCTGATTGTTGGTTGGCGGCAACTGAGGCGATCTGGCTGTCCAAAGCCTGGAAGGTTTGAATCCACCCATTCGCCGACCGGCGGTACGTCTCCATCTGTCGCACTTCCGGCAGAAGCAGGATAGGCTTTCCATCCTCATCGTGTGGGGATACAAAATATCCGATTACCGAGAAGATCACTGCAAAAACCAGGAGAAGTACACCGATCCGTTGGAACGTATCCAGGTGGACTTCGAGCGTCTCTGTCTCCTCGGGCGGATTATTCGGCTCGAAGGCCATCGTTACCGGCTCCTTCCGCAAAACTGATGTCGAACGCGGTTAAACTGCCCAGCACAGCGCCCTGACCTTTGCCTCGCCCTTTCAACTCTTCCATGACCTGATTGCCGCGCTCATAGTCAATGTGCCGGATAAACTCGACGTGTTCCGCGACCACCTCAAAGGTTGGGCTGGTGCTGTTTGGGCGTTCCCGCATCTGGATGTGACCTTCTACCCCAATTCGGCTGCCCTTCTGAACGTGCCCGTAAAGAATTTCTGCCAGGTTGCCGTAAGCCATGATGCGCAGCCCGCGCACTGGTTTTGCGTCCCGGTTGCCGTCGATCATCATGTACAGCCGGATGAACGGGATGCGTTCGCCGCTAGGCGGGCGCAGATAGTCGAAATAGATATCGCCGGTAATGTCTCCCCGGTGCCACGTGAAATTGCCTTGTGCCATGCGTTTTCTCCTTGTTCTGAAATGGGTTTATGGTGGATGACTTTGACATACAGGAAGTAAATAAAAACTGTGTGGTTAGCTGTTCACCTCCAGAAGATGGAGCGGCAGGTTAAGCAGGTCGGCCAACAAGCGGATACGATCCATTTTGACGTTTCCGAGTGCGAGGTTCCAATCGGAATTTCCCGGCTGAGACAGCAATAGCCGCTGCTGGATCATACGGACGAGTTCTTCCGGCGGTAATACTGCCAATCGGTCATACGCGCCGCCCGCGCCTTTGCGCGGTGTTTCGGCCAGTTTTGCAATTGCCAGGCTGTATGGACTTTCAACCCTGGGATTTGCTGCGCCGTAGATCAACCAGGACACGAACGCAGTTCCGTCTTTTTCCTGGGCTGATAACAAGTTGCGCTGTTTTTCGCTGGCTTTGTCGAGCAAGCAATCCAAACGCCAGGCATTTTGAGCATTGGTTACCTCCGCCACCTGCTGTTTGAGCTTGTGAGCGCGCTGAGCG
>JAAZNU010000127.1 GCA_012798135.1 Veillonellaceae bacterium | reverse complement strand
TTCGACGGTTTCTGGTTACACGGTGAGCAATATCGTGTATGACCTGGATGCCACGGACCCCACAATGGTGGATGCAATCAAGTTCGACATTGCCCCGACCAGCGGCTCGGTGGTAGCAGCGCTGGTAAAGGTCCAGACTGCCACGGGAGGTACCTGGACGAACTGCACCCTGACTGCGGGGACTGCACCGTCCATGTCGGCGACCTGTACCTATGGTACGCTGGCAGTGGCTGATATCACTGCTTTGAATGTGGTGGCCAGCAGCACCACTGATCCGGCTGAATAAAGCTTGAATTGACCATCAATTGAGAGATAAGACCTGGCTTTGCCGGGTCTTATCTTAACTCAGTTAAAAGGTCTTTCTTTTAGAACAAATATGAGATCATAAAATTACGGTGAATGAGGAAGAAAATTTTGCGCGTCAATCACAGCAAAAGATTCCCGACGCTTCTGGCAAACCTGTTTTTGTTTGCCGTGCTGGTGGGTGTCTGGTATCTGCTGGCACCGATAGGGATGGGCGGACAGGTAGCTTACGTGATGGTCAACGGAAACAGTATGGAGCCCATATTTCATCTGGGCGATCTGGTGATCATTCGGCAGGCAGACGCTTATCAGACCGGTGACATTGTCACCTATCAGGATACAGAAACTGGAACTTACGTGATTCACCGAATTGTCCAAAGCATGGAAGGACGGTTTCTCGTCAAAGGGGATAACAATGCGTGGGTGGATGCTTATCAGCCTACCCCGGAAGAAATCATCGGCAAAGCCTGGCTGTACGTGCCGCAGGCAGGGAAAATCGTAGAGTGGATGCGCACGCCGCTGCATGCGGCGCTCGTGACAGGTTTGCTGGGAGGTGTGTTCATGTTGGATGTGGCCGTGCAGGCGTCTAAAAACAAAAAGAAAAAGAAAGCGAATTTCGCGTGGGGAGGTTGGTTTGAAGCAGCTCTATTGACGCTGGGAATACTGGCGGTCCTTTTTCTTATCCTGGGCATCATCGCTTTCATTCGCCCTGTTTTACGCACCGCGGAGCGGATCCCTTACACTCAAACCGGTGTCTTTTCTTACACGGCGGCTGGGGCGTCTGGCATCTACGATACGGATTCAGTACAATCAGGGGATCCGATCTTTACGAAGCTGACCTGCAACCTCAATCTAAGCTTCAACTACACCCTGGAAGGGAATCAGATTGAAGCTCTGGCCGGCAGCCAGCAATTCTATGCGCTGGTGAAAGATGAACAAAGCGGCTGGCAGCGAACTTTGCCTTTGACCGCTGAAACTGCTTTTAGCGAAAGTCCATTTTCCAACTCGACTTCCATCGATCTGTGCCAGGTCGAAGCGCTGGTGGCGAGCATGGAACAACAGACCGGGTTTCGCCTGAGCAACGTTTATTCGCTGGAGATCGTGTCACGGGTGACGGTGAACGGGCAGATTTCTGGTCAGCCATTGAGTACTGTTTTTGCCCCTGAACTCACTTTCCGATTTGACAGCCTGCATTTCTTCGTCGAGGAAAGCACCACGCAGGCGAATCCTTTGCAGACGGTGCAGAGCGGATCTATCGCGAACCCCAACTGGGTACCCAACACGATGTCCATAATAGG
The DNA here is from genome assembly GCA_012798135.1 of Veillonellaceae bacterium. Next base: position 2,881 of record JAAZNU010000127.1, on the reverse strand, counting down.
GGCGAAGGTTACCGTTGCCGGGATGCGCGTTCTCGCGGGTGCAGGTTTTTTGCTGGTCTTGTTGGGGTTGCTTGCCCTGTATCTGTATTTCCGTGGGACTTCGAAGAACAGCCAGGCCGCCTTAATCCAGTTGAAATATGGCGGGCTGATCATCGACGTCAGCGACCGCGGCCTGGGGGATCTCTCTTCCGTGATCGAGGTGGCGACCATCGAAGATCTGGTCAAACTGGCCGAACGCGAAAATGTGATGATCATGCACGTACGGGTAGAACGGCAAGACTCAGTGTTTTATTATCTGGTACGCGTCAATGACACGGTCTATCGTTACGTCTCGGGAAGGGGCCGGCTCGACAAGTAACTGAGCCTCTTGAAGGAGAAAAACGATGAAACCCCGACATTTTGTGCAGTTCATTTTACTGGTAACCTTGGTGCTGGTTGTTTTCAGCGTTGCGGAGGCATTTGCGGCGGGTCTTGATCTACCCAAAACCAATGTGGGTGGTCAATATGCTCCGGTAACGGCCGAAGAACTGCGCCCGGCGGAGTGTGCCGGGCTGATGCTGACCAACGTGGTGACTGGCGCGGGGGCGATCACTGGAACAGCCGGCAATGACCTCATTCTGGGCAGCAGCGGTGCTGATACAATCGATGGCGGGGGCGGTAACGATTGTATTCTCGGCGGCGGCGGAGATGATCAACTTGACGGCGGTGAGGGAACAGACGTGTGCCTGGGCGGAGCCGGCAGCAATACGTTCAGTAATTGTGAAATGGCAGTGGAATAAATAGAGATCCGTAAACGACAGCCTTCGAAGGCTGTCGTTTGTGTTTCTTTATAAATGATGTGCAAATAAGCTTCCAAATGTGTTGCACAGTAGCTTATCAATAAGTTTTATTTTAAGTCAAACGCGAATGAGTTACTTTATCAAGAAATTAATGAGGTCATCTACTGCTCCAAACTATGAAAAGTAGATTGGATTTGATACTATTCTTGTAGACAGGATATAATGATTCTTGCTTTACATATTTTCTTGGGGATAAAGAATGAAAGAATCGCGAACTTTTGGTAGAAATCTATTACAGGCTTTTTTGAATATATGGGAATCTCCAATAAGTGCGGCATTTTTCGCGAGCATTTTTTATCTTTGCGTATCTGCTTACTCTCAAAAATTAAGTGGCCCATCGCCAGTAGATTATTTTAATTATCTGGCAGATGCTTTTTTGCATGGACAATTTAATTTGCGTTTGCAGCCGCCTGCGTCTCTGGATCTTTCTGTATATCAAGGAAAGACATTCTTAAACTGGGAACCATTCCCGGCAATACTTTTGATGCCCTGGGTTCTTCTCTTTGGTGTGAATTTGAATGATGTTTTGTATACGGCACTTTTAGCTGGAATTAGTATTGGTTTGTTCGCTTTTTTGTTACAGAAAGCAGTTAAACAAGAGTTTTTGCATCTTTCTAAAAATCAGCGTGCATTGTTGGTAATTTTTCTGTGTTTAGGAACTGTATTGGTAACGATGGCTTCCAAGGGAAAAGTTTGGCAAACTGCCCAAATCATTGCATTTTGTTTTACTTTACTTGTTTATCTAGCGGTTTTTACTTTTGAGGGAAAACTTGCTTGGTTTCTTACTGGATTGTTGCTTACCTGTGCTACTCTTTCACGAGCAACAACTTTGTTTGTGGGAATTTTCCCATTCTCTTTGCTTGTACTGAAAGAAAAAAATCTGGGGGTCAAAAAGATTTTATTTCACTCTTTAATTGCTTTATTCCCTTTGGTATTGGGGTTTGCATTTTTTTGTTACTATAATTGGGTTCGTTTTGGAAATATTCTTGAAACAGGTATGTCTTATCACCAGATGGCAGATGTTTTTGTCTCAGATTATCAAAAATTTGGCGCTTCCAATATCCATTATTTTTGGCGAAATTTGTATTATGAATATTTGTTTTATCCTTTACCTATGCGTGATGAATCTACTATGGGTGGAAGTTTGTTTTTGTTGAGTCCACTTTTTTTTGCAATATTTCCGGCTATTTATAAAGGAAAACCACGCTGGGGAGTATGGGCGTTATTGATATCGGTTTTTCTTACAAATTTACCAATTATGTTTCATATGAGTACTGGCTGGGTTACCTTTGGCCCGCGATATACGCTTGACTTTACAGTCCCATTATTATTATTGACCGCGATAGGGATGGAAGAGTGGGATAATTGGATATCGATAATACTGGCGTTATTATCTATTGGACAATATTTAATAGGTAATTACTTTTTTTTGTCAATATTTTAAGCTTATTTCAATGAAAGAACTTTTGCTAAAGAAATCAATTCTTGGGCTAAATTTTCTTTCATTCACTGATATTTTCCCATTTTATTAATCGATGATTGACTGTGCGGAGCACAGAAATGATACATGAAGATTAAGTTAAAAAGCACAAATGTGTTGCACAGTGCTACAATAGAATCACTTCTTTTTCTTGTCAATTAAAATAAATAGAGCTCCTTCCTGATGTCTGTATTCAGTCATGACTGGCTGAGAAGCAAACGAACTGATTTTCTGATTCTCACACCGCAAAGGAGAAGAAAAATGGCAGCAGAAAGCACTGATACTCACAATGGGGGGAATGTCTCACTGGAATCGCTTGGCGCTCCACTCTTCAAAAGCCGTTCCTCAGAGGTCTATCCATGGCAAGAAGGCACTCTGCTAAAGCTGTTCAGGCCCAACGTAGAGCCAGTGTTGATCGAAAATGAAGAGATCAATACCACTGAGGCATATGAGAAGGGCGTTTCGCAGGTCAAGTGTTTTGGACACGTGACGGTGGGGGATCGCACCGGGATCATTATTGGGCGAGTTCCCGGCAAGACGCTGATTGCACTGCTGGGCTCCA
>JAAZNU010000311.1 GCA_012798135.1 Veillonellaceae bacterium | reverse complement strand
GGGCGTAGTCCACGTCGTAGAAGGATCCGTAGGTCTTCCCCTTCTCCTTCCACCACTTCCAGGCGTCCCGCATCTCCGGGCGCCGGGCTTCGAACTTCTTGGCCGTGCAGGGCATGATGGAGACCACGGTGACCTTGGAGGGATCCACCCCCGCCTTCTCCGCCCAGTAGCTCTTGGCCAGGGCCCCGAACATCTGCTGGGGGCTCTTGCAGGAGGAGACGTGGGGGAGGAGGGAGGGGTAGAAGGTCTCTATGAAGGATACCCATCCCGGGGAACAGGAGGTCAGCATGGGCAGCTTGCCTCCGTTCGTGAGGCGGTGGATGAGCTCGCTGCCCTCCTCCATGATCGTGAGGTCCGCGGTGAATTGGGTGTCGAAGACCTTGTCGAACCCCAGCCGGCGCAGGGCGGCGGCCATCTTGCCGGTCACGAGGCTTCCGGTCTTCATGCCCAGGGCCTCCCCCAGGGAAGCGCGGATGGCCGGGGCGGTCTGCACCACCACCACCCGGTCCGGATCCGCGATCTGGGCGAACACCTCGTCCGTCTCGTCCCGCTCCGTCAGGGCCCCCGTGGGGCAGACCACCGTGCACTGGCCGCAGGACACGCACTGGGAGTTGGCCAGGGAGCGGTCCATGAAGGAGGCCACCCGGGTGCGGATGCCCCGGCCCGCGAAGTCGATGGCCGACACGGTCTGCACTTCCTTGCAGACCGCCACGCAGCGGCCGCAGAGGATGCACTTGTCGTTGTCCCGGACCAGGGCGTAGCCTCCGTCGTCCACGGCCGGCCGCTTGCGGGTCCGGGGGAAGGGCAGGCGACGCACGCCTAGCTGCTCCGCCAGGGCCTGGAGCTCACAGGACCCGTTCCGGGCGCAGGACAGGCAGTCCGCGGGATGGTTGGCCAGGAGGAGCTCCACGATGGTACGCCGGCTCTCCTGGACCCGGGGGGAGTTCGTCCGGATGACCATGCCGGGGCTCACGTTCTGTACGCAGGACCGGACCAGGCTCTTGGCCCCCTCGACCTCCCCCACGCAGACCCCGCAGGAGGCGTTGCTGGACACCTCGGGAAGGTGGCAGAGGGTGGGCACCCGGACTCCCGCGGAGGCGCAGGCGTCCAGGATCTTGGTTCCCGCGGGCACGGTGACCGCACGGCCGTCTATCGTCAGCTGTACCTTGTTCTGTTCCATACGCGTCCTCCTTAGCGCCAGGGGCTGCGGGCGTCCGGCCGGACGTCGCAGCGCAGGCAGCGACGGGCCTCGCTGATCGCCTGGTCGCCGTCGTAGCCGAGGTTGATCTCGATGAAGTTCCCGACGCGCTGGTCCGGGGGAAGGTGCCGGGGCCGGTTCTTCCGGCTGCCCTCCGGCTCCAGGGGCACCTCCATGGTGTAGTGGAAGTCCCGGAACAGCGAGGTGAATCGGTCCTCTCCGGTCAGGGCCTTGTCCATTTCCCGGGCTACGCGCTTGGCGTCCCCCATGGCCTCTGCCGCGGTGGCCGGTCCGGTGACCGCGTCGCCGGTGGCCCAGACCTTGGGCAGGTCGGTCTTGAGGGTGAACGGATTCGCCAGGATGCGGCCGTCCTTGGCGGCCTTGATCCCGTCCTTCACGAAGTCCCCGGATTCCACCTTTTCCCCCACCGCCACGATCACGTCGTCGCAGGGGATGTCTTCGAAGCGGCCCGTGGACACGGGGGTCGGCCGGCCGGAGCGGTCGATGGGCCCGGCCTTCATGATCTCGAAGCGGACCGCCCGGACCCTGCCCTTGGCGTCCCCGAGGATCTCCTGGGGGGCCAGCATGAACCGGAAGCGGATGCCCTCCTCCTCGGCGCCCTCGATCTCCGCCTTGTTGGCCGGCATGTCCGCCCGGGTCCGGCGGTAGGCCACGGTCACGTCCTTGTCCAGCCGGTACAGCGTACGGGCCGCGTCGATGGCCACGTTGCCTCCGCCGATCACCAGGATGCGGCGGCCGGTCTTGGGGGCCTTCTTTCCCGAGAAGAGGTCGAGGTACTCGTAGCCCGGGTGCACGCCCTGAAGGTCCTCCCCGGGGATGCCCAGGGACTTGTCCCCCTCGGCGCCTACGCACACCAGGACCGCGTCGGCTTTCTTCGCCAGGTCCGCCAGGGCTATGTCCCGGCCCACCCGGGTGCGGAACACGAACTTGATCCCCAGCTTCGTGAAGAGCTGGAGCTCGTGGTCTAGTTCGTCCTTGGGCAGGCGGTAGGCGGGGATGCCGTAGCGCAGGATGCCGCCCGCCTTCTCCTTGTCCTCGTAGATCGTGACCTCGTGGCCTAGGCGGACCAGGTAGAAGGCCGCCGTCAGGCCCGCGGGGCCGGATCCGATGACGGCGATGCGCTTGCCCGTGGGCTTGGCCTTCTCATCCGCCAGGCGCTTCCAGACCGCCTGTTCCCGGCCCATCTTCCGGATCGTGTCCGCCAGGTAGCGGTGGATCTCCCCCTGCTGGACCGGGTCGTCGATGGTGTCCCGGCGGCAGCGGGTGGAGCAGTGGAAGTGGCAGATCCGTCCGATGGTCCCCGGAAGGGGATTGTCCCGGAGGGTCAGCTCGTAGGCGTCCTCCAGGCGGCCTTCCTTCAAGAGGGCCAGGTAGCCGGGGATGTTCATATGCATGGGACAGGAGTTCTCGCAGAGGGCGCAGAAGAGGGATTCGCAGGTCCCCGCGTCGCAGCGCTTGTCCCGGATGTGGCGCTCGTACTCCTCCCGGAAGTACTTGAGGGTGGTGAGCACCGGATTGGCCGCGGTCTGCCCGAGTCCGCAGAGTGCGGAGTCCTTGATGGTCCGGGCTAGGCGCTCCAGCTCATCCAGGTCCGTATAGGTGGCCGTGCCCTTGGAGACGTCCGTCAGGATACGAAGCATCTGGGACAGGCCCTCCCGGCAGGGGGCGCACTTGCCGCAGGATTCCGCGGCGGTGAAGGATACGAAGTACCGCGCCACGTCCACCATGCAGTTGTCCTGGTCCATGACCACCATGCCGCCGGAGCCCATGATGGCGCCGATGGAGGCCAGGGACTCGTAGTCGATGGTGGCGTCGAACTTGTCCGCGGGGATGCAGCCGCCGGAGGGTCCGCCGCTCTGGACGGCGCGGATGACCTTGTTCATCCCGGCTCCGCCGCCCATGCCGTAGATCATCTTCTCCAG
>JAAZNU010000239.1 GCA_012798135.1 Veillonellaceae bacterium | reverse complement strand
CCTTGATGACATCGACCCCCTCCTCGGCCCATTCCCCCCAGGGGATCTTATCGACCATCATTCACCACCTCGGTTGGAGCTCAGTAAAGTGACCACGTTCCCTGGGACGATCATCCCCTTCAGCCTTCCTCCCTCCCCCAGAACAGGGATGGGATAGTTGGTGACGATGAGAATGGAGACGAGCTCGTCCAGGGATGTGTCGGGAGCCACCGACCTGATGTCGGTGCGGGTGACCTCCATTATCTTGGTCTTCCCTTCCTTGATGCCCTTGAGGGCGTCTTCGGCGTTCAACAGGCCCATGAACCTCTTGTCCTTGTCAAGAACAGGCACGGTGGAGAGGTTGGAATCCTTCATGATCATGAGCGCGGTCCTGAGGCCCTGGCCGATGGTCACGGTCTGTTCCGGTCTCATCATTATGTTCTGGCAGGAAAGCACCTTGTCGCGATCCACTCCCTCCAAGAAGCGTATGACGAAGTCATCCGCCGGGTTGGTCAGTATCTCCTCGGCCGTCCCGATCTGGATGATCTTTCCGTCGTTCATCAGGGCGATCCTGTCGCCCAGGCGCAGGGCCTCCTCGAGGTCGTGAGTGACGAAGATGATCGTTTTGTGCACGCGCTCCTGCAGCTCGAGAAGTTCGTTCTGCATATCCTTCCTTATCAGGGGGTCCAGAGCGCTGAACGCCTCGTCCATCAGCAGGATGTCGGCGTCCGTGGCCAGGGCTCTGGCCAGACCAACCCGCTGCTTCATGCCCCCGCTGAGCTCGGAAGGCAGCTTGTCCTCATATCCCTTCAGGCCCACCAGGTCGATGGCCTTCTGCGAGGCCGCGAACCTCTCGTTGCGTGATTCCCCCTGGACCTCCAGGCCGAAGGCGACGTTCTCAAGCACCGTGCGATGCGGAAGCAGGGCGAAGCTCTGGAACACCATCCCTATGTTGTGCTTCCTGAACTCCCTCAGTTCCTCACGCCCCATCTTCAGTACGTCGGTCCCATCGACCAGGATCTCTCCCGAGGTTGGTTCCACCAAGCGGTTGATGCACCTTTCCAGGGTCGATTTTCCGCTTCCTGAGAGCCCCATAAGCACGAAGAGCTCGCCCTGCTTGACAGTGAAGTTGATATCGTAGAGGCCCACCGTCGCCCCGGTCTTCTCCAGGATCTCGCTCTTTCCCATGCCCGATTCGAGCATCTGCAGGACCTTCTCGGGATTGTGGGCATTGAAGACCTTGCTCAATCCCCTTACCTCGATCTTGTCCTCTCCGTCTTTAACAACCCTCACCGCCTTCCCGGTCGATCGCTCTCTCTTGGAGAAACCTATCATCAGTTCCTGGAGAGAGGTTCTCGCTGGAAGCGTTAGGCGGTCTAGGGAACGATCGAGCAGGTCATCAGCAAGTTCCAACCCCCTTCTGATCCTGCGAAAGCCGTTCCGCATCGATGGCCCGGAGACCTGTCGATCCGATCCTTCCTTCTTCAACGATAAGCTCAATTTCAACACCTAATTTATACATTTAATTAAAATATATTGCAAATATTCTAATCTCGATTAACAAAAAAAGCTCATCATTTATATAATTTGCCCGTTTGAATATCATTATAATCAAATATAATAATAAGCATAATAAAATATGATTGTGGATGATGAAATACCATGCGTAATTCCCAATCAAATTTATTATAAAAAATATAACAAAAAATATGGTATATATATTAATAAATAGTATAATAAAAAATAAAAGGTTTAAAATGCTCGGTCGAGGCTAGATCATTTCGTGGCCCTGACCCTCTCCTCTTGGCTCATGGAGGCCAGTTCCTTGACCTTCTTGAGGTCCAGCTTCAGCCCCTTGGCCACCTGCTTGCCGTAGTCGGCGTTCGCCAGGTAGAAGATCGCCGTCTGTCGGTACTGGATTCGTTCATCGGCCCCGCCCAGATGTCCCACGATGTTACTGACCAGGTGCTTGCGGTCCGTGTCGCTCATGACCTTGGAGTAGAGGTCCCCGGCCTGCACGAAGTCCGAGTTCGGATGATCGTGGCGCTGCCTGGCCGCCTTTCCCCTGAGGTCGAAGGCCGGCTCACCTGATCCAATGACCACCTCAGGTCCGCTGAAGCTGTTGGGATAGTAGTTCGGTCCCGATCCGCCGTTGTCCCCGGTCATCATCGGCCCGTCCCGCTGATAGGTATTGGCGACGGCGCCCTTGGGCTGGTTGACCGGGATCAGGTGATAGTTGGCGCCCAGCCGGTGGCGGTGGGTGT
>JAAZNU010000238.1 GCA_012798135.1 Veillonellaceae bacterium | reverse complement strand
TGGCTACCTACACCGGCAGCGTGGTAGGCGCGGACACGATCCGGCTGGAACTCACGGCAGAGGAGACGGCGGCCATCCATCGGGGACGGTATCGGTACCAGGTGGTGCATACTCAGAGCGCTGCGCTCGGGTCCGACGTGACCACACTGGCAGAGGGCACCTGGATCAGTGATGAGCGGGTGACCGTGTAGCACAACGGAAAGGCGGTGTACTCTGCGACGGATCATAGCAGCCCTATCGGACACTCATGCGGGTAACCGGTACGCACTGTGTAACCCCGACACATGGTTACATGACGACGATCGCGGGGACTATCACCCGACGCTGACCATCGGCCAGCGCTGGCTGTGGGACTGTTACGAGTCCGACATCCTGAGCATTATGGAACTGGCCGACGGCGACCCAGTGGAAGTGATCCACCTAGGCGATGTGGTCCAGGGGATCCGGTTTATCGACGGGCTGAGCGAGTCGCGTTTTGCGGACCAAATCGCTGTCGCCGCAGCCAATGGCGCCCCCTGGTGGTTGTGGGACAACGTGCAAAGCGTCACGGTCGTCTCGGGTACGGCGGTGCACGAGGGCGGGGAAGGCAGCGCGGCCGAGCTTGTGGCGACACTCTGGAACGCGGCCAGCATCCAGCATGGGCTGTTATCCGTTGACGGCGTGCTGATCGACGTGGCGCACCACGGGCCAGCGGCGGGCATCCGCGAGTGGACGCGGGGCAACGTGGCCAGGTTGTACCTACTGGACCGGATGATGACCGACGATCCGCCAGCGCGGGTATACCTGCGGGCACACCGGCATGAGCCCGTCTGGGCGACACAGCACCGGGGCGACGTGACGGCAGACCTGCTCGTCACGCCAGCATACCAGCTACCGAGTGCCTACGTGCGCCAGGTGGCACAATCGCCCAGCGCGGCGGTCTGCGGGATGATCGCGCTGGTGATTCAGGACGGGGAGCTGGCGGGGGTGCATAGATTCACACACAGGGTGGATTTGAGAAAGAGGGTGACGCTGTGAACGTATTAGACATAGGGCCACTGGTGGATGGGTATAGGGTCACCAAGCCCATCCCGTATGAAGTAGAGCTGGACAAGGAAAACGGAATCTGGTATGCGATAACCGTTCCGCCCGCGTGCTGGTGGGGAGAGGGCCCAGACAAGCGATCAGCCGTGGATGATCTTGTCTCTACACTGATAGAGGTGTACGAGTTTGAGTGCGCCGATCAGCTGGACGACATTCCACCAGTATACCTGGACCCGCCAGTCAAGGATTATATCGAAAGGGTGACGCAATGACCGACTGGGCAAATGATGACGCTTTGCGCGACGCGCTGATCGCCGAGATTGCCAGCGAGTTTCCGCAACCGCCCCGCCCGGGCGACCTGACCAAGGCTGACATTATGCAGGCCACGGGCTGGTCGGCACCGACCGCGGCATACCGCCTCGACAAGTTGGTGGCCGAAGGCCGTCTGGAGACCGAGATGTGCATGATCGCTGGCCGGCGCGTGCGCGTCTGGCGCAAGCCTGAGCACTAACAGACCAAAACCGTAACATACTAACTACCTCCCTCCTCCCGCTGACCGCCCTGGTGTAACTCCCTCCACCGGGGCGGTCAGCGTTATAGAGACCTATAACGGCGCACCCGTCTATTATAGACGCAACCGCTTACGGTATAAATGAACCATCCGGCGGCACCGGATAGTTGCCACAGTAGGCTGCGAGAAGTACAGGGGATTGTATACAAAGAGACGCCGCCCATTGCTGAGCGGCGTCGGGCCGGGGATGCTGTCCCCGGCGGGGTGACTACATTAT
>JAAZNU010000118.1 GCA_012798135.1 Veillonellaceae bacterium | reverse complement strand
TGGACACACTTATAAAGTTAAGGTGACTTTATGGGGAAATATAGATCTAAAAACGAACATGTTAGTAGATGTAGGAGTATTAAAAGACCTCATAATAAAGCCACACGACCACAAATGTCTTAATCTCACGATGAATACAGAGAATCCAACGATGGAGTTTATGGCATGGAAGTTTGCGCATGATTTGGATGAGGTATTACCAGAAAATATAGATGAGATAAGTGTTGAAGTTTGGGAGACTAGAACAGCGAGTGCATATTATTGTTTAGATAGGGAGGTAGAGTAAGATGCCAGAGATTAGATCAAAACAGAATGAAGACGGTTGGTACACAACAGTATACTATACTTGGGATGAAATTAATTCGAATCTTCCAAAAGATAAAATAATTGAAAAGGTTGGATTTTTAGGTGACAATCCCGTAGTAGATGATTGTGGTATATGTTTGAGGATACAATATTATGGTAGACGTTATCACACATTAAATAACTATGTCGTACCATGGATAATGAATGTAGAAAAAATATTCAATAGTTTGCATATATTAACGGAAACGCAAATCCGACAAGCGATCCATAAACATTCAGGTATAGCTGAGGAAGATATATATATCAAAGAAGCACATTTAAAATTTATTGTAGACTTCAACCAAAGATATAGGTATCACTTACAAGCAGGGATCAAAAGTATCAGTAAAGAATTAGGAATAAACGAAAAAGATATTTGTAAAGAAGATAATAGTGATGGAACAATAAAAAGACTTACAATTTTTATTTAATAAAAGAGGTGTTATTAGATGATCAAAGGAGACTGGGAAATTAAATCCGTTAGTTCGAGCGCGTTCGAAATATCTTTTAAGTTTAGTGTGGTGCGAATTATTGATATTTTAGGTCTTGGAAGAAGGCATTCTAATGAAATATATGAAACGATTGCAAGCGTCTTTCCTAACGGTTGGGAAGTCGAAAAGAAGAATTACATCGATATAAAAATAAGCCACACTTACATCGCAACCTGTCTTAGTTTGGTTGCGGATCACCTGGAACAAGATGATAAATTCGTGCAAGAATTGTTAGAAAAAGCCGTTGAGGATTTAAAAGATGATACACCAGAATTCCGGGAGAAAGTAGAGAAGATAGCGAAAGACACTTTCGGATCTAAGTTTCTGAAAATAGATAATTGGGTGGAAAAGTATAGTTGCAGGATATATCTTCAATTCACTACTGGGGTTGTATTATTCTTAACTGAACTCGAAGATTTGCATCATAAATTGGGTGTAAAACATCATAATGTATTTTTTAATCCACACAGAAATTATCTATATGTCCGTAATTTAGATATAGAGGGGTAGAATGCAATTTAATGTTGTTGAAATCTTCAATAGTATACAAGGAGAAGGGCCATTACTTGGCCTCCCTTGTACATTTGTAAGATTGTCCGGATGTAATTTGGATTGCTGGTACTGTGACACAGAGAATAAAGATGAGATAAATATGAAACTAACACCTCAGGAGTTGATAAATAAGGCACTTCATTACAAAACTAACCATGTTGTCATTACCGGTGGAGAGCCGATGTTGCAGAAAGATTTAATAAAAGAATTTATTGAGCTCCTACCAAATGATGTTGGAGTTTCGATTGAAACTAACGGGCTTATTAGAGATGAGCTTGTAGTACCGGATCAATATGTAGTTTCACCAAAACTTAAAATAATATCTGATGAGAAATTATTTGAAATTATTCGGTGGTATCAAGACAATATAGAAGTGTATGATTTTAAGTTCGTTGTTGGTTCGGTGCAAGAAATGAGGACTTTAATTAAAATAGCAAATGAAGTTATTTGTGATGAGATTTACATCCAACCACGATATCCGTTTAAAAAAGGTATAAAATTTATTATGAATAATTTAAATAAGTTCTACAATCCCATATGGGTGCAACCACAAGCTCATAAGTGCTTTGGATTAAGATAAAGGAGGGCATGAAATGTGGAGAATTGCGTTATGGATAATAAGCATAATAATTAGTATCCTAGTTTGGTGGCCACTATTACTTTATGTTATAAAGTTTTGGACTGGATGGGGATAAATGTCAAATTGGATCTTAGGAAGCCGTAAGTGTACGAGTTGTATTTACAAATGTCCTAATGAAATGATATGCACTTTAGATGGAAGTGAAGTGACTTCTACATTTGTTTGTATGGCACATCATTTTAAAGAGGAAGAATTAAGAAAAGAAAGAACGAGGCAATATGAATGTTAGAAGAAATAATTACAATAGTTAGATTAGATGGTTGGGAAGAAAAGGATGAGTCAAAAAAAGCTTGATGGGATTAAATTTACAAATCCAGATAAAATCTTCAAGAGGCCTTTTTTACATCCAAGTCGCGATATTTGGTATTGGTTCCGATGGCGCAATTCAGGCGTAAAAGATTTAGATGATTACTTTAAAAGTTTGATGAAGATACCGAACAAACCAATATATTTACCGAGTGGAGGACAGGCGGAATATTTCGACAAAATTAAATGGACACAGATAAGAGGCTCATATGTTCCAGAAATGTGTCGTAAAGCATTGGGACGAAGAGATTTCAGAGGACAGCAAGCACATACTAAAGTAGAAAAGCACTTTTTAGAAATGGACCCAGCAACGGTAGCATCAGAGGTACCAGTAACATCAGAGAAGTGGAAATTAAACGGTTTTATTGACCTCGTACGAGTACTCGATCCTGTGGAGCCCGTGTATGAAATATTGGATTACAAACCTCCCGGCACCGAGGGCAGCGTCGAGCAGCAGCTTAAACGGTATCAATTGTTATTAGCAGAGATATTAGGAATTGAAGATAGAGAGCAAATTAAATTAGGTTACTTTAGTGACGCAGGATACTATAGAGTAAAAGAATGATTTAAATGGCGATATGTAGATTATGTAATGAACTGACAGGGAATATGAGAAGAATTTGAAAGTAGATTAAAGTATAATGGTAGAGGGCTCGACACTCATCATATAGATGGTGATAGAACTAACAATAGAATTGAGAACGGCATCACTTTGTGTGTTAGTTGTCATGCTAGATTGCATGGGTTAGAAAAGGAGTAGAAGGAGGAATAGAAAATGTGGAGACGGTATAAACTTGGAGATTGGGCTTTTTCAGAACCAAAAAAACCAAAATTTGTATCAATTTTACCAACGGAAGATGTCCGTATTAGCGTATTAGCAGCTATGGGTATGCAAAACCCAGTTAGTGCGCAACTGCAAGAAGTTATTGAAAAAGCAAAGGAAAGAGTTAGGATACAGATGATGGGAGACTTATTTGAACCACCAAGCGCAACAACCGCAACCGGGAAATCATTATTTATGCCACCAGAAGTCGCAATTCCAAAACACATTCCAATGAATGTGGCAATAGCTTGTGAGGTAGGAAAATTTGAAGAAGAAATGGATGAATTATTAGAGGAGATGGATAAAATGCCAGTAGAAGATTTAGAGGAATTCGAGAAATATGTTGGAGAAGAGTTGCATAAAACTAATCGGGGCGATTTAAAATTTGGTGGTCTACAAGCTACCCTTATGATTTTGAAAAAGTTTAAAGATAAAAAAGATCTTGAGGAGAATAAACAGGAAATAGTTGAAGCCTTTAAATACGCAAAACAAGGCTTTACTAGTATATTTAATAGTGCCATTAAAGCATTAGAAGAAGCAGAAAGTGTCAACGAAATAATGGTTGCTAAAAAGGAGTTATTACTAAACTTAATTGAAGAGTTGCCGCTCGGTGGGGACACTTGCATATTTTGTGAGATGTATGATGATAGGTGTTCTCTTTGTGACTACGCACATAAATATGGGCATAGAGTATGTAGTAGTAAGAATAGCTCTTGGGCAACAATACAGGATGCACAAGACACTTTAAAAAATGTAATTGAAAGAGAGTATTGGAGTGAAGAAGAATGATAATAGTAGATAAAATTAAAGAGTATTTAAACGGGGATTTGTCAGCAGAGACTTTAGTAAAAGCGGTGCAATTATATAATTCCGAACCAGGGAATAATGTTAAAGTAGAAGTTCGGTCTCTTGCGAGTAAGAATGGAAAGGCCTCAACAAGGGTAATTATTGAAGACGAAAACTTCAAGTCAGCAGATCTTCAAGAATTTTCGTCCTTAGGGTTTAAACCGGCGAGATTAGTGCTTGAAAGAGAATATGACGGGGGCTTTTAGATGGGGTTTGATGAAGAGGCTGTAGAAAATGGTGTAAAGAATATTCTCTTTGGGATTTTTGGTCCGACTTGGATGCAGGACCAACATCTCACGGAGACACCTAAACGGGTTACGGCAGCTTACAAAGAAATGTTTCAGGGTTATTGGAAAGATCCTTTAGAATGTTTTAAGGTCTTTGATGAAGTTGATTATAAAGATTTATTAGTAATCGGTCCAATCAAGTGTTACAGTATGTGCTCGCACCATATGCTTCCATTTAGCATGCAAATATATTGTGGTTATATTCCAAATGGTAAAATCGCCGGTATTTCAAAGTTTACTCGGGCTGCCAGGATCATAGCACAACGGTTGCAGGTACAGGAACGAATTACATACGAATTAGCAGATGTTATCCAAAAAGCTCTCGGTACTGAAGATGTGATGGTGCTGATAAAGGATAGTGAGCATATGTGCATGAAAGCCCGTGGAGCGAAAGATTTTTGTGCTAATGTTACGACGAGTGCTGTAAGGGGAGCGTTTATGAAAGCCGAAACCCGAGCCGAATTTTATGAGATGATAAAATGAAGAAACATCATGTACATATATATTTAGTAACGGGACTTGTTGAGTTAGATATTGAAGCTGATAGTGAAGAGGATGCCAGAGATGTGGCTGAAGGTATGTTGTATAATGAGCCATATTCAGATATTAACGAGTCTGACTTTAAAAATCCAGATACAGATTATATTATAATGACATTTGGTGATAAGAATGCAAAGTAATACAGCAGATAACGCTTTAGACGATATTATTGGAGTTATTGAAGATTTAGAAAATAGAATTGAAGAATTAGAGGAAATTCTTGAAATAACTACACAAGAAAGAGACAATTTGGAAGAAGAATTGTATGAGTTAAAAGCTCGATTTGAGGTGGATTAAGATGGATGCAGTAGTTATAAGACCGGAGTTAGGTGTAGTGGTAGTTACCGGATTAGCGATTTCAATTATGTTTGCTGTACTAATGAATACATATGCTGAGGAAGAGTTCCAAAGGTTTTTGGCTGGTTGGTATATTACTTTTTCTGCTTTGGTAATCGGTGCGATAGTTGCTATTGGAACATAAACATTTATATATTATAAAATTAATTATTATTATGGAGGTTATGTGTGAAAAAAAATACTTATGCCCGATGGATTCCTGTCATCTTACCCTCATTACCAGAGCGATATGAGCAAGATCCGACAAAATATCCACCTAAGTTTGC
>JAAZNU010000355.1 GCA_012798135.1 Veillonellaceae bacterium | reverse complement strand
TCCCCGCCCGAACCAGATGATCTCTTTCATGGTGCCCCTGCGCTCCTTGTGCTGCCGATCGATAAAAAAAGGCCATGAGCTTCCTGCCCATGGCCTTTAGAATTTCGTCTTCGATTCCCTAAATTCTAAAAACGACGGGCGATCGGGATGTCCGCAGAAGCAGGAGCAGAGCGAGGCACAACAGCCCGTTGTTGAGGCTCAGCAACTCTCTTCTTGCACCGATCGTCGTCATTCTCAGGGTCTTCCTCACAAAGTAAAACTTAAATATCGGAAAGGATTCGGATTGTCAACAGCAATTTTTAAAAGGCTTAGGGCTTAAGGCTAATGGCTTAGGGTAAATACTATGAACTGCAAAAAAGTTGCCACCGTTAGGATGACCGATAGCCCGGAGCAAAGGGCATGAAGAATGGATTGATTCTTTCTTCGCCTTAAGCCATAAGCCTTATGCCTTAAGCCCCAGGTTCTTGAGGATCATCACCGCATATCGCTCGGCGGCGCCGCGGCTCGACAGGACCCGCCTCTGGCCCTCGGCCCCGCGGCGCGCCAGCTCGGCGGGGTCGGACAGGATCGCTCTGAGTCCCTCGAGCAGTTCCCGCTCGTCGCGCACGCAGATGCCGGCGCCGGCCTCTTCCAGGAGGGCCTTTTCGTCCAGGAAGTCATCCATGGACTGCCCGTAGAAAACGACCTTGCCCCAGGCGGCCGGCTCGAGGATGTTCTGCCCCCCTTTCGGCACGAGGCTCCCGCCGCAGAAGACGACGGAGGCCAGGCTGTACAGGGCGAACAGCTCGCCGATCACGTCGACCACGACGACCTCGCCCCTCGGCTCCCGGCCCGCCCGGATCTCGCTCATCAGGATGCAGGCATGCCCCTGCGCCGCGGCCAGGTCGCGGACAGCCGCACCCCGCTCGGGGTGCCGGGGCACGAGGATGAGCCTCAAGCCGGGCCAGTCCCGAAGAAGCTCGCGGTACACCTTCAGGATGACCGCCTCCTCGCCCTCGTGCGTGCTGCCCGCCACGAACACCCGCGTGTCGGGCGTCACCTGCATCTGGGCTGCCTTGCGGCTCCAGGCCTCGCCGCTGACCCGCGAGGCGAGGCTGTCGTACTTGGCGTTGCCCATGACGGCGATCTTCTGCGGCGCGGCCCCGATCGCCCGTATGCGATCGTCGTCCACGGCGGAGATCATGCCGAACCGGTCAACCAGCGCCAGGATCTCCCTCCAGAAGAAGGCCGTCCGCGAATAACGCCGGAAGGAACGGGGGGAGATCCGGCCGTTGACCATGACGACGGGGATCCCGCGGCCCGCGCAGCACCGCAGGAAGTTGGGCCACAGCTCCGTTTCCGTCAGGACGACGATGTCGGGGGCGATCCTGCCGATGACGCCCTTGACGACCCAGGGCAGGTCGAGGGGGAAATACAGGAAGGCCGTTGCCTCGGCGACGAGCCTTCGCGCCATGGCCTGGCCCGTCTCCGTTCCGGTCGAGAGGATGATGCTGGATCGGGGGAGCTTCCCCCTCAGGGCGGCAACGATGGGTGCCGCCGCCGTGACTTCGCCCACGGAGACGGCATGGACCCAGATCCGCGGACGGCCCTGGATGGCGGCCAGGGTTTCTTCCGGTATCGCGCCCAGCTTCGGGCCGATGCTGCGGCGGTATTTCCCCGTCACGAGGATCTTGAATGCGTAATACGGCGCAAGGAGCGCGAAGCCCGCAAACAGGGTGAGGTTGTAGAGCACGTGAAGCACCGCCCGACGATAATGCGGTTTCCGGGCACTGTCAAGGTTGCATGATCATTTTTTCAAGCCGGGCGAGTCAACAGACCCATCGGGTCATGCGTGTATTTAAAACACGGCATAAGGCGAATGGCTTATGGCTAAGGGCTGAGGTAACAAGCATTTTACTATTTCTACCCTAAGCCTTACGCCCTACGCCATCTGTTGTAATTGACATCCCCCGGTGAATGGTGTAGTTTGTGCATCGGCTCCAAAGAGCCTGAAATCACGCAAGAATGCGCATCATCGCAAACGGAGAGAATCCCCCATGAACGCCAGAAAAGCACTCATC
>JAAZNU010000305.1 GCA_012798135.1 Veillonellaceae bacterium | reverse complement strand
GCTCCCCAGGATGAAAGCCAGGCCGATCCATTGAGAGGGCTTCACAGCGATGCCGGTGATGAGGGCGATCAGCGCTTGCGCGAAGGGGATCGTGCACATGCCGATCATCCAGGTCCCCTTATGCTTAAGATCGCACTCCCCGCTCAACTGGCTGCCCTTGAGGAAGGCAACAAAGCCCAGGCCGTTCGAGATCGCCCCGATGGCCGCCAGATACAGGAAGGTCTGCATACTCGGTACAACGAACGTCCCCTGGTAAAGGACCATGATGGTGACGCCGATAGCGGTGACAGCTTCGATCACGAAGGTCATCACCCACACGTCATACTTCCACCGGTCAGTTGCCGCAGTGTAGAAACCCTGTGTTACGGCCGCGATAAGGCCCAGGGCTGCGAACTGCAACATACCAAAGGAGACATGCCCTTCAAAGCTCATCACCGCGACCACAGCGCCAACCGCCATAAGCACGGAGATAACCGTGTGCTTCAGGCTGCGGCATTGCAAGGCCGTTGGATTCACAACGAGGGCCGACACGAGGTAGAAAACCGGCCAGGTGTAGTTCAGGATGCTGGTCATCACCGCGCCTTCGGAGCTTACGGAGCAGAAATAGGCAACGGAGTACATCAAAGGCCAGACAAGGCCTAAGGCACCCATGATCAGGTAGTCGCGAAGGCTGTAAGCCCCAAGCAACTTCCACTGGCCGAGGAACGTCATGATAACTGCTACGGCTGCGAGCGCGACCCAGTTCACATACAAGGTCGTCACGTAACCGTCCAAACCGCCCAATTGTGCAAAGGCGGGAACGATGCCCCATGACACGAACACAACGAGGATCATGGGGATATAAGCATAATTCGCTTTCTTTACGCGAGGATTCCGATAGCCATCCTCCGCAACAACGAAGTCCGATTTCGTAGCCATACGACATACTCCTTATTCGACTGATAGTTGAATTCTTAATCTCTAAGTTGGCTTGGATATCGGTTGGTCACTGACCCGCGGTCTTACTGTTTTGCAACAACCCGCAGGAGTGCACCCTTGCCGTATTGAATAGTGCAGGGCGCCGACACGATAGCTTTATGGTCTGTGAACTTTTCACCGTTCTGGATGCGCACACCTCCTTGTTGTACTCGTCGCACAACTTCTGAATTGGATTTTAAGCAGCCGGATTTTACCAGCAACTCCACTAAGGGCATGCCCTCGGTGCCAACTTCGATCTCGGGGATGGATTCCGCCGCTGCTGCTTTTTGCGCCGCCTCTTCGCCGTGAACGATCTTAGTCACCTCAAAGGCCAGGACTTGCTGGGCCTTCTTTGGATCCTTCACGATCTCGGCGATCTCTTCCAACGGAAGGAAGGTGATCAGCTTAAGAAGTTGCGATACCATCTCATCGGGGAGCTTCACCAGGTACTGGAACAGATCAAAGGGACTGGTCTTATTGGGATCCAACCAGACAGCACCCTTTTCGGTCTTGCCCATCTTCACGCCGTCGGTAGTGGTGATCAACGGGAAGGTCATGGCAAAGACTTCTTTTCCAGGTTTACTCTGGCCGTCCGGCAAAGGTTCTGTGGTTGCTTTTCGCACTAACTCCACCCCTTGCAGGATATTTCCCCACTGATCCTGACCGCCCATTTGCACGGTACAGTTGTGGGTGCGGAACAGGTGTAAGAAGTCCCAGGCCTGAAGCACGGGATACAAGAACTCAAGTAAAGAAACTTGAGCCCCTTCTTGAAGGCGTTTTTCGAAGGTGGTCATCTTCACCATTTCATTCACGGAGAAGAAACGTGCGACCTCGATCAAAAAGTCTTCAAGGAAAGTGAACTTTCCCAGCCAGTCATCGTTGTTAAGCATGACTGCGGGATTGTCCCCGGTAAAGCGCACAAGGCCCATACCTTCGACCTGCTTTCGAACAGCGGCCGCGTTGGCTTCAACGATATCGCGGGTTAACAGGTTGCGCGTTGCGGATTTCCCTGTGGGATCTCCTACACGACCAGTGCCGCCACCGATCAAGAAGATGACCTTGTGGCCCGCTTCCTGAAGCCGGTGCATAACCATAAGAGACATCAAGTGTCCGACCGTAAGGCTGTCGCCTGACGGATCGAATCCCTGGTAAATGGTTAAGGGTCCGTTGAAAGCTTCGTGAAGTCCGTCGTCCGAACTGGTCTGAAAAATAAGACCTCGGGCTTTCAAATCATCGAGCACATTGGTGTGGTTCATCTTTTTCATACCTCGGATTATCAATCCATATATATTCGGTTGTCAAGGTGCACGCATTATAGGGCATAGGTTTTTTGTTGTCAATACAATGTAATTTTGAAAATGAGAACGAAAGAGGATATCCAGTTGGTCAGATTAAAGGTATAAGAGTAGTGCAATATTTATTTGTACATCTTTTTTGGGCGAAAAAAATCGGGCTGCAGCGATGTAGCAACATACCCGATTGAGTTGAACCAGTTTGGAGCCATCTTAATATCCTTATTCACACAGAGGAATGTTTTCCTCTTGATTACGGGCTTTTTCCAGATAAGTGGCAACCTCGAACCCTTCCATTGTAAGTTCAGCACACGAGTTCTCGCCGCTGACCACAGTGAAAGTCAAAACGTATGAAGTGTTTGTCTGATCCTCCTTTTCCAGTTTGAGTTTATCCCCGACCTTGAACCCTGCATTAGCAAAACCGGGCGGTAATGATTTGAGTATGTAAAGCGCCCCGATCTCACCGGGTTCACGCACGACACGTGATGTGGTGGGTGTAGGCATTTCCCCGCTCCTTTCTCTCCACTTCGTCCAACTTAATAGAGATAATACAGCATTTAAATGGAAACGCCAAATATTAACCGAACATTAAAAATGTGAAATTATTTTGAAACTTTGTCTTTTTTGATCTCTTTAACTTTAAGAGCTTCTTTACCGACTTTGCCTCTTAAGTAGAAAAGCTTGGCTCTGCGTGATTTACCAAGTTTAACAACATCTATCTTTTCGATATTAGGAGATAACAAAGGGAATATTCTTTCAACACCGATACCATCGGCGCCGATCTTTCTTACTGTGAATGTTTTTGAAACACCTTCACCTCTGCGTGAGATAACAACACCTTCATAAGGTTGGATTCTTGTCTTATCACCTTCGATGATCTTGTAATGTACACGTACAGTATCCCCTGACCTGAATTCAGGTGTGGTCTTTACTGCTACTGCTGTTTCTTTTTGTTGTTCGTTTGCTTCTGCCATAGTTTCTCCTAATTAAAACTTAGATAGATTAACAGATTTCTTTGATTTAATCAATTATTTTTTGAATCCACCTTCGCAGGGGTGTGTATGTTCAATTTTAGACCGTCTTTATCTGCTGTTACAACAACAGAATCCCCGGATGAGACTTCGGAATTTATGATCTTTCCTGAGATGACATTCTCAAGTTCTTTCTGTATCAAGCGTCTTAAAGGTCTTGCGCCGTATTCCTCGCTAAACCCGTTCTCGGCTAAGTAGTTTATAGCATTCTCATCCACGGCTAATGAAATGTCCTGCTCTGCTAAAAGCTTTTGGGTTTTAACAACCTGTCTGCGTGTGATCTCCTTAAGATCATCCATGGTCAAGCTCGGGAATACTATTATCTCATCTATTCTGTTCAGGAACTCAGGTCGGAAAGCATCTTTGAGGATACCGAATATTCTCTTCTCGAAATCATGTTCCTGTTCTTTCTTTTGTATACGCTTTGCCTTGTCGAAACCGATATCCTGGCGTCTCAAAAGTTCTGAGCCAACGTTTGAGGTCATGATCAATATTGTGTTCTTGAAGTCAACCGTTCTTCCTTTTCCATCCGTCAAACGGCCGTCTTCCATTATTTGAAGTAAAGCATTGAAAGTATCCGGATGGGCTTTTTCGATCTCATCAAGCAAGATCACTGAGAAAGGTTTTCTGCGTACGATCTCCGTAAGCTGTCCTCCCTGATCGAAACCGATATATCCCGGAGGCGCGCCAATTAGCTTACTAACTGAATGTTTTTCCATGAACTCGCTCATATCCAAACGCACGATCAGATCTTCATCGCCATATAAAGCTTCTGCCAAAGACTTAGCAAGTTCGGTCTTACCAACACCTGTAGGTCCAAGGAACAAAAATGTTCCGATAGGTCTCTTTGGATCTTTCAAGCCTGCTCTTGCGCGTCTAATTGACTCACTAAGCAGTGATACAGCGTTATCCTGGCCTACGATCCTGCCTTTAATGACCTGGTCCAAATTCATAAGACGGGCTTTTTCTTCAACACCAAGTTTTTCCAAAGGAATACCTGTAGCACGGGAAACGACTTTGATGATAGCATCATCCGTAACGTCAGGAGTTTCTTCGAGTTTGGTCTTTGTCCAGATCTCTAAAAGTTCTGATTTGATCTTTTCAAGCTCTTTGATCCTCTTAGTAATGTCAGCTTTTTCCGTAGCCGGTACTTCGGGGTTACGGTCTTTTTCCTTTAAGGTCTTAAGTTCTTCTTCAACTGTCCTCAAATTCTCAGGTTCCTTAACTTGAGTTAGTCTTACTAAGGCGCTTGCCTCATCAACAAGGTCAATAGCCTTATCAGGAAGGAATCTGTCGCTAATATACCGGTCACTAAGCTTAACTGCGGCCTTTATAGCAGCATCCGTAATATGTACATTGTGGTGTTTTTCGTATCTTTCACGTAAACCTTTAAGAATGTTCACAGTATCTTCGGATGTAGGTTCATTGACCATTACCGGCTGGAATCTTCTTTCCAAAGCGGCATCTTTTTCAATGTATTTTCGGTATTCATCTATTGTTGTAGCACCCACCATTTGCATTTCGCCACGGGCTAATGCAGGTTTAAGGATATTTGCTGCATCCATGGATCCTTCAGCACTTCCGGCACCAACCACTGTATGAAGTTCATCTACGAACATTATTATTTGACCTTGGGCGTTTATAACCTCGGTAATAATGTCTTTTAAACGGGCCTCGAACATACCGCGGTGTGAAGTACCTGCAAGAACTGAGGCAAGATCAAGAGCAAATACTCTTTTTCCTCTTAATGGCTCAGGAACCTGACCCTCAACTATCTTTTGAGCCAATCCTTCAACTATTGCAGTCTTACCTACTCCTGGATCTCCTATAAGAACCGGGTTATTCTTGGTCCTACGGGATAAAATATGGATGACGCGTTCGATCTCATCCTTACGACCTATAACAGGGTCAAGTTTTCCTTCCCTGGCTAACTGGGTAAGGTCTTTTCCGAACTTGTCTAATTTTGAAGCTGAATCTGATGTTTCTTTCATAATTTCGTTATAACAAACTTCGCACAAAGCAATATAAACTTGCTTTCCGTCAACTATTTGATTGAGAGGTATTTTAGCGGGTCTC
>JAAZNU010000220.1 GCA_012798135.1 Veillonellaceae bacterium | reverse complement strand
TGGAGGCACAGGCAGGATGCGACTCTACGTCGACGGTACACTTACTGCTACCTCGGCAACCGTTACACCATCAATCGGCGCTGAATCCAGCCGAATCGGTCACGGCTTCAGTGCCTTTCCAATACACGGCAACGTTTGGGACGCCCGCATCTACACCCGCGCCTGGACGCCGCAGGAGGTCGCCGCCGACTTCGCTGGCGAGTGGGTGGACCCGACTGGCCTCGCTCGCTGGTGGACAGGCGAGAATCCGGGGTACGGCTCGACCTGCCGCGAGGAGATCGGCGGCACGGACGACGCCATCGTTGGGGCGTTGTGGAAGCCGGACGCTCCGAGGAAGCCGAGGAGGATCGTCGAGGACGTCAGGGCGGCTCCGTTTCTCATGGGTGGGTCTTCGGTGCTGCAGATCCCGAACTCGATCGCCATTCGACCGGAAGCACAGTCCTGTGGGTGGATGTGCTGGGTCTGGAGGGACAAGTACGTTTCGACGGCGCACAATCAGCTGCTCGTGACGACTGGTGGCATGGTAGCTCCGTTCTACGTGCATGGTGCCGGTCCGTTCACGGCGTACTTCCACGATGGTTCAGTCGGTGCCACTGTGACAGGACCGTTTGGCAGGTCTGAGCACGGGTGGATGCACTTCGCGACAGTTATCGACAGAAGCTCAGGCTACGCATCGATGTACATCAACGCATCGCTGGTCGGACGGTCGAGCATCGGAGCACTTGGCAGTGTAAGTCCTACGAGCGATATGTCTCTGGGCGACGGAGCAGCAAACACAAGGACCGCATTCAACGACCTGATCTGGCGCAAGGGTGCTCCGTTCACCCGCGACGAGATCGCGGCGCACTACTACAACGGAATCGTCCCGGCCACGCCGTCGGGCTGCATCCAGATTCACTGGCCGCTGGACGAGGGGAGCGGGACTACCGTCCGCTCCATCCCCGCCGGGTACGAGGGCACGCTGTCGTCGGCGTCCTGGACGACGCGGACGCGGAGCAGGGCGAGGAGCGCGGCTTGACGCTTGGAGGAGGGCTACGATGAGCTTGTTTTTCGTGGGAGAGCGTCGACCCAAGAAGGAGCAGGTTGAGTTGACCCCGGATTGGGAGGCTGCAGTAAACGCCGTCACGGCAGGTTCGTCTCGGTCCGGGCTGGCAGCATCGGCATCCTGGAGAGTGGTGTAGAATCGGGGCATGAGCCGGGAAGACATCGACGACTTGCTCGAGTGGTATCTGGAGGGTGACATGGCTGACACGGTGAAAAGGGAAGATTGTGAGGAGAAGCACAACCATCTCGACAAGGAGATCGAGCGAGCCCTGGCGACGACGGCGAAGGCGGTGGCGGCCCATCTCAAGGTCTGGATCCTCGGGTCCGTCCTGGGTCTTGTCCTCGCGGCGGTGCTTACCGTGCTCTACGGGGTGATGGAGATCGGGCAGTACAAGGAGCGGGTGGACACCACCACCCAGCAGCTCCGGGAGATGAAGGACAGCAGCAACCGGCAGTTCGAGGATCTGAAGCAGGAGTTCCGGGAGCTCCGGAACCTCATGCTCCAGATGGGAAGGACGACACCATGACCGGAGATCCGAAGCTGAGCTACTTCAAGCTCCAGCTCGACGGCGTCCCACCCTTCCTGCGGAAGGGCCTGGTCAAGGAGTTCCTTCTGACCTTCATCGCCTCTGCCGGCCTCTTCGGGCTGTGCGTGGCAGTCATTTGGTGGCTGGCTAGCTGACTTCTCTGGCCCTATGGAGAGTGGTACGATGCGGAGCATGAATCAGCATGACCTGATCACGAAGCTGGGCGGTCACGGGATTCCCCCGTTGGCGGCCCGCCGGTTCCTCATGGGGCTGGTCAAGAAGTCTCAGGTGGAGGACCCCGATCCCCTTCGTGACGCCTACCGCGGGCGGCCGGTCACCGAAGAGCTCGTGGACGAGAAGCCCGAGGCGTATCTGCAAGGGGCAGCATCGGTCATCGCTGACCAGCAGGCCCAGGTCGAGCAGGCCAGGGCCGAGGCCAACTACGCAGCCCAGCAGGTCCGGAACATCCAGCAGCAGGCCCAGCAGCAGATCAACGACCTGCAGATGCAGCTCCAGCAGCTCGGGCAGCGGACCCAGCAGGCCGAGATGGGGATGCAGCAGGCGATCCAGCAGCAGGGGCAGTCCGCCCTTCAGATGGCCCAGCTGCAGTCCGAGTCGCTGCAGGCGGGTCAGGCGGCCATCGAGGCCCGGCAGCAGGCCTTCGAATCGCAGAGGGCCCTCCAGCAGCTCCAGGATCAGACCATGGGCTGGGCGTCCCAGCTCAGGAGCATGATCGACCAGAACCCGATCCAGCAGCAGATGCGGGCGCAGCAGGCCGCGATGGAGGCCCAACAGCAGGCGGCGATGGCCCAGCAGATGGGCATCCCGCCCGAGCAGATGCAGGTCATGCAGCAGCAGGGCCAGTGGGGCCCGCCGCCCGAGCAGGGTGGGCAGCCCACGCCCGAACAAGTCCAGGGCATCCAGCAGCAGTCGCAGGCCCAAGAGCAGAAGCAGGCGAACCAGCGTGCCCTCCTGAAGCTGGCGTTCGGGTGGGAGACGAAGACGAAGCAGACGAAGACGGCGGCGCCTGGGATGGCCCGTGCCATCCGGCGGGCCACGTCGGCGGCCCACGCCAGCGGCATCCCCCGGATGCTGGTCAAGGCGCTCGGGAAGCGGCCGGCCGCGGTCCTCGGGCTGAGTGCTGCCCTCATCGGCGGCGGCCTGGGGACGGCGCTGTACTTCCGCCGGAAGCGGGAGAAGGAGGAGATGGCGAGACGTCATCGACAGACCTCCGTCTTCCGACAGGCGGTCGATCGGGCGAACCTGGGGCCCGGGCGACCCGAGCGTTTTTCGTCCTCGGCCGACCGTGAACAGGGACACGGGCCGGTCACGGCGGGGCGATCCCTTCGAGATTGGAGGCCTGCTGCGGCGTGGAAGACGCCGAAGCAGGCGCAGTTTCTCGGGAGACTCGCCCGAGGCATCGGTCAGGGGCAGGCGTTCGCCCCCGTGGGTGCGTTGAACGGTCTCCGTTCTCTGACGAGGGCGGCTGGATAGGAGCCGCAGGTGCTGGATGTTGAGTACGTCCGCGTTCGCACGCTCGACATCCGGTCGATGCAGATCGCCTGGCAGGTAGCGGACACCTACGAAGAGGTCCTGGACTACCAGTTCCGTATTCTCCGGTCCGAGGGACCGGCCGGTCCGTGGGACGAGCTCAGCGACTGGTTCACGGACAAGTTCCAGTTCCGGGACAGTGCGGTCGAGCCGTTTCACCTGCACCGGACGATGAACTACATCATCCGGGTAAAGCACATCAAGTCGGGCATGACGAAGGACTTCGGGCCCTACACGGCGGATGATCAGCCAGACCTCATCGCCCTCGAGGTGCGGCGGCACTGGGACGTGAAGCTGCGCGAGCTGATGGGTCGGCGCTCCTGGTTCTTCCCCGTCCGCACGTTCGGGACGACGTGCAGGAACTGCTACGACAACACCCAGCAGGTGGTGACGAGCTCGCGTTGCCCCAGCTGCTACTCCACCGGGTTCGTCCGCGGGTTCCACCACCCCATCGAGATCTACGCGCAGTTTATGCCGACCCCGAAGAACCTCAATCTCGGGCCGGAGGTCAGGCAGGAGTCGCCGAACCTCGTCTACATGTCGGCGTTCCCGGAGGCCAAACCGAAGGACCTCATCGTCTCCCCGGACAACCGGAGGTGGCGGGTCGTCTCCGTGAAGCGGACCGAGCGCCTGGGCTGCCCGCTGCACCAGGAGCTCACCGTGGCGGAGTGCGCCCGTGGGGACATCGAGTTCGACGTGCCGGTCAACTTCCAGGCCCTGATGTCTGCCCCCTTGGCTGAGGAGCGGAACTTCAGGTATCGTACGACCATCGGGTGAGAACATGGATGATCACGCACTCGAAATGGCCGTTTTCGCGAACCTGCTGGAGAAGTGGGCGGCCGGCGGCTCGCCCCAGCTGCTGGCCCCTGGCACGCTGGTGACCAGGAAGATGATGCTGCGCGACGTGCCGGTGAAGAAGATCAAGGACACGGATTTCGAAGATGAGCCGTCGGGCGGGACTGCGTCCCGTACATCCCGGCACCCGGCGTTTGACTGATGCAGCAGATCGACGTTCCCGGCTTCGAAGCGATCAAGCCGCTGCTGCAGGGCAGCCCGATCCGGTACATCCGGAACGTCTGTATGGCCTTCCTCCAGGGCGTGTACAACGCTGTCGAGGGGCCGTACCACTGGGAGCCCGACCAGAACAACTCGAAGATCATCATCGCTGCAACGGTGCCGGTCGACGGAAAGGTGTTCGGCAACCGGCCGTGCATCGCGTGCGCCCGGTCCGCTCTCCAGTTCGCCGGCGCCGGCGTCGGCTCGCTCGATGAGGTTGAGACGTCGACCGGGGCCTTCACGAAGAGCGACTTCATCAACTCGGTGATGGTGTTCCACCACATCTCGTCGAAGGAGGCGGAGGCCGAGGACCTGGCCTTCTTTTCCGCCGAGATGATCTGGATGCACTCCAACTTCCTGGCCAAGTACTTCATCGCTACGATGGGTACGCTGAACGTAGGGGAGCCTGGGCCGGCCGGGTCCCTGGTGGAGGGGGATGCCAAGGGGTTGGTGACTGTGCCCGTGACGATGCCGTTCCGGATGGCCCGTCGGTCCCGTGCGGAGCCGCTCGACGCTCCGGTGCTCCAGGCCGTGACCGCCAGGATCACCCAGATTGCCCCTGACATCGTGAACTACCCGACTCCACCCAGGGATGTCAGGTTCCCTGCCGACCCGGCCGTGCAGCGGCGGCAGGGCCCCAGAACGCTTCTCGTCGATGCTTCCCAACCCACGGGGAGTATGCGATCATCGGTACGCGTGAGAACGGAGGAGTGACGCCATGACGACCACCGCACTGCCTTCCCCCATTCGCCGGCCTGGAGTTGACGTCGTCCAATCCATCCGACAGACCGACGTCATCAACGTGAGGCCGACGTTGCAGGAGGTCATCGTTGGGCCCTGCTACAAGGTGCTCGAGGTGACCAACACCGACGGGTCCTTGAACGAGAACGCGCGGATCAGCCTGCCGGCCATCTACCAGGGCCTCGACATGACGGGCGTGGCAGCGGCGACCACCCACACGGCGACCGCTAACGACGTCCTGACCCTGTCCATGCCGGGCAGTGCTCCCCTCACCATCACCTTCTCTTCCGGTTCGACGTACACCCCGGCGACTGCGGCCGCCTTCATCCAGGCGGCAGCGGACGTGGCCGGCTTCCCGATCATCGCGGACACGGTCGCTCTGTCGAGTACGAACGTGACCCTGCGCATCCGGACGATCAGCGAGGGCTCGGGCGCGGCCCTGACGGTGGCGTGGAACGCCCTGGCGACGATGCCGGCCTCCGGTGCGAACAACTTTCACCTCCCGTTCAACTGGACCGCCATCGGGTACGACCGGTACGACGGCACCCGCATGTTCATCACGAAGGACATGCTGCCCGACCCGTGGAACCTCGGCGACGACCTCGACATCATCGAGTCCTCGGTCCGCGGGTTCCAGACCACGGCGACCAACATCAAGAAGGAACTCTGGCCGACGTCGGCCGTCAATCGCACCGTCAGCTCGTACCTCGGCGTCGTGGACGACGGGGACGGCGATGGGACCAGCCCGCTCGTCCGATTCGTCAACAACTCCGTCCAGCCCGTCTACCCGAACGACCTGATGGGTCGGAACCCGCTGGCCACGCTGGTTGCGGCCCAGTACACCACTCTCACCTTCTCCGGTGTGAACACGATTACCCGGGCGGCTGGTAGCTGGGTCACCGACGGGTATGCGGCTCCGGGCACGAAGGTCGTGATCACGGGGACGACTCTCAACAACACGACGTTCACGGTTGTCAGCATCGACCCGACCGGGGCGGTCATGACCACGGTTGAGGCCGGCGTGGCCGAGGGCCCGACTGCGGCGGCGACGGTGAACGGGTACACGTACCCGAACCCGGACGCCGTGCTCACCGGCTTCTCGGCAGCCGCGTCCCGGGCCGCCGTCACGACCTCCTCGATCACCTTCCCGTGGACGGGCGTCATCGAGCTGGGCATCGATGGCTGGCAGCTGCAGCGCATCTCCGGGACCGCCATCGCCACCAAGGACGACCTGGCGGCCGAGATCAACAAGTACTTCCCCGGCACAGCGGCGCCCGGTGGCGGCACGACGGTCGTCATCCAGTCCCACGGGTATGGGCGGGAGGGCGTCATCCGCTACCGGGACATCTCGGGCGGGCAGGTCTTCGAGACCGGGACCACCCGGATGGTGGCCCGCGGCACTGCCCAGGCGCCCCTGATCGGCGACGAGCTGTGGGTCGGCAACACGAAGCTCGGCGTCATTGCTCAGCTCGTCACCACCGATGTCGGTGGTGCGGTCGATCAGATCGTCCGCCTCGACACCGAACTGGCGGCCGACTACTTCTCCGCGACCCCATGGGGCTCCAGCCGGCAGAACTGGTTCATCGAGGCGAAGAACCTGACCGCCGGCCAGGTCATCGCCGGCAGCACCGACAAGACCACGCCGGAGCTCTCGGTGACCACCCGGTTCATCCAGCTCCGCCAGGACGATCTGCGTGGGTCCAAGCAGGATCCGATGTACATGCCGATCACCCCGACGGACGTCATGGCCTACGCGGCCCTGTTCTACAAGGGCCTGCGGCTGGACGTGACCGTGGCGGCGACCACCCGGGACCCCGTGCCGGTGCAGATCAACGCCAGCGATTTCACGGGCCTGGACACCCAGTTTGCCCCTCTCGACGCCCAGAACCCGCTCGGCCTGGCGGCGTACCTGGCCCTGTTGAACGCCGGCCAGACGCCGATCTACTTGTTCGGCGTCGACGAGGTGTCGGACACGTACCCCGACGGCACCCCGGACGCCTATGCCCGGGCGTTCGATGCCCTGCGCAGCCTCCGCTGCTACGGCATCGTGCCCCTGTCCCAGGACCTCGAAACGGCCATCAACTTGTACGCCCACATCAACTACATGTCGGCGACCAAGCGCCGGGGTGAGCGGTACGGGTTCGTGACGTTCGCGATCCCGGAGCGGGACGAGGACACCCTCGTCACCTCGGGCACCGAGGGCAACGCGGCGACCGGGGGCGTGTCCCCGAACACGTTCAACACCGGCATTGCCGACCTCGGGGACCTCTTCATGGCGGCCGGCATCACGACGAGCAGCGGCTGGGGGCCGGACGCGCTCCACGGCGGCACCGGCGACGGCAACGAGGTCTTCCTGCGGGTCGAGGGTCTGGACGCGAACTACCTGATCACCGGGTACTCCGGCGCCCAGATCACCTGCCGGAAGAGGACGGCCACAGAGGACTCGTTCTACGACAACGGCAACCTGTGGCCGAACCCGATCGTGGACAAGACGTTCTCGATCTACATCCGCGGCCGCGAGCTGGTGGACACGGCGGGCAACCCCGACCGGTCGGCCATCGCCAAGGCGATGGGAAAGCGGTGCCTGCGGTTCAGGGACAGCCGGATGGACGTCGGGGCCCCGGGCGAGGTCGAGGTGACGGTCAACGGCCTGGCGCAGCGCCTGCCGACGTACTACCTGGCGGCCGGCCAGGTGGCCATGCGGTGCGGCACGCACCCGGCGAAGCCGCTCACGAACGCCCCGCTCCAGGGTTTCAACAAGGTCTACCTCTCCAACGGGTTCTTCCCCGAGGACGACATGGACCAGGCGGCCGGCTACGGCCTCTGGTGGTGGATCAACGACGAGGTGTCGTCTACGGTTGTCACCCGGCAGCAGCTGACCACCGACCCGACCTCGGTGAAGACGAGGGAGGATTCGATCCGCACGGCGGTCGACTTCGGGGCATACGCCATCCGTGACGCCCTGGCCCCCCTCGTGGGCACCATGAACATCACGTCGGCGACGCTCGACATGCTGTCCATGGTCGTGAACGGCGTCATCGACTTCCTCGTGAGCACCGGGGTGTGGCTCGGCGCGAAGGTCATCAAGCTGGTGCAGGGTCCATTCGATGCGACCGCCGACGACCTGGCCGAGGGCTTGGAGCCGGGCGGCGAGGACGAGGTCCTGATCGAGCTCGAGGTCACCGTGGGGAACCCGCTCAACCGTATCCGGGTTCGCCTCGTGATCTAGGGGAAGACATGACGGATCAGGGGCACCAGGATCTGCAGGCGCGGCGGCGAGGAGAAGCCGGTGGAGGAGTTCCCTGCCGCGGATAAGGCCCGAAAAGATGGAGGCGTAACATGCCGTTTTCTGACCAAAGTCCGTACACTCAATACGTCCAGCGAGGGCTGATCGACGGTCAGTTCGTCGCCGGCAACTTCGTCACCCTGTGCGTGGGGCCGCCGCGTCTCACGTCCCTCGGTGCGAGCGCCCTGGGCCCGACCACGACGAGCCTGGACGACCTGATCTTCCCGGTCGGAGTCATCCAGAACTTCAACCTGGGCCAGAGCCGGACGTTCAACCGGATCTTCGAGATCGGGTCCGACCGTTCGTACTTCATCTCGGGGCGTACGTTCGGCCAGATCGGCCTGTCGCGTGTCCACTACTACGGGCCGAGCTTGCTCCGCCTCCTGTACGCCTACTACCGGAACGTGCTCCCCCCGGAGGAGGTGGATTGGCTGTGGCCGAACCTGGGGGCGCAGCGGATGGCGAATCCGCACGATGTCATCGTCTCCCCCGGGTACGAGAACCTGTTCCTCAACCTGGCGAGCGACCTGTTCGGCCAGCCGGTGGGGCTCGGGTTCTTCGTCCGAGACTCGAACATGCAGTCGCTCGGGGCCTTCTACTGCGAGGCCTGCGTCATCCCGAACCACACCTGGGCGACGGACGCCATGGGCGTCATCATCCAGGAGTCGGTCGGCATCCAGTACGAGCGGCTGATCCCCATCAAGATCCGGGTGGTTCCACTCGTGAAGGGTGACGCGACCTCGAACATCAGCGCCGGTCCGCCGGCTCCGGTGGTGATCTAGGTGCGGGGACTCGAGCCGCGGGTCGAGGCCCTCTCCTTCCAGGAGGAGATGGCCAAGTCCGCCCAGATGGGTGTCCTGCCGATCGCCCTGGCCATCGCCAATCCGTTCATTCGCATCGCCGACATCATGTCCCGCAAGCCCGGGATGTTCCCGCGCAGGACCGCCTACTGGTCCGCCTGGGACTATCTGAAGGAACGCGGGAAGCGGTTCTAGTCCGAGTCCAAATCGTCCAGGAAGGCCTCCAGGCTGTTCCCGTCGTCCTTGACGGGCCTGGGGCGGGTCCGACCATCCTCGTCGGGAATCAAGAGCTCGTCGGGCTCCTGGGGCCCTCCAGGAGGGCCTTTCAGCATGGCCTCGTGGATCATGGCGGCCCGCCGGCGGGATGAGAAGTCGTCGGCCACGGCCGTCAGAAGATCAGCGAGGGCGGCCTTGTGCCGCTCCGTGAGCCGGGAGCGGTCGTGGTTGTAGATCTCGACAGCCTCCAGCTCCTCGGGGGTGGTGTGCTCCTGGTGGCGCTGGGCGGCCTGCTGGAGGATGGCGCCGGCGTCAGGTCCCAGAAGATCCTCCCATAGATCGTTGCTCATGCCTCTAGCCTAACCCCCTGCAGTTCCAGGGGCAAATCCGTCATAAGGAGAGTGCGTAACCACACGAGTTCCGCCGTTTCTCAGGCCGGGGCATAGATGGCTGAGAAACGTATCGCCCCATGGAGGTCGACATGGACATGAGCCGAATCATCGTGGCGGACCCCCGGTTCTCGGTCTCGTGGCAGCTCGTTCGCGAAGCACCCCCGGAGGAGATCCCGGCAGGTCTCCTGTGGCCGAAGTTCGGCACGGAACGACGGCCGCTCCGTCCGGACGAGATGAAGCGGGCCGTCTCCCTTCCCTGTCCCCTCTGCGAGGGGATCGGGAAGCTGGCCTTCGGCCACTCCTGCCCCGCCTGCAAGGGCGAGGGGACGCGCAAGGGCATCTCCCGCCTCCGCCTGGACGCCCAGGTGGGGGACACCGCGGCGGTGTCCAGGGCGAAGGAGCTGCTGGCCAAGTTCGGTGTTGGTGGTTCGAGCGTCCAGCTCCTGCTCCGGTTCGGAGTCGTGGCCGGCGAGATGGAGGGCCAGGTGACAGACTGGGTCCCGCTGGGCTACGACCGGGACAAGAAGGGCTACGTTCGTGGAGGTTACCGGCCGGTGGACGGCATGCGCAACACAATCCGGGCCCGCTGCGCCCTGGGCGTCTTCGTTGAGCGGCGGGGCGCCACCATCTCGGGATACGTCCGGTTCGTCGAGGCGATGGACGCCGGCGTGCTGGCGGACGGGGCCGACGACGGCGCGGCCATCCACGACGTCTGGACTGTGAGCGGAACGGTGGACGAGCCGGTCCTGCACGCGACGGACGCCAAGGGCGCCGCCTGGGCCCGTCGGCTGGGGACGGACGTGCAGGAGCTGGCCATCCAGGCGGTGGTCCAGGCGGCGAAGACGACCTGCAGCCAGGAGCAGCCCGAGTCGGTCGTCGAGAAGAGCGAGAAGAAGCGGACCGCCAGTCGTCGCCGGCGGTCCTAGCAGCCGAGGCCAGCGAGAGCTGGGCGAGGTGGACATCCAACACCCCGCCCAGTTCTCGCTGGTCATGGGCGGGGTTTTTTCGATCAAGACAGGAGGTCCAGGATGGCAGGAAAAAGAAAGAAGAGGACCGGGAAGGACAGGAAGGGAACATGGCGGGAGACGTTCCTCGAGAAGGTCCGGGAAGTGGCGGACGAGGTGGTGGAGCCGGCCCTGAGGGCGGCGGGGGCGACGGACGAGGACGTCCGGGAGATGCGCCGGCAGGCCGGTCAGGCGGCGGAGGACCTGGGGAAGGGCCTCAAGAAGGTGCTGCTGGCCATCGACGACACGTACCTTCCGGAGAAGCTCCGTCCCCTGATCGGACCCGTGAAGACGGAAGTCCGGAGGCTCATGGGGGAGAGGACGGACGAGGAGAAGGAGGAGCGCGACGCCCCGGCGTGACCCGGGAGTACTCCGATGTCGCCCCTCTGGGGCTTCGGGCCGTCGTGTTGCACCTCCAGTCTCTCTCTCTCCACCGGCAGCTGACCGAAAGCGAGATCCAGGAGGCCGCGAAGATCTTCGACGCGATGTTCCACCAGGGGTCGCCCAGCGCCTACGTGTCGGCGGACACGGCCTACACGGCTATCCGGACCACGTACCGGCGCCGGCGGAAGCTGCACACAGCGTCCGGGGCACTTCGAAGCCTCGAGCGGACCCTCAACGCCAAGCTGAAGAGGTTCTGGAATCGTCTTCGGATGGAGGGCAGAATCAGAGGATGCTCCCGACCCCCGCGTTGATCGACGTGAAGTACTCCTGGGACGACGGCCTCTGGCGTGTGCTCATCTCCGGGTTCGGCGGCGTGCTCGTCGCCTGGAAGGCGTATGACACCGAGGATGACGCCCAGAAGGGCATCGAGGACCTGCGGCACCGGCTGGCCAGGGCGCCGGATGGTAACGTCCGGCTGGTGATCCTGGACTGGGCCGACTGGGTGCATCCCGGCCGGCTGTACTACGACAGGAGGGTCAGAATGAGAGAGGAGGAGAAATGAACGTACTCGTACTGCATCACGACGATCTGGACGGCCGGGTTGCCGGCTACGTCGCCATGAACTCCAACAACTGGGGCTCCGGTGCCCCGCACCAGGTCTCTCGGATCGAGATGAGCTACGACAAGGACCCGCCCTGGGACGCCATCGAGGCGGCCGACGTGGTCGTCGTCGTTGACTTCTCCTTCCCGCCGGAGGTGTTCAAGAAGATCCAGGACCTGGGGAAGCAGCTGATCTGGATCGACCACCACAAGACCGCGATCGCGGCCGTCGAGCTGGCGATCAACGCGAGGGAGCTGGCCCCGATCGAGGGCAAGCGGGCCCTCACGAAGCCGTCGGGCGCCCGGCTGACCTGGGAGTACTTCCATCCGGACAAGCCCGTACCGACGGTCGTGGAGATCGTTTCCCTCTACGACACCTGGGAGCACAAGAACGACGTCCGCATCCTGTCGATCGTGGCGGCCCTGTCAGCCACCGACATCTTCTCCCCGGCCATCGGGGAGGCGACCATCATGAAGACCCTGCTCGAGAACGATGCGCGCGCCACGGCGATGCTCGACACCCTGGAGAGCCAGGGGATGGCCATCCGGAAGGCCGAGCTGATGCACGGCGCCAACCTCGTCATCACGAACGGCTATCGGGTCCAGTTCGACGGGAAGTGGTGGTGGGCCTGTAACGGAAGCCGGATCAACAGCCTCGTCTTCGAGCAGGCCCGAGAGCTGGCCCCCGAGCGGCTGAAGGACGTGGACGGCTGGATGCCCTACAAGTTCACCGGCCGCTACTGGGAGGTCACGCTCTACCGGGCCGCCGACGCCGGCTGGTTCGACGTGAGCGCGATCGCGAAGGAGCACGGCGGAGGCGGCCACCCCGGCGCGGCCGGCTTCAACAGCGTCGACCCGCCCTGTCCCTGCCCGGACGAGGACACCGTCTGGATCCCCGAGACCCCGGAGCGGAACCGGGTGACCCTCCCTTCGCCCCGGAGCTGATCCGGGACATCGTGAAAGGGACTGGACGTGCTGGAGACCGTTCTGTAGGATGATCGTCGTGACGCTGACCGACCAGCAGTGGGACATGGTCTTTGGGTACCTCACGGCCCTTGGCCAGAAGGACCCGACCACGTTCCACGGGACCCAGGCGCTCATCAAGGAGATCGAGCTGGCCAACGGGATCAAGACGTACGTGGTCGTCGCCAAGTGGCTCAACCACGCGGCGCCGCATCCTCGGAACGTCGACAACCCCCAGCTCTGGCCGCCCGAGATGACGCTCGTGATCGCCCAGCACGAGCCGATCAATACCGAGACGATCAGGGCCGAGGTACTGAAGAAGTGCCCGGCTCCCATCGCGATCTACGCGACCCACGACCCGACCGGTCGGTACGGCTGGAAGAAGCTGGAGAACTGGCCGTGAACCTCCGGTGGCAGATGGCGAAGCGGGCCGGCGTGGCCGAGGCCATGATGTCGGCCCCGTTCTCCGCCCTCGCTGCGGCTATCTCGGCCCCCGAGGGGGACCGTGGGAAGGCCACCGCGATCGGCGCCGCCCTGGGCGCCGGCATGGCGGCGATGGCCGAGAAGGAGATCAAGAACAGGCAGGCGGAAGGGGACCCCGTGGAACTCACGGAGCTCCTGCCCCTGTTCAAGATCATCATGGCTGGCCTCGCCGTCGGCGGCGTGATGAAAGCCATGAAGGAGCGGGAGAAGGGGCGCATCTCGACGGACACCGCCGTCCTGGCCGGTGCCCCCATCGGTGCCCTTGCGGTCTCCGACCACCCGATCATCGGGTCCATCCTGGGAGGCCTCACGGCCCCCTGGCTGGCCCGTCAGGTCGGCGGGTCCAGGGAGGAGATCCCGCCCGAGGTCAGGGCCAGGGCGGCCATCCTGGCGGCCCAGCAGCGCATCGCCATGGCCCGTCGCGGCCTCCTGATTCCTGATTAACGAATGAGACGGACGAAGCCGCCCTACGGCCGACGGGAACGAGGAAGCTGGGTAACGACCGATCTGCTGGACGCCCTCCGGGACATCCCGGCCGACGCCCAGGTCCTGTTCCTCTACGTCCGGGCGCTCGCGGGCCGCCGCAAGTGGCTCCCGACGCTCAAGAGGGTGGCCTGCATCATGGGGATGGAGCCGGATGAGCTGCTCCCGACGTGGGAGCGTGCCGCCCGGGCCGGCCTGTTCACGGACCAGTGGCTCGGCCGGCTGAACCTGCTCACGGGCGGCCGCAGCGTGTTCGTCACGATCACGGCGCTCAACGAGCTCCGGGCGCAGGGCGTGACCGAGGAAGACCAGATGGTCCTCTTCCGGTTCCTGCCCTACGTCGACGTCCAGGAGCGGAAGCTGTACGTCTCCCGTTCGTCCATCGCCGAGCGGGCGCGTATTCCACCGGCGGTGGTGAGGAAGGCGTTCGACGGCCTCGCCGTCGCTGGAGTCGTCGCCGACGACAACACGTTTGCCAGCTACTTGTTCTAGTTCTAGGTCTTGACACCGGCGGTGCGAGGGGTATGAACGGAGGACCAGTCTTCCGTTTGGAGGAGGTTGATGGTCAACGTGGAAACGCTCCTTATTGGGGCGATCATGCAGACGCGGGATCTGAAGTCTGCAGTCCGGGAGGGGCTTCTCCCGGCGCACTTCGGACTCCACCGGGAGCGAGTCGCCTACGAGTTCCTGCTTCGCTACGCCGAGGAGAATAACGGGGACCTGCCGACCACCGAGATCTTCCTAGAGCGGTCGGGCTACAGCGACCTCGTCTCACAGGCCAAGGCGACGAGTCCCTCGGGGCTGGCGAAGCAGGTCATCCAGCAATCGAAGGTCAGGAAAGTCGAGCAGATCATCCCGGACGTCGACGACATCCGGAGGGACCCAGACGCCGTGATGCGGCGCATGTCGGCCAAGATCCGGGAGATCATGGTCACTCACGGCGACAAGACGGCCGTGCCGCTCGCGACCGGCATCGACCTGGCCATCGAGCAGTTGACCAAGGGGAAGGGAATCCGGGGGCTTCCGTACCCCTGGGAGGCGTTCAACGAGGTCTCCCTCGGGATGCGGGGCGGCGACCTGATCGTGATCTACGGCCGGCCGGGCTGCATGAAGACGTGGCTTCTATGCGCCTTCGCAGTCCACAACGTCCGGGAAAGCCCCGGGATCAATATACTATTCTACTCCGTCGAGGAGGAGGTCAAGGAGATCTACCCAAGGATCCTGACCCTTCTCCTGCGCAAGGACTACAGCCTCGTCCGGGCCGGCCGCATTGATGATGACGACCGAGAGACGCTTGCCTTCTACAAGGAGGCGCTCGAGGCCGAGGGGACCGTTGGCAACCTTCACGTTGTCCACCCCGAGGACACCAGCATGGTGGAGCTCACCCGGCAGGTGGACGAGCTGAAGCCGGGCCTGCTCCTCATCGACCAGGCCCAGTTGCTCTCGGCCGACGAGAGCCTCGAGACGCGCGACTCGGCCAATGTCGCCAAGGTATGCAAGGCCCTCCGGGACCTCTCCAAGTCGCTCGACATCCCGATCGTGATGACCGTCTGGGCCCGCCGGGCCAAGTCCGAGTCGGTCGGGCCGGGAGGCGGTGACGACGTCGGCTACTCCGACGTCCTGTCCCAGGAGGCCCGCGTGCTCATGCGGCTGTACCCGTACACGGACGAGGACGACAGCACCGACAAGCTGCTGGTGCAGGTCTCGAAGGCCCGCAACTTCCGGACGGGCGGCCTCGTCATGACGCCGCCGCCCACGGGCTCCTACGCCGACCAGATGATGCTCAACAATCCTGCCGCCGTGGACATCATGCTGCTGAAGATCGACAAGCAGGGGAAGAAGGCGAAGCGGGTGACGAACCTCCAGACGGACCGGTTCGCCGCCCAGAAAGACCAGCCGGTCACGCAGCCGGCGCCGGCGCAGCAGGTCGAGCCCACGGGGGGCACGGCCCTCAAGCCCCGGAGGATTGAAACGGAGGACAGGGATGGTGAGCGGGACGAGGGTGCTGTTCAAGCAGATCCGTCTGGGAAAGATCCCCAACTACCGTAAATGGCCGGAGAAGAAGATCGCGGAACTGGCCGCAAGCATCGAGGCGAACGGCCTGTTGCAGCCTCTTCTGGTCAGGGAAGGAAAGGATGAGACCGGGAAGAAGATTTTCGACCTGATCGACGGGGAGGGCCGGTACACGGCCATCGCTCGCATCCAGACCCGGGACAAGGACGCGTTCGAGATGGTCCCGGTCCACTTCACCGAGGGCAACGACCAGGAGATGCTGTACCGCCGGTTCGAGGCGAACAACGCCCGTAACACGCACGGGCCCCTCGACATCGCCGAGTACGTCCAGCTGATGCAGAACCGGCAGGTGAAGCTCGAGGCGATTGCCAAGCGGACGGGCCTGTCCCAGGCCTGGATCTGCCGGCTCATGCGGGTCCGCAAGAAGTGCGCCCCGGACGTCCTTGTGGCCGTCTCCGAGGGGACCGTCCCCATGAGCGCCGCCTACGAGATGTCCACCCGGTCGGAGAAGGAGCAGCTCCGGCTGCTTGAGGCCTATACGGCCACGAAGAAGAAGGCCGGGCGAAAGGCGGCGAAGCGGGCCATCAACCGTGTCCAGTTGCCCACGAAGGCCCAGCGCCGGGGGCTCGTCACGTTGGCCAGCAAGGAGCTGGACAACACCCCGGCGGAGAAGGACTTCGACCGGGGGTTCTGGTGCGGCGTGTTGGCTACAGCCCGATGGGGCCTCGGAGAGATCTCGGGCGACCAAGATGACCCTGTCCGAGAGATCGAGAAGAAGATCCAGTCTCTGGAGGACGAATAGTCCTCGAATCGGCACCAAGTAGCACTACTCCCGCACGATACCAGTTGTTCTCCTAAATGGGACTAGTTGGTGTCGCCTACTGCTGACACCAACTAGTCCTGCGATGGAGGTCATCTGGTTGACAAAAGGAGGGTCGGAGGTTAGTAACCAAGTATGCGAAACATCGGCATTGACACCACGATGCTCACTCGGATCAGGGCGTGGGGCTTTTCTCCGCCTGCCCAGGCGGTCTACATCGCCGTTAGGCAGCTCTTCGAGCGGGACGGCAGCGACGCCCACAAGCCAGACAAGGATGTCCTTGCCCGAGAACTGGGCATGAACCCCCAGTCGGTGGCCAGGACCATGAAGAAGCTGCCGCCCGAACTGATGACCGTTGATGCACTGTGCGGAGACCGGGACGTCAACAAGGTGAGGGGCAACCGGTATGTCCGGTTGTCGGTGAAGGACCTTCGACGGATCCGAGACGCCGTGGCTGGGCACCGGCATGGTGGGTGGCGTACCGTCCTGGTGCACATCCACCTGCTGACAATCATGGTGAACGGTCGGACCAGGCGCGGGTGGAAGTCGGTGCTGGCGAAGCAGATGGGGGTGACGAACCGCTACATCCAGAGGCAGACGTCCACCCTCGCATCCGCCGGGCTGCTCATCCCGATCAAGTCGAAGCGCGGCCGGGTCCTGGGGTACGAGGTACCCCCTCCGCCGAGGCCGGCGGAAAGCCTGTCTTCGAAGGCTCCGGCGCCGGCACAGCCGGCGGTGGTGATCCCGGTGGCGGCCCGGCCGCCGGTACCACCCGGCATGGACGGCCTCTTCTCCTTGACCCTGAAGGAAGCCTCCGACATGATCGACCAGTACCCGCTCAAGAGTCAGGAAGACTGGGAGGTCCGGAAGCAGATGACCGACACCTTCAATGCCAGGAAGGCCGGCATCTGGTCGCTGAGGGAACTGCTCAAGGCGATGCCGGAGCTCGAGCTCAAGTATCTCAACTGGTTCGAGACGAAGTACTCCAAGGAGGAGATCGCCCAGTTGGACGTGTTCCCCAGCGTCGAGGCGGCCGAGGAGGCGCTGGGGCGCCCGCTGACCGACCACGAGAAGTCGTTCTACCCCCGTCGGAAGATCTGGATCCGGGACCGGCTGGGCAGCCCGAAGCCCCTGACGATCGTCACCGGAAACGAGCCGGCGGTTGCCAAGATGTTCGGTGAGGGAGCTCGTCCCCAGGTAGACCTCGAGCCGGTGAAGCCGCTCGACGCGTCCACCAGGGGCGAGTGGGCTGGCATCCTCATCGAGCTCTGGCAAGTGGCCCACAAGACCGCCCTGGGGACCCGGGCGGTCAGGACGGTAAAGACCCGCAGTGCCGCCCTCGGCCTGGTGGTCATGATGAACGAGGCCGGTTGGCTCCCAGTGTCGGACGCCAACAAGGAGTCGCTCAAGAGGGCCGTGCTTCTCGCGTTCCTCACCCAGGCGAGGAGCCTGATGGACAAGGCGGCAGGTGTGGGTCCGGTCGTCTTCACGATGGAGGGGCTCAACAAGGCGTTCCCGTACTACCGGGACATCATCGAGCAGGAGCGCACCAAGTAATCCATCATGGAGGACATCTAATCCGACTACCTCGTGAAGGATGATGGACTAGATGGTGCCTGGAATACGTACTAGATGACCTCCGTCAGTGGATTCGCCGGCCTCCCTTGGAGGACTACTTGGCTCACCCCCTAATAGTACATAGAGAAGCAAGCTGCAAAGCAAGCTGCAAAGCAAGCTGCAGGAAGCACCCCGGCCGAGGACGGCCGGGATAGGTAGGATATGGACCTATACGACATCCGTTGGCACCAGTTCAAGACGCACTGGTGTAACATCTACACGGGGCCTGATGTAGGTGGGCCTCTCATGCTCCTTGGCCCTCGTGTCCCTATGGGGACGAAGAGCCTGCTTGTAGCCGGCTCCATCCATGGGGACGAGCGGTCAGGGACGCTGGGCATCGTCCGCCTGTTGTCGGACCCTGGACGGTTCTCCCTCCCCTCGGAGGTCTACTACTTGCCGGTGGTGAACCCGAGCGGGTACATTCGGGGACAGCACCTCAACCGGTGGTACGAGGACCCCGAACGGGGCTGGGTGCATCAGGTCGAGCTTGGTCAGGCCCCGTGTAGGGAGTACAGCATCCTCCACGAGAGTGCCAACTGGAGAAATCTGACGGTGTACGCCCACAGCGGCTACCTGGCCTTCCATGAGGACCCGGACGCCACGGAGGGGTACATCTACTTCGCCACGGGCGACCGCCGCGACCGCCCCAACCGCAAGGACCGGCTCTGGCGCCGGTACCTGCACGATACCTTGAACTACTGGGTCGGCGCCGGGCCGGACAGGCCGTGGCCGTGCGACGGATCGATGGGCGACGCCTTGCTGCACGACGGCGTGCAGCGCATCGCCTGCGTCGAGCTCCCCATGAGAGGCGACCCGGAGAGGAACATCATGGCCGCCAAGCACCTGATTGTTGCTGCGTCGACGGCGGTCTTCTGGTAGTGAAAAGCATGTGGTTTTCCCGACATAAGTCGGGTGTGAATCAGCCGGCGAGGCGCCGGCACTGGAGGTGTCACGAATGGTACGAACCGTGAAAGAGGACTTGGTCCGGTACCGCGGCAAAGGCGTGCCGCTGGTGGCCATCTGCACGGCCGACGAGCACGTCTTGGAGGCCAACATCCCGTTGTGGCTCGAGGAGGCATGGCGGGAGAAGGCCAAGACGAAGAAGGACGGGCCGCCCGAGCCGATGTTCGTCGGCTGGGACTGCGTCACCGGCCCCTATGCCCTCACCAGGAAGTCGACCGTCGCGCTGCAGAAGATGCTGGGCGACAAGGAGCCGGCGGACCTGCTGAACCCGGTGGACCTGATGCTCGCCGCCAAGAATCTGCCCTCGGGCAGCATGTTGATCGTCCGCGGCGGCCACAAGATCCTGCAGTCGTGGGGCTGCGTCCAGGCCATCGCCAACCTGCGGGACCCGTTCAAGGGCGACTTCCGCATGCTGGTGCTCCTGGGCCCGGACTTCCAGCTGCCCGTCGAGATCGCCAAGAACACGGCCCTGCTCGACGAGGCGCTGCCGGACGAGGAAGCCCGGGCCAACATCGTCACTCGGCTGTTCGAGGACAACGGCATGGCGGTTCCGAAGGAGATGCCGAAGATCGTCCAGGCAACCCACGGTCTGCCGCCGTTCACCATCGAGCAGGCCGCGGCCCTATCCGTTATCCAGGGGAAACTGGACATCGACGTTCTCTGGAAGAGGTGGAAGCAGGCGGTCAACGCCGTGAAGGGCCTGCGGGTCCTGAACTCCCAGTTCAAGCTCGACGACATCGGCGGCCTGGCGGGCATCAAGGACTTCGCCCAGCTGCTGATGGCCGGTGAGAATCCCCCCGACTGCATCGTCTTCATCGACGAGATCGAGAAGGCGCTCGCGGGCGCCTCCGGTCAGCTCGGGGACAGTTCGGGCGTCTCCCAGGACATCCTGGGCACGCTGCTGAGCTGGATGGAGGAGAGCAACGCCACGGGCCTCATCGCCGTCGGCCCGCCGGGCGCCGGCAAGAGCCTCTCGGCCCAGGCCATCGGCTCCATCGGACCCGTCCCGACCATCGCCCTCGACATCGGCGGCCTGAAGGGCAGCTACGTCGGCGAGTCGGAGCAGAACACCAGGGACGCGATGCGGACCTTGGCCTCCGTCGCGAAGCGGCACTTCTTCATCGCCACATGCAACGGGCTCTCCGGCCTCCCGCCGGAGTTGAAGCGCCGGTTCCGGTACGGCATCTGGTTCTTTGACCTCCCGTCACCCGAGGAGCGGGCGGCCATCTGGAAGATCCACCTGAAGCGCACCGGCATCACGAAGGGCGAGCTCCCGGATGACGACGGATGGACGGGCGCCGAGATCCGTACCTGCTGCGACCTCGCTCGAGACCTGAAGATCAGCCCGAAGGAGGCGGCGACGTGGATCGCCCCGGTCAGCCGGTCGATGGTCGAGCAGCTGGCCAGCCTGCGTAGCTCGGCCGAGGGCCGGTGGCTGTCGGCGTCGGCCAAGGGCTTGTACCACCGCGTCGAGCCGCAGGAGCGCATCGGCGGCCGGAAGATCGGGGAGTAGGAGGCGACGATGAAGAAGACGACGAAGAAGACGGCGCCGATGATGCTGAAGCTTCTGGCGGCCCCCGACAGCGCGATCCATCTCCCGAAGGCGTTCCCGTTCGGGAAGAACCAGTACTACGGGATGACGGCCCTCCTGACCCCGATCGCCGTCACGGCCACGTCCGGCGACTCGAGCGTCGGGCCCCTCGTCACGTTCAAGACGGGGCTGTCCTTCTGCAGCCCCCAGGACGTCTACAACGGGAAGAAGGGGGTGGCGAGGGCGTCCCACCGGATGTGCACCCACTGCTCGTTCGAGCTCATCGTCCCGCTGAAGGACATCTGCCGGCCCCGCGGTCTCGAGAAGGCGATCATGAAGCACATCGAGATGGTGTTCCCCGACTACGGCGAGCCGGAGGGCCTGCGGGGCCGTGCCAAGGACTATGGGTTCCCCATGCGGCTGCTGCACTACCGCCACGCCCACCGCAAGCAGACGAATCATGGTGCAGGTTAGCACGGTCGTGGAGAAGCCAGTCGGCCCAGTGCCGGATGGCGATCATGAACAAGAAGGAGGTGGCGCGGTGAAGGTGAAGAAGACGTCGAAGGAGCCCATCCGGGTGACCGATCGGCGGTCGACCAAGACGGCCCCCAGGGGCCGTGAGCCCGTGGTGCCGATGGCGCCGCCGCCGGCGCCGGTGAAGGAGAAGCCCAAGGGGATACGTGTGCACGTCATGTCCGGGGACCAGATGGTGGACCTGGGCGACGGGACGTACGTCGCCGAGGTGCCGGTGTACTTCTTCCAGATGCCCGACGGCTCCCTCCGCTCTGCCCCGAACGCCGAGGAGAAGCCGCCGGCGGACGCGGTGCCCGAGGGTGCGAAGGTCGTCTGGACCCGCGCCAACCCGAAGATCATCCTCGACTCCGGCCAGACGGTGTACGGCTGCCAGGTCTGGTGGGAGCCCATCATCCCGGACGAGTACAACCTCCGGTACGACCAGGCGGTCGTCCGGTTCGAGAAGACGATCGATCCCGACGTGTCGATCCACCTGGCCATCGTCAAGCTGCTCAAGAAGACGGCGGTGCGCCGGATGGTGACGGAGATGGCGATGAAGGCCGAGGCGAAGGTGGACCTGCGGACTGAGGTGTCCGATGCCCTGTGACAGCATCAGCATCTTCTCGGCCCACCTTGAGAACCTGAAGAACTGGGACACCCTCGAGACCGCTGCCCGCGCCGCGGGGTGGTACGTCTACCGGACCAGCCAGGAGATGACCCTGACGAAGGGCAGGGAAACCGTTCGCATCAGGAAGGGCGGCGTGGCCGAGATCTCCGGGGCCTACATGCAGGAGAACCGAAGCCAGGAGATCGCCTCGGAGCTGACGAAGGCGTACACGAAGCAGGTGGTGAAGGCCGCCAGCAAGAAGTTCGGATGGCAGTTGGAGGAGAAGAGCGGCAAGCTCCGTCTGAAGAGGAGGTACTAGCATGTGCCACGACGGTCACGGTCACCATCATCACCACGGGGCCGGACCGACCGGTCCCGGTGACGATCTGATCGAGATCAGCGTCCTGGACAACGGGACGGTCAAGGTTGAGACCTTCGGCGAGATCTCGGAGGTCAA
This sequence comes from Veillonellaceae bacterium, assembly GCA_012798135.1. The sequence continues at coordinate 19,054 of JAAZNU010000220.1, read as the reverse complement.
TCACATGTCCGCCGAGCGCATCATGGCGTTCCTGGCGGAGCACTTCGAGGGGACCCCGCAGAAGATCCGCAAGACCCGCACGGTCGTGCGGGAACGGGAACGAGTGAGGAGGTAGCATGGACGTGCAGAAGCAGACCCAGCCGGTGACCCAGCCGGCGCCGGCGGAACCGGCCCCCAAGCCGAGGATGATGTCGGAGGAGTGCCTCCGGCTGAAGCTGACCCCCCACATCTGGGGAATCACGGAGAGCGTCCCGATTCCCGAGGCACAGCGGCGGGACGTGATGACGCAGAAGGCGGACCCGACCCTGGTGTCTCTGCGCCGGAAGCTCATCAAGAGCAAGGCGTACTCGGCGATCCTGTCGGCGGATGGGGCCGTGCGACGCGAACTGCGGCGGCTGTCCCTGCCGGAGCCCGGGCGCTCGGGGTCGTATGTGATCCCTCTGGCCCTCGTTCCGAGGGCGGACGAGACCGTCGAGGAGTACCTCAAGCGGCGGGACGAGCTCATTGGGGTGTTCCTGCCTGACAAGTACCTCCAGGCCATCGAGGAGGTCCGGAAGACGGACCCGCTGTTCAAGGAGTCCGCCTTCCCGAGCCCGGCCCAGGTCCGAAAGGAGTTCTGGGTGGACTACAGCCTCGAGAACATGGGCGTCCCCGACGTCCTCGAGAAGCTGTCGAAGGCGGCTTTCGACCGACAGAAAGTCCGCCTGGCCAAGCGGATCACCGAGGCGAAGGACGAGGCGATCGGTGCCCTGCGCCGGATGTTCGCCGACTTGATGAAGACGCTGGCCGAGAAGTTCGAGGTCGAGCCGGGGGGCAAGAAGAAGTTCCTCCGGGAGAGCACGGTGAAGCAGGTCCTCGAGTTCGTCGACAACTTCGAGGCCCTCAACATCGCCAACGACCAGGAGCTGGCCTCCGTGGTGTCCCAGTTCCGGGACGTCGTTCAGGGTGGGGATCTCCGCGAGACGAAGAACGACCCCGACCTGGCGAAGGAAGCCGGGGCCCAGATCCGGAAGATCCGGGAACGTGTCGAGTGCCTCGTGAAGGAGGCCCCGGTCCGGAGGATCGATGTCGACTGACTTCACCTGGCTGATCGATGAGCGGCCGCAGGCCATCGTCGACTGCACGGAGATGCTGCTCACCCTGATCAAGAACCTCGTGAAGGCGAAGGCCAGGGTGACGGTCTCCAAGGCCGGCGACAAGGTCGCCGTGTTCAGCATCCTCCCGGAGACACGGGAGGACGGAAAGAAGCTCATCGGCTCCAAGGGGCACATCGCCAGCGCCCTGCGGACGATCGTCGACGCCATCGGCCGGAGCCACGACCTCGACTTCTCTCTCGACGTGGCGAAGATTCCGGAGAAGAGCTGATGTTCCTGGCCAAGTGGAGCTACTCGGGGGAACACGGGGTGGAGAAGAGCGGCATCTTCATCAACGCCTTCCTCGAGGACTTGGACCACAGTTGTGGAATCTCCACCTCCGAAGCCGGCAAAGTGGCGTGCAACATGGACGTTGTCATGGACCCCGGCGTCGGCATCGTGATCAAGGAGGGGGCCATCACCCCCGAGCTGATCGACGCGGCCCTTACCGAGCTGGCCGAGGGGATGCGTATTCCCCTGCCGGTGGTCGGTCACTCGATGGGGCGGCACTTCCAGAACGTGGGGGACCGCATCCAGGACGCCGGTGTCGGCATGGAGAACTGGATCCGGTACCTGTACGAGAACCCGGACGAGGCGGTCTGGGTGCTCCAGAATGCGGTCCTCCCCGAGGGGAAGTGCGACGAGTCCAGTCCTTACATCCAGGGGGCAGTCGAGTTCCTGGGCCAGGCCGTGAAGCTGTCCCCGATGCAGTTCCTTTTCCTCATGCAGCCCCGCCTGGACGGCATCTTCATCCCCTCGGAGCGCATGTCGCGCAACGGGACCGCGAGCCAGACCCCCGAGCTGATCGTGCCGAAGCCGACGTTCTCCGACGCGGAGATGGCGGCGACCATCCGCCGGCTTCCGCCGTCCTCGGTCGTCCGGCTGTCGAACACCGTGGCGATGGCCATCGGGCAGTGGGGATACGACGAGACCGCCGACGCCATGGTCCAGGCGGCGGAGAAGTACCGTGAAGGGGTCTCGTTGGAGTACAAGCGCAAGAGCGGCCATGGTTATGCTCGTGGTTGTTACAGCGGCAGCTGCGCCCTCCGGAGCCGCTGGCTGGCCGGCCGGCGGCTGCTGGCACCGGACGGACCGACTCCCAGGAAGGGGACCCCGCTTTGGCACCTCGCCTGGGTGCTGGGCCACCGCGGCCTCTCGCCCGCCATGCAGTTCGTGGGACACCGGGACGGCCCACCGGTGTGGGACCTGGCTCTCTACCTCGGTGTCCCGCTCGTCAAGCGACCTGATTCGATCATGGCGAACCCGCGGATGACGGACACCCTGCTCCGTGAGGTCTGCCGTTTCGATCTGGACTACATGATGGACATGAATATCGTCGAGACCATCCGGAAAGTGTGCCAGGAGGCCAGCTCTCCGAATACGCCGCTGAGCCTGAGGAAGATCCGCTACCAGATTCCGACCCAGCTGTTCATCGCCATTCTCTCCTCGCCGAAGCTCACTCCCACGGAGCGGGCCATCCTCATCGCCCGCAAGGCGAAGGGGTACGAACTCAGGCCGGAGCGGTACTCAGGCGCATCGTGGACTGCCCGTCCGAAGGTGATGCCCCCCGTCCCGGTGGATGTCGGGATCCTGGACGAGGTCCTGGACGGCGTCCTCGTCTGCGAGGCGGCGAAGCGGCTGGCCGTGAACGGCGCCGAGTTCAGCCTCGAGCCGAAGGACCCCGTTCGGATCGGACGATTGGTCAACCGGGCGCTCCGAGAGGAACGCCCCGAGCTCAAGGAAGCCCTGTCCATCTGGATGCGGTGGGCCAGGGCCGGAACGGCGGTGGAGAATGGACCGTGACTTTGAGCAGATGATCCTGGTGATCGCCAGGGCCGTAGGAGCCAGCGGGGTCGTCCGTGTAGCAGGCGGCCCTCACACGGTCGTTGCCGTGTTCGTGCCCGAGAGCCGGGTGGACGCGGCGAAGATGATCGGGCGGGCGGGATGCCTGAAGAAGGCAATCTCCGCCCTGGTGGAGATCGTCGGGCAGGCGAACGGGAAGACGTTCAAGTTCAAGGTGGAGGATGTGAAGGATGGCTCGTAGCAACGGTCGTGCGCAGGCCGAGGCCAAGATCTTCGGTGCCGAGGTGACCCTCAAGGAGGTGGAGGCGAAGCTGCTCCGCCTCGCGAAGCTGGAGGACAAGTCGCGCCTGCCGGCCCAGATGCTCTGGGGCCCGCCGGGCGTCGGCAAGTCTTCCGTGGCCAAGAGATGCGCCAATGCCTTGGGCATCGGGTTCGTGCGCGTTGGCCTTCCCACGACCGACTACAACCAGCTCTGCGGGGTGCCGAAGTGGAACGACCTGCTCGGGAAGTTCGAGCGGCACCCCCTGATCCCGGTCCCGCACGAGGGACAGGGCATCTACGTCATCGACGACTTCACCGGAGCCCCGGACGCGGTCCAGAAGATCGCCCTGGACCTGGTCCTTGAGCGCCGGCTGCTCGACAGCCAGCTCGGACCGGGGTGGCTCCTGGTGTTCTGCGCCAACGAGACGGGTGGGGTGTTCCCCCTGCACGGACCGCTGGCGAACCGGATGGCCCACCACTACGTGGTGGCCGAGTACAAGACCGTCTGGCGCCCCTGGGCCATCGGCGAGGGCCGCATCCGGTCTGAGTTCATCGGCTATCTCGACAGCGAGCCCGCCGACCTCTCGGTGATGCCGCAGAACCAGGAAAAGGCGTTCTGCACGCCCCGGTCCTGGGAGGCCGCCTCGAACGAGGTGAAGGTCTTCTGGGGCGACGAGGATGAGGGTCGGGTCCGCCCGCTCGACCCGCGGGACAAGATGCTGCGCACCGTCCTCGAGTCGAACCTCGGCTCGGCGGTCTGCAACAAGCTCATCGCGTTCATCGAGACCTACAAGTTGGTGGACATCGACCTGGCGGTCAGGGGCGAGCACCCGCCCCTCGACGAGGTGGCGGGGAAAGACAAGGCCAACCGCCAGGCCCTCGAGTACGCGCTGATGTCTCAGGGCCGGGCCTGGTGGATGCGCGGCAAGAAGAAGATGAAGGAGCTGGCCATCGGGCTCGTGAACGTGCTCGAGCTCCTGAGTCCCCAGTTCCAGACGGTCCTCATCCAGGACCTGATCCTCACGGACCGGCGAAAGATGTCGGACGTCTACCGCGAGATGATGGGCGGGGAGAAGAGCAAGACGGCCAGGGCCGTCTACGATCAGCTCTCCCAGCTGATGTCCGACGACATCGCGTGACGCCATGTCGAACGAACCTTCTGAGAAGGAGGTCTACGAGACCCTGAATCTGCGGATGCAGCGTCTCGGGATCCGGATGGGACTCAACCACCGCTTCTACTGGGGTATGGCAGCCCACTTCCCGGTCGTCATCGACATGGACTACCGGGAGAACATGGCGACGACCGATGGGAACCGGATCACGGTCGGGCCGAAGGCGGCCGCCCTGAAGTTCCCCGAGATGTTCGGGCTCATCGGCAGGCAGATCAACAGGATCATCCTGCACCACACGTCCCGCACCCTGCCGGTGAAGTACCCCGAGATCATGGCGGCGGCCCAGACCGTCGAGGCCGAGATGGCCGTTCCTGACGAGTTCGTCAGGGTTCCTGATGGTGTCTCCGCCGTGAGCGTGATGTGTGCGAAGGCCGGTCTGGACACCGCGGCGAAGATCTACCTCGAGGCCCTCAAGAACGTGGAGCTGTTGAAGGCCCTGGAGGGCCTCGAGCCGGCGGACAGCGCGCTGCCCCTGTCGGAGTCCGACGACCCGGACCGGGTCCTCACCGGGGTCCTGGCCTCGTACCAGGCCGCGAAGATGTCGGGGAGAGGGACTCTCCCCGCCGGCATCGAGCTGTTCATCGAGAAGCTCCGGGAGCCGCGCATCCCCTGGCGGGAGATCCTCCGGCAGTACTGGGGCAGCAAGGTCGGGCATCACGATCTCGTTACGAACCGGTTCAGTCCGGCGTTCCTCAGTCTGGGGATGTACATCCCTCCGCTGGCGCCGAAGCACGGGCTGCCGGACGTGGTCATCGCCATCGATACGTCCGGATCGATGGTGGGCGAGCCGCTGATCGAGATCATCTCCGAGATCCGCGGCCTGGCCGGCATGGCCAGCGAGGTGTGGGTGGTCATGTGCGACGCGGCCATCCAGAACAGCATCCTCCTCTCCGACTTCTCGGACGAGGAGATCTACAAGCTGAAGAAGGCTGTGAAGGGCGGAGGCGGCACCAACTTCACGCCGGTGTTCGACTGGATCGAGGAGAAGGACCTCAAGCCCCAACTGCTCCTCTTCATGACCGACCTGATGGGAACGTTTCCGGCGGAGACGCCGGACTACCCCGTGCTCTGGGTGACCACGATGAAGGGAGAGGTCCCGTTCGGCGAGAAGCTCGAGATTCCGCCGGAGGAGTTCGCTGACAAGGAGGTGATTGAGTGACGAGGGCGAAGTTGGTCCGTCCAGCGGACATGCCGGATACCTACCCGTGGGGTTGGCGGGACAGCTGGGACACTGCGGACGCCGCCGAGAAGCAGCGCATTCTCAAGACCTGGGAGGAGATCCGGGAGATCGCTATCGATCGATTGCTCCCGGAGTCGATCCTCAGGGGGTACTTCCTGGAGAAGGACGACGCAAAGCGGGCGCAGATGCGGGCCCAGTTCCTGGTGACCAGGCGGTCGTTCCTCCGGAAGGGATGGATCTCACCTTGGTCGTTCCGGGTGCGGTGCAGCGGCCAGCTGCATACCATCTCAATGGACTCCCGTGGTCGTCTCCATTTCCACAACCACGACAGGAGGGAGCTTCGAAGAGGCCTTGAGTCCGGGGAGAAGGTGATGGGGAAGCTGGGCATGCGGTACGGGTGCCGTAGGGTTTACCAGACCTGGCAGCGCAGCTTCTGCAGGTACTGGTGGGGCGAATGGTCCAGCGATTTCTGGATGCCCCGGTGTGCCTGGAAGGTCGTTACCGACTTACGTAAGCGGAACGGCGGCTGGCAGCGCCCCAAGAAACCGAGCATGAAGGGCGGGGTGTTGGACCTGATCGGCATCTGTTCCCTCAAGGAGGCTCACCGGAGGGTGGTGGTGAAGATCATCAACCGACTGTTCCGTAAGACCTCGAAGGTCGAGCATTCGAAGATCATCACGTTCCGCCGGGAATACTATCGTTACGCCAACAACGTCGAGGTGGACCTGGGCGTGAAAGGCCGTTCTCCCTACGTCGAGAGCCGTGCCAAGCAGAAATACCGTGACATGCACATTCGCGTGTGCCTTCCGCTGGACTGGAAGCGGAAGGTATACGACAAGGGGAAGTCGGTGCTCGACAGTAAGCTCGTGCTCGATGTCCTCGAGCCGAAGGGGCGGACGGGAGTGGGTCCGGGTGCCGTTGTCCTGGTGGCCGTCGGCACGTCGAAGGGGACCCAGCTCTTCCGGCACTACCGTGCCAGGGTCAACCCCGGTGGTCGAACTCTCACCCTGCTTGGCCCCGTGAAGGCGGGGACGAAGATGAAGGGGAAGATGGCATGGGTGCCGCAGGAAAACGACGGCGTCGCCATGGCAGCTGGGCCCGCATTTACGCTGCCATAGCGACGCGTACGTTTATCGTACGGTGCAGCGGCCACATGCACCGGCTCGAGCTTACGGACAAGGGTACGCTCCGGGCCCTGGACCACGCGAAGGGCCTGAAGACGGCCGACATCATCATGAACGAGCTCGGCCTCAAGAACCGTTGCTACGAGCTGTTGAAGTACTGGAACCAGTACTTCGTCGCGCAGCGCAGGTGGTCCAGGATCGTGTCGAACCGCTGGTTGGGCGACGCGGCCCGGTTGCCTCCCCGGATGCTCGCTGCGGCGCAGGAGATCGCCAAGGTGCATTTGCACAACCGGTGGTACCAGAGGACCGTCAACTGGTCGACCTCCAAGAGGTCGGGCATCGTGGAGCGGACGGTGGACCTCGAGTTCTTCCCCAACCCCCAGAACGTGTGTGGCTACTCCTTCCGCAAGCGGATCGAGCTGGCCTCCAAGTCGGTCCTGGAAAGCTGCTTTCGCGAGGCGAACTTCAGGAGGCCGGACTACTGGTGGTTCTACTTGACCATGACCGACGGTCTGGGCGTGGGCGTGAACGTCACCCGGACTCGGTTCGGTGGCTGGTGGCGTAGGTCCAATGTTGGCGTGGACATACACATTCGGCTGCCATACCGGTGGTGGCACAAGGTCTACAAGAAGGGCCTCGCGGTCATCGGCAAGTACGTCATTCTTGACATCCGGCGGCCGGCCGACGGGGGCCAACCGATTTACGTGGCTCTTCGGCAGAGCCGAGGTTACGGTCTGAAGGTACAGAGGATGAGGATGCGTGGCGGGAAGCTCGTTCGCATCCTCTAGAGGGAGAAGGTGAAGATGAGGAAGAGTATACCCAGTCGGGTGTGTGACAGGTGCGGGGAGGCGTACGAGCTGTACGCCAAGGGGCCCCGGAAGGCCCACGCCCTGAAGGTCTCGCTGGCAACCGTGGGCAAGGAAGGGTGGGCCGCCGGCTTCCCCGACCTGTGCCCGAAGTGCTCGCACCGGACTCAGGTCATCGTGGCGAATCTGGTGATGACCAGGGAGTTCGACGGGAAGACCCCCGAGGAGATCATCGCCCTCCTGAGGCGCTGATGGGGAAGCCGCAGGACAGCCCGGCAGACACTCCTCGCCGTCTGACGGTGGAGGAGCTGCTGTCCGGCAAGAAACCGAAGGTGGCGAAGCCTCCTCCTCCGGCGAAGGAGAAGAGAGGGAAGAAGGAGCCGCCCCCGAAGGGGACGAAGGACTTCGGGTACCTCACGACCGAGGAGAAGGACAAGCTTCGCCAGATCGTCCAGAAGGCGCAGGACTACTCCAACGAGGTCGAGAAGCTCTACAAGAGCATGGACCCCCAGCGCCTGGACCAGTTTTTCAGCAAGAACGGCGGCATGGTCGTCGCCGTCCTGACCGGTCTCTCCCCGAAGGTCTGCCAGGCCCTCGGGTTCAGCGAGGATGAGCAGACGCGGGTGTCGACCGGCATCTTCCTGGGACGGTCCGACAGCATGGAGGACATGCCTCCCCTGCTCACGCCCAACTTCAAGGAAGGGTTGTATACCGCCCTTATCCAGCTGATGATCGCGAGCCTGCACAAGGTGATGGGCCCGTTCGGGATGGCACCCGCCCTCGACATCTCCCTGTTCACGGCCAACGAGCTGGCCATGTACCGTGAGCTGCAGACCGAGCTGGCCAACGAGGTCATCGCCACGGTAAAGCGGGGCGAGAAGCCGGACATCCAGAAGATCGTCGAGAAGCTGCGCAGCGTGACCCTGGTGAGGGTCAAGGGGCATGACGATGAAGAAGAAGATCCCGAGTGACTCGGACCCCCGGCAGATCGGGTTCTGGCCTGACCAGTACCCGCCGGTCCCGGAGGAGACGGGCACGCCGTTCACAGCGATGGTGGACCACATCTCGAAGGAGCTCTACTCGCAGGTGGCGAGGATGCGCGTGGCGGACCCGTCCATCACGAACCAGAAGGCGGTAGTCGCAGCCTTACTCAAGACGGCCGCCGAGATCTTCGTGGGGCCGGACACGGGGACGAACTTGAAGCTGGACCCGCGCTGGTTCCTGGGCCTGGCCAATGCCTTCTTGGCCGTGGTCGCCCACCAGCACGGGATCGCGATCGACTTCCCCATCGACCCTCTGCTCTTGCCCGAGGAGGGGAAGGACGTCCTGATCGTAGAAGGCCTGGTGAAGGCCAGAGAGGTGAAGAATGGGTAGGATTCCATTCCTGAAGTGGGTGGGAGGCAAGGGACGACTCCTGCCCAGACTCGGGCCGCTCCTGCCTTTGTCCTTCACAGGTACGTACTGGGAGCCGTTCCTCGGTGGCGGGGCGATGTTCTTCTTCCTGCGCCCCCAACAGGCGGTCCTCTCGGATACCAACGAGGAGCTGATCCGGACGTACCGGGCGGTTCGGGAGCACCCTCGGGACGTGGCGCACGCCTTCGAGCGCCTCGTCTCGAAGTACTGGTCCCCTTCCGGGTTCGCGGAGGTCGTGAAGATGCAACCCGGCAAGATGAGCGACTTCGCGGTCGCCGGCCGAATGCTCTTTCTCAACCGGACAGCCTTCAACGGCCTGTACCGGGTCAACTCCAAAGGGCAGTTCAACGCCCCGTGGGGGAAGTACCCCCAGCCGACCGTCCTTGATCTGTTGGACATCAGCCTCAAGCTCGATCAGGCATCCAACGTCATGTACGGCCGGACGGACATCCGGACGGGTGACTTCGAGTGGATCCTGGCCGGCGCCGAGGAGGGCGACTTCGTATATCTGGACCCGCCCTATGTACCGCTGTCGGAGACGGCGAGCTTCACGAGCTACGCCGCCGGCGGGTTCGGACCGGACGACAAGAAGCGGCTGGCCTTGCTCTGCACTCGGCTCACGAAGAAGGGCGTCCGCTGGATGCTCTCCAACTCGTACAACGAGGTGACGAAGACCCTGTTTGACCCGGCGACGATGCCGGGGGTGAACCACGCGGTCATCACGGCCCCGAGGGCGGTGGCCGCGAAGAGCTCCTCCCGCAGTTCGGTGAAGGAGCTGGTCATCCGAAACTACACCTGAGAGGAGGTGACGACATGACGTCCCCCAAGTACTGGTTGAGACCCCCGGGGTTCTACGTCTCCCGGTTCGATCGCTACATCACCGTGACCTACCTCACGGGCGCCAGGTCCGGCGTGCAGTACAACCGGTCGCTGAGCATGACGCCCAAACCGGGGTTCAACTGGCTTAACTGGAACTGCGTCTCGCGGGAACTCGCCTGATGCACTGCCTCCGGTGCGGGTACTGCTGCAAGCAGTACATGGTCGTGATCGTGAAGGATCCCGAGAAGGGGATCAGGCCGGACAACCTCGTGGCCCACAAGGGAGGGGGCAAGGCGTGCCGCCACCTCCAGGGCTCGGGACCCGGCAAGTACCGCTGCGCGGTTCACGGACGTCCGTGGTACCGGAAGACCCCGTGCTTCGCTCACGGGCAGATCGAGAACAGCCCGGACGACCCCTGTCGCATCGGGGAGTACGTCCTGAAGCAAGAAGGGAGGTCAGCATGACCACCGACAAGTACACGCCGTACAAGTACGCGGAGGACATCCTCCTTACGTACATGGAAGACAACGGTCTCCCGGAGTTTCCTTCCGGGCTGGATCGGTCGGCGCTGGACCTGTGTCTGGGATTCATCGACAGCCTCGGCGAGGAGGGCTTGGAGAAGTTCAGGGACTACCTCCGCCGGGAGGACGACAAGGAGTTCGGATGAGGGGCTACGTCCGGGTTCCCCAGTTCTGGTACTACGCCAAGACGTGGGACGAGCTGTGCGGCCCGCCCCAGGGAGACGCCGACGCGTACGTGAAGACGGTCGGCCGGCAGACGTTCGCAATCGTTCCCCTGCAGCCGCCCGCCCGCTTCGGACAGATCGTGTTCCGGGTGGAGGACGACGGCTCACTCACGCAGGTGGATGCCTGCTACGACTCGAGCGGGTGAAAGGAGATGAGGAGAATGATGAAGGTACTGGTCGCGTGCAAGAAGGGCGACGCCGAGCGGTTCGTCAAGGCCGGCTTCTCCCTCGTGAACGGGACGGGCGAGCCGGGCGACCGAGACAGGAGGCTCGTCAACTGTTACAACAAGCAGAGGATCGTCCACCTGATGATGGAGGGTGAGACTCCCGTGGCCCTGCTGCAGCGCATCGCCAAGCAGGGGACGACCTTCGTGGCCATCATTTGGCCGACCGACATCGACGACGTGGAGTGGTGGGTCGACCCCTGGATCGGCATCGTCGGCCTCAAGGGCCGTTTCCTCATGGCGCCCGTCAACCACCGGCACAACCCCGTCGTCGAGGTGGGGGAGGATGGGGGCATCATGGAGGACGACCGCCAGCAGGCGTCCTCCTTCGCCTTCGCCTGGTCGCAGGTCGAGAGGGAGCTGGTATGAGCACCTACAAGCGGTACTTCGTCATCCGGCCGACGGCCGTGGGTCATCGGATTGATCCCATCAAGCTGAGGCCCAAGTCCGACAACCCCCGGGTCTTCGAGACGGCGACCGGCTGGCGCCAATACCGGAAGGCGGAGCTCTTCACCAGTCGGGGGGCCGCCCGCAGGTACCTGGCGGCGATGAAGGTCCTCGAGGACACCGCGGACCCGCAGGTTGAGTTCAAGCGGGATATCCAGGGCGTGGCCGATGACGTCGTGTCCATGCTCGTGGAGAAGAACCGGAAGTACGGCGATTCCGCCCTCGAACCCATCCGGGTGTTTTCGAAGGCGAGCCCGATCGAGCAGCTGCTTGTCCGGATCGACGACAAGCTGAGTCGCTTGCGTGCGGCCCAGATGGACGACTCCGAGGACACCCGCATGGACCTCCTTGGGTACCTGTTTCTCCTTGAGGTCGTCCAGAGACGGGAGAAGACTCCTCGCAGGAAGGGGGGATCTTCGTGAGCGTGAGGAGGATCGAGCTGTACTGGGTCATCCGATCGGAATCGGGGCCGTCACCGCGGAGCGGGAGGGATGTCAACGAGATCGTGTCCGGCCCGTTCACCGACTACGCCGCCGCCCTGGAGTTCGCCGAGAACGAAAATCGGGGCGCCCGTCGCCTCGACCAGGCGTGCGAGGTGGCGACGACGATCCTGCAGGTGGAGCCGTGACTCACCGTAGGAAGCACCTGTACACCGTGCTCGTGCCCGTGAAGGGCACGAAGCGAACCAAGGTGCTCACCCGGGACGGGATTGTCCTGTCCTGGGAGTCGAAGAAGGAAGCCGAGAAAGAGGCGAAGGAACACGGCGGCGAGGTCCTGGCGACCCTGTCCGACCGGTACTTCGAAGGAGGTGACGATGGGGAAGTACGCACGGAAGGTGAAGCGGGCGGCACAGGCGCCCGGGCGGAAGGCCACGAAGAAGGCGATCATCAAGACGGCGAAGCAGCAGGAGAAGATCCAGGCCTTCAGGCGGAACGCCGCAAAGACGGTGAAGGAGAAGATGATCAAGCAGGCCATCCAGAAGGCGATGGAGGGGGCCCCCCTGGAGGAACCGCCGGGGAGCATCTCGACGGACGGCTCGATCGCCGTCCCGAATCCGGCACCCCCTAGGGGGGTGCCGGAGGAGGTGGAGTAGATGGGGCCATGAGCAGGGCGCACAAGAGGTCCCGTCTCGTCGAATGGTTGGACGACCGCACGCTCAGCGCCCAGAGGGGCGCCGAGGCAGTGGTGAGCGCGGTGATCAGCTCCGTCCTGCTGCCCAGGGAGCAGTGGGTCCTCCGGATGTACGACCTCATGGGCATCCCGCTCAGCGCCCTGGCGAAGTCCTGTGGTGTCAGCCGGGAGGTCATGGCACGTCTACACAGATCGGCGTGCCGCAAGCTCGATCGGGAGTTCGGCTTCGTCACCAGCCCGAAGCGTGATTTGAAGGACATCTGGAAGAAGTACCTGCCCGGGGCGAAGCCATGGGAAAACAGGAAGCGGTGCTCGTCTTCCTAGTTCTCAGCCTGTGTTGCCACCCCGGCGGCCCACGTCCGATGGACGGAGGCCAGACCAGGCAGTTGGTGGCACCGACGGTGGGAGGGGTATGCGACACGGATGAGTCCTGGTGGGAGAGCACCTACGACCGGCCGGCCACCGATGACGAAGTCCGCCGCTGTCATGGTAGCGATACCATCCATGTCCGGGAGACGTACTGCTGTGCGGTCGGTACCCACGACTGCGAGCTGCGGACCCAGAGCTCGGAATGCGGGGCACGCCGGCTGAGAACGCCGGCGCCCCAGGAGGGAACAACAGGATGTCCGAACTGAAGGAGGGGACACGGGTCCGGGTGTTGGACATGCAGGACAAGGACCCGGTCCCGGCAGGAACGGAAGGGACGGTCAAGTGGGTCGTGAAGGTGGCCGACTCGAACGTCATCGCGGTGCGGTGGGACAACGGGCGGACGCTGAACCTGGTGGTCCCACCGGATACGTACGAGGTGATCCCATGTCTCAAGGTTGGCTAGAACTCGTTCGGGACGGGAACAAGGGGCGGGTCGTGGTCTACGTCCGCCCCAACGGGCGCTCACCTGGGAAGGAGTTCCTGGAGAGCGCCTATCGCCATCTCAAGAAGCGGTTCGAGCGGGCGTTTGACCTGTTCAGTAGGCAGGGAATGTCTACTGCCAGTCAACGCCTGTTCAAGCCCCTCAACGGTGAGGGGAAGGGCCTCTGGACATTCAAGGAGCACGACCACCGCCTGTTCTGCTTCCGGGGCCCCGATTGGTTCGGGAAGTCCCAGATCGTGCTGCTCGGGGGCTGGGTGAAGGACAAGGACTCGACGGTCAGCGGGGGCGTGGAGGAACGTCGGGAAATCGGCAAGGCCCAGGTCTTGAAGCAGGAGTGCCTCAAGGAAGTGGACTGGAAGGCTCCTCCCAGGGCCCTGGGCGCCGTCCAGGCGCCGGTTGAGCCCGAACCCATGTCGGTGGCCGTCCAGACGCCTTCCGAGCCCCAGGCGGTCACGCAACCGCTCGTGGTAGTGGAGGAGGTGGCCCCGGCCCCGCCGGAGCCCCCGAAGCTGAAGGAGGAACCCATGTCCACAACGACATCTACCCGGCCGATGCCGGACAAAGAGCCCCTGACGTGTACGGTCTTGGCCGAGCTTAGCGGGTCTACCGTGAGCTCGGTGGTTCGGATGGCGGCCCATGGTAGGTTGCCGGGATTCGACCGAGTCGGGGGCCACAAGACCTACGTCTGGCCGTGGTCCATGGCCGACGAGCTGGTCGCCAAGATCCAGGCGTTCCGGGCGACGACGAAGAACTACAACCGCAGGCCGGGCATTCACATGGCGCAGGCGGCGAACGGCTTGTTCCCCTGCCCCAAGTGCGGGAAGGAGTTCGCTACGAGAACGTCCGCGAGCTCGCACTACATCGCTTGCAAGAAGGTGCCCACCCCCACGTCGGCCGCGGTCGACCAGGAGAAAGTCCTCACGAAGTCCGAGCTGGCGAAGATGGCCAAGGAGGTCATCAAGGGGGTGAAGACCCCGGACGACTTCGCCGCAGCGGTGAAGGCCCACAACGCTCGGGTAGCCAATCTGAAGGAGGAGCTGAGGAGACTCAAGAAATGACGCATTTCCGCAAGCTCCCATTCGGGAAGCAGGTCGGACGGAAGATCTACTTTCACAGCTTCGTGACCCGCAGCATGCCGGATGACATCCAGTACGACGTCATGAGGGCTGCGAAGCTGCGCGAGAACTACATCCAAAGGGTGCGGCCGAAGCTGCGGCGAGAGTGGCGGCGAGCGCAGGCCATCGGCTACGTCGTGAGCGTCACCCCCAAGGAGCGGGTGGCGTTCCTGTACTACCCTGGGTTCTGGACGCACGGGCACCCCGTCCTGGTCGAGTCGACCACGGTGAACCTGGTGACGGAGAGGATCTGCGTGCGGCAGTACGCCTTCAACCTCCCGGTGCTGCACCGGAAGGAGATGATGATCCCGAAGTGGCACGAGTTCTACAAGCGGTTCGCCCGGCTCACGAAGGCGGAAGAGAAGGCCGGCCTGCTCGACCGATGCTACCTGGTGGGGAGAAACGATGCGTGGCAGAAGCGGCTGCTCTCCCGAGGGTACACGGTGCGCGGGCACCAGCTCCTGAAGATCAGCCCAGACTGCCACGAGCTCAGGAGATGACGGTGAAGGACAACGTGCTCAACTGGGCCATCCGGTACGTCCAGAATCCGCCGGGCATCAAGGTCACGCCGGCGGACCTGCTGAACTACAACCAGTTGGCCTGCCGCGCCCACTATGGGACCAGGGGGGCCCTCCGGGTCGCCCACGCCGAGAAGCTGTACCAGGTCCGGACGGCCATCGAGCTGTCGATGCACCGGGACCTCATGCAGAAGCAGACGGACCACAGGAAGCTGGCGGCCCAGCTGGTCGAGGAGGACCCGTTCGGGGCTTCTTCGAAGCAGGGTGTCAGCTTCCGGCTGGCCCTGATGTCCTGCAATCCGAGCCGGCTATGCCGGCTGTGGTGCTACGCCCACGACGGGAAGGACGTGCTGCCGGGGTCCATCGAGCGGGGCGTGAAGAACTCGCTCCTGGCCTCGCTGTTCGAGACCGGGACGCCCAGCGTGATGAAGATCATTCTCAAGGGGCTCGAGCCGCACGTCGACCGGGCGCTCTGGGGCGCCGTGGACGACTCCCAGAAGGCGAAGGCCTGGGGTTTCGTCAGGCAGCCCCGGATTCGCTTCGCGCACGTCGGGGACATCGCCAGGTACCCGCACTTCGCCAACGCCATCGCCCAGATGATCCACGACCGGTCCTACGGTCAGGTCCAGTGCGTCACCTACACCCGCCGGCGGGAGGTAGTACTACTGGATCCGGATCTGTGGCGGGTGAACTTCAGCCTCGACGAGTCGAGCATGGACCGAAAGAAGTACGTCCCCTCCACGGCGACGATTACCTACGCCGCGTTCGATGGGAAGACCTGCCCGGACGCGTACGTGAACTTCGCGGAGCATCACGGCCTCGTGCGTTATAAGACCAGAGGTGTCGGGTTCATCTGCCCGTCCACCAGGTTCGGACGGCCCCACGGGTGCGATGCCAACCGGTGCGATCGCTGCTTCGCGGAACCCAAGAAGGGAGGAAGACGTTGATCGACATCGACGTCCAGGAGGACGGCCACGACGTGGCCATCGAGTTGGACCTGAACGGCCTGAAGGCGCTGGCGATCGCGGTTGCCACGTTCCATCAGGCGGTGGAGAAGGGCGTCGTCTTCACGGACGTCGCGCTCGAGACGACCTGCGAGGACCGGAAGCTCCGGCTCATCATGGGCCGTCGCAGCAACGTGAAGAACGTGAAGTCCCAGGCGGTGAACGGCACCCGCCGAATGGAGAAGGAGGAAACGCCCGCATGAAGAAGCGCAAGAAGATGACGAACGCGGAGATCAATGCCCTCTTCAAGGCCGAGGTCGAGGCCTTCTACGACAAGAACGGGTACTACCCTGGCTTCGCGAAGTTGGCCTACGACGACCCCCAGGTGCGTGCGCTGTGGCAGCACGCTCGCCAGCGCATGCGGCAGAGCGAGGCCCGCCTGGCCAAGTTCCGACGGCCGGAGCTGAAGACGTCATGCTTCGTCCTGATGAAGGAGCTGCAGCTGTGCGCCCAGTGGGCCTTCATGGCCGCCATGCTCAGCGACGGGAAGCAGCACTGGTACCGCAAGGCGGCCCTGGCGAAGGCCTGGAAGATGGCCGCTGAGTGCCTGGCCGAGCGTACGAAGGTCGAGCGGCGCATCGGCGAGCCGGTGGAGCTGGCTGAGTGATCAAGCTAGACAGCTACTCCCCCAGCTCCTACCGGAGCGGCTATATCATCACCGTGGATGAGGAGGGTGCCAATCTGCTCAGCCAGCTCTTCGCCAACTTGGCGAACACGGTGAAGATGGTGAAGCGCATCGAGCTGGCCACGGGTGACGAGTACCGACCCATCTTCGTGGAGTTCGAGCCCGCGAAGAGGCGGGAGGCCAGGGAGAGGCAGGCCCGGAAGGAACGGAAGGCGTACGAGGCCAAGGAGGCCTTGAAGCCGAAGGATCAGCCTGGCCCCAGAAAGATCGATTCCGACCAGCCGTCGGGCGGGGCAATCCTGAAGGAGGGTGAGGACCCGTGAGAGAAGTTCTGATCCCCCAGGAGGAGTACGACGAGCTGGTGGAGGCCCGGGACACCCTTCGGTCGCTCAAGACCTTCAAGGGGGTATGCACCCTGCTCCAGTCCATCCTGGACGAGCGTTACCCTCCCGATACCATCGTCTGCTCGGACAAGCCTCACGCGGACATCGGTGCTCAGCTGACCGCGGCCGCCCGGAAGGTGGCCGTGATCAGCGAGCGCCTGCATGACATCGAGACCAGCTTCAAGCGGACCATCCAGGAGCAGTGCGACCCGGAGAAGGACGACCGGGTCCACTGCGCCTGCGTGTACCCGCTGCGGATGCGAATCATGGAGTTGGAGCAGGCCATGGAGAAGGTACGCGACGTGGCCGTCAACGTCCTGAAGAAGAAGAAGGAGGAGGAGGAGGAGGAGGTGCCGAAATGAACGAGAAGAAGACCGAGCTGCCGGACCCGACGAAGTTGGTGCCCAAGCCGGTGGACCGTACCCTGAAGAACACCTGGGTGGAGGTGTTCCCGATGATCAAGATCTTCGCGCGCAACAACCAGGTCCGCCTGGAGGATGCCGTGGAGATGGCGGCCCAGATGCGGGAGCTGCGGGTGGCCGAGGACAGCAACCGGCAGATCGACCTGACCATCATCCACCTCATCAACCGGCAGCCCGACCTCACGGAGCGGGCCAATGCGGAGGACGAGTTGGCCCGCACGATCATCATCCGGGACCTGTACATGAAGAAGGTGCTGTGCCTACAGGCCCTGATCACGGCACAGGACGGGATTGACCGGGTGGGTGCCAAGTACCCCACCGTGCCGTGGCAGGATCTCATGAACATCGTGGCGGAAAAGCCGTCGACACAGCTGAAACTGCCCGATGCGGTCGAGCATTTGCACCGCCTGCTCAATGAATCCGATGGGGACAAGGCCGAGAACCTGCCGCGCGAGCAGGCCGAGCACGTCCTCGAGCGGAACCGTCTCGAGGGCGAGAACAAGAAGCGCCGTGGCCAGCTTGCCCGCCGGACGAAGCGGAGTTAGGTTCGGGTATGGGCTGGAACAAGATCAGCGACATCGAGGCGATGGCGAACAGGATCGCCATCGCCTTCGGCGGCCCCGACGACGAGCGTCTCCTGCTCGACCTGGCCGTCCGTAGCTGGCACGCCGGCGTGAAGCCGGGAAGCCGGGTGGTGATGGAATCGCCTAGGACGAACGACATCTCGTACGGCGAGGTGATCGACACGGGGGCGGACGCCGCCGTGTTCGCCCACCCCACCCTGATCGACTATCGCATGGCGATGGTCTACACCCAGTTGGTGCCGGACGGGGAGCAGAAGGTCATCCACCTCGGGATGGTGAAGGCGTTCGTCACCGAGGAGGGGTTCCTTGAGGCCAAAAGGCGCGGATGGCCCAACGACAAGGGGTTCGCCAAGCTGCTCGTGGACCACGAGATGTACAAGAAGGTCTGCCAGGAACTGGAGAGGCAGCACCGGCAGCAGTCCCATGTCACGGCTGCAGTACCGAACCCGGCGCGTCGGTAGTATCGTCCACCACAACACGGCGTACATCCTGAAAACCGAAATCCAGGTCCGGACCTACTTCCGCAACGGGAAGTACCTCTACTGCTGTCTGGAGATCGGAGTTCACGGGCGGCCCTATTCCCGCCGGTCATGGGCCGCGGGCTCGTTCATACGAGCCTTCGCGCGTGCCTGGCGGGCTGGGGATTCGCAGGTGAGGGCGATCGTCGGTTCGGTAGAGGAGGTGAAGCTGTGAAGGCGGTGAAGAAGTCCTGGTCGTTCGCTTCGGATTCCAACCCGGACGCCCCGCCGTACCAGACGATCCTCTACGAGGACGGTACGACGTCGTGCGATTGCAAGGGGTGGACGAGGCGTGTCGATGCCAGCGGGAATAGGTCCTGCCGGCACACCAGGCTGGTGGAGCAGGGCCTGGCCGACACGTACTGCCTCGGAGTCGGAGTGGCAGGAAAGGTGAGCCGGGCGGTCCTTCGCAAGATCGACGAGGAGCAGATCGTCATCCCTGCCGCAGCGGCAGGGGGGCGCAAGATCAGCCCGGACTAGCCGATGGAATCGATCATCTTCAAGGTAGGCGACCTGGTCGAGCTGCGCCCGGACTGGGAGCGGCCGGCGACAGCGCCGCGGCTGAGACCGAATGCCCGCCTGGCCAAGCGTCTCGCGAAGATGAAGTGGCCCGCCCGGATCGTGAACGTGGGCAACAGAGACCTCATCACGCTCGAGGGTCTGGGCAGTTGCATCAACTCCCACCGGCTGCGGTTGGTGACCGAGACGACACTGGCCCAGCTCGCGGACACCCACAAGGCTGAGCAGGACAACCTG
>JAAZNU010000200.1 GCA_012798135.1 Veillonellaceae bacterium | reverse complement strand
TGCAGGAGACCTGAACATCCCGGGGTCCTTCAAACCATTTCTCTCCTTTTTTGCCGAATAACCGGGACATGGTGGTCTTGCCGGACAAATGCAACAGGTTTATGCCATTCTACTCATATGAGAAATAATAGAGGGGCAGGCAGGACCTGTCAGGATACCGGGATATTTTTCCCGGAACTCTCCCGGGACCTTTCGCCTGTCAGGATGTGCGTGAGGCTGTCATGAACCACCCGTTTGTTTCGGTCCGGAACCTCTCCATGGAATACTCCGGGAAAAAAGTCCTCGATAACCTCTCTTTCGAGATATACGAGGGCGAGACCATGGGGATCATCGGGCGCAGCGGCGCAGGAAAGAGCGTGCTGATCCACCTCCTCCGCGGGGTGGAAGATCCCCCGACAGCGGGTGCGATCGTTTACCACGTGAGCATGTGCCCGCATTGTGCAACCGTCGGGCTGCAAAGCGATGCAGGCAAACCCTGTCCGCGGTGCGGCGCTACCCTTGCAAAGGCAGACGTGGATTTCTGGAAACCGGAAAACGAGGCCCTGAAAAAACAGATCATGCGACGCACCGCCATCATGTTCCAGAGAACGTTTGCCCTTTACGGGGATGACCGCGTCATCGAAAACGTCCTGCGCGCCCTCGACGATGTCGACTACGGGGAGGGTGCGATCAACCGGGCAGCGGATCTCCTGGACCGGGTCCGCCTCTCGCACCGGATGATGCATATCGCCCGCGACCTCTCGGGTGGTGAGAAACAGCGGGTGGTGCTCGCCCGCCAGCTCGCACGCGATCCCCTTCTCCTCTTTGCCGACGAACCGACGGGCACGCTCGACCCGCAGACCGCAGCCATCGTGCACCAGATGCTCCGTGCGGCATCGAAGGACTCCGGGATGGGAATTGTGATCACCTCGCACTTCTCCAGGGTCATCGAGGACACGGCTGCCCGTGCAATCCTCCTCGACGAGGGCCGGATCGAGAAGATAGGGGCTCCGGGGGATGTCATATCCCATTTTCTGAGGGACTATGCGCGCGAGGAAGATGAATCTCCCGTCACTATCGGGGAGGATATCCTCGTGGCGCGGGACGTTGCCAAGCGCTACATGTCTGCCGACAGGGGTTTGATCCGGGCTGTCAACGGTGTCTCGTTCGGGGTCAGGAGGGGAGAGATCTTCGGCATAATCGGGAAGAGCGGTGCGGGAAAGACCACGCTCTCGCGGATCATTGCCGGGATCATCGAGCCGACGGCAGGCGAGATGAATTTCCTCGTCGGGGACGAGTGGATCGACATGACAAAGCCCGGGATCGAGAACCGCGGACGGGCCAAGGGATACATCGGCCTCCTCCACCAGGAGTACGACCTCTATCCCCACCGCACCGTGCTTGACAACCTCACCGACGCAATAGGGCTCGAGTTCCCGAAGGAGCTCGCTGTCAGGAAGGCAAAGATCACCCTCGCGATGGCCGGGTTTTCGGACAAGGTGAGCGGGGATATCCTCTCCAAGTACCCAGACCAGCTCTCCGAGGGAGAGAGGCACAGGGTGGCGCTGGCACAGGTCCTGATCCGCGAACCCCGCATGGCGATACTGGACGAGCCGACCGGCACGATGGACCCTCTCACCAAGAGGGACGTCAAGCACTCCATCCTCCACGCCCGCCAGGAGATGGACCAGACCTTCATCGTGGTCTCCCATGACATGGACTTCGTCCGGGAACTCTGTGACCGCGTCGCCTGGATGCGGGGAGGAAAGATCGTGGCCGTGGGGACGGTCCCCGAGGTGCTGCGTGCCATGCCACCCGAGGAAGGCGGGATCTCCTCCGCGGGCGAGGCCCCCGGCCAGGTAACCTGATACCTCCATTCCCGGGACCGGCTGAAATCATGCCAATCATCGGCTTTTTCAGCCAGCTCCATTTCTTTCTGCCTTTTTTTCGGGAAAATACCCTTATGAATGATGGCCTCTAACCTGAGTGGCTGAAGTTCCATGACGGAGATTCCCCGGGAAGAATACATCCTCAAGTGCACCTCCGCGTGCGCCGGGTGCGGCGACTCCCTTTCCCTCCGCTACGTCCTCAAGGCAGCAGGACCCGATACGGTCCTCGTCGTGCCTGCCTGCTGCACGAGCGTGATACAGGGCATTTACCCGAACACTGCCTTCAACGTCCCTGTGTACAACGTGGCGTTCGCCGCGGCCGCTGCCTGTGCCTCCGGGATGAGTGCTGCACTGCGTGCCGCCGGAAAGAAGACGAATGTCATTGCCTATGCAGGTGACGGGGGCACCGTTGACATCGGGATACAGGCCCTCTCGGGTGCGTTCGAGAGGGGTGCCGACTTCCTCTACATCTGCTACGACAACGAGGCATACGGGAACACGGGGATGCAGCGCTCCGGGGCGACACCGCTCGGTGCACGCACGACGACCACGCCCGCGGGGAAAATGCAGCCCAAGAAGGATCTCGACGCGATCGTTGCTGCCCACAGGCCTCCCTACATGGCAACGGCCTGCCCGGCGTATCCAAAGGACCTGTTCCAGAAGGTCAAAAAAGCCCTCTCCTACCGCGGCCCCACGTTCATCCACATCCTCTCCCCGTGCCCGCCGGGGTGGCGGTTCTCCACCGAAAAGACCGTGGAGATGGGGAAACTCGCTGTCCGCACCGGGATGTGGATCCTGTACGAGCGGGAGCAGGGAAAGGTCACGATCAACGGACCCTCGAAAGCGGCGATGGTAAAACCACTCCCTGTCGGGGAATACATCCGCGCCCAGGGCAGGTTCAAGGGTATCAGCGCTGAGACGGTTGCCCGGATGGTTGACGATGCCGCGGCCCTCGCCCGGCGCCTGCAAAAGGAGGAGGAGGGCATATGCTGACGGTTGCAACCGGGAACAAGGCTGTTGCCGCCGCCGTGAAGGAGGCCGCGCCCGCGGTCGTTGCGGCATACCCGATAACGCCCCAGACAGAGATCGTGGAGCAGATAGCAGAATACGTCTCTTCCGGGGAACTCAAAAGCCAGTACATCCCGGTGGAGAGCGAACATTCGGCAATGGCAGCCTGCATCGGGGCGAGCGTGACCGGGGCCCGGACCTTCACGGCAACGAGTTCCCACGGGCTGCACTACATGCACGAGATGGTCAACTGGGCTGCAGGGGCGCGTCTGCCGATCGTCATGGCCAACGTGAACCGTGCACTCGGGCCCGGGTGGAACATCTGGGCCGAGCATACCGATGCGTTCCAGGAGAGGGATTCCGGGTGGCTCCAGGTCTACGTGGGATCGGTCCAGGAGGCGTTCGATGCCGTCCTGATGGCATTCTGCATCGCCGAGGACGAGCGTGTCCTGCTCCCCGTGATGGTGAACCTCGACGGGTTCCTCCTCTCCCACACGATGCAGCCGCTGGAGATCGAGAAAGCCGGGGACTTCATCCCGCCGCTCCACCTCCCGCATACCATCGACCCGCAAAACCCCTGCGGGTACGGGACGCTCACGGGACCGGATGAGTACTTCCGGCTCCGCTTGGATATCGAGCGGTCCATGCGGGACGCCGTGGACGTGATCCGCGGGACGCAGGAGCGTTTCGCACGCAGGTTCGGGAGAAAATACGGCATGGTCGATGAGTACAGGTGCGATGACGCCGAGGTCGTCATCGTGGCCGCAGGAACGCTCGGGCGGGAGGCAGAAGTCGCCGTCGACCTCCTCCGGGACGAAGGTACCCGGGCAGGGAGCATGCGGATCCGGTGGTTCCGGCCGTTCCCGCGGCTCGACCTCTCCGGGCGCGACGTCGTTGTTATTGACCGCGACTACTCGTTCGGGTTCGGGGGTGTCCTGGCAAAAAGCATAGCCGCAACGGAAGGTGCCCGGCCCTTTTCCGTGATTGCCGGCCTCGGTGGCCAGGAGGTCACCTACGAGGACATAGCAGGGTTTGTCCGGAACAGGCAGCCCGGCGGGGAACTCTGGTTCGGGGTGAACGGCGATGTTTGAAGTCAGGATTCACTCCCGCGGCGGCCAGGGCGGTGTGACCGCTGCCCGCCTGCTCGCGCTCGCGGCTGTCCGGGACGGGAAGTATGCCACCGCGTTCCCGTTTTACGGTGCCGAGCGCCGCGGTGCACCGGTCGTCTCGTTCGTGCGGATCGACGATACCCCCATCCGGATCTCGAGCCAAATCAAAAAGCCCGACCTCGTCATCGTGCTCGACCCGAGCGTGATGGACGTCGTCGACGTGCTGCAGGGGCTCAAGCCCGGCGGCCGCGTCCTCCTCAACGCACGGGAACGCCGTGACATTAAGGGTTACCCGACGTTTACCGTCGATTTGACGGGCATCGCACTCCGGGAAAAACTCGAGGTTGCCGGGAGCCCGATCCTCAACACCCCGGTGCTCGGTGCACTCGCAAAAATGGGAATCGTGACCATGGAATCAGCTAAGTCCGCCATCACCGAGATGTTCTCCGATCCCCGGAACGTGTCTGCCGCAGAGGCAGCATACAGGGAGCTGGTCGCATGAAACTGCGCCGCCGCCTCGCCATCAGCCGCCCGACAACCGGCGCCTGCGGCAAGACCGGGTCCTGGCGCGTGTTCCGCCCGCGGATCGACCGGGAGAAGTGCAACGCCTGCGGCATGTGTGCAATGTACTGTCCCGATGCAGCGATCAGCGAGGACCTTGAGATCGATTACGACTTCTGCAAGGGCTGTGGCATCTGCGCAAACGAGTGCCCGAAATCGGCAATCACCATGGAGAGGGAGGAAAAATAGCCCCTCCCTCCCTGCCGGGGTCCCCGGGCGTCACGGTACCGGGGCCAAAATTCCCCCTCTCCCGGGAGAGTGTGCTCCGGCAGCCACCCCCACCCTCTCGTTTCCTCACGTCTCTTCTTCGATGGGGCACTGGGCGATGTATTCGAGACTGAACGTGTAAAAGTGCGTGAATCCGCAGTTCCTGCAGCGCACCGTGAAGTGGTTGCACCCGATGGAAAGGTCGTGGGGGCCCGTCACCCCGCAGTTCCTGCATTGTGCATCGGAAACGAGGGTCCAGAGGTCGTAGCACCCGATCCTCGTGAAACTTCCCGGTTTACTCACGTCTTCGATGCGGGGGACGAAGATGCGGGTTGCCCCGCAGTTGCTGCAGATGACCTGGGCCTGGAAGGGAACCGCCTTGATGACCTGGTCTGCCTCCTTCCCGCAATGGTAGCACGTCGTCTTGTAGCGCGTGAAGATGAACCGGTCCTGCATGGAGTCAGTATCGACCCACGCAG
>JAAZNU010000235.1 GCA_012798135.1 Veillonellaceae bacterium | reverse complement strand
GACGGAACCAATGCACTGATCTCCGTGTTTCGCGGAGACTGGACAGGCGCAGGCCTCTCCGCCGTGTCGATGATCCCCGTGGCGGGCGATGCCGTGGGCAAGGGTGGCAAGCTCGCCCGCTACGCGGCAAAATACGGAGATCTCGCGGCCCGAAGGGCCGCAGCGACCGGCCAAATTCATCATCCCATCTCGAAAGCAGTCTTCAAGGCGTTAGAGCGCCATCCCATTCTGAAGGGTCATTATCGGCCACGTGATCCTCGATTCACGACGCAAGCCATCGATAAAGCGGCCCACAAGGGCTATCAACGTTGGCACAGAGTCCTCGACGATGAAGTCGCAATGTGGGTGAACGAGCACCAAGATGCGACCCCCAAACAGTTCGAGTCCTGGTTGCGGTGGCGATACAGTCAGCCTGATTTGCTGGAGCGATTTCCAAACGGCTTTTGAAAGGGAGAATCGATATGCGGTTTTACTTGTTGGAAGCACCTAAGCCAGGTTCCATTGAAGATCGAGCTGGCCGTGTCGATTTCTCAGAGGCTGGCAATCCAAATCGCGGTCCGGCTCCAACCTGCCCACGCTGCGGCCGATTCTTGGGCATGCTGACGTGGTTGCCACCGTATCGTGTCGAGATCAAGCCGTGGGGACGGCATTGGGGTGATGTCGCGAGAATGGGCAACGATTTAATCGTATCCGAGCGATTCAGAAAGGCTTTCGTAGAAGAATCGCTCAAAGGGATTGAAAAGTTTGATCCGGTGGAAGTGGTCAAGGTTGATCGCCGTTGGGGCAAGCCGAAAGAGCCGATGCCGCGGTACTTCAAGGCGACTGTTGCGCGCAACTCCGCAACGATCGATTACAATGCCTCTGGGTACGAGTGGAGGGATGAGTCACAGATTTGCCCCGAATGTATCTATGGCAGCCTGAACCCAAACCTGAAGCGGTACAAGCGGCTCGTTGTCAAACAGGAAACGTGGAATGGCGACGACGTATTCTTCCCGCGTGGCGCCGCGCGTGTGATGGTTAGCGAGCGGTTTCGGTCAATGTTTCATGATCACAAATTGCTCGGCGCGGTCTTCATTCCGAGCGAAAGCGAAGACGCTGGCTATGATTTGTTCCCGTGGGAAACAGCACCGAATCAAGGGTAACACCGCCGCGACAATTAAAGTTGCTCCAGAACGCGGCCACCACGGCGGCGGAACTCAGGGCGGGGCGCCGATCCTTTCCCGCGGGCACACACGACGTTGCCGCCCGCCCCCGCTTGAATCTCGCACCTGTCTGCGTGCGGAACGCACAGGCAGGCGGAATCGCGTGAGCGGTTGGTGCGGCAGTACCTTGCCGGCGTTGCCCAAGCCTTGCCGCGCTTGCCCAAGCGAGGTTCAATGAGAGTCTCTGGAGCTGCCTGCCGGTTGTCGGTCCGAGCGTCAACGCCTACTATGACTGGCAGCAGGGGCACTACGGCCGGGCGGCCTTCAACGCCGCCATGGCGGTGTGGGACTTGCTCCCGCCGAAGTCCCTGGCTAGCGTGCCGTTTGCTGCGGCCCCCGGCTCGATCGCCACGAGGCACTTGGATGATCTGGTTGGCGCTGCGCGGAGGGCAGTCCCAAGTAGGGGAGTGAATTCGGTCTATCGGTCCGTTGATGCAGCAGGCAATGTGCAATATGTCGGCATTACCAACAATATGGCCAGACGAGCCGCTGCACACCTACGGGAGAAGGGAATCCATATCGAGGAGCTGTTGGGTAACCTATCACGTAGTGACGCGCGGGCCGTCGAACAGGCGCTGATTGAGATTCATCACCTTGGGAAGCATGGGGAAACGTTGATCAACAAGATCAACAGCATCGCGCCTACGAATCCAGCGTATGCCGATCTGTTGAAACGAGGGCTCGACCTACTCAAGTCGATCGGGTATTGATTATTGTCGGAACACAGCGAAAGAGGGTGAAGGCTGGTGACGTGCTCGAAGTGAAATCTTCGCGGGGGTACTCGTATGTTCAGTACGTTGGAAAACACCCGAAATACCGTGGGGTTATTCGCGTTTTGCCCGGATGTTTCGAAGAACAGCAAACAGAATTGATCAAGCTTGTCGAGAAGCCTGGATATTTGGCTTTCTATTTGGTTGGCCCAGCAGTTTCCCAGGGACTAGTGCAAATCGTTGAGAATTGCCCGCCCCCCCCTGGGACAGAAGTACCGACTCGTGTTCGACGCGCAGGGGTTCGTGAACCCGGTGGAGTAGTTCGTACTTGGATAATTGAGGAGGACGGACCCGAGTACGTACGAGAGAAATTGACAGAGTCTGAACGAGAATGTCCGATCGCCGCGATTTGGAATCATGAAATGTTGACGGTCAGAATCTCGGAAGGATGGCACCCTTCGCAACAAGGCTGAAGTCCTATGATAAACGATCGTGATGCCCTGAAAGAACTCAGTAGCGTTTCAAATATCAATAAGCCACACCTTATCCGCCACTACCTCTACATTCCCGGTGAATCTACTGGGAAAAAGGTGGCCGACCACCTCCGCGAACAGGGATTCGACGTGGATGATCATGTGGACCCGTATGATGGTGTCAGTTGGCTTGTGTTGGCAAAACTGCAAATGATTCCAACAGAAGATGCGATAGCGGAGTCGCGAGCATTCTTCGAAGCGATTG
Organism: Veillonellaceae bacterium; assembly: GCA_012798135.1. The sequence goes on along the minus strand of JAAZNU010000235.1, from coordinate 2,655 downwards.
CGGCGGAATACGGTGGTGAATACGACGGCTGGGAAGCAGTAGTACAGCATGATGGCTCTTGATTTACAGATCGACCATTTTCGTTTGTGTGAAACCGCCGCGACAATTGACGTCGCTTCATTCCGTGGCCGCCAGTGACCGCGGAACTCACAACGCAGCACCCATTCTTTAACGCGGGTACCCAAAGCGTTGCCGCCTACCGCCGCTTGAATCGCCCGCCTGTCTGCGTGCGGAACGCACAGGCAAGCGGAATCGCGTGAGCGATTGGTGCGGCAGTACCTTGCCCCGGTTGCCCAAGCCTTGCCGCGGTTGCCCAAGCGAGGTTCAATGAGAGTCTCTGGAGCTGGCTGCCGGTTGTCGGTCCGGGCGTCAACGCCTACTATGACTGGCAGCAGGGGCACTACGGCCGTGCGGCCTTCAACGCCGCCATGGCGGTGTGGGACTTGCTCCCGCCGAAGTCCCCGGCTACGGTGCCGTTCGCTGCGGCGAAGCGCGAGCCGGCCCAGCAGGCTGGAAAAGCGGCCCTGAGCCAGGCGGACAACCTCGCGGCCCATTTGAGCCGGCACGTGGTGGACGACGCGTTCCGGGAAACCGCCCCCTCGATCGCCGCGAGGTACCTGGATGATCTGCTTGCGGCCGGGACGAGATTAGCGGATTTCACCCAGTCAGCGTCTCGCATTCCCGGCAACCAGTGGAAGAACTTTGATCAGCTTCGGGCATATCTGCTGCGGCAAACGCATTTTTCGGACGAAGACGTTGGATTGATCGCCAATGGTGATTCGATTTTGGACGCGTTGGGCAGTGGCAAGAATGCACTGTTCATCGTGCGCAACGGACGCCCTTACATCGTGCTCCGATCTGGAGCAACCAATGGTGAAGTGTTGCACGAGCTTGGACACATGTTGACCCACAAACACCTCGGCAACAACGCTTATTGGGCACTCGACAAGTCGATTCGCGAGCACCTCGCGTCGACCTTCGTGCGCAGTCGGCGCTCTTTCTGGAAAATGACGCCCGACGAGATTTGGCAAGAACTCAAGGCGATTGATCCGACGTTCGTGCCCAACGATACGATTCGTAACCTGCTACGACAATGGGGAGCGTTGATCGAATGAACACTGCGATACCAGACAGAATTAAGCAGATAGCACTGGAATACGCTAAAAGAGAAACAAAGTTTTCCCGTAGTGCCGTTACCGCGGTTGAAGAGATTGGCGACTACGACGACACACACGGAAGGTGCTTTGTTGTCAAAATGTCATTGTCACATTCCCCGGAAGATATCGAGGAGATAATCGCCAAGGGCGATCCGAATGAAGCCGAAGTAACACGAGAGTTTTTGGAGGGGGAGTTCAACTTGCGATTGGTGGTTGCGGGTGAAACCGTAATCGCATCTGAATGGGAGAATATGGACGTGACCTAGTGCTCTGTCAGGTCTAGGAATTGGGATTGCATGAAATCCAGAAATCGTCGAACCTTCCGGTAGTCCAAGGAGGATTCGACATGAAGAAAAAGTATATCGTCCGCCTCTCGAAGCGGGAACGGGAAGAGTTGCTTGAGGTGGTCAAGGGTCTTAAAGGCTCCTCCCAAAAGGTTCGTCGAGCGCAGATTCTGCTGAAGGCGGATGTACGGGGACCGAATTCGACCGACGCGAAGATCGCGGAGGCGTGTTCGTGCCGCGTGCAGACGGTCGAGAACTTGCGCAAGCGTCTTGTGACCGAAGGATTTAGGGTTGCTTTGGACGGCAAGCCGCGTGAGAGGCCGCCGAGGCAGAAATGTCTTGACGGCAAGCAGGAGGCGAAGGTTATCGCGATGCGGCTGGGTAAACCGCCGAAGGGGTACGCCAATTGGTCCCTTCGACTGCTGGCGGAGCGTGTGGTAGAACTCGGGCTGGTCGAGTCGATTAGCCACGAAACGGTTCGTGAGACGCTAAAAAAACGGAATAACGAAACGAAAGATCCAATACTGGGTGACACCCCCTGACGCCGACGGAGAATTCATCGCCTCGATGGAGGAAGTCCTCGATACGTACGAAGAACCGTACAACCCGGACTACCGCGTGCTTTGCATGGATGAACAGCCGGCTCAGCTTCACAAGGAAGTTCGCCGGGGTACCGCTGCCGGCTTGTCCGGCAGTGGGGGTGACGGCAAGATCGGCGGCATGAGTAACCGGCCGGGGCATCGAAAAACCGGTCGGCACGACCACGATCCCGAGCATGTCCACGAATCGAGGTTTTCCTGCTATCCGCGTCGGCCTTTGCCGACCAACAATGTCCGGCGAGGTCTGTTGGCCGTGCATGGCCGCCCATGGCCAGCCGGCCGAATGCGTCGATGGAAACGGGTCGCCCAACGCCTACACTGCCGGACAAGCCGGCAGCGGCACCCGCGCGGGCCCTCGCGTCCGTGACGCAGCCCGTCCCTTTGGGCGGCCGGATTAGCTCCGCACACATGCGGCTACATCAAATCAATCCGTCGTCGTCCTCTTCGTCCTCGTCTTCGTCCTCGTCGAGGAACTCGTCGTCCATGTCCGGCTCGCCGTCGGCGTCCGCCATTTCCTCGGCGATGCGATCGAGTCGCTCTTGGGTTTCCTCGTCGTATTCGTCGGGGCATTCGCGGGCCCCTTGCCAGACGACGCCCGGCCGGTCGCGAAAGCCG
>JAAZNU010000354.1 GCA_012798135.1 Veillonellaceae bacterium | reverse complement strand
GGAGAGAGAGCTTGAGAAACATATCGATTATTGTTTCAGGCACTTAATTCCTATACTGGTCATACATTTGACCAAGGGCTTCAGGGTAAAAGAGGCGAACAAGCATGGGCTGGAAGCCCTTCGGAGAATCGTAAAGTATGCTAACGATAAGAATGTATCCATAGCGGCGGAAAATACAAAACAGAATAAAGTGCTTGAGACTGTCTTTGACACAATAAAAGATAAGACACTCGGACTTTGTTTTGATACGTCCCATGACAACCTCTATGGGGATCCCAAGTTCAAGATAATGGAAAAATATCACAATAGGATCTTATGTTTTCATATATCGGATAATGACGGGAAATCGGATGATCATTGGCCGCCCTACCAAGGGAAAGTCGACTGGGAAGATTTTGTGCTAAAGTTTCCCAAAGCATACAACGGAATATTGAACCTCGAGGTGTTGCCAAAAGATAAGGGAATAGAGGAAGAATCATTCTTGCATGAGTCGTATAGGGTAATAAAGGATATTGAAAATAGAATAGGGCGAGCAAGGGTTTCCGCGGCCGTTGATTAAGCGGGAGAACCGAGTAGCATAATGGAGACATAATGAAAGCTAAGCTTAAAACCTTAGGCCGTGCGCTGAAATATGTCTGGACAAAAACGCCCATAGAAATGTTTATTGTGACCGCAGTCTCATTAATCGAGGGCCTTTTGCCTGTTTCCGCCCTCGTTGTGCTGAAAAAGTTTGTGGATGTATTTACCGCAAATGAGACGTATGCAGAAACTGGCCTGTCCTCCGCAAGTCTGGCAGTTGTCTGGATACTCATTATGATTGTTCAATATACAATTCCATCTATTACTACCTATCTGCTCGAAGTGACGAGAGAACGATGTTCGAAAGAGCTGAGCATGTCGATCGTGGGGAAATGTATCAGTATTCAAGGAATAGCGCACTTTGAGGATAAGCAATTTCTGGATATAAACGATTGGCTTAGTTTTACCGATCGATCGGTCGGGCCGTTCCTCTATCAGATAAACGATGGCGTAAAGTACTGCACAGGGTTTATATCCATTTTCGCCTTGTTCGCCAGCTTTGAGTACTGGATATCGATAGTGCTGACAGTATCGATTGTGCCAAGTATGATAATAGCGCAGAAAAGGTCATTGGAAAAATCGCATCAGGAAGAAGCTCTCGAAGCTTTATCACGTAAAGCCCGGTACTATAGAAATACTCTATTGTCTCCTGCGGCGGTGAAAGAGTTTAAGCTATTTTCTTTCAATAAATTGTTTAAACACAAATTGTTGGAATTGTTTTCAGATATGGAAATATCAAATGTTCGGTTCCAAAGGAAAATACGCAACGGAGATATACTGGGAACAAGTATCAGAATTATCGCTATTGGTTCCATATTTATCTTCATGCTGGGTAAAACAAGGGACGGGACAGTAACAATTGGTTCTTTCGCGATGTACTTACAATCGCTTTTTCAATTTTCCAACAATCTTCTTATGATCGCGTTGGTCTGGGCATATTTTGAAGGCTCTTATAACTATTTTTCAAAGTTTTTTAATTTTTTAGCCATGGAAGACACGATTGACATATCGCGTTCAAGGCGGATGCTTGTGGAATGTGTCGAGGCAATACGTTTCGAAAATGTTTCTTTCACTTACCCATCGGGAAAACAGGCATTGAGAAATATCTCTTTTTCGCTTAAAGCGGGCGAGAGAGTGGCGTTAGTGGGAGAAAATGGCGCAGGAAAATCCACGATCATAAAATTGCTATTGCGGCTCTACGATCCTTCCGAGGGTTCCATTTATCTTAACGACAATGCTATACTTGAATACGATATCGCCTCATACCGGTGTAAGTTTTCCGGCATTTTCCAGGACTTTATGAAGTATGACTTGACGGTACGGGAAAACATATTTTCAGATGGCTCGGGAAATGATGATATTATGAACGAGTTT
>JAAZNU010000002.1 GCA_012798135.1 Veillonellaceae bacterium | reverse complement strand
TCGGACAGAAAACCTCTGCTCTGAGAAATACTGCCTCGAAACGCCATCAGAGAAGCAATGCCGTAGACAGAGAAGAATGTTTGCAACGCTCAAATCATGGGTTTCTTTGATAGCGTCTCGTCTGTCACGGATTCAGGTTCAACGTAATTGATTTTTTATTCCGGTTAAACGCCGGATACCACAAACTAATTCCTTCCGGGGTTTTGGCGCCTGCCGTGCGTGTATAATCACCAGAGCCAGGGTTTTCGATTTTAATCATTTCGGCCCCCAGATCTCCCAACAACATGCCGCAAAACGGCCCGGAAATAACATGGGTAAATTCTATTACTCGAATGCCTTCCAATGCCTTGTCCATCATTTTCCTCCTCACAATTTTCCAGTCGGGTAGTGTTGCTTTGACACCTGCAGTTTCGTTGGTAGTGTTTTTCGGTTCTGCCCTCACCTTCATTGGTAGTTATCACGTTACTATAGCGATAATGCAAAATTCATGCCAAAACCATTCCAGCGAAAAAACAAGCCTAAACCCCCTGAAATATCAGGAGATTTAGGCTTGTTGTCACTTCTGGCCACGACAAGTCGTTCTAAATAATTAGACGAGAGCGCCGACTGACTTCTTCGAGCCTATTTTTAAGGATTGGCTCGCATTTTTCTAAAAAACTATAATTTATAAAATTTTCGAAAAAACCTTATCGTTTTCAGTCGCCTCGTCTGCCGCTAAATCATATTTTTTTATTTTATTATAGAGAGTTGCCACGGACAAATTCAATTTTTCGGCAATTTTCTTTTTTGCCGCACCATCACGCCCATATACCGACAAATACTTGTACAAAACTTTTCTTTCCACTTCACCGACTATTTGTTCCAAACTACCGTCGGAAGCTTCACGGCCAATGTCAAAACTCAGCAGATTCTTTCGCACAATATTTTGCGGCAAATCCCGAATGGTAATTTCCGAACCATCAACGAACCCGCTGGCATATTCAATGGTATTCTTAAATTCTCTGACATTGCCCGGCCATTCATATTTTGTTAAAGCCCTCAAGGCGTCCGCGCCCAGAGCAATATATTTTCCGCATTTTTTCTGCTGATCTTCCAGAAATCTGGCGGCAAACATAGGAATATCTTCTTTTCGTTCCCGTAAAGCCGGAACGTTGATTACAAAAACAGCCAGCCGATAATACAGGTCTTCACGAAACTTATTCTGCTTGATCATGCCAAGAATATCCTGATTTGTCGCCGCAATGACCCTTACATCAACAGATGTTGCCTTTTGCGATCCGATGCGCCAGATCTTTCTTTCTTGCAGAACTCGCAAGAGTTTTGCCTGCAAATTCAGCGGCATTTCGGCAATTTCGTCCAAAAAAATCGTTCCGCCGTCAGCCAGCTCAAACAGCCCGGTTTTCCCATGCTTGTTAGCGCCCGTAAACGCTCCACCCACATATCCGAACAATTCGCTTTCCAACAAAGTTTCCGGTAAAGCCGCGCAATTAACATCAATAAAGGGACGGTTCTTTCGGTTGCTATCACTGTGAATTGCTTGGGCAATCACATCTTTCCCAGTGCCGCTTTCTCCCAACAAAAGCACATAACTGTCGGATTTAGCCGCTTTACAGCCTAACTCCACAACACTTTTCAACCCACTGTTCGCCCCGACCAAGTCCGCAAAATGCGTGCGCACCGAAAATGCGTCGTTAACGGCCAAATTAAGTTGGGAAATCTTTTCCGCATTCTCCTCTACTATAGCAGACAACTCTTTGACCCTGAGCGCATCTTTAACGATAACCATACCGCCAATCAAACGCCCCTCAATGGTGATCGGCAGGTAATCGCAATACGATTCAGTATTGTCAACGCGGCGCGGAACATTATAAATTGGTTGTTTTGAGACGTAAAGTTTCGGCAGAAAACCACCCGGTCTTACATCATAGATATTTTTCCCAATAATTTCTTCCCGTTTCAAATTGGCAAATTTCCCGTAGGCGGTATTAATATAAAGAACTTTATAATTCAAATCGGCGATAAACACTCCATCGCTCATGAGTTCCACTACGTTCAAAAATTCTTGTTGAAGATACTCCAGGACTGTTTTCAAAAACAACACCTCAATCAAATTTCGTGACATCCCGCACCAAGCAAGCGCACCTGTCGCAAAACGCAGGCGCCAATCTGAAGTTGCCGTACAATATTGTATCAGTAAACGGTGAGGTTTGCATTATGCGCTGTCGGGCATGCAAAAAGGAAAAACGGTTTGGTTTTTCTTTAGATACCGCAACTTTATTATCCTTCGACAAATTATCCGGGAATCGGCGCGGGATTTCCCTTGCAATTTCCCCGCCATCGTGCTAAAATTTTCACCGTAGCCTGTGTAACCTGTGCACAAGGAGGTGAATCCCTTGCCACAAATCAAATCTTCCATCCGCAGCGTAAAAACTGATGCTGAAAGACGCGCCTCGAATTTTTCCGTGAAATCCTCTGTACGGACTGCCGTCCGTAAGACGGCGGAATCCGTAACGGCCGGAAAAGTCGACGAAGCCACGACCCTGCTTGCCACGGCGGCAAGCACGATCGACAAAGCTGCTTCCAAAGGCGTACTCCATAAAAATGCCGCCGCGCGCAAAAAATCGCGTTTGGCCAAAAAGGTTAATGCTGCCGCAAAATAATTTTTTGCAATGCAGGATCATTTTCCTGTTAACCCTGTCCGTATGGACAGGGTTTTTTGCGTTACGAAGGGTGACTTTACCGGCATAACTCGATAATCAGACGCTCCAGATAAGGCCTGGGGTCGCCGCCGGACCGACTCGCCACATTGGCGTCGGCCAAAATCAATAGCGCCTTCTTCAGCGTGTCACTTCTGAACGAACGACTTTGGGCGATAACCCGATTCACCATTCCCGGGCTGCCGCTTTTCCCTCCCAGAGCCGCTGTCATTTCAGCCTCGCTGCCCCGTCGGTCGATTACCTGCCGGACTTGCCACCAACGACGGATGTTGTAAGCCAGCAGACCGATGATTTTGAGCGGCGGTTCCTTGCCGGCAAACAGTTCCTCCAAACGGGCCAATGCTCGTTCCGCCTGTCGGCGGGCCAAAGCATCGGTCATAGCAAATGCGGAAACTTCCGGCACCACCGCCATCACCTCTTCCAGGGCTTTTTTGCTGATCTTGGGGTCATCACCCGCAAACAGGGCGGCCTTGTCGATTTCGGACGCCAAAAAACCGCGCGGAACCTGATTCATGGTCGCAACCACCGCCAACAGATGATCCATAGCCTCCTTGTCGAGCCGCTTTTTCAACACCGTCAGCCGGTCTTCCACCCAGGCCCGGATCTCCCGTTCCTCCTGCGGCCGGAACGGATTCAGTTCCCGAACCTGCCCGTGCTCTGCGGCCAATTTCGTCAGTTTGCGCCGCTTGTCCGCCTTGGCGGCGGTAAACACCAGAGTAGTATATTCCGGCATATGGCCGAACAGATGCAACAATCGGGGATCCGCGGCATCTCCGGATTCTTTGCCCCCTTCCTCCGCCTCGCTGGCGTTATCCGTTTCGTCAGAATCGGCTTTTCGCCGCGCCGCCTGAAAGAGTTTAGTATTCCGGATGACAACGACCTTGTGTTCACCGAAAAAAGGCGCACTGTCCACCAAGTTCAGCAACTCGGGAATCGCCGGGTCCGCTTCCAAAATGGTCAAATTGAACTCCCGCTCGTCAGGGGCCAGCAACGAGTCTACGACCTGATCGGCCAACTGCCGGATCAACAGTCCTTCCTCGCCGAAAAACAGATAAATCTGCGGTTTTGCTGCAAGCGCACGGGCCATTTACTCAGACTCCTTTACCTTTAAATCGTTGTTCACCGCGCTCAGTCAAACTTCATGACCTCTGTCACGCACACCGGTTCGCGCGGCAGGCGGGTAAGGTCAAAGGAGGAAACCAACTCCCGGGGCGACACAGGCGTCGGCCGGTCGATCAATCCTGCCCAAGCCGCCAGATGCCCGACGATTTTGGGCGCCGTCACTCCCGCCCCGCGCAATGCCGCGATCGCCAGCGAACCGTGCCGCTTGGACAAACGGCTGCCATCGCGACCGACCAACAGCGGCACGTGGATAAAAGTCGGCGGCGGCGCATCCAGCAAGCGCCAGAGATAAATCTGTCGAGGCGTGGAAGTCAACAAGTCTGCGCCACGCAACACACGATTGATCCCCATTGCCGCATCATCTACGACCACCGCGAGCTGGTAGGCGAACACCCCGTCCGATCGCCGGATGACGAAATCACCGCAGTCTTGTCGCAGCACCTGTTTTTGTCTGCCATATACTTCGTCGACATATTCCACCGAGGCATCGCCAACCCGCAGCCTGAACGACGGTTGCTTGCCTTTACTTCGGAGATTCGACGCCGCCAAATCGTCCAGGATAGCACACCGGCCCGAATAGGGAACCTCCGCGTCGCCGGCATGCGGAGCAGAAGCGGCCAGACGCAATTCCGCCCGGGAGCAAAAACAGGGATAAACCAGTCCCGCCTGTTGCAGCTTGTCAAACGCCACTCGGTAATAATCCGAACGCTGGCTCTGGCAATACGGTGCAGCCGGGCCGCCCACATCAGGGCCTTCGTCCCAGTCCAGGCCCAGCCAGTGCAAGTCCTCCACCAGGCCAGCCGCATAGTCCGGCCTGCTCCGGTCCGGATCGAGGTCTTCTATGCGCAGCACCATCGCGCCGTTTCGTTTGCGAATATCCAGCCAAGCCAAAAGAGCAGTCCAGGCATTGCCGAGATGCATCCGTCCCGATGGGCTGGGTGCGAAGCGCCCGCGTGGCTTCAGTTGCGATTTCATCATATTTTTCCTCTCTCAGGGAATCGTTCTGGACACAGTCAAGTCTTGCCCATTACTGTGGAACACGACCGCCCCGTCCCTGTCGGTTCGAAACAGGCCGACCGGCCACTCCCGCAGCCGGTTCAGGGTTTCCGGCGCCGGGTGTCCGTAACGATTGTCGACGCCGACAGAGATCACGGCATATTGTGGGCATACTTTAGTCAGGAACTCCCGTTGGGTTGACTTGCGACCGCCATGATGGCCAACCTTTAACACCGTCGACATCCCCATCGGCATTTTTCCTATTCTTGTTTCGCTCTCCCCCTCCAGATCTCCTGTCACCAAAAAACTGTAGCGTCCGAATTCGATCCTCACTACAGTCGATTGGCCGTTTTCGGACTCGCTTTGTTTTTTGACGGACCGGCCACTTGCCATGGAAACAGCATTGCCCGCCTGATATAGCTGGAAACAAACTCCATCCACCTTGAATTTCTCGACATCGGCTGCATCCCGCATTCCCCGGTTGCGCATGGCTCGGCGCAAACGCAGAATCGCCGGCGATTCGTCCGATTCCGGCACGTGCAGCAACGCCTGCCGAACTCCCAGCATATTCGCCACGGCGGCGGCGCCGCCGGCATGATCCTGATGATTGTGGGTCAAAATCAGGCAGTCGACGGTACTCACGCCATAGTGTCGCAGATAGGGAACGACCACTCGTTCTCCGACATCAAACTCCGTCTGGGGCCCGGGCGTCCCACCGGTATCAATCAAAACCGACCGGCCGTGCGGTGTGATCACCAAGGTTGCGTCGCCTTGCCCGACATCGATGAAGTGCACCTGCAGCGGCCCCGGCTGTTGCCAGGCCAAAGCAACGCAAGCCGCTGCAAATAATGTCAATCCCGCCGATTTTACAGGATTTTTTTTCATTTTCCGCCGTACGTCTGACGGCGACCAGTCGGCGATTTTCCAAATGCCGCACAGCCAGGTGATTACAAAATAATAACCGGCGCAACCCCACAAGCCAAAAGCCGGCAAGCTCACGACGGCCAACGGCAACCGGGATAAAAAGCGGTTCAGCTCGACCGCCATTCCCGTCAATAGGCTGATGCCGACAAAAATCACCTGACTGACGCCTGTCATACCGCCGGCCAGTACGATTCCAGCCAAGCCTGCCAGAATGACGGTTTCCAATAGCGGAACCACGATCACGTTCGCCAGTAGCGAATATGTGGGCAATACGCCGAAATACCAAGCCTGCAACGGCAGTACCGCCAACTCTGCCGCTACGGTGGCGCCAATTCCGGTAACCGCAAACCGCGTGGCCTTGCAACGTTTAAAGGGTTCCAGGCATTCTTGCAAGAATGGAGCGAAGAACAGCAGCCCGCCCGTGCAGGCAACGGAAAGCTGAAAACTGATATCAAACAGATAGCGGGGCTCATACACCAGCATGCCGATCACCGCCAACGTCAGGGCCCGAGCGGCGACATCCCGTTGGCCGAGCCCGATCGCTGCCATCGCTATCGCCCCCATGACGACGGATCGAACGACCGGCGCCGAAAAGCCGCTGATCAGTCCATAAGCGATCATCGCCAAGCCGGCGACCATGGCGCTGCCAGTATCATGCAGGCCCACTCGCCGCGTCAGCCAAAATATCGCCCCAGCTACCAGGGCAATATGCGAGCCTGAGACCGAGAGGATATGAACGATGCCTGTCGCCGCAAAATCCCGGACCGTTTGCCGGTCGATTCCATCGTAACCGCCAAACAGCATGCCCATGACAAGCGAGGCATCCGTATTCGGCATTGCCTGCAGCAAAGCGGTCCGGACCTGCGTTCGCCAGCGGAACAGATAATCGGCGAAAGTCGCCATACCGTCGTGCCTAGTAATCCGCAGGGTTCCCGGCAACGCGGTCATCCTCGCATCCAGTCCCCTCACCGCGAGGGCCGTTTCGGCATCCGGCTGCCCCGGATTATGATAAACGTTAAACCGGCGGATCGTTCCGGTCGCCACCATAGAATCGCCAGCCGCGCCGACCGGTTGCGATTCCGCCTGCGCCGCCGTGATGCGCAACCCGCCCCGCAACGGTTGCGGCAATCCCTCTGCCGACGCCAGTCTGTGTTTTAGTTCCAGTTCATAGCGGACCCGTCGCTCACCGGCACTGCCGTTCAGGATTTGTGGCACACCCCGGATGTTGCCCTGCACCGTGACTTTCCGGCCGATGTATTCCCGAACCGAGAAAGGCTGATTTTCGTTCACGCTCGTCAAACGGATGATTCCGGCCAGACACCAGAGCAAGAGCAGGGCCACTGACAGCCACTGGCTGCTGTCCCGACCACGGCGCCGACTGCGTCCAGCCATAACGGCCAAGGTCAAAATCCACGTTAAAATCAGGCACCAGACCAAGCCGGCGCCGACCTTCCCAGCCACGAAAATTCCCAGGGCAAACGCGCCGGCATACTTTACCAAGTAATTTTGTCCTTTATTTTCCGATACTTGGCTTCACCGATCCCCGGCACTTTTTTCAGCTCTTCGCCAGACTGAAACGGGCCGTTTGCCTGTCGCCATTCCACGATCCGGGCCGCCATGGCGGGGCCGACTCCCGGCAGTTGATCCAACTCTGCCGCTGCGGCGGTATTGATATTGATTTTGGTCGCCGGAACCGGGGTCCCCGCTGGCGGCGAGGAATTTTTCACCGCTCCCTCAATCGGTTGATACTGTGGGCTACTCCCTTCGCTTTTGATCACCGGCCGACCCGGCACATGGATTTGCATGCCGTCCCGCAACCGTTGCGCCAGGTTCAGTCCCGACAGTTCGGCACCGGGAAGCAGGCCGCCGGCGGCGTTCACCGCGTCCAAAGCCCTACTGTCTCCGGTCACTTTTACGACTCCGGGATGCTCCACCATGCCGCTGACATAAACCACGATGTCTGCCGGCGGTTTACGGGCAAGCCCGGCCACTGCCGCGTTCTGCTCTGGAAGCGGCGGCGGCGCCAACATTCTATCCGCCCAACCGAACACACAGGCGCCTATGATCAATAGGACCGTCACCGTCATGATCTGTTTTTTCTTTAACCGTAGCCGAGTCGCTTCTTCTTCGAGTTCGTCCACTTTTCGCATAGGCCTTCCTCCCTTCATCCTGACGATCAAAAGAAAAGCCGGCCTGTGCGTACAGGCCGGCGCAGTGTACCATATTGCATATCGGAAACGGCACCGAGTTTTAAAAAACGAGAAACTACTTGACGACGATATTGACTAGTTTGCCGGGAACCGCAATCACTTTAACCACAGTTTTTCCGGTGATCAGGGTCTGGATCCGTTCCTGACCCAGCGCCAGTTTTTCCAACGCCGGCACGGTGATTTCCGACGGAACAGTCAATTTGTCGCGAACCTTGCCGTTGATCTGAACCACGATTTCCACCGTCGCGGTCTTCAGCGCCTCGGCGTCCCATTTCGGCCAAACTTGACGATGAATGCTGTCGGCATGGCCGATCTGAGTCCACAATTCCTCCGTAATATGCGGCGCAAACGGCGCCAACAGTTTGAGCAAGCTTTCCGTCGTTTCCCGAACCAGAGCCGGATGCGGTTCGCCCGCCGCATCCCGGTAGGCATGCAGCGCATTGACCAGCTCCATGATCGAACTGATGGCCGTATTGAAATTAAAGCGTTCCGCTATATCGTCCGTCACCTTGCGGATAGTGGCGTTCAACGCCCGGCGCAGCTCTTTTTCCGCATCATTCAGGTCCGCTACCGGATAGGTTGCCGGGGCGGTCTTAATCAAATCCGCGTAGTGACAAACAATCCGCCACAACCGGTTCAGGAAACGAGCCGCTCCTTCAACTCCCTGATCGCTCCACTCCAGATCCCGCTCCGGCGGCGAGGCAAACAGGATGAACAGCCGGGCGGTATCCGCACCGTATTTTTTCACGATCTCTTCCGGTGAAACGATATTGCCCTTGGACTTGGACATCTTGGAACCGTCCTTGATAACCATTCCCTGTGTCAGCAGATTTTTGAACGGCTCATCGGCGTTAATCAGGCCGGCGTCTTTCAGGACCTTGGTGAAGAAACGAGAGTACAAGAGATGGAGAATTGCATGTTCAATGCCGCCGATATACTGATCGACCGGCAGCCAATAATTGGCTTTGTCCAGATCCCAGGGCGCCTTGGCGTTGCGAGGATCGGTATAACGATAGTAATACCACGACGAGCAGATGAAGGTATCCATGGTATCGGTTTCCCGGCGAGCCGGTTTACCGCATTTGGGACACTTGCAGTGTACAAACTCGTCAACGGTGGCCAGCGGCGATACCGCGCCGGCGTCAAATCGAACATTTTCCGGCAGCCGTATCGGCAGTTCTTCTTTGGGAACCGCCACAGCGCCGCAATCTTCGCAATACACGATCGGAATGGGTGCGCCCCAGTAACGTTGCCGGGAAATGAGCCAATCGCGCAAACGATAAGTCACGCGCCGCCGGCCGATTCCCTGCTCCGCCAGCCAATCCGTCATCCGGGTCTTGCCGGTTTCGTTGTCCAGGCCGTCAAAAGCGCCGGAATTGACCAAAACGCCTTCCCCGTCGTATGCGCCAGTCATAGTGTCGATGCTCATGGGGTTGTCGGGAGTTTGTACTACCAACCGTTTGGCCAGATTGTATTTGGTCGCGAACGCCCAGTCGCGCTCATCGTGGGCCGGTACGCCCATGACCGCGCCGGTGCCGTATTCGAACAGCACATAATTGGCGACCCAGATCTGCACTTTTTCGCCGTTAAAGGGATTCAGTGCGTAGGCGCCGGTGAACATGCCTTCCTTTTCCACATCGGCGGCGGTCCGGTTGATTTCACTCAACTGCCGGACTTTGGCGACGAATTCCCGGACTCCCGCTTCTTCCGGCTTGCCGGCAATCAATTTCGCCACCAGCGGATGTTCCGGGGCCAACACCACATAGGTCACACCGAACGAGGTGTCCGGTCGTGTAGTATATACAGGAATCTTTTCGCCCAGTTCCGGCACGGCAAAGCTAAATTCAGCGCCTTCGCTGCGACCGATCCAATTCTCCTGCATGGTCCGGACCCGCTCGGGCCAGCCGCCCAACAAATCCAGATCCTTCAGCAACCGGTCGGCATAATCGGTAATTTTCAGGAACCATTGTTCCAGTTCCTTCTTCACGACCACCGAGTTGCAGCGCCAACAGTTGCCGTCGATGACCTGCTCGTTGGCCAACACCGTGTTACATTCCTCACACCAGTTGACCGCGGCCTTTTTCTTATAGGCCAAACCCCGTTCGAAGAACAACAGGAATAGCCATTGCGTCCAACGGTAATATTCCGGATGACAGGTCGCCACCTCGCGTTCCCAGTCGTAGGAAAGGCCGAGTTCCTGCTGTTGGCGGCGCATATTGCGGATATTGCTCCACGTCCAGTCGGCCGGTTGAACTTTGTTTTTGATGGCAGCATTCTCCGCCGGCATGCCGAAGGCGTCCCAGCCCATCGGATGCAGCACGTTGTATCCTCGCATCTTCTGAAAACGAGCTATCACGTCCCCGATGGAATAATTGCGCACATGGCCCATGTGCAAGGCTCCCGACGGATAGGGGAACATCTCGAGCACATAATATTCGGGTTTGGTCCGGTCCACTTCGGAATGGAACGCGCCTGAATCGGCCCAACGCTGTTGCCACTTGGGTTCAATTTCTCCCGGGACGTATTTCTCGTTCATTGACATCCTCCTCAAACTAAAAAACCCCGCCGTTGGCGGGGCCGTGGCTAAGGTTCCGCTGTTGCCATTTATTATAGTGCACGACCCGGTCAAAGTCAACGCAGGCAAGCCTTCGGCCCTGCTACGGCAGGTCACGGTTACGAACCGGCTGTGTAATGTTCATCAGTCAACATGGCCAGAAAAACCTCCGTCAGCCGGGGGTCGAACTGACTGCCCCGACAAGCGCGCAACTCCGCCGCCGCTACCTCCTCTGTCAAGGCCTGGCGGTAAGGACGGTCGCTGGTCATCGCGTCGTAGGCGTCGACAATCGACAGTATCCGATTTTCCAGCGGAATCTGTTCTTCCTTCAAGCCCATCGGATACCCTTTGCCATCCCAACGCTCGTGATGTTTCAGAATGAATTCGGCAACCGGTTGCAATTCGGGAATGACCGTCGCAATCCGGTGACCGATTTCCGAATGGCGTTCCATTTCCTTGCGTTCTTCCAGTGTGAGCGCCGCCGGTTTCAGCAAAATTTTATCAGGAATGCCGATTTTGCCGATATCGTGGAACTGGGCCAAGAGACGGAGGTCATTTTTCCGGTGTCCTGACATCCCAGCCCGCTGAGCAAGCTCCAAGGCCAAGCGAGCGAGACGCTGAGAATGTTCTTCCGTCTCAAAATCCCTGATTTCCAGCATCTTCATGATCGTCTGCACAACACCGCTGCGAGCGCTTTGACTGCTGGAAAGTTTTTGCCGGTACATTTCGTCATCGGCCTCGCGGAGCATGGAATCCAGGTCGTTTGAATCGACTTCGCAATGCGCCCGATAGCGCCAACCAACCGACAAACGCAATGGCAAGTCCGTCAAACCCGAAACTGTACAGGAATCTAAGATTTTATGGCTGATATGTTCCAAATTGGTCTCGGTCGTCCCGGTCAGAATGACGACAAACTCATCGCCACCGGTGCGGACGACCAGCGCCGCTTGCGTCGCCGCTTCTTTCAGAATATCAGCGGTTCTTTGCAATAGCCGGTCACCGGCTGCATGTCCCAAGGTATCGTTAATCAACTTCAGGCCATCCAGATCACAACAAATGACGCCCACCCCGTCCGCGCCCTTCCGGATAATTCTTTGCAGTGATTCATCCAGATAGGCCCGGTTGAACAAGCCCGTCAACGCGTCATGCTGGCTGGAATACAGCAACGTCTGCTGCGTCAGTTGCCGTTCGACCAATTCCGCTTGCAGCGAAGCATTCAATTGCTCATTCTCCCGTTGTGATTTCGCAATGCGTTCCAGCATCTGATTCATGCTTACCGTTACCTGGGTCAGTTCATCATCACCGTCGATCAGCAGCTTACGACTTGTTCCATCGACGATATCCGTCTGCCGCAAAAAAGAATCCATGTTTTCCAGGCGACGGATCACCATCCGCTTCAAATCAACGATAGACAGAGAGACAATCAGCGCGATCAAGCCGACCAATATGGCCACAAAATATTTCAGATGCCGTTGAACTTCCAGCGACAATGCGCGTGATGTCTCGACCACCAAAACGAAGGGAATGTTGCCATAAATGTCATGCATCGGCAGCAACGACTGGATGATGGCCGCCGACGCTGTTTCAAGTTCCTGGTTATCATGTTCATTGACCAGCATGCGGTAGGTTTCCCCGGTTTCGACGCGCACAGGCGCCTGCACAATTTCTGTAATTTCCGCCAACAAATCGGCGTCGACCTTGCGCAAAAAAATCAATATACCGGGACTGTCGCCGGTTTTGTCGCTCTTCAGGATTCGCTGCGCCGCGATTAGCACCGGCATGTTTTCCATCCATACAACGCCAGCGGCGGATCGATCCCCCTGTAAGTCGGCAAAAAATAATTGCTCCGGCCGGATATGGCGATAAAATTCGGCGGAAACCGGTGTTTCCTGTTTCTGCGCGGTATCGATGGTTTTGGCGAACAAGATTCGTCCCGTCGGGTCCGTGACCGCTACGCCATCGATCCGCAAATTGACCATGGCCGAATCCGGCAGGTTATCTACCACGAATTTCCGGTTTTGCGGATTCCGGGCAAACTCGTACAGATCATCCCACGGCGCCCAGTCTCCCACGATCGACTGCAGAGTCTTTTGTTCCTTGCCCCAGATGAGACGGGCCCGGTTGACATTTTCCCGGACCGCTTTTTGTTCCAGCTGGTCAAAGGTTTTTACCCAAACCTGATCTACCAGCAGATAAATCGCAAATATAGCGATCAAGCCGAATAGGGAGTGCGATATGGCAATCCGCGTCCCCAGTTTCATCGATACACCCGCCTATGATCATGCTGCGAAGGCAATCGTCAGTGACAATAAGAAGTTTTCGCATTTATACCCTGTTATGGACATTGTACTCCCAAATGATGGTTACGACAACCTCGCCCCATAGTAATGACATCGAGAGAAAAAGTGGGCCGGAACAGTGACAATAACGGTGCTCCGGCCCAGGTTCGCCGCTACATGCTGAATTTGTCCACGGCTGCCTGTAGTTCCTGGGCCATCTTGGCCAGGTTCTGGCTGGATGTGGAGATTTCAGTCATGGAAGCCGTCAGTTCTTCAGCCGCCGCCGACACGTTCTGCGACTGTCCGGCCGATTGTTTGCTCACGTTCTCGATATCGCGGACCGACGTCACGATGTTTTCGCTGCCTTTGGCGATCTCGCTGATCGCTGCCGAAACGCCGGTGATCTGTGTCGATACTTCGTCCGTCAGTTGGGAAATGTCCCGGAAGGTGACGCCGGCGGCATTCACGACTTCAATGCCGGTCCGGACCGCCCCTTTGGCCGTTTCCATTGCCTGGACCGCTTTTTGGATATCTGTCTTATTCTGATTGATCAGTTCGGTGATTTCCTTCGCCGCCGACTCCGACTGCTCGGCCAGTTTGCGGACTTCTTCGGCGACCACCGCGAAACCGCGGCCCTGTTCACCGGCCCTCGCCGCTTCAATTGCCGCGTTCAGCGCCAACAGGTTGGTCTGGCCGGCAATGCCCGAGATTACGTTCACGATTTCCCCGATATGCTTAGAAGATGCCGCCAGTTTTTCCACGGCGTCGTTGACAGCGTTGCTGCCGGCGCCGATCTGGTCCATCTGCTGAACGGCCCGTTCAATCGCAGCGCTGCCGTTCAGAGTAGCCTGCGTCGATTTATGGCTCAACCCATTGATCGTATCGGCAGTGGCCGCCACTTCCTCGGCGCTCGCCGAAACTTCCTGCACAACCGCCGAAGTGTCATTGACCGCGCCCAGCTGCCGGGATGCCCCTTCCGCCACTTCCGTGATCGACTGGGCGACCTGGTGGCTCACATCAGCGGACTGCTCGGCGCTCGCCGTCAATTCCTCGGATGAGGCCGCCAGTGTCTGCGACAGCTCATGGACATGCTTGACCAGTTTGCGCAGTTCACCAACCATCGTGTTGAAATCGTGAGACAATACGCCAACTTCGTCGCGGCTCTCAACTTTCACTGTACGGGTCAGATCACCGCCCGCCACCCCGCCGACCGCCGCGCCCAGTTTGAGCAGGGGCCCGGTGATGCGTCGCGCCATGAACATCGTGGCTACAAATGCCAGGACCAGCGCCAACAGCGTAGCCACGCCCACCGCCACGCCCATCTTGTTGCGGGCGGCATGGGCATCGGCCAGGGATTTCCCGGCAAACAAAGCGCCGATGGGTTTTCCTTCCGGTCCGACAATCGGTTCATACGAAGTCAGATAGGACATGCCGAGGATCGTGGCCTCGCCGTCAAACCGTTTTCCCTGGTTCAAAACTAAATCCGCGATTCTCGGATCCAGCTTGGTTCCCACCTGACGCTGACCATTCAACACGATGGTGGTGGACTCGCGAACATCACCCAGAAACAGGGTAGCGTCGATCTTGAACTTTTTCTTTGCATCATCCACCGTTTCGTTGCGGCTGAGGGTGACGCCGGGCGAGATGACGCCGACAATACGTCCCTGGTCATTGCGCACCGGCGCGCCGGCCTTGGCCGACAGTTTGACAGTCGTTCCCGGCTCGATCGCTGCGGTGGCGTTCCCCTTCAGGGCTTCGCTGACCCCCTTTTGATTGATGACACTATCGCCGTGCTTGGTGGGTTCATGCACGCGGGCAATAACCCGGCCAGTGGCATCCACAATCATGACGGAATCGATTGGTGCATCCTTGAGGATTCGATTCATCACGGCCAACACCTGCGCCGTATCTTTCGCCTCGACCGCCCGGATCACGTCCGGATTGGCGGCAAGCATCAGCGCTTTGGCTTTCATGTCCTGTTTAGCCTCTTCCAACAGGTTGTTCAACCCTTCAACTCCGGAACGGGCTTGTTCCTTAGCGGATGAATCGGCGTAATCCGTGAAAAAATATAGTACGGCGCCCATGGTTGCCGCAGCCACAACCACGAGCATGACGGCAACGAATACGATCAGTTTGGTTCGGATTGATTGGAACATGAAATCATCCTCCTTGTCGTTATTGCTATTCACGGGCAGGAATCTATTTTTTACGGCGCATTCCGCTGAGCAGTTGCGCCGCTGGTCACGGATCCCGGTATTGTTCGGCAACCTGCCGGATTTCATCGATATGGTCGATGAAGAGTTTCACGATAGCCGGGTCGAACTTGCGACCGGCTTCGTCGCGGATATGCTCGAAGATCTTCGTCGCTGGCCACGGGTCCTTATAAATACGTTTGGTTCCCAGTGCATCGAACACGTCGACCAGCGCCACGATTCGACTGTATTGACTGATGTCTTCGCCATGGAGCCTCCGGGGATAGCCGCTGCCATCATAATTCTCGTGATGTTCCCTGGCGATGGTGGCTGCCATTTGTAAAAGCGGTCGTCTGGACCGGCACAACAGCTCATAACCGAGCTGACTATGAGTCTTCATGATTGCAAATTCATCGTCCGTCAACGGCCCCGGTTTGTTCAGGATCGCATCGTCGACCGCCAGTTTACCGAGATCATGCATGGCGGCCGCCAAGCGGAGCGAATCCACTTCTGGCTGGGACAAGCCGCACTTTTCGCCCAACAGGGCCGAAATCTCCCCCACTCGCCGGACATGGTGTCCGGTTTCCACGGAACGATTTTCGGCGATTTCTCCCAGCGCGTACAGCAGCTCCCGCTGGGTGGCGTCAATTTCCTGGTTCAGATTGTGGATCGTCGATAACGCCCGAAACGAACGCAGCGCGCTGATCACGACCGTCCGCAGGCTCCGGGCCGTCAGTTCGGTTTTTTCCCGATAATCGTTGATGTCATAATCCAGCGTGACCCGTTCTTCCGGCGCCTGGCCGGGATGTCCCGTCCGCAGGACAATCCGGATTCGGTCGTTTTTCAGCTCTTCCCGGATCTGACGAACCAGTTGCAACCCGGCATTGTCATTTTCCATCACCACATCGAGCAACGCGATCGCCACGTCCGGATTCCGCCGGAGCAGTTCCCTTCCTTCCGCCGCCGAATAAGCGCTGAGGAACTCCAGCCCCCGCGACTCGAATTCCAGCCGTTTCAAGGCCAGTACAGTCACGTCGTGAACATCCTGTTCATCATCGACAATCAGGATCTTCCATTTCCCCGCCGGTCGTATAATCTCATCCAGAATCTCGTTGCCGTCATCATCCTCCGCAAACAGCAGTCGATCCATATTTTCACCTCATCCCCTGGGCGGGAAATTGAATGGAAAAAGTCGTCCCCTGCCCAGCTTCACTAGTGCAGACGATCGTCCCGCCAAAATTTTGTACCACAATATTGTAGACCACCGATAGACCCAAGCCGGTACCACCGCAGCCCCGCTTGGTCGTAAAAAACGGATCGAAGATTTTCGGCAAATGTTCCGCCGGAATTCCCCGGCCGTTATCCGAATAAGTCAGGTGAATCTCGTCGGCCTGCTTATGGAGAGAAATGTCGATCTTGCCCGCGCTGTCCGGTTCAAAGGCATGAACCAATGAATTCATCACCAAATTGGTGATAATTTGCGCAAACGCGCCGGGATAGCCATCAATTTCGATATGGTCGTCACAGTCGACCTGAATTTCGTGCCGTGTCTTTTTCAGGCGCGGATTCATGCTCAGCAAAACTTCGCCGAGATATTGCCGAGCCGTGAAGGTGCGCCGGGTTTCACTGGCCTGATCCACCGAAACTTGCTTGAAGCTTTTGATTAACTGGCTGGCCCGTTCCAGATTTTTCAGCAGGATGTCGGCGGCCTCCGTCATATCCTCCAGATAATCCGCCATATCTTTACGGCGCGGCGCGCCGGTCGTGCACAATTCCCGAAACTGCTCCGTGATTTGTTTGAGATGCGAGGCGGCAGTGACGCCAACGCCAACCGGGGTATTGATCTCGTGGGCAACCCCTGCAACCAGCCCACCCAGGGCCGCCATCTTTTCCGACTGGATCAGGTAGTCCTGCATGCTTTTTTGATGATCGAGGGCTGCCGTCAACTCGTTTTCCGCCCGCTGCCGTTCCGACACTTCCTGCTGCAGCTGATCATTCGCATGGAGCAGGGACTCATTCATCGCCGTCAATTCTTCATTCATCGCCGTCATTTCTTCGTTCATGGCTGTCAGTTCCTGATTTAGCGCGTTTAGGTCCTGGGTTCGTTCCTCCACCCGGCGTTCCAATGTCTCGTTGACTTCCCGCAATGCATTCTCCGCCTCGGTCAGCCGGGTAATGTCAATGCCAATTCCCGTCAGATAGGGCTTGTCATCGATGGTCAGGCCGACAGCCGTGAAAAACATTGTTAGCGGCGTTCCATCCTTGCGCCGCAGATCCACTCTAAATTCTGTTGCGTTGCCTTGCATTGCTTTGGCGGCTTCCTTGACGACCATTCCCTGAACTTTTTTATCCACCGCGAACCATTCCATTAGATGCATTCCCCGGATTTCATCGGCGGAATAGCCGGTCATGGTTTCATGCCGCTTGTTCCAGCGGATCAGCCGCCCGTCGCCATCATACAGGTACAACATCCCCGGAACACTATCCATGACCGCCCGGGTGAATGCCTGCTCATTTTTTAAAGCTTCTTCGGCCTGGCGCCGTTCGTACAGTTCAGCTTGCACCTGCTGGAACAAAGTCGCGTTTTCCAGAGCGATGGAGGCAAAGGCGACGAACTGGTCGAACGCCGCCAATGTTTCCCCTTTGACCGGAAACAGGCTGTCGTTCCAGGAAATCTGGATCATACCGACAATTTTTCCTGACACCTGCAATGGCGCCATGATGAGCGTAGTCATGCGGTCCAGTTGCGGATCGGCGACACGGTGCGGCCAGACCCGGTAATCCTCGACAATTTGAACCCGGCCTGTTCGCCAGACTTCGCCGGCCAATCCTTCCGTCACCGGTAGCCGAAAACCGATGCGGGCAGCCTGAATTCCCACACCATACCGTAAAACCGTCCATTTCGGTTCTTTCTCATCCAACAGCGAAATCCCGCCATTGGCGGCACCCATGAACTGAGTCGCATGATGCAGAATTTCCTGAAGCAGGAGCTCTTTATCCGTCTGGCGCAACAATTTTCCCGACAATTTCTGCAATCGGCGCAGCAGTTCATTTTCCCGGTTAACCCTCTGCTGCAGTTCGAAATTTGCTCCCAACATCGCATCATCCTCCGTGATTCAGCAGTATCGTTCTTCGTTGTCGAACAGTCTCCCGGTCCGGTTCATCGAACGGGCCGCCAGCTTTCGTGACGGCCCGTGTCATTACTTTTTTTCTTATATCCGGAATTTTCCCATCGCCGTCTGCAGTTCGCCAGCCAGTTTGGCCAGCGCCTGGCTGGCGGAAGCGATTTCTTCGGTCGACGCCGATTGCTCTTCGGTAGCGGCCGATACATTCTGTGCTTCCGCGGCGGCGTTGCGGCTGACCGACTCCACCGACTTCATGGATTCCACGATCCGCTGACTGCCGACGGCAATCTCACCCAACGCCTTCGAAATTTCCCCGACCTGCCGGGTGACGGACTCCACCAGCGTACGGATCTCACCGAAACCGGCGCCGGCCTGTCCGACCAGGTTGACGCCCTGGTCGACTTCCTGGATGGTATTGCCAATGACGCCGACCACGTTCCGGATATTGTTGTCATTGGCGCCAATCAGTTCCTTGATCTGACGGGCCGCCTGCTCCGATTGTTCCGCCAGCTTGCGGACTTCTTCCGCCACCACGGCGAATCCTCGCCCCTGCTCGCCGGCGCGTGCGGCTTCGATCGCCGCGTTCAGTGCGAGCAGATTGGTCTGGCCGGCGATGCTGGAAATGAGACCGACGATGACTTCAATCTGCCGCGAACCGGCTTCCAGATCGCCGGCGGCGCCTTGCGCCCTTTGCGCTTCTTCGCCGATGTTCTTCATCTGGCTGATCGCCCGGTCGACTGAGCTTTGTCCCGCCACCGTCGCCTGAGCGGTGGCGCCGGCCTTGCCGGACATTTCCTGGGCGGTGGCCGCCAATTGTTCCATGGTCGCCGAAATTTCCTGCACAATCGCCGAGGTATCATTGACTGCTTCGACTTGTTTTTCGGCGCCATGCGCCATATCGGTCACGGATGCCGCCACCTGGTTGGAAGCCTGGGCCGACTGTTCGGCGCTGGCGGTCAGTTCTTCCGAAGAAGCCGCCAACTGTTCCGCGCTTTGCGACACCTGGCCGATCAGTTGACGCATGCTCTTCAGCATCCGGTCAAACCCGCGGCCCATATCACCGAATTCATCCTTGCGGATCAGGTAGTGAGGATCGATATCCCGGTCGAAGTGGCCATTGGCCATGTCATCCAGGCGGGCGCTGACGATTGCCAGCGGCTTGGTGATCATCCGGGTCAGGAAGAAGCTGATGCCGACAACCAGCAACAAGGCGATGATACTGAGGATAATCGTCGTGGTCTTGACCGTGCCGACAGTGGCAGTCGATTGGTCAATCCGTTCGTTGATAATTTTTCGGTTTTCCGCCACTTGTGTGGCAGTGGCTTTATTAATGGCCTCCGTAACCGACACTAGAGTCATCCCAACCTGTATTGACCGCTCTTCGAGGCCCCGGAGTTTCGCTGCATCCACGTTGGCACTGTTTTTTTCCTGTATGGCCTGTTTGGCTACCGGAATTAATTTGCCCTGGATATCGGTTTTATATTGTTTAATATTGGCGACCAGTTTTTCAGTTTCAGCCTTTTTTTCGGGGCGGACCACTTGCAACAACGCCGTGGCTTCCTTGATTGCCTCGTCCATCTTGTCGTCAAATTGTTTGACAAAATCCTCCCGCCCATACACCATATAACCTCTAAGTGCCACTACTCCTTCCGTAAACGCCTTGTCCACGGCGCTCGCCCTTTCCATGCGCTCGCTGGCTCGGTCTATGCCGCCAACCTGATCCGCGATATTGCCGGCAGAATAAAACGATACTCCACCCATCACCGCTAATACCAATATGACCACTAAAAAGCCCAGACCGATTTTCATCCCGACTCTCATTTCGTTCACTCCTTTTTGTTTCTCATCATTTTCGTTTATTTCGGGCACTTCGTTCGTTGCGTTTATTTCTTGGGATTGGCTCGACTAACGCGTCGCATCAGTTCTTCCGGGCACATTCCCTCCTGTTCGGCGTCCACAGTTTCCTTGTACTGAACAACCGGATTCCATCCGGTACTCGCCAAGGTCTGGCTCAGCTCCTGCGTCATATTGGTAAATACTCGCCAGGTTTGACTTTCTTGATGCCGCCAGATTTCATATGACTCCTGTTTCATCCCCACCGCCCCTCGCGAAATGAAATCACTCTCCGGCTGAACCTTTTCAGCCTTGAGGATAATTACACTTGTATCGCTGCCAAGTTTCTTGATTAACCTTTAGTTTAATTGTAGAGTGTCTGGCGGTTTCTGGCCATTCGAAACGTTACCCAAAAAACCACACAAAAAAACCCTTCTTTTTATCTCTCAGAGATAAAAAGAAGGGTTTTACCTTCATCTCAGTGATCAGTCGCCGTTTTCGTCGCGCAGCTTCATGAGGTGCACGGCTGTCGCCACGGCCATACGGACGGAAAATTCGTCCAGGGAGACTCCAAGAATTTCTTCCAACCGCTGCTTGCGGAACATCAGCGTCTTGTAGTGAATGCCCAATTCATCGGCCGTTTCCTTCAAATTATTACTGTCGACCACCAACACTAGTGTTTCCAGGTATTCTTTCCGTTTTTTGTTGTCATAACTCAGCAGTTTCCCTAGGGTTCGCTCGATATAGGCGTCGATTTGCTGCCGGTTCTGTAGGAAGGGAAGTAGTTGGAACACGCCCATGTCCAGATAATGATACCGCTGCTGTCCCGGCCAGATTCTGCGCCCGGTCGTCACCGCCAACAGCGCCTGGCGGTAGCGGCCGCCGAAGTCCGTCAAGGTCATGCCGCGTTCGGCGATGCCGACGGAAACCGAAAAATCCGGTGCAAAGCGGGCAACGGCTTGTTGAATTTTCTCCGCCCGTCGCAGCTGCGCATCTTTGTCCAGCAATAATTCCAGCCCGTCGAAGGACAGCAGGCCGATGCCTTCGGCGCTTTCCCAACTGACGCAATCTTCGTCCGCCAATTCGTCGACCAGATTATCCAACAATGTCTGTATTTCATCCCGCCGTTCGGACCAAAATTGCCACGGTTCTCCCCGATATGATTCGATCATGACCAGATAGCATACGAACGGTTCAATGACGCGCATTCCCAACATTCGGGCACTGGCTCGTAAAGTTTGTTTGGAAGGCAGTTTTTCCAGAATCAGTTCATTCAACAAATCATTTTTCTTTTTGCGCTCGTAGAAGGCTTTCAGGAGTCGTTCCTGCCGGCGCCGTTCCGTGGTGTCGGTGAAGGCCGCCAGCACATTCTCGCCCATGAGAATTCCCGAAATCTCCACAATCCGCTGCCCGCCATTTTTACAAACAATCCTGTATTCACCGGCTTCAATATCTGTTCCATCCTGGCTTGCCCGAATCAGCGCTTCCTCCCATTTTGTTCGGACGAACTGGCGATATTTTTCATCCGGGTAGGCCCGCCGCCACCATTCTTCAATATTCGGCAGATCTTCCGACGTGTAACCAAAAGTTCCAGTAAAGCGGTCATTGATATAGCCGACATCGCCGGCCTGATTCACGAAGGCCAGCGGCAGCGGAGTCTTCTGCACCAGACGCCGGAACTGTTCTTCCCGTTCTCGCAATGCCTGTTCGGACTGCAGCCGCTCGGTGATATCCTCTTTCACCGCCACAAATCGGCTGATTTGGCCGGTTTCGTCGCGAACCGGCGAAATGATCGCCGATTCCCAGTAATAGGAACCATCCTTTTTCACATTTCGTACGGTTCCCTGCCAGGAATCCCCCTGCGTTATGGTCTCCCAAAGTTCTCTATACGCGGTGGAAGGCTTGTCGGGGTCCTTGAGAAAACGTGGGTTGCGGCCGATGCTTTCCACTAACGTGTACCCGGTGATTTCCGTAAATTTGGCGTTTACGTATTCGATATTGCCGTCACGATCAGTGATGATTACCGATGCGGCCACGTTTTCCACCGCCAGCTGCATGGTCCGCAATTCCCGCTCCCGGATCTTGCGATGCGTGATGTCGCGCAGACTGGCTCGCCGGCCGAGATACTCGCCGACGGAATCGTAGACCGGTCGGCAGGCATGATTAACCCAGCGGGTTTCCCCGGATCGGGCGACAATCCTAAAATCCAATTCTTCCCAAAGCGTTTCCACCTCACAGTGGACTGCCTCAAAATGGCGCCGCATCATCTCCCGATCTTCTGGATGGATGATATCCTGCAACAATTGGGGATTCTGCCGGAACTCGGCTGCATTATAGCCGGAAATCCGCTCACAGGACGGCGAAACATATTCCAGCGTTCCGTCCGGCAGAATCCAATATTGCCAATCGTACGTGAAGTCGGCAATCGTGCGGAAACGTTGCTCGCTCTTGCGCAATTCCGCTTCCTGCAGCTGCCGGTGCTCCGTGATGTCCTGGGCGAACACGGACACTCCCTTGATGGTTCCCGCTGCATCATGTACGGGATTGTGAACGATCGCAAAATAACCGCGATGCAAGGAATCTTTTCCGGAATAGGCCGTCTCCAGAAAGGTTTCTCCCCGCAATGCCCGGTCCAGATTATGTTTGGCCGCTCGCCAGTCCTCCGGAGCGGTCATGTATTCCGCCAAGCTATGGCCGATCTCGATCTCGGCGTCATAGAGATTGCGCATGAATGCCGCATGCGCTTGGTTAAATCCTGTATAGCGGTACTGGTCATCCAGCGAAAAAATAGCACCAGCGGCTTTGGCCGCAATTTCGCCCAGGGCCTGAGCCATATTTGTTTTGGAGGATTCCGGCCCGTCTGGGGTTGCGATCGGAAGCATGGTTTTCAAGTTCTGCATGGGACACCTGCCAATCCAAAAATCCAGATTCACTGACTGTCTTCCAATGTCTATATTTTATATCGTTATTCGTTGCGCCACCAATAAATTTCAATTTACTTTCTTGATTCTCGGGCTCCCGTTTGCAGGAAATCCCATCAGAATGCCGAATGTAAAAATAGAATAAAAACTGCCTCTTCCAACAGGAAAACGAATAATATATCAGCTATATCCCGAACGCTATCATCATTATGGATAAAGGGGGCTGTTCCATGATTCAGGAGATCACTGTCAACGACAAAGATGTTCTGGTAATGCTTTCCGGCAGTATTTACGTGGAAGAAGCGGCGCAGATCAGGGAAAGTCTGATCGGTTATATCGACAGCGGTCATAAAACTTTTATCGTTGATTTGGGTAATGTCGACTATATCGACAGTTCCGGTCTGGGAACCCTTGTAGCGATCCAGAAACGGGCCCTGCAAAATGGCGGCAGCGTTATTATCAAAGGAATGAAGGGCTTGGTCAAGGATCTGTTTGAACTGACGCGATTGACCAAAGTGTTTGAAATTCGGTCTTAACCGGATCGGCAGAGTATTGCCGCTAACTACACCTTTAAACAATAGATTCGGGGCTGGGAAAACTTGCGGAAAGTTTTCTCAGCCCCGTTTTCATCCAGAACTTTCTCTGTCTACTTCAGCATATTCCGCAGCTTTTCCATTTCCTCGGCCGGCATTCCATAGGTATGTTCCTTGCCCGGGAACGTCTGTTGCCGAACTTCTTCCTTGTATTGCTGCATGGCCTGGAAGATGGCACCGTTCATATCGGCGTATTTTTTGACGAATTTGGGTGTGAATCGGTCAAAGAACCCCAGCATGTCGTGAACGATGAGCAGTTGCCCGTCACAGGGAAGTCCGGCGCCAATCGAAATGATCGGAATCCTGGCTTTCTCCGTAATAATACGGGAAATCTCCGGCGGAATCGCTTCCAGCAGGATCGAAAAGGCGCCGGCCGCCTCCAGGGCCGCCGCATCCTCAATCAGCCGAAACGCCGACTCCGCATTGCGGCCTTGCGCCTTGAAGCCACCCAGGGAAGAGATGGATTGCGGAGTCAGGCCGATATGGCCCATCACGGGGATGCCGGCGTTGACAATGGCCCGCACCGTATCCGCCATGATAGCGCCGCCCTCTAGCTTGACAGCGTCGGTTCCAGCTTCCTGCATAAAGCGCCCGGCATTGCGTACGGCTTCCTCTTTGGACACCTGATAGGACAGGAATGGCATATCGCCGATCACAAATGCCGTCGGCGCTCCCCGGGTCACAGCGGCGGCATGGACGACCATCATGTCCATGGTCACCGGCAGGGTGCCGTTGTAACCATACACGGTCATCCCCAGCGAATCGCCGCACAGAACGATGTCGATTTCCGCCTTCTCTTCCAGCAGGGCCATCGGGTAATCATAGCAAGTCAGCATGGAGATCGGTTCTTTTTTGGCTTTCTTCTCAAACAGATACGGAATGGTAACCTTCGCACGCGTCATCGTTGCACCTCTCTTCTTTTAATATATGCCGACCCAGGCATCGGACTCAAATCCATGATATTCCCAATACCCCAAATACGGTTGATCGATCAGCTCGATCCGGGTCACCCATTTGACCGCTTTATAGGCATACATCCGCGGCACGATCAGGCGGGCCGGACCGCCCAGAACCCGAGGAATCGGCTTGCCGTCCATGAGCAGGACGATCATCACATCCGGCAACTGGGCCTGTTCTAGCGTCAGAGCGTCCGCATAGCTGCCATCCGCGGAATAAAACTTTACATACCGCGCTTCCGGACGGATTCCGGTCAGGGCCAGCAAATCCGCGACCAGCAACCCCTCGTAGGTAATATTGAAGACGGACCACCCTTCCACGCAGTGGAAGTCGCTGACCTGAACCTTGCGGGGCAGCCGGACGAAGTCCTCCCAGCGAAAACTCAGCGAACGGTTGACCAGTCCATCCATCGTAAACCGCCAAGTATCCTGGTGCAAGAACGGCAGAAAATTCACCACGCTATATTCGCCGAATTTTCCCTTCATCCCGCCACCGATGGGCAGCCTGGATTCGGGAGACGGTTCCGGCGCCGGCAAAAAAGCATCGCAGTTGGCGTTGCCACGAATATTTTGCGGCCGATTCCGGGAAATCAATTCTCCCAGCAACAATGCCGCCCAAAGTCCGGTTAGCCCAGAGGCTAGCCAGGCAAAAAAACGGCGGCGGGTTTGGGACTGGCTGCCCGGTGCTGCCGCCGGCCAAACCGCCCAGATATGCCAAAGCACCGCCGGCAAAGCAAAATAAGCCAACCAGCGGTGCAGTTGCAGGGCGTAGGCAATCGCCAGCGGTCCCCAGACCGCTTTGCGCAGCACGACCAAACCGCTGACTGCCTCGACGCACATGAGCAGGAATGCGAAACCTACAAATCGACGATATCTTTCACGCGGCCAGCCACGCTGGCGTCGGAGCAAAAGAAAAGCGGCATAAAAAGCCAGACACAGGCAGAATAATTCGCCGACCCACCCGTGAACCTGGACAATCAGCAGACGGTAGGCTGCCAACGGTCCCCGGAGCGTCGGAAAATGAAGTAAAAAACCACTTACCAGCAAAAATGTGAAAACCAAGGCATGAACATGATGCAATTTTTTTTGCATGACCTCGCCCCCAAGCGGGCTATTTGAGCAACTTCACCAAAGCCAGGGACAGTAAAGGAACATTGGTGATGAGAAGCAGGATGACAATCTCGGCAAATAAAAACGGTAAAATACGTTTGGAAATTTTCTCGATTGACAATCCCGATAACGTACAGGCCACAAACAGGTTAACTGCCATGGGCGGCGTAATCATACCCACTGAAGTGTTGACAACCATCACGATGCCCAAAACCAGCGGATCCACTCCAAGATTCATCGCCAGCGGGAAAATGATCGGCGTTACCAGCAAAATAATTGCCTGTGTTTCAAGAAAAGTCCCCAGAAACAGCAGAATGCAGTTCAACAGTAGCAGGATCACCGTCGGATTCTGCGATATTTCCAGCATGCCGCTCGCCACTTTTTCCGGGACCTGTAACGATGTCAGCAGCCAGGAAAACGACGAGGACGTGGCAATGACAAACATGACCACCGCCGAACTCACCGCCGCCTTCATAATGATCCCCCGCAAATCGGCCAGACCGATTTCCCGAAACACGAACATCCCGACGATAAACGCATATACCGTCGCCACGGCAGCCGCTTCTGTCGGGGTAAAGATACCGCCATAGATTCCGCCCAGGATAATAATTGGCATAAACAGGGCCAGCAGTGCATCTTTGCCGGTAGTCAGAACTTTCTTCAGCGAGGTCGGTTCGCCGCCCCGTAAATCATGTTTTTTCGCCAGCCACAACACAATGCCAATCAAGGCGGCCGCAATGAGCAGCCCCGGCACGAAACCAGCCACGAACAAATCGCCGATGGAGGTATTGGTGACAACGCCGTAGGTAACCATGGGAATACTCGGCGGAATGATGACGCCTAGCGTTCCCGCCGCGGCTGCCATCGCTGCCGCCACATCCAGGGGATATCCCGCTTTGACCATGGCCGGAATCATGATGGACCCAATGGCCGCGACCGTCGCCGGGTTGGATCCGGACAGCGCCGCGAAAAACGCCGAAGCGATAACCGTTATGATACCCAAGCCCCCGGGGATCGTTCCTACCAGTGCTTTGGCAAAATCAACCAGGCGCCGCGACATGCCGCCGGTTTCCATGAAGCCGCCGGCAATCATGAAAAAGGGAATGGCCATGAAGGGAAAGGAATCGACGGCCGTGAACATACGTTGCGCCACCACGAGCGGCGGCGTCGGCATATCGCCGAACAGCAGCGCCGCGATTCCCGAAAGACCGAGGGCAACGCCGATTGGCACGTTAACGATCAGCAAGATGACAAAAATTCCGAACAATATCGCTTCCATTCCCATCGTGTCACCCCTCCTTCTTCGCCACGACCGGATCCGGCTGAGCGACTTTGGCCATCATTTGGCAACAGCGCCAGGCCATCAGAAGCGAACCGACCGGAATGGCGCCATAGGCAAACCACATGGGAATTCGGAGGGAGGGACTGACCTGTTCGGTGGAAACCTGGGACTGGATGATCTGAAAAGTATAATAGGCGATCAAAAGATTGAACAAAATAATAATAAGATAACGAAGATAATCAAAAAACTTGCGTGAACCCTTGGGCAGCAGTAACAATACGGCTTCCACGCCCAGATGGGCATTTCTTTTGATTCCGAGACTGGCTCCAATATAGGCAATCCACACCATCGAATAACGAGCGACTTCTTCCGCCCAGGACAATGACATGACCGTCAGATAGCGAACACAGGTCGCCACAAACACAACGATAACCATCAGTGGAAACAATACCAGCAAAAGATACTCTTCAATATTATCCAGCCAACGCGGCAAGACTATCCCTCCCAACCTGAAAGCAGTGGACAGGCAATGCCGCCGGCAGGCGGTGCTGCCTGTCCCCCAGCCAATATTGCTATTTTACGCCCCGGACTTGATCGATTAGATCCTTGCCGATTTCGGCCTCAAATTTCTTATAGACAGATTCGGTGGCTTTCTGGAACAACGCCTTGTCCGGTGTCGTCACTTCCATTTTGGCCGCCTTCAGTTCGTCGACCAGTTTCTTTTCGCTTTCGATAATGAAATTGCGTTCAAAGGTACGGGCTTCCTTGGCGGCGTCCAGCAGCGCGGTTTGCTGTTCCGGCGTCAGGCTCTTGAACAATTTATCGCTGATCATCAATACGGCGGGAGAATAGAAGTGCCCGGTCAAGGCCAGATATTTTTGAACTTCATAAAACTTGCTGGTTTTGATGATCAACAGCGGATTTTCCTGCCCATCCATCGTTTTTTGCTGCAGAGCGGTGAACAGCTCGCCAAACGGCATCGGCGACGGGTTGGCGCCCAGCACCTTAAAGGTTTCCATGTGAACCGGGTTTTCCATCAGCCGCATCTTCAAACCGGCCATGTCTTCCGGTTTGTTAATGGGTCGTTTCGAGTTGGTCATGTGACGGAAGCCATTTTCAAAGAACACCAATCCCTTGATGCCTTTGGAGCCCAGCGAATCCAGCATGTCCTGGCCGACTTTCCCGTCCAGGATCGGGTAGAACTTGGCCCGGTCCTGCACAATGAACGGCAGGTCGAACACCATGAATTTCTTCGAAAAACTGGGCAGCGGTCCTGTCGACGACAGCGCCATTTCCACGGTACCCAGGGAAACGCCTTCGATCAGATCCCGTTCATTCCCAAGCTTGGAATTGCCAAACACCTGTACGTCAAG
Organism: Veillonellaceae bacterium; assembly: GCA_012798135.1. The sequence goes on along the minus strand of JAAZNU010000002.1, from coordinate 166,470 downwards.
GGAGCCTTTGGATTTTTCCTTCACCAGTTCGGCAAACTTTTTCAGGCCTACCCCATAGTGGGAATCGTCAGTAAGCGTGTGGCCAACACGCAACACTTTCGCCTTGGGGGCATCCGTCTTCGGCGCCGCCGCTTTTTTGTCCCCGCCGCCACAGCCGGCCACTGCCACAACCAAAGCGACGCACAATGCCACTACCAACCATTTTTTCATTCTCAAATTACCCTCCTCACTGTTGTGTATCTGCTTTCCCCTCACTGGCCCTTGGCTTCTTACGAATAATTTCGTTTTCACTTCCTTCCTTGTTTATTTCCGGATTACCGGCAACATGTCCGGCGCATGGGTCAGAACTGTAATCCTGGCCGCCGGCCCCGTTTCGGCGATGGCGGCATCCATCGCCGCCTGAGCCGAAGCGAAATGCCGGAAACCAAGTTTGGTCGCTTCTTCGGCGCAAATGCCGTCGGAGACGATAAACACCGTTTCGCGTTCCTTGACCTGGGCCCAGGCGATCGCCAAGGCAGCGGCCACTTCATCATGGAGTTGCCCGGCCGAAACCATGTTGCGAATATGTTCCGACGAATGCGACGTTACATCCAGAATATCGCAGTGAGTTTTCGCCACCCCTTCATAACAGGGAGTTACTATAATGATGATTCCGCCGGCCTTGACGGCCAGATCCGACGGATAGAGCGTCTTGTGCGCCTGCCAGAACTCAATGTCACAGGGATGCGAACTGGATAAAACGATATCCGCCTCCTCGGGAATCGCCACTTCATAAACCTGGGCTGCCCGTTTCACGCCGACCCGGAAGGCCTGCTCCACATCGCCGAAAAAGGCCTCGACTACTTCACCGTGGCGGTTTAGCACCGTGTTCAGGATCGTATTCAGTCCCACTTTGCGGGCCATCAGGTCCAGATCGGCCCGGACCGGATTCTCCAACACCCCGAGATAGGAACGCGGCGCCCGCACCGACAGCAGGTGGGTATAGGCGGTGGTATCCTCGCCGGAAACGCCGGGCTGAACGATCTTGGCCCCGCCGGCATAGCCGGGAATATGGTGGGGCACGATGCTGCCAATGCCGATTTTGAAATCGGCTTCGACAACATCCTTGTTAATGAAAATACGACCACCGTTGTCGGTGGCGCCGAGGTCCACCAACGCCGCCATATCCTTATAAGGATGGTTTTTGATCTGAACCCGCCGTACGGTTTCTTCGCCAAACTTGGCGAGGATTTCTTCATCCGTCATAAACCGGTGCGTACCCAAAGCGATGATCACCGTGATCTGCTCGTCGGCTACGCCGGCCGCGTTGCACTCATCCAGGAGAATGGGAATCAGTTGATCGGTAGGAGTCAGGCGCGTGTTGTCATCAGCAACGAGCACCACGTTCCGCTTCCCTTTGACCAATTCCCGCAGGGACGGGGAAGCAATCGGATTGGCCAACGCCCGCCGGACTTCGGTCTTGATGTCGGCGACCGGCGCAATGTCCTGGGGGGAATATACCCCAATCAATTGGTTTTCCGGAATGGCAACCGCAACCTCTTCTTTTCCGTACGGCAAAGATACAATCCGCTGGGACATTGTTCACACCCCTTGTTCCATCATTTTTTTGCGACGGGTTTCCGCCATTTTGGCGCCCAACAAAATGGACTCGTTTAAGCTGCGGTGATCGGCGGTTCCTTTGCCGGCCTTGCCAAAGGCCGTTCCGTGATCGACCGAGGTCCGGATAAACGGCAACCCCACAGTGACGTTTACGCCGGTTTCGAAGCTGAGCACTTTCATTGGGATATGGCCTTGATCGTGATACATGCAGACCACAATATCAAAATGGTCTTTCAGGGCCGCCCGATAAAACACCGTATCCGGGGCGATCGGGCCGGACACGTTGATGCCTTTGCCTTTGGCCGCCTCAATAGCCGGGATAATTTCTTCAATTTCTTCCGTCCCAAACAGCCCGCCTTCGCCAGCGTGCGGATTCAAACCGGCCACCGCCACGCGCGGTTCCGATAAGCCCAATAGTTTGCAGGATTCATCGGCCAATTCGATGACCTTCAGCACTCTCGCCTGTTTCGTCCGGTTGCAGGCTTCCCGCAGCGAAACATGGGTGCTGACGTGAATAACCCGCAGCGGCCCGCCGACCAACATCATCGCGTAGTCCTTCGTGCCGGACAACGCCCCGAGGATTTCCGTGTGACCGGCATAATGGAAGCCGCCGAGATTCATTGCCTCCTTGTTCAGCGGTGCGGTGACGATTGCGTCAATTTCATTTCGCATGGCTAGGTCGACGCCGCGGGCCACATACTCATACGCCGCTTTTCCTGCGCGTGCGTCGACTTTGGCGAACGGCAGATCCGTCGGCAGGTTGTCCAGATCCAATACGTCAATCACGCCAAAAGTATTACCCGCTTCACTCACATTCCCGACGGTTCGGATCTGTACTGCGGCGCCCACAATATTCGCGGCCCGTTTCATGATTTTTGCGTCACCGATGACGAATGGCCGACTTATGTCGTAAAACGATGCTTCGCCCAACGATTTCACAATGATTTCCGGACCGCAGCCGGTAGCATCGCCCATCGTAATCCCCAGTAACGGTTTCAAATTGCTCATTCTCCTTTTCCCTTTAGTACTTTTACCGCTTCCACAATCGCATTATCATCGCCGAACGCCCCCGCCTTGGTCACAACCCGGAGTCCCGGACAGTCGCCGCCAACCAGTTGCCCCAACGGAATTCCCGGTAAAACTTCCGTTAATATGTCAATGGATTCGACTCCCAAAGCACGACAAACAGAAACCGCCGTATCGCCACCGGTAAGAAATATTCCCGCCAGTGGCAGTACAATCAAGTCCTGAACAATTAATCCCAGGGCACTGGCCACTCTTTCACTGACGCCCTGGCGCCCCACTCCTTTTTGAGTCCCGAGCGCGCAGGCCCTGGCGACGGCATCGGCATCCACCGCCGAAGCGATCAGGACATCTTGTCCCAACTTCAGCCATTCCTTCGCTTCGCGGATACAGCGCGACAACTCCGTCGTCTCGTCGGTCAGCAAGGATTCAGCCCGCAACGAAACCAGCCGGGCATTGTCGCCGGCCAGAAATCGTTCCATCTGCCGGGCAGTCACAGGACTGACACTGCCAGCCACGGCCAGAACCGGCCCGGTGGTTTTCTTCGCTACCTGCCTGCGCTGCTTTTCCCAGCGCATGACTGTCGGAATCATTTCCGCCAGTCCGGCGCACCCCACCCAAAGTGGCAGTTCTTTCGCCGCCGCCAGCGCCGCGACAATCGTCTGCAAATGTGTCGCGGTCGAAGCATCGAAGGAAATGATTCGGTTTCCCTGCCGGCGCAACTCGGCAATGCGCCCGCTAATCGCATCTGTTCCGCGGCATACGTCGGACAGATCCACATGGGCAACGGGATTAACGGACTGCTTCGATAACAACCGCGGCACCACCGATTCGTGAACAGGCGTCTTGGGATCGCGCGCCACCTCACTCTCTGCCAGCGGCACTTGCCGCAGCAAATGCCACCCCCCCACCGTAATTCGGCCATTTTGCGGATATGCCGGTACAACTGCCGCCCAAGCGAGTCCATATTCAGCCAGCGCCGCATCGATTTCGGCGCCGATGTTGCCGCGTAGCGTCGAATCAATTTTTTTGAAAATCGCCGGTACTGCCGGACCCGCCGACCGGACAATTTTCCCAGTCGCCCGTACCCTGGCGGCAGCCTGCTCAGACGGCAACGCCCGACTATCAGTATCCAGAATCATAACATCCGGCAGAGCATTGCCAATGCCTGTCGACGAATCACTTAAGAAAACGTGGACAGTTAATCCATGTTTGGCAAACTGTACTCCGGAGTCATTCGCGCCGGTCAGATCATCGGCTATTACGGCCAATTTCAGCATATCCCAATATCACCGATCTTTCTTACGGATTGAAAGGACCATTCAAGGAATACCAGGCCGCTTTGCCAGCGATCAAAAGTAATAATCAGGGGAGGCAATTGTCTTCTCTGATTACCACATGTATTTATTCAGGATTCATTTGTCTTTTCCCTGCCTGTTGCACGAGTTTTTGCAGGATTTTTCATAAATTCCGGGAAAGAGTATAAAAGTGGGCAGTCGCCCGACGCGGAACATTGTTTTGTTAGGAGATTCTATGTCAATCTACGCACTCGCCGATCTGCACTTATCCGGCAATCCGCCGACGAAACCCATGGATCGTTTCAGCCCGGCCTGGGAAAACCATTGGGAAAAAGTCCGGCAATCCTGGCTAAATCTGATTCAGCCTGAAGACACGGTGTTGATTGCCGGGGATACATCCTGGGCTATGAAATGGAAAGAGGCTCTCGTTGACCTAGCCGCCATTGCCGAGTTGCCTGGACAAAAGATACTGGTCCGCGGCAACCATGACTACTGGTGGGGTACCGTGGGAAAAATGGCGCAGGAATCACCGGCCAGTCTATATTTTTTGCACAATAATTTTTTCCGGGCTGAAGGCTGGGGAATATGCGGCAGCCGCGGCTGGCTTACCCCCTGCGATCCCTTTTTCAAACCGGAGGATGAACCGGTTTACCGCCGGGAAGTCTCCCGGCTCCGCACTTCACTGGTTGCTGCCCACGCCGGTGGCTGCAATCGTATCATCGTCATGTTGCACTACCCGCCCATCTATCTTGAGGAATGCGATAACGGCTTTACGGACCTGTTGGCGGAGTATGAAGTGGAGTACTGCGTATTCGGCCACATTCACGGAGATGGCGCCCATATGGCGCCGCGGGGACAAATCAAAAGCGCCGCCTGCCACTTGGTGGCCTGCGACGCAATAAACTTTGAACCGAAAAAAATTATCTGATCCCTGATCCTTATCTTTTCAAAATTGGCACCGTATTGGCCGCATGGCTCATCACCGCGATGGTGAAGTCATCGCGGCCGATTTTTTCGCGGGCGATCCGCATCGCCTCTTCGGCGGAAGCAGCCGGAATCATGCCGGTTTTACGGATAAACTCCGCGTTTTCCGGTTTGGTCACCACGATCATCGAAATATCCTGGGCAATGGAAATACATTTGAACGCGATAAAACCCGGGACGGTAAACGCCGCCCGCAACGCTTTTTCAAAGGCCAGAGCATCCGGATACTTGAACCAGTCGCTGAATTCCGCCGGCTCCATGATGTCCCGGCATTCCAGGAAGCAAATCGCCACCCCGCCGGATTTCGTCGCCATATAGGCATTATCCAGCGTCTTGGCCCCCTGATACAGGTTAATATCCTTGGGAAAGCCGCCGGCGGAAGCGATAACCAAATCCGCCTTTTGTTCAATCGGAATCCCATAAATCCGTTCGACCAGTTTGCACCCCTCTTCCCAGGCCTTCTGCCAGTGCCCGGCAAAGATTCCGGCATACTTTCCTTCCGGAGTGCACACGACATTGAGCAGAAAATCGGGGTCCACCAAGGCCGCAATCTCCATCTGGTCTTCATGCATGTCATTGCCCGCTGTTTTCCCGGACATGCAATTTGGATTAAGGCCGCCGCCCACCTCCGGATGGAGGCAGAACCGATGATTCGCCTGAATCGTATCGTAACCGCTGATGCCCGGCATGACCGCCTTGCGGCCGGCGCCGAATCCGGCCATCAAATGATACACGATGCCGCCGGTCAGAATGATCCGGTCGGCTTCCATAACCCGTTTGTTGTTCCAGACTTCCACGCCGCGGGAGGTCTTGCCGCTATAAACCAGTCCCGCCTTGTCCCGGGCATTGTGTTGATAGACGCGGACTCTGTGGCATACACCGGCACCGCAGACAGTCACATCCTCTTCTTCCGTATGGGGCCGGTGAGCGCCGAGCGCAATCACAATGAAAATATCCCGGTCCGGGATGCCGGCGGCATTCAATTCATCCAACAGTGGCGGCAAAAACAAGTTGGATTTGACCCAGGCTCGTGTTATGTCACTGACGATGATCGCCACGCTTTCACCCGGTTTGACAATCTCTCTCAGGGGCGGCGTCCCAATCGGGTTGCGCAAGGCCGCCGTCACCGCGTCCGACGCATTGGCAATCGCCGCCGCCGGCCGTCCTTCAATCTCATAAATGATTTTTTCTTCCGGCAGGCTTAGTTCCATAGTTGCACTGCCAAATCCAAAACTGAACATCTTTTCTCGCATGGTTCATTCCTCCAATTGCCAAAATTCCTAACTAGCCGTTATAATATTCTATAACATCCCCCTACCCCCCGCAGGGGGATTCAGAAGGAGGTGACCATTATGACAGACCCCCAGATCAAGGACGAAGTTTTAGCCCGGTTAAAAAATGTTCGCGGGCATATTGCCGGAATCGAACGAATGTTGATGGAAGATCAACCCTGCGCCAATCTGCTCGTACAAATCGCCGCCGTCCGCGCAGCCATCGACAAAATCGGCCTTTTTTTGTTGGAGAACAATGCCATTCAATGTTTGTGCGAAGATTCCCCAGCCTTGGCCGCCGAGCGTCAAAAAGTGGAACAAATCGTCCGGCAATTGCTTACATTTGTGAAAAAGTAGGAGGCTCCATATGCATCAATATCTCTTCCATATTGGCGATTTTCCCATCCGCATGTATGGGTTGATCATGTGTCTGAGTATTTTCCTGGCCACCGGCACGGCCTGGTTTTTGGCCCGTCAGGACGGACGCTGGCATGAACACGTACCGGACATGGGACTATATTGTGGACTGGCCGGGATTGTTGGGGCCCGCCTTTGGGATGTGCTATTCTTTGATTGGGCCTACTATAAGGATCATCTATTGGAAATCCCTTTCGTCTGGCAAGGCGGCATGGCCATCCAGGGTGGCGTCATCGCCGGTGTTCTCGTCGGTTATTGGTACACCAAAAAACACGGCATCGACACCTGGGAGTTCGCGGATATTGTTGCCGCGCCCGCAGTGATCATCGGCCAGTCAATCGGCCGGATGGCCAACCTCCTGAACGGCGACGCATTCGGCAGTCCCACCGGCGGCGCTTTCGGCCTGCTCTATCCAAGCGGAACATTGGCCCACGCGACATTCGGCGCGCAACCATTGTGGCCGACAGAGGTCTGGGAAGGCCAAATTGACGTCATTATCTTCGTTTTGCTGCTGCTGGCTCGCTATGTCCCGCATGCCAAAGGGCAAATTTTCGCCCTTTATGCGATACTCTACTCCGTCGCCCGTTTCTTCCTAGAATATTTGCGCGGTGATTACGGGACGTTGGCGTTCGGTCTGAAATCCGCCCAATTGACCAGCCTGGCCGTCATTGTTCTCGGTTTGCTGGCCAGTTGGTGGTTCGGTCGACAAAAAGCAGGGCAACCGGCGCCGGCATCCCCGGAACCGGCAAAGAGCAAACGGAAACATTAACCAACAGCGAGTCGTAAAATCACTCGGGAAGCGAGCGGTGGGCCAAGCCTACCGCTACTTCGTTTAGGTTCAAAACCCCAATGCCCAGAAAAATTGCCACACACAAATGTTCTCCGTGACGGGCGACACCAATTTTTCCACCAACGGAAAGACCGACCGCCTGGGCGGAAATCTGCCCCAATGCAGCCCTGGTCGCGCCAGCAACCGCACCTTCGCCGACATGGTTGGACGGAACCAGCCCTTGCCGCTGCGCCGCCACCACCGCCCGCTCAATGATTTTTTTGACGGATGGCACAAACTCGCCGCCAAAATCAATGGCAATGGCTTGGATATTCTGCTGTTGAAACATTTGCAGCCGCAAATCCTGCTCGTCGGCCCGATTATCCGTGACCGCCATCTTCAGGGCAGCGCGTCCAACATCCAGACTTGTTAGCGGAACCATTTAACATCCCCCTTTGCCGCGGCAACCGATCAAGCTGCCGACTTGGAAGCCAGCGCGGCTTCCGGAATTTTTTCTTGATCCAGCACCGCCACCAGGAAGAACGTCGCCAGGCAAACTAACCATTCCATGTAAATTGGATGGACGAAAATCTGCACAGCAGGAATCCATTGCCAAGCAGCCAGCGAAGCTATACCGACGACAGTGGTGTAGAACGCGGAATTTTTCCGGCATAGACCCGGAGCCAGCACCGTGAACAGAAAGACAACGGTGAAAGCAGTGGTCAGGCTCAGGCCGATCAACATCGTACGCAGAATTCCGACCGCATTGAAGGCCAGCCAAAGAGTAATCAGTCCGATAGCCAAAATAGCCGCCCGGTTAACAACCACATACTTACTCTCGGTGATCGTCGGAGCGACAAACCGTTTGTAAATATCCTGGGAAAACAAGGTGCCGGCTCCCAACAGCAACGTGCAGGCGGTAGACACATCCGCCGCCCACAACGCCGCCAAAGTTGTTCCCGACAGCAGGGGATCCAGGCTCATGATGATCTGCGGCAAGGCCATGGTCGCTTTGATGGTGGGATAGGCGACTTTGGCGGCCATGCCCATCAAGGCGCACAAAAAACCAATCGGGAAAATCAGCAATGCGCCCCACAGATATCCGTTACGGGCCGCCTTGCCGTCGCGGGCGCCGCAGGCGATTTGCACCGGACCCTGCGCCGAGATTGTCTGCGTGATCATGACCACAAACCAGCCGATGACCGTTGCCAACCCAATACCGCCGACCGGTGAAAACCAGTCCGTTCCTTGCGGCAACTGCGCGGCGATGTTCGCGATGCCGCCCTGACGTGCAACAGTCACGAAGGTGCCTGCCAACACACCGATATAAATCAATATCAAACTAACAATATTGGAAAGTCCGGAAGACCACAGTCCGCCAATCAGAGTCACTCCGATAAATACCACGGCGCTGACAATCATTCCCCCCTGAAAGGAAAAAATATCCGGCAACAGGGAAGAAAGAATGGCGCCACCCGCTAAATACTGCAGTGACGTGATCACCATCTGGATAACAATCAGGCCGAAAACCGCAATAATGCGGCTTTTCTTATCATAGTACCGTTCAAACAGCTCCGGTACCGTCGTACAATTCATTTCCCGGTAGCGCGCCGCCGCAACCATACCCATAACCAATGCTCCGGCCGCCCAGGCGCCATTATACCAGCCGGCCGCGATCCCGACAGAAAAAGCCTGTTCCGCTACACCGATGGTTGACGCAGCGCCTACCGCCAACCCCGCCACGTTCACCGCCACCAAACCCGGCCCCAGTTTTCTCCCGGCAAATAAAAAGTTCGTACTGCCGTTTGCAGCCAATCGTTTGGCATAAAAGCTGATCCCAAACAGAACCGCGATGTACAGGATAATGATGATCAGTTGAATCGACATTTTCGTTCCTACCTTTCTACCTGTATTGGCTGACGGGTATTTCCTGGCGGATTTGCTTCAAGTTCTGCAGTCGGCAAAAAAAAGAACACTCCCGCAGGAGTGTCGCGCTTCTTTCCCATCCTGCCCTGCTTTCCTTGAAATCATCTGTAAGATCTACCCTTCTACATGTTCCATCCTATCAAAGGCCACGCACCATGTCAAACGTTCCGGCAGGTTTTTTGAAAATTGCCGGCGAATGTAAAGAACAGAAAAATACTTTCGCGCTGGGAAGGAAGGACGAAAAAATGATCGGAACCTGTAACCGCTTACTGCTTATCGTAGTACTGTCACTCAGCCTCAACGGGTTGCTGTTTTCTCCGTCTCCCGCACAGGCATTCGATTCTGTCAAAATCGTACTGCCCGAAATCGTGGATCGGAGCGGCTACAATGATTCCCACCTGAATACGGCGTTGCTGAACAAACTACGCAGTCAGTTTCGGTTTCCCAAATATGAAATCATCTTGACGTCGGCCGTGAAAACTCCGCTGGATCAAGCAGTTCTGGAAAAGCTGGTTGCCGAAAAGGCTGCCGACGGGGCCGTTGTTCTGGAGATTACCCATCTGCGCAACTTCACCTATTATCTGCGGGATGAGATCATCGAAGAAACCGATGTCACCCTGATGCTTACCTATTTCGACAAACGGAACAGCCGCTTTGGCCGTTTCAGGGCCGACCGGTCCGCAAGGGAAATTGCGGGGATTTACAGCGGACCATTGCCGTTAGCGCTGGAGGCCACGGAAGAGCTTCTCAACCGGCTTGACGATGTTTTCCCCCGCCAATCGCCGGGGCCGCGCTACTGAAACGTTACTGCCAATATTTTATGTAAACCCACAAAAGATTCACCACACCGGTAAAGTAGACATAGCCCCAATAATCCGCAAGTTTTGACAACCACGGAGCTCGAACGAACCGGAGCAGACTCAAGGAGATCTGCAAAATAACGGCGCACGCCATCGCTCCGGCTACGCTACGGGTCCAAAAAAAGCCCGCCAGCAGCAGCACGCTCCCGCTGGCATAGCATTGCGTCAATGCCATAACGGATGCCAACGGTCCGTCAGCCGGAAAATAAGCTGTCATGGTTTGTCGGGTTTCATATTCAACTACCGGCAAAATCAACCACAGCAACGGCAGGTCAATGCCCAGAACCCTTGGAATCTCCGGTAATATCTGCAGGGAAAAACCGCCCGTGACGAAGTACAGTCCTGCCATAACCAAAAACAGTAAGGGCTGCAGAGTCAACAGCGAACGAACAGCGTGGGTCAAATCCGGCCCGCTGATAGAAACCGGCCGAAACGACGTCGCAAACAACAGCACCCAAGCCCCGGCGGTATACAGCAACAGGACCGGCGGCAAAGTTTTTTGCAGTCCCAGCAAAACGATTGCGGCGATCTGAAAGGACAATGACAGCAAGGCCCATTGGAGCGACCGCTGTCCGGCCGCCGGTTGCCGCAACTTGGACATAAAAGTCGAAAAGGTCTGAAACAAGGACGGGAGTTGCCGTCCTTCCTTTTTTGCCTGGCAATAATTCATTGAGCCCGCCGTCAAACCGCCCAGCACGGGAGGCGCAAACAGGCAGGCCAGCACAATCAATACTGTATTCATCGATTGATCACCTCAAACATCAGGACGATGAGCGCTCCGGCAATCATCGTCGCATAACGTTCGATTCGCCGTTCGTCCGGGAAGCGACGAAATACGGCTCCCCAGGCGATTGTCGCCGCCTCGCCATTCGCCAAGGTTTCCGCCGAAGCCTCCGGCTGCGGTTCCGATTGTTGGATCAGCTCGTCCATAGGTTCCGTTTCCGTACCCGCTACCGACTCATTTGCTGTCGTCGCCGCAGCTTCAGCCAGAAGCATCGCCTGGCCCTCGTCGGCCGCCGGCGCTTCTTCGTCAATCATTGTCTCCGTAAGGTCCGACTGCCCGGCCGATTCATCAACGGGCTCCGGCAACGGCAACGTCTTTACAGAACTTCGGGCCGTCAGCATTTTTATTGACCCCCAGCTTAAAACGAATAGTCCAGCTATTGCTGCAAATACCATCAACGGATTTACGCCGGCAAAATCTTGAAGCGAAAAAACACTGGCGCTGCCTTGAGCCACATCGTCAAATCGGCTGAAATTTTCTTGCAAAGCCGGTACGCCAAAATAATTGGCCAACGGGATGCTGAACAAAGAAGAAGCCCATACGCCAACCGCCAGGAACCCCTGGACCAGCACCTTGCGTCGGCTCGCTTTTGTCGTAAAAAAGGTGGATGAATCCAAAAGTCGCCACGAAAGAATATAACGGCTCCAAGCAATCAACGAAAACACGATTCCGGCGATAAGCAACGCCGTGGTCGCCGGATTTCGCCCCGCCGCCGCCAAGGCGGCACCTTGGGCAAGCGGCGCCCCGAATGGCGGCAACATCAGGGAAAAAGCGGCCATCAACGTAACCAACCCTAATGGTCCCGAAGAGTTTTCGCCAAGGTCCAGCAGCAACAGCGCCTTGGCCAAGCCATGCCAAACCACCAACAGCAGTGCGGCATAAATTGCCGGCAACTGTGGAAAACAAGCCAACGTCAGAACCAGGCCCATGCTGGAAACGGTGGCAAAAGTGAGTGCGCGGTCTTGCCGGCGTTGCAGCGCGGCCAGAAGCGCGGCTCCTGAAAACGAAAAAGCGCCGGCAACTGCTGCAATATTTCCGAGCCAGGTATTTATGAACAATGGTGAGAAGCGTAAAAGTAAATAGCAGCCGGCAACAACCAGCGTACAGGTTTGCAGCAGAGCGGCCACGGGGAAAGACGCCGACAGCGACCGCAGGAAAATGTTCTGGAAAGGCAGCTGCCCCGTAAAAATCATTCCCGCCGTTACCACGCATGTCAATGCCGGCAACAGGATCGCCGCGTCCGAAAAAAGCAACAAATCGGTAACCGGCAGGGATCGGGCGGGCGCCGGCAGCAAGGTGATTCCGGCCAACACACCCAAATTAGCCAACGACGAAATTCGCAAAAAATCACGAGCCCGGCGCAATGCCTGATTGGATCCGCCAGCAGCGATCAATCCCGTAGCGCTTAGAACGGCGAGTTGCATAAAAAGCAACAGCCAGAACAGTTGGTCGGACAGCAGGATTCCCTGCACAGCGCTCAACAACAACAACCCCATGACCCAAAGCTGCGGCAGTCCGCGCTTGCCGACGACACGTCGCCGGCCCGGCAATTCTTCGGTATCAGCCGCAAACAGGAGCGTCATAGCGCCGACAGCATTCGTTAAAAGCAGCAACAGTCCGGACAAATGATCAAGCGCAAAGCCGCCAACAAGGTTTGAAGCGCCTGAACCATACAAAAGCCAAGCCAACGTCGCCGCCTGCCCCAGCCCGATACCCGCCAACACCCAGTCCCGCCATCGCCGGGCGGCATAACCGATTCCCAAAACAGTCGCCACATTCCCGCCGACAAAGATATAGTGCAGCAGCAGCGAAGCATCCGCGCCGGGCCGGTAACTAGCCTTGCCAATCGCAACCGGCCAACCCGCGCACAAAAGGGTAACCGCGCACACAAAAAAAACAGCGGACCGACGCAGCCGGCTGTTTCCGCTCACCCGGAAATACAGGGCGAACGTGATCGGCGCCAAAATAGCCAAAGCCAGATAATATGGAAACAAATTGACTCCTCCATCATGTCGGACTGAAAACGAATCCCGTCTTTTCAACTAATCTTTACTTCGCCGCATACTGTTCCGAAAGACCTAAAGCCGAACAGAAACGAATCTATGCCACGCTGTGCGTGCGCGGCATTTATTGACAGATCGCGCGTGTTGCGTGTTCTTTAATCATTAATATATTGGCTGCATAATGAAAAAATCCTGCCCCAAATGACGGTCGGTTGCGAAAAGTTTCTGCATCGGGTAAAATAGTTGGTATTGATAGTGAAACTTTTCACAGTATGTCGAGGTGACAACGGATGATAACAATTTCAGTCTGCTTAGGCAGTGCGTGCCATCTGAAGGGAGCCAATGCGGTGCTGGATGCTTTTCTCGCCCTGATCGATCGCTATCAGGCGCAGGCCAAAGTACAAATGGCCGGCAACTTTTGTCAGGGGCGCTGTACGGAAGGCGTTGTCGTGCAAATCAACGATCTGATTTTAACGAACGTGACCAAGGACCAAGTCTTTGAGCTGTTCACAAAATATGTGCTGAACGGAGACCGGAAATGAAGCAGGTCATCACCACCCAAAAGGTAAATTGTCAGGATTGTCATCGCTGTGTCCGCTCCTGTCCGGTTAAAGCAATCGGCATTGATAGCGGGCACGCCAGCGTCGTTCTGGACAAGTGCATCCTGTGCGGAAAGTGTGTGGTCGAATGTCCGCAACAGGCCAAAAAAGTCGAGAATCAGCTGGAAATTGTCAAGCAGGCCTTAGCCGACGGACGGAAAGTAGTATTCAGCATTGCACCATCATTTGTCGCCGCCTTTAAAGATTTGTCATTCGGCCAACTCCGAACCTTGCTGAAAGCAATGGGTGCCAAGGCTGTTGAGGAAACCGCCGTTGGCGCCGCCGCTGTTTCCAAAGTCTATGCATCACTGCTGGAAACCGCCGATTATCCGGTGATTTCCTGTTGCTGTCCGGTAGTCACCCGGTTGGTGGAAAAATATTACCCGAATCTGACCGGCAATCTGGCGCCGGTCGTTTCGCCCATGATCGCCCACGGCCGCATTTTGAAAGAAAAAATGGGTTCGGATACCTTTGTCGTTTTCATCGGCCCCTGCATCGCCAAAATTGCCGAAGGACGCGACGCCGATCTTGCCGGCGCGATTGATGCCGTCCTGACTTTTGACCATCTCCAACAATGGCTGTCCGAAACTCCGCTCTATTCCAACGGTATTATTCCCGAAGACAACGTTGCTTTGGATACCCCTGGACTTTCCCGTTTCTTTCCCATCACCGGCGGAATCTTGAAAAGTTTCACCGAGCATGATGAAACGGATACGAACGTTATCACCGTCCATGGCCTCCAAAACTGCATGGATGTCTTTGAATGCCTGAGTAATTGGGAGATCTCTCCCCGGTTCGTGGAAGCCCTCGCCTGTGACGGAGGCTGTATCGGCGGACCCGGAATTCCCCTGCAGAGCGGGACACCGGTAAAACGAGCCAGGGTGGTCCATTTTGCCCGTCAGTCCCAGTGTGCCCACCTGGATTTTGCGCTGGATTCGTCGGCATTCGACCGGCATCACGCTGCGGAACCGGTTATTTCCCTTGAACCCACGGAGATCGAGATTCGCGAAATTCTTGCCAAAACCGGCAAATTCACCAAGGCCGACGAAAAAAACTGTGGTGCATGCGGCTATAGTTCCTGCCGGGAAAAAGCCGTCGCAGTCTGGCAAGGGCTGGCGGAAGTTGACATGTGCATTCCTTATATGAAATCCCGCGCCGAATCCTTTTCCAATATGGTCATCGACAATTCGCTCAACGCCATTATCGTGGTTGACGAGAACATGCTCATTCAGGAATTCAATCCGGCCTCGGAAAAAATGTTCGGCCATCAGGTCGATTTGGTGAAAGGGACCAGTTTGGCCCGGATTATGGACTGTTCCGATTTGCTGTATGCGGTCGAGACCCAGCAAAAGCTGGTGGCCCGACGGGTCGAATACCCGGAACGTTCCCTGATCACCGAGCAAATGATTCTGCCGGTTCGAGAACACAAAATGGTCATATTGATTATCACGGACATCAGTGAACGGGAAAAACAAGATCAGGAATTGCAAAAGGTTAAAATGGAAACTATCGACAAAGCCGCTGAAATTATCAACCGGCAAATGCATGTCGCCCAGGAAATCGCCGGCTTGCTTGGCGAGACTACCGGTGAAACCAAGGCCGCACTGTTGGATCTGGTAGGGTTGCTGAAAGAACGGGACACGCGGAAATGACGCTGCATGCCGAAGTAAGTATAGCCCAGCTCTGTAAAAACGGCGAAGAGCTTTGCGGCGACAACGTTCAAATCACCCGCACAACCGACTCAGTGATTGTTGTCGTATCCGACGGGCTCGGCAGCGGGGTCAAGGCCAATATTTTGGCCACGCTTACGACAAAAATCGCCTCCTCCATGCTGGCGCGCGGCGCCAATCTGGATGACGTCGTGGAAACCATCGCCCAGACCTTGCCGGTGTGCCGGGAACGAAAAATCGCTTACTCCACATTGCAAATTTTGCGGATTGCCTATGACGGCAATGCCACGCTGGTCGAGTTCGACAGCCCCCGTACTTTGTTATCCCGCGTTGGCCATGTGATGCCATTTCCTGCGCAACCGCGAACCATCGGCGGCAAAACCGTCTTGGCCGGGCAGTTCGAATTAATGGAAAACGACTGGCTTCTACTCGTCAGCGACGGCGTCATTCATGCCGGAATCGGCGGTCTGTTGCCGTTAGGACTGGGCTGGCAGGGAGCAGCCGCCCGATTTGCGGAAGATGTCAACAAAGCCAAGGATACGGTTGATTTATGTTCTTCCCTGATCAATTGCTGCGAAGGCTATTATCTGGGCCAACCCGGCGACGATACCACTGTCGTGGCCATCAAAATTCGCAGTCCCCGCCGGATCAATCTGATGATGGGTCCGCCGGCGTCACCGGAACGTGATGCGGATGTCGTGCAAAGTTTTTTGGCCGCGCCCGGCCAGAAAATCGTATCCGGTGGTACAACGGCCACTTTGGTCAGCCGCATCATCGGCAAGCCACTCAAAGTATCTTTGGAGTACGATGACCCGGCCATTCCGCCGATTGCCCATCTGGAAGGAATCGACCTGGTAACGGAAGGCGTATTGACGCTAAATGCCGCTGCGGACAGATTGCACTCGCCAGCCGACCTGAAGCGATCGAACCGACGGGATGGCGCCTCCTTGGCCGCCCGCATGTTGTTGGGTGGGGACCATATTTTCATCTGGGCCGGCGGAGCGGTCAATCCGGCTCATCAAAATCCGTTGCTGCCAGCGGCCATGAATATTAAAATGCAAGTATTGGCACGACTACGGTCTCAGCTGGAAGCCCTCGGCAAAATTGTCCATATTGAATGGGTATGACAGATAAAAACCAAAGACCGAAGGAGTGATCAATTCCCCATGGTGACTGTAGAACTCTGTATGGGCACTTCCTGCCACCTCATGGGAACGCAGGAACTGATGGACGTTCTGGATTCACTGCCGCCAGAACAACGTCGGCAACTGGAAATCAAGGGCGTCACTTGTTTCAAAAATTGCGGGAAAGGCCCCAACGTCCGGATCAATGGCGTATTACTGGAAAATGCGACTCCGGACAGCCTGCTGGAAGTTTTGCAGGCCAGTATAGAACAATTGGAGGGAACAGCGAACAGTGCCGGAAATTAACGAAATTACCAAGATCCGCCGAAAAGTGTTGACTGAACTTGCGCAAATGACATTTGAAAACCGTTTAGAAACGGATGTGGCCAATATACTGCATTCGGTCGTCACCGAGGATGGCCCGCGTTATCGTTGCTGCGTCCATAAGGAAAGGGCCGTTTTGCAGGACCGGATCAAATCCGCGCTTAGCCAGCCGATGAACGTCAGTATGACCGAAGCCGCCAGTGCCGCTTTGTCGGGTGTTATCGCCGATACGCCCATTATTCAGGTATTGCCGGTTGCCTGCGACCAATGCCCGTTGGATCGTTTCATTGTGACCGACGCATGCCGGAACTGTTTGGCCCACAGTTGCATCGCCAGTTGTCCCAGAAAAGCCATTTCCGTGGTAGCCAACCGTTCGTTCATCGATAAGACGAAATGCGTGGAATGCGGACTTTGCAAACGCTCGTGCCCTTACGGCGCGATTATCGAAATTTCCCGGCCGTGCGAACGCGCCTGTGAATTGGGCGCTATCGCCGCCGACAAGGCCCGGAAGGCCGTCATCGATTATGAAAAGTGCGTTGCCTGCGGCGCCTGTAAAATTGCCTGCCCCTTCGGCGCCATTTCCGACCGCTCGATGATTGTTCAAATCATTCAGCGCATCAAAGCGCAACAACGGGTCTATGCCCTCCTGGCGCCCGCCTTTATCGGTCAATTTGGCGTTCAGATCCGCCCCGGCCAGGTTTTCGCCGCCTTGAAAAAAGTTGGGTTTCACGAATCACTGGAAGTATCGGTGGGCGCCGATGCTGTTGCTGTAGAAGAGGCCCGCGAATTCGCCGAACGCAGCCAGAAACCCGGCAGCTTCATGACCACTTCCTGTTGTCCGGCCTTTGTCGGCATGGTGGAAAAACACCTGCCAACACTGGCACAAAACATTTCTTCCCTGGTTTCGCCGATGATTGCCGCTGCCATGGACATAAAGAAAAACGATCCCGAAGGGATCGTTGTATTCGTTGGTCCGTGCATTGCCAAAAAAAGCGAGGCTCAGAAATACCCCGAGTATGTCGATTATGTGCTGACATTTGAAGAGTTGGCGGCGCTGATTGTCGGCGCCGGCATCAATGTCACCGAAATGGAAGCGGGTGAATTCGCTTCCGCCGCCTCGAAAGACGGTAACATCTTCGCCCGGGCCGGCGGCGTCCTCCAGGCGGTCGAAAACGTAATGGGACGGCTGGCGCCAGCGGTTGCGGTCCAGGCGGAACGTTGCGAAGGATTGGGAAACTGTAAAAAGTGTTTGCAAGAAATCGACGCGGGCAAGCGTTCCGCCAACTTCTTTGAAGGCATGGCCTGCACGGGCGGTTGCGTCGGCGGGCCCGGTGTATTGACCGATTATCGGGTTACCACCCGACTGGTGGATAATTTTGCGGGAACGGCACCGGAAAAATCCGCCATGGCCAATCCCAAAAGCGACGAAATTGCCCTGCTCGGTCTCCACCGTCCTCACACCGCACATGCGGATTCATCGTCCGACTAAATCAGATTGCTCAAAAGAGTTCCATCCACCACCTGATCGATAAAAACGGTCAGGTGGTTTTTCATATCCAGAGTGGAGCCGCCCGGATAAAGGCGACGGTGTTGGTCCAGAATCAGCCGGATCACCGGCCGTGTCGGCAGCCCTGGCTCCACGGAGGTTACGATTCCGATGTCGCCGGTATTCAGACGAACCGTTGCCCCCACCGGATAAACGGCAATCTTGCCCAAAAAGATCGGCAAAATCGTCGGATCAAAATGCTGGGTTCCGGTCATCTGCAAAAGCTCGTAGGCCTCATGGGGCAACAACGCCTTGCGGTATGGACGATCGGACGTGATGGCGTCGTATACGTCCACGATCGACACGATGCGGGAAAACTCGTGAATCGCCTCTCCTGCCAGTCCGCGCGGATAGCCGGTTCCGTCAAATTTTTCGTGGTGTTGCAGCGCTACATGGATGGAAGGGATGGATAACTGCCCTTTATGGGTCCGCAAAATTTCAAAGCCGAACCAGGGATGCCCCCTCATTATCACCATTTCCTCATCGGTCAGGCGATCCGGCTTTATCAGCAACTGCTGGCCTACCCGCACTTTACCGACGTCATGCAACAATGCCCCCACCGCCAGCTCTGTCAGACGGTTTTCCGCATAGCCCATTTCCACGGCGACCAAAACAGCCAAAATACAGACATCCACGGAATGGGCAAAGGTGCAATCGTCGTGAGTCCGGATTTCAGTCAGATGAATCATGGCTTTCCGATTACGAATGATTTCGGCCACAATCCGTCGCGCTGATTGCTGGATATCCGTCACTGCCAAATCCATTCGTTTATTGCGCAATACATCCAATGCGCACTTCATGGTCTGAATACCGGACTGACGGGTTTCTTCGGCAATGATCGCGGGAATTTCCAAATCACTGAAATACGGATTGCGAACGTAAATCGCATAAATGCCCAGCTCCTGAAGCCGGCGGATATAGGATTCAGTGATGATTTGACCTTCGGCCAGCAGCAATTTGCCGTCCGCACTCAATACATTGCGGGCCGTCACCATGCCGTTCTTCAATTCGGATACCACTATACGCTGCACACAAAAAGTCCTTCCTGAAAAATTCGGCAGACCGTGTATACGGACGTCCGCAGCGACTAACCGGTATAAACTACCAAGCCGGCGGATAAATCACCCGGTTGGAGACATGTTTCACATCGCTGGCACCGGTCAGAACCATAGCAGTGCGCAACTCGGCGGCGATACGCTCCATCACCATCTTTACGCCTTCGGCGCCGCCGCCGACAGCGCCGACGATGACCGGTCGACCGATTAAAACGAATTCCGCGCCGAGCGCCAGCATTTTCAGCACGTCGATGCCCGTTCTTATACCACCGTCCACCATCACCACGAGTCGACCCTGCACCGCTTTGACGATTGCCGGCAAGACTTCCGCCGTTCCCGGCGTATGATCCAAGGCCCGACCTCCATGATTGGAAACGACAATTGCGTCCACGCCCGCTTCCACACAGGCCAGCGCTTCATCCACCGTCATGATTCCTTTGACAATGAAGGGAATACGGGTATGACGCTTGATATATTCGAGCTCGGCGAAACTTTTCGGTCCCACCGGTTGCCCCCCCCTGGTCATATTGATCAGCGCCGCCGCATCGATGTCGATGCCGAACGCCACTGCGCCGGCTTGCGCCGCTTCGTTGGCCAACTGAACGATCCTTTCCGGCTCGCGGGGTTTAATGATAACAATGCCGCGGCCCTGTTCCGCCTTGATTGCCGCCAGTCCCCCCTGAAATACGGAAGGGTTCGGGCCGTCGCCCGTCATCCCCAATATACCGGCTTGCACCGTCCCGGACACAACCGCCGACGCATATTCTTCTTCGCTCAATTCCGCTTTCATGTTCATGGCCGTCCCGCCAATGGCCGCCGCCAACACCGGCATGCTCAGGTCCTGGCCAAACAGCGTCGCAGTCATCAATGGGGCGTTGACCCGGTGTACAATCCGGAGGTTTAGCTTGATGTCCGCCAAAGCTGTAAAATTGTTGCGAAAACTCATTCCGGTGCCTACTCCGCCCATTCCCGGAACTTCACCGGCGCAAGCAATCCCATTGCAAACCGGGCACACCCGGCAAGCGCCGTGAAAATTCTCCTTGGCCCGGGCTCTCATTTCATTCCATTCCATGTAAAACACCCCCGTAATTTTTACTTCTCTTGAATCGTCGTTTACTATTCAACATCGCCTTTAATCGCCACCGGACAACCACGTCGATAAAAGGCCAGGAAGGCCATGAAACCAAGCAGTAAAATCCCGCTCCAACGGATGGTGTGGTCAATGGGAATATGAATTCGTTCCGCCAGTGAATAGGCGCCGGTTCCCGCCAGCATGAAAACATTTTCCGCAAAATTTTGCACGGTAGTGGCGCGCCCGGTACCGATCGTCCGGTCCCCAAGATATTCATTCAAGGTGTTGACCGGCACAATATACATACCGCCCAAAATTCCGACGATAAATATGAGGGCAACCGCCACATTCAGCGTATGCACATAGCTGAGCACCATGACCGTGACCCCCATTACAATCCCGAAAAATATCGCTTTGCGGTAAGTCCGCACAGAAACGAACCGCGGCGCCAATAATGCGCCGATGCCGATGCCGATGCCGATTACCGCCATGAGCAAGCTGACGGGTTTATTTCCCGCCAGGCCCAGTTCCTCCGGCACCCAGACAAACATACCCAACCGTAGGATATTGGAAACCGTCCAAAAAAAAGCGGAGCCAATCACAGAAAAGCGGGCATCCACATGCCGCATAAAAAAAGAAATATCCGCCACAAAGTCCCGAATGGCGTTCCAACCAGGCATCCGGCCGGTCCCTGGATTATGGGGAATCAGATAAGTGAATCCAATGGAAACCAAATAGAGAATGAATCCTAAAACGCAAGTCAACGGAATCGAATAGTCCGACAGGAAGCCGCCCGCGACCGAGCCACTGAGAATCGCGACGATCGTGACGCCTTCCATCCAGGAATTTGCCTTCATCAATTGTTGTTCGTCCTTGGTCAGAAACGGCAATATTCCATATTTTGCCGGGCTGTAAATCACCGAGCCCAAACCGAATATCCCATAACTCAAGGCGGGGTTGAAGCCAAACAGAAAACCGAACAGACAGAAACCCTTCACCAGGTTGCCGATCAGCAATACTTTCGCCTTCGGCACAAAATCCGAAAAACCGCCGACCCAAGGCGATGCCAGGATATATGCGGCCAAATACAGGCCCTGCACCAACGGCAGATAAAAATCCGGATAACCATCCCGCCGGATAATCGCCTGTGCAATGAATAGCAGTGTGTTATCCACGAACGCGGATAAGAATTGGCCGATCAGCAAGGCTCCGAGGGGCGAAAAAATCCTCTTCAAAATGATGTTCCTTTCTCAATTTGAGGCCACGAGTCCAAAGAGTCGCGGAACCGACTGCCAAACGAGCTGCAAGCGTTGCAGCCGGCCATTCCGCCGCGAAGGATAGACCCCGCCGTATTGCGTAATCCTGTATGCCGTAAATCATAGCAGATGCTTCTTGGTCTGTCAAAAACGCTCCCCACTGCCCCCGAAGCCCGCGAAAAATATGATATAATTGGGACATGAAAAAATCAGTAAAAGTTCTCGTCGCCATGAGCGGCGGGGTCGACAGTTCGGTCACTGCCGCGCTCCTCAAACGCCAGGGCTATGAAGTCATCGGCGCCACCATGAAACTATGGAGTGAATCTCCGGAAGAAGCAACAACCGGCCCGGAGGAGCCGGAGCGCAATTGTTGCGCCCTGTCGGCGGTGGAAGACGCACGGCGGGTTGCCCAGATGCTGGAGATCCCCCATTACGTTTTCAATTTTCAGGCGAACTTCGAGCGGGATGTCATTGACTACTTTACCGCGGAATATCTGGCAGGCCGGACACCAAACCCCTGCATCGCCTGCAACCACCACATCAAGTTCGGCGCATTCTGGCAACGCGCCCGCGAACTGGGCGCCGAGTTCATCGCCACCGGTCATTACGCCCGTATCGAGTTCGATCCGCTGCAACAAAAATATCTCCTGCTAAAAGGCTTGGATGAAAAAAAGGATCAATCCTATGTCTTATATCATCTAACTCAGGAAATGCTCGCTCACTTCCTGCTGCCGCTCGGCCAGCTGACCAAGGCCGAAACCCGGGCGCTGGCTGCCGAATTTGGCTTTTTGGTCGCCAATAAGCCGGAGAGCCAGGAAATCTGTTTTATCCCCGACAATGATTATCGCCGCTTTCTGGAATGCCGCGCACCGGGGAAAATCAATCCTGGCGACTTCATTTCGGCAGATGGCAAGGTACTCGGCAGGCACAAGGGCTTTGCCTGTTATACGGTCGGTCAGCGGAAAGGGTTGGGAATCGCCCTCGGCCAGCCGATGTTCGTAACCGCGATCGATCCGGCGAAGAATCAGGTGACACTGGGCCCGGAAAGCGCAATTTTCACCGACGGTTTGACTGCCCGCGACGTCAATTGGATTTCGGCTGGACCCCCGGTTTCGCCGTTCCGGGCGCTGGCCAAGATTCGTTACAATGCTGCGGCCAGCCCTGCGGAAATATTCCCGTTGTCCGGGCGCCGGCTTTCGGTCCAATTTGATCAAAAACAGCGCGCCATCACCCCCGGCCAGTCCGTGGTAATCTACGATGACAACCTCGTAATTGGCGGCGGCGTCATCGAATAAGCGTCATTACCGATGATAGTGTGATGATGATAGTGTGATTCTGGATACTTTCTTTTTGCGAGGTGTGCAATGACTCAGTACTCCGTTTCTGTCCCGAAGAAACTCAGTCGTCTTAACGAACTACTCATGTCGATGCGCAGGGTTGCCGTCGCTTTTTCCGGCGGGACCGACAGTGCTTTACTGGCCGCCGCCGCGGCCCGCTGTCTCGGTGAGAATGCCGTGGCCGTCACGGCCTATTCGCCGACATTGGCGATGGAAGAACAAGAAGATGCCGCCCGGATCGCCGCCGGCATCGGCATTCGGCATATCCTGCTCCGGGCCGACGAACTGGCGGAGGAAGGATTTCGTCGTAATGGCCCGGACCGCTGCTTTCACTGCAAAAAATTGCGGTTTGGTGTCCTGTCCGAGTGGGCGGCACAAAACGACATTGCCTGGATCATTGAAGGGTCTAACGTCGATGATGTCGGTGACTATCGCCCCGGCATGAAAGCCATTGCGGCCATGGACAACGTCCGGAGCCCTTTGCTTGAAGCCGGCTTTACCAAAAGCGAGATCCGTTTTCTATCGAAAGAATGGGGCCTGCCAACCTGGGACAAGCCCAGTGCCGCCTGTCTCGCGTCCCGCGTCGAATACGGCCGCCCGATCACGCCGGACAACCTGAAACAGATTGAAGAAGCCGAACGAATCGTTCGCCAATATGCTGCCGGGCAGGTCCGGGTCCGCCATCATGGCTTGATCGCCCGGATCGAAGCGGAAGTTTCCCAGTTCTCCAAACTGGCTGACCCAGAAGTCGCCGCGGAGATTTCCCAAAAATTAAAAGCGCTCGGTTTTTCTTTTGTCACCCTGGATCTGACCGGCTACCGAATGGGCAGCCTGAATGAAACCCTATAAAAAGCATTTATCACAATGAGTGCATAACAGTCGGGAGGGATCACCATGAGCGAAAAAACATGTCCGGGATTGTTTCAGGTCGGTATCGGCGCGGAGCTGCCGCCGCCGCCGATTTTCGATCCAGCCCTGCGTCGGGCGCCCGACCGCGGGTATAAGCTGACACCGGCGCAAACCCGGACGGCTCTGAAAAATGCTCTTCGCTACGTTCCCGCATCCCTGCACGAAAAACTGGCGCCGGAATTCCTACAGGAATTGAAAACCCGCGGCCGAATCTACGCCTATCGCTACATGCCGCAAGAACGGCTGACCGGCAAACCGATCAGTGAATACAAGGGCGCCTGCCTGGAAGGCAAGGCCTTTCAGGTGATGATCGACAATAACCTGGATCCGGATGTTGCTCTCTATCCCTACGAGCTAGTTACCTATGGCGAAACCGGCAGCGTCTGTCAAAACTGGTTGCAATATCGGTTGATCAAACAATACCTGGAAATTCTGACGCAAGACCAGACGCTGGTAATTGAATCCGGTCACCCGCTGGGACTGTTTCCGTCGCGCCCCGATGCGCCCCGGGTAATTATCACCAACGCCCTGATGGTGGGGATGTTTGACAATCAGAGCGACTGGGAAATCGCCGAACAGATGGGCGTCGCCAACTACGGACAGATGACGGCCGGCGGCTGGATGTACATCGGTCCCCAAGGTATCGTTCATGGGACGTTCAACACGCTGCTCAACGCTGGGCGACTCAAACTCGGGCTGCGGCACGACGAAGACCTTCACGGTCAGCTCTTCATCAGCTCCGGTCTGGGCGGAATGAGCGGCGCTCAGGGCAAGGCCGTGGTGATTGCCGGCGGCGTCGGCATTATCGCCGAAGTCGACGAATCACGGATCAAAACCCGCCTGCAACAGGGGTGGATTGATTGTTTCTCGGCGAATCTGCCGGAGGTGTTCGGTTGGGCCGAAACCGCCCAAAAAGAAGGCAAGCCTCTGGCCATTGCCTATCACGGCAATGTGGTCGATCTGTTGGCCTACGTAGTGGAACACAACATTTCGGTTCCGTTGTTGTCCGACCAGACTTCCTGCCACGTACCCTACGACGGCGGCTATTGCCCGCAAGGCGTTTCGTTCGCCGAGCGCACCCGGCTGCTGGCCGAAGATCGCGACAAATTTCGCGGCCTGGTGAACGCCAGCCTGCGCCGACACTTTGAATTGATCCAAACACTGACACACCGCGGCAGCTATTTCTTTGACTATGGCAACTCCTTCCTCAAAGCCGTCTTCGATGCCGGGGTCATCGAAGTATCCCGCAACGGCGTTGATGAAAAGGATGGATTTATCTTTCCTTCCTATGTGGAGGATATCATGGGGCCCGAATTATTCGACTTCGGTTACGGCCCATTTCGATGGGTCTGCCTCAGTGGCAATCCGGAAGATTTGGCCCGGACGGACCAGGCAGCCATGGAATGCATTGACCCGAACCGACGGGGCCAAGACCGTGACAATTATGTCTGGATCCGGGATGCACAACGCAACAAACTGGTTGTTGGCACCCAGGCCCGCATCCTGTATCAGGATGCGGCCGGTCGGGTTCGTATCGCCCATCGCTTTAATGAAATGGTGCGCAACGGGGAAATCGGCCCGGTCATGCTGGGTCGGGACCATCATGATGTCAGCGGTACCGATTCACCGTTCCGGGAAACGGCCAACATCAAAGACGGCAGCAACGTCATGGCGGATATGTCCGTTCAATGCTTTGCCGGCAATGCCGCGCGGGGAATGAGCCTGGTCGCCCTGCATAACGGCGGCGGCGTGGGGATCGGCAAAGCCGTCAACGGTGGCTTTGGGCTGGTGCTAGACGGCAGCGCCCGAGTCGACGCCGTGATCAACTCCGCCATGCTCTGGGATGTGATGGGCGGCGTGGCCCGGCGCAGTTGGGCCCGCAATCCTCATGCGATGGAAACCATCCGCGAATTCAACCAACTTCAGCGTGGTCGCGCCTTCGTTACTCTCCCCCATCTGGCCGATGACTCGTTGCTGGAAACCTTGATCGAAAACAACTGATTATCCGGTTTCACTTTACATTTGACCGATTTCTGATATGATTATGGAAAAGAAGGAATTCCGGGAGGAGCGTGAGGCTGATGAGCCCTAAGATTTCTTCAGCATCCCAATCATTTGTAAATCCCGCCGTCGAGCTGTCGCAGCGCAGCGAAGCGCAGGATAAAACCCAAGTTGACTCTGTCATGGTTTCGGATTCGCCGGCTGCTTCTTTTGAATTGCAACTTTCCGGGACCGGACAAACGCTCTCGGCCACGACGCCGCCGCAGACTCCGGCCGATGCCCGACAGTTGCTGGACTTGCTTAAAACCAATTTGCAGCAGTCGCCCGGAATAACTTCGAACCTGCAAAAAGTGGCTCCGCAATCGGTGATTGACCTGCTGGCTTAAATTAAAAGCATAAAAAAAACCGATGTTCTTCGATTTTTGAAGGACATCGGTTTTTTTTATGCTTCTGCGGATTCCCGACAAACTTGAATGAACAACTCCACAAGTTCCGGATCAAACTGGGTCCCGGCACAGCGATGAAGCTCGGCGATTGCCGCTTCTTGACCCATTGCTTTGCGGTACGGCCGGTCGCTGGTCATGGCGTCGAAGGCATCGGCAATCGCTAAAATCCGACATTCGATCGGAATCCGTTCTCCGGCCAAACCCAAAGGATATCCCTTGCCATTCCACCATTCCTGGTGCTTCAAAACCCAATCCGCCACTGGCAGCAGATCCGGCGAGGATTGGGCGATCCGATGACCAATCTCGCTATGCCGCTTCATTTCCGTCATTTCATCCGGCGACAACGGCCCCGGTTTCAGCAAAATTCGGTCCGGAATTCCCACCTTGCCAATATCATGGAACTGCGCTAACAAACGCAGGTCAATCATGCGGCTTTCCGGCAGGCCGGCGGCCCGCGCCAGTTTGGTCAACATCCCCTGCAGTCGTTCAGCGTGTCCTTCCGTAATAAAATCACGAGCTTCCAGCAGGCTCATTACCGTCTGAACGATCGCACTGCGCGCACTCTGACTGCGGTGCAATTTTTCGCGATACATATTATTGTCCGCTTCCCGAAACAAATCCCGCATAACGACAGTTTTATCCCCGGCAAACGCATAACCGGCGGATAGACTCAGTGGAATTCGTTGTTCCCGGGCCTGCAATCCATTCACTGCCGCCCCAACCCTGGCGATCGCCTCTTCCATGATTTCCTCGGTAGCGTCCCGAATAATTACGGCAAATTCGTCGCCGCCAATCCGGGCGACAACGTCCGCTTCGCGAAAGCAGCCCTGGATCAGCTCGGCGGTTCGTACCAGCAATTGGTCGCCTTGTTCGTGTCCGAACGAGTCATTCACCAGTTTCAGGCCGTCCAAATCAAACAGGATCAGTCCAACCGCTCCCTCGCGGCGGCGTTCCAGTCGATTCAGCTCTTCCTCGAAATAGGTCCGGTTGTACAAGCCGGTCAATACATCGTGGAAACTCAGAAAATTCATCTTCTCTTCGATCAACCGGCGTTCGGTCACATCACGCGCCGTAACCATATACACTTTTTTCCCCTGCAAATGAACTATCACGCCGGAGCGCTCAACCTCAACGCCATGCCCGTCTTTATGCCGAAACAGCCGCAACTCCACCGGCAATTCGTGTTGAACCGGCAAAACCTCATCATAGTAACGATCCACCGAGTGACGGGCATCCTCCACGATGTTGTATACCGGCATCCCTTGCAGCTCCGGCTCGGTATAGCCGAGCAGTTCCTGAAAATGCCGATTGGTTTCGAGAATTTGGCGGGTATCCGGGTCGATAATCACGATCGCTTCTGAGGACCGTTGCACCAGAGCCCGGTAGCGCTCCTCGTTTTCAGCCAGCGTCGCTTGCGTTTGATGGAGTGCTTCAATATAGCGACGCTGCTCGAAGATTTGCAGCGCCTGTCGGGAAAGCTGGGAGCCGAAGACATGAAGTGCCTTGCAAATTCCCTGAAATTGTTCCCGGGACACGCGTGGAACCTTCCGCGCGGCCTGGACCAGTTGTTCCTCATCAATCCCCAATTCATCAGCCAGCATACGAACCATCTTCTCATCGACTGGTTCGTCAATAACCTGCCCAACCAACCAGTTGCCGATCTGACGGTCACCGATCATGATTGCCGTGCCGCCGTCAAAAATCCGTCCACTAAGGCAACGGCCCAAAACCGGCCCCGCAGGATTGACCAATCCCAACGCCGCATCCGAGTTCATACAGCGGGCCAAGCCGGCCGGCACGCTCCGGATCAGCTTACAATAATCGGAAAAGTTGCTGGGCCGGGTTATCGGCACTCCCGCCGGATCCGTAATCAGAGCCGACACTCCCGTCGCCGTGGCAAACGCATCCTGGATCTGCTGCAGTTCCTGCAAATCGAACAGGTCAAGCAACTGTAGTCCGGAAATCTTTTTGTCCGGAAATACGTTGCCATGCTCCGAATCTGGTTTCGTCATGCGGCAATCTCCCGTTTCTGCAGTTTTACAAATATTGCACTCGCGTGGAAATAATTCGACAATATTGGTAAAACCCCTGCCTGATCAATTCGTGCCTCGCAAACTTCCGTTCCGGATTTTATTTGCAGGAAATTCGCATATAATCACGAAAATATTGTATCATATAGAAAAAGTGCAGCAGAAGAGGTGGGCCAATGCGAAAAATCCGCGTTCTCGTGATTGATGATTCGCCATTCAGCCAGGCCGTGATTCAAAAAACCCTGCCGGAAGCCAACTTTGAAATCTGTGGGCTGGCGGCCAACGGGCAGCAGGGTATCGGCAAATATTCCGTGCTGAAACCCGATGTCGTTATCATGGATATCACGATGCCGGACATGGATGGACTGGAATGCAGCCGGCAGATTCTGTTGCGCGATCCGGCCGCTTGTATTGTCCTCCTCAGTTCCATGAAAGACGACGCGCTGACGGCTCGCGCCCGGCTACTGGGAATTCGTTGGTTTTTGCAGAAACCGGCCACGCGGGATGATTTGGTCGGGATGATCAAACTGGCGATCAGCCGGGTCGCCCCGGAATGGTGGGTGCCCTATCAGGAACAGCTGCGTCTTTCCTTTGAGGAATTTGTCAGTAAATCGTTGGAACCCCAAACATGCACATTCACTCGCATCGAAAACCCGCCGGACTCATTGGATTCCCAGGGGATTTGTGCGATCATCGGCATCACCGGTTCCCATACGGGTAGGGTCATTCTGGATACTTCCCACGAAACGGCCGCCGCCTTCGCCGAAGTCCTGCTTGGTCACCCCGCCAGCCCCGACGAAGCGTTGGGTGGCTTGGGCGAAATGGCCAATGTTGTTTGCGGCCGAGGAATTTCCCAAGCCAATCGTATCTCCAAGGGAATGGACCTGCGCATCACTCCCGCCAGCCTATTGGAGGGGAAAAAATTGATCATTTCGAATCTGCCTAACCACCATGTCCTTGCGGTATCGGCCCAGACTCCCATCGGTTCTTTCCTGATCAGTATGGAAATGACGGAGGAATAAACCATGGATGCCCGCTATATCAATCCGGTCATTGACGCTTTTCGGGACATTCTGCCTCAGCTGGGGTTCAACGATATCCAGCGGGGCAATATCCGGATGGGAACCAATTCAGTGGAGAGTCTCGGTGTCACGGTGATCATTGGCATGACCAAAGATATCCGCGGCAACGTCGCCTACAATCTTACGGAAGCAACCGCCAGGGCAATCGCCAGCACCATGATGGGCGGCATGCCGGTTGAAACTTTTGATGAATTGCCGCAAAGCGCCATCTCCGAACTGGTCAACATGGTAACCGCCAATGCGGCCATCCGCTATGAGCAAATGGACCTCAAAGTGGATATCTCGCCGCCTTCCCTGGTTGTCGGTGCCGATTTTCGGGCCCGTCTCCTGCAAGAGAAATTTTTGGTCATCGAAATGCTGGTCAATGGCCTGCTGGTCCAACTGAACCTGGGTCTGGAAAACGTGCAGGGATAAACGCAAATTCCCGCAACAACTTCTGCAATTGCAAAACTGGAACGGAATTTTTGATTCCCGCTCCAGTTTTATTTTTTTCCTTGTCCTTGGCAATCGGCGCGGTTTCTATTGACACCCGTTCCAAGTTTTCCAGAATACTCAATATTATTTTGAAATCATGTTATAATATGCTAAGATTTTTCGAAAACATTCTTGTTAGGGAGCTCCCCGATGATCCGTACTCTATTGAATCTGGAATACCCGCTCGGAGCATTGGAATCCGGATATCGCCGACAACACTTGCGGCAGGATATCCGCCAGTGTATCCTGTTGGGCGTCGTCTGGTTGTTGCCCAATTTCGTGTTCTTCAACATCGATTATCTGCTGTCCGGAAATCAACCGGTATTCTTGTCGTTGGCCGGTTACCGGTTGTTCCTGACAGCGTCCATTATCGGTACCGGTCTGCTGTTGTCCCGGGCAAGAACCTCCAAGGTCTATGATCGCATGGTTTTCATGGGCTCCACCGTTATTCTGGGTTGCATTTTTATGACCAATCACGATCAGCCTTCCCTTCACATTCACACACTGGGCCTTGACTATTTGATCATTCTCAGCATTTACCTGATGGTTCCCAGTCGATTGAGAAACAAAGCTATCCCTTGCATGGCTTTTTCGTTGGCCAATATTCTTGAACATGCAATGTCCGACAACGCTTTGCCCGGCCCCATTCTAACGATGATGATAATCTCTTTTGTCATGGCCAATCTGTTGGGTGTTTGGGCGTCCAGCCATTTTTATTCGTACCGCCGCCAACAATATGAAGCGCAGGTTTGCGCCTACGAACTCCGGAAAGACCTAATTCAGAATGCGCTCGTCGATCAATTGACCGGTGTATCAAATCGACGGCACTTTTTCCAGATTGCCGAAGCCGAATTCGAACGTTTCCAGCGTTACAAACGCCCCTTTTCGCTCCTGATGATTGACCTTGATCATTTCAAACACATCAATGACCAATTCGGCCATCCAGTCGGCGACAAAGTTCTGCGGGACCTCGCCGCTACCATCAACCGCTGCCGCCGGGATACCGATACTTTTGGCCGACTTGGCGGTGAAGAGTTTGCGTTGCTGTTGCCGGAGACTACTTTGTCCGGCGCCACCGATATAGCGGTTCGCCTGCGTCGGGCCTGCCATGGGCTGGCCTTGCCCGCCGAAACTTCTCGTCGCCTGACCATCAGTATCGGTGTCACCCAGATCCGCACCGATGATCCAAATTTCGACGCCGTCCTTGCCCGGGCGGACGAAACACTGTACCGTGCAAAAACCAATGGCCGGGACCGGGTCGAAGTTGCCTGAGCATAAACACCCCACCAAATATGACAAAGAAGTCGGGAAACCCTCTGCCTGAGAGCAAGCCCGACTTCTTATTTTTTTGAACTAACAACGGTTGCATTTTACAGTTGGCGAGTCATCGCCGTTTCGTCGCAATTGGGAAACTTGCTGCAGTTGATGCAGTCCCGCCATACTTTATGCGGCAGTTCTTCCTTGCTGATTTCCGAGAAGCCGGCCGCCACAAAGAATTCGGGATGATATGTCAGAACAAACAGTTTGCTGATTCCCAACTGCTTCGCTTCATCAATCACCGCCGCGACAAGCTTTAGGCCAACGCCGCTGCGAAGATGCTGCGGCGAAACAGTGAGAGCCCGTACTTCGGCCAAACCGTCCCAGGCCAGTGTCAGCGCGCAAGTTCCCACAACCTGCCCATTTTCTTCGGCGATCGTAAAGTCTCGGAGAGTTTCAAAAATGGAATGCCGGGACCTGGGCAGTATCAGCCCCCGTTCCGCATAATAGTCCACTAGTTGGTAGATTTCTTCAATATCAGCCAGAATCGCTTTTCGAATGTTCACGATTACACCCCCGGAACCATTTTATGCGTAATAGTATTCGCCAAATAACTGAATATCCCTCTCGAGCAGCGCCGACCGCGCCTGATCAGGCCATTATTTTTTTCACATCCACACGATACATTTTTCGGGGGCGACCGGCGCCGCGATACTCTTCTCCTGTCTCCAGGGCCATGCCGTGCTGAACCAAGGTTCCCAGCAAACGCCGGGCGCTCCGTTCGGTCATTGATAAATGTTGTGCCAGAGTTTCCGCGCCGATGGCTTCTCCCTCTATTTTGGCGAATACTGACAGCAGCTTGTTCAAAGTCGTTCCGCTAATATTCAGCTTCTTTGCCAACGCCAGCCCGTCCAGCGTTTCGCTGCGAATTGAATAGGCAATTTGCAGATCGGAATTTAATGGTCCAACCACTGTCTTGTCATCCAATATTACCATCCAGTGATTTTTCCCTTTTCGTTTCGCCAGGCCGAGGGCAATGTTGGCATTTTCATCGGCGCCGTACGCGGTATCCCCAAACCCAATGCCGCCGCTGGCGCTAATAGAAAGGCGTTTGCCAACTTCCGCAATCACCGGCATTTGGCTGAAGCCACAGGTAAATTCCTCAATGGCGCCCCGCGTCGAATAAAGAATATAACGGCCATTCCCCTGCATCGCAAGAGATCCCTGGATTTTTTCAGCATATTGCAACAAAATCTCATACAGCTGCAGTTCGACTTTTTGCACGGAATAGCCCGAAGCCGCCGACCGCCGGAACTCGTCGTAGTCATCAATCGCAATGTGCTGAATGGCGATCTGGCCGGCCTTGGATAAAATCGCATCGGCTTTGCTTACCGCCAGATCGAGGATAGTTCGGATATTATTTTTTGTCGGCCAAATCCGAAAAGCCATTACACCTTGCCGACGGAGTTCCTGATACGTGGCAAAAAAGCAGGTAACGGCGATTTTTGTTCGCCCGGCCTGCCAAAGTTCCAAATGAAATCGGGTCAGTTCGCTTGCCGACACCACTCCGTCGTAGTCATTGACATATATGGTAGGTAGCGGCGTTTCAGCATCTTCAAACGTTTCAACGATTTCCTGGCGGCTGAATGTATCAAAACTCATCCCGCCAATTGGGATCTGGGCTTTGGCCAGATAAAGCAGAACTCGGTAAATGCTGGTTCCCGTGTGCGGCATGAATAATTTGGGCTTAACGCTGCGTTTTCCGGCCAATGCATAGCGATACGGTACTTTACCGGAAAAAATCCACATATCAACATCGTTGTCATTGGCCAAAACAATTTCCGGCACTTCCGAGGCGTCTTCGTATATGTAGCCCGTGGCTACCATCCGATCCTGATATTCACGTGCAACCTCGACAATTAAGGCCACAGAATCGCCGGGGCCCACGATGCCAATTCGAATTTTACGCATTCTTTCACTCGCTTTCTGCCTTGAAAATATAGTCGTTTTTTCAATACATTCACCAAATTTAACGGAGTAACGTAGTTTCGTCGCGCAGCCTTGTTTACATTATTTATATTATTTTCACCTTTTCTGTATATTCATGAATTATACGGAAATGTCTTTTATTTGTCCTTAAGTTATGATAGTATTTTTTCAAGTAAATCATAGCATTATCCGCATTTCTCATCAATCTATTTGTGGACATAATGCATAAAGATTTTCAAGAATTGGAGGAAATACCCGATGACTGCGGCTACTGTATTACCCAAAGAACTCGGGCGTATGATCGAATGGCGCCGTGCGCTCCACGCCAACCCGGAAGTTAGCGGCAACGAGTTTCAAACTCGGGCTTTCATCCTCGATCAGCTTAAAACGCTCGACATTCCGGCGCAAACCTTTGAAAATCACGCTGGAATTTTAGCCACCATCCACGGCAAGGGGCCGGGGGGCGTCATAGCCCTGCGATCCGATATGGACGCCCTGCCCATTACAGAAAACAACAATCTTCCTTACGGTTCACGCAATGCAGGCGTTATGCACGCCTGCGGCCATGACGGGCACATGGCCATGCTGCTCGGCGCAGCGACTGCGCTCAAAGAAAATCGGAAGTCCTGGTGCGGAACCGTCAAATTGGTGTTTCAGCCGTCGGAAGAAGCGGCGCCGCACGGTGGCGCACCATTAATGATTGCCGATGGTGTTTTGGATAATCCCAAGGTCGATATGATGTTTGGCATGCACCTCTGGCCGGATCTGCAATACGGCGATATCGGCATTTGCCGGGGAACCATGATGGCTTCCTCCGACCGATTCAAGCTCCGCCTCCAGGGGGCCGGCGCCCATGCCGGCGCCCCACATCAAGGAATCGATGCGGTGATGATGTCCGCCGATGTTTTGACGGCGTTGAGTCGAATCATCCACCGGCAAACCGATCCCCGCGAAACCGCCACAATTAATATCGGGACAATCCATGGCGGCGAGCGGTATAATGTGGTTGCCAAAGAGGTGGTACTTGAAGGAACGGTCCGCACGTTGAACGAAAAAGTCCGGCAAGATATCCCCCAAAGGATGCGCCGGATGATTCAGGGAATTTGCGACGGCTACGGAGGCAGTTTTGATCTGGATTATCAGTTTGGCTACCCCAGCCTGCAAAATTCACCGGATGAAACCGGATTTGTCGTTTTGGCCGCCAGCCGTTTTTTGGGCGCCGAACATGTATTAGCCGATCATAAACCTGTTTTGGGCGCTGAAGATTTTGCATTTTTTGCCCAGAAGGTGCCCGCGGCTTACTGTTTTGTTGGCTGCGGCGTTGCCGGCGCACCGGTCCGCCCCCTGCATAGCGGCAATTTCGACTTTGACGAACGGGCCCTGTTTGTCGGCGCCCAAGTGATGGAGGAAACCGCCCTTGCGGCGTTAACTTTCCTAGAAAGAAAAAAGGAGGATTAAAAAATGAGCAACCCCGCCAATCATCCGGACTCAGCACCAAAAGTAGGCTTTTTCCAAAAGTTTCTTGACATCATTGAATTTATCGGCAACAAATTTCCCTCTCCCTTCATGCTATTTTCTCTGTTGGCTATTCTGGTATTATTCATCTCGTTTGCCCTGGATGGTGTTTCCGCCTCGTACCTCGGTAAGGGAGGCAAACCGGTTATCATTAAGATTACCAGCCTTTTAAGCGCCGAAGGATTTCGTTATATTCTCTCCAACATGGTAAAGAATTTTATCGATTTTCCGCCATTAGGTTTGGTCGTGGTCATGATGCTGGCCATGGGCCTGGCCGAGGCTACCGGATTCGTAAGCGCCTTCGTGAGAAAAATCATGCTCGGTGTACCTTCCTGGGCAATCTCGGCGACCATTTTTCTGCTTGGCATCAACGGCAACCTTGCTTCCGACGCCGCGACAGTGTTTGTTCCGGCTGCCGCCGCCGCTGTGTTTGCCAGCATGGGTAAAAACCCCTTGCTGGGCATGTCCATTGCCTTTGCCGGAACACAGGCAGGTTTTAGCGCCAATTTGCTGCCGGCGGGAACGGATGCCTTATTGGCAGGAATTACCCAATCCGCCATCGGGACAATCCCCCAGACGGCTTCTTCGCCGTCCCATCCGCTCATCAACTATTACCTGATGAGTTCTTCCGTTATTGTCCTCACCTTGGTTGGTACGCTGGTTGCAGAAAAAGTCGTTGCCCCGCGACTGGAAAGATTGCATCCCTATCTTCCCGCCGCTGAATTGTCCGTGAGCGATCACGCCCTGACGCCGGAAGAAAACCGCGGTCTGAAATTCGCCGGCTGGGCGGCCATCGCTTACATCATCCTGCTACTGATCCTGATGATACCGGAAAACGGTCTTCTCCGCGACCCCAAGACTCACACGCTGATTCCCAAGTCCCCATTTTTAACCGGGATCATCCCAATTTTGTTCTTCTTCTTCTTTTCGGTGGGCACCGCGTTTGGCATTGGCAAGGGCGTAATCGCCAAAGAATCGGATATCGGTAAATTCATGGGGCAAGGCTTGGCGGGGGTTTTGAGTTTTATTGTCACCGCCTTTTCCGCCGCACAATTCATCGCCTGGTTTAATAAATGCAACCTGGCTACAGTGTTGGCGGTCAAAGGCGCCGATTTCTTAAAATCACTTGATTTTACCGGCATCCCTATGATCTTGGCTTTTATCCTTCTATGTGCTTTCATCGACCTCTTCCTCGTCAGCGGCTCCGCTAAATGGTTGATTTTGGCGCCGATATTTGTGCCGATGTTTGGCCTGTTGGGATATGAACCGGCGCTGACCCAAGCTGCTTATCGCATCGGCGAGAGCTCCGTCAATAGTATAACCCCGTTGAACTATTATCTGCCGGTCATGCTGGGAATCATGACAAAATACTCAAGCGATACCAAGATCGGCATGGGTACTCTGATTTCCATGCAGTTGCCGTTTGGATTCGCATTTCTCGCTTCCTGGACGTTGTGGTTTTTAATGTTCATCTTTTTCAACTGGCCGTTGGGTCCGGGAGCAAAAATATTCCTGTAATCGTCAACCCTAACTTGAAGCGATGTAACAAACGGCGCGCCGGATTTTCGGCGCGCCGTTTGTTACATCGCTTGCTTTTCTATTACCGCATACCCGCCGACCAAAGCTGAAGCAACAATCCCCCTTGATATACAACGAACGCCATAACCCAGGCCAGAACCGTCGAATACACGAAACTGAACGCCGGCCATTTCCACGAATTCGTTTCGCGCCGGATTACTGCCAGAACTGAAAGGCAGGGCGAATACAGCAGCGTGAACACCATCAGGCTCAAAGCAACCAGCGGGCTAAATGTCGGGTCTGCAGCGAGTGTTTGCTGCAAGGGCTGTGAATCCTCTTCAACATCACCGACGCTGTAAATCGTGGCCAACGTGCTGACCAGTACTTCCTTGGCAGCAACCGCCGAAACCAGACCCACACCCATTTTCCAGTCAAACCCCAGCGGCTTGATGATCGGTTCGATTGCTTTGCCGAACCTTCCCGCATAACTAAGGCCAATTTTTTCCGCCGCTTGTTCTTTTTCTATCTGGCCCAGCAGCGGTTTGGCGAATTCCGCGTCATACCGTTCGGTAATGTTTGCTTTTGCTGCTTCGTAATCTTTGGCATACTGTACTTCCGCCGGATAGTTCGTCAAAAACCAGATCAGAATGGATGCGGTCAAAATGAGTGTTCCGGCTTTTTTAAGGTACAGCACACTGCGTTCCCACATATGGAGCATGATGCTGCGCAGCGTCGGCAAGTGGTAAGCCGGCATCTCCATGATGAAAGGCTCGGTCGTTCCGTCAAAAAGCCACTTGCGAAATATCAACGACATCAAAATTGCCAATACGATTCCCAGTAAGTAGACACCGAACAGCACACTGCCTGCCATTCTTTCCGGGAAAAAGGCCGCAATCATTAATGTATAAACCGGCAGGCGAGCGCTACAACTCATCAGCGGCGCAACTAGAATCGTAACCATGCGGTCGCCACGATTTTCCAGAGTTCTCGTTCCCATAACCGCCGGTACGCTGCAGCCAAATCCGAGCAGCAGGGGGATAAACGATTTTCCATGCAGCCCCACCGCCCGCATAACCCGATCCATCACAAAAGCCGCCCGCGCCATATATCCTGTATCTTCCAGCAGCGCTATGCCAAAGAACAATAGCAGGATACTCGGCAAAAAGGTGATAACGCTACCAACTCCGCCAATCATACCATCAACCACCAGTGAGCGCAGTTCCCCTTCAGCCATATTCGCCGCTACCGTCGTCCCAAACCATTTCACGCCTTCTTCGAGCCAGCCCTGCGGAATCTCTCCCACCTTAAACACAACATTGAACAAAACCCACATGATACCAAAGAATATCGGTAATCCTAAGACACGATGCGTCAAAAGCCGGTCGATACGATCCGAACGGCTCTCAGCAACTTGAGCGTGGGAATCCACAAAACCCCTGTAAACCTCGCCGACATATTGATAACGTTTTTCCGCAATGGCAATTTCCAAGTCTTCACCAATCATCACCATCGTTTTATTGCGGCTGGCATCCACTGCCGCTAACACCGAGGTTCCGACCGGCATTTCACCAATTGTCCGGCGGATATCGGCATCATTTTCCAATAGTTTGATGGCCAACCAACGCAATGGGTATTTGAGACCGTCGATCCCCGTAAGCGACTCTATCGTTTGGTGAATCGCCGCCTCGATCTTTGTTCCATAATTAATGGCGAAAGATTTGTACTCATGACGGGCGGAAGCGTCGATAACGGCCTGCAAAAGCTTATCCGTTCCCTGGTTGCGGTTACCCACCAGACCAACTACCGGAATGTCAAAACGGCGCTGCAAGGCCTTTTCATCCAGCATGATCCCGGCCTGCTCCGCTACATCCGTCATATTCAGCGCCAAAACCATCGGCCGTTCCAATTCCAATAATTGAACAGCCAGATACAGATTACGTTCCAGATTGGCGGCATCCAGAATGTTGACAATCAGATCCGGTTGTTCATCAATGATAACGTTCCGGGCCACTACTTCGTCCATTGAGTTAGCCGTCAGGCTGTATGTTCCGGGTAAATCGATAACCACCATATCCTGCCCCTGGAAGCGTCGAAAGCCCTCTCGTCTCTCGACGGTCACGCCCGGGTAATTGCCCACATGTTGCCGGGCGCCGGTAATATTGTTAAAAATCGTGGTCTTGCCGGAATTAGGGTTTCCGGCAAGGGCTACAGTCACGCAAGCCGTTGACATCAAACTTTTCCTCCCCTAGGATGCACTTCTATGGCGGCTGCTTCCGCCTTTCGCAGCGACAAATTAAAATTTTTCACTTTTATCTCCATCGGATCGCCCAACGGCGCCAGTTTCAAAACACTTACCTGCGTTCCAGTAACCAGCCCCATATCCACGATTCGTCGTTTTACCGGCCCGGCGCCGTTAACCCTACTAATGACGCCAGCTTCGCCGGGTCCTAGGGTATCGAGTGTTTTTTCCACGCTACCGCCTCTATTCTTTCGTTTATTGATATTTTTTTTCATTTGATTAAATGGTAGCGTAAAATTGTTTTAATGTCAACGTAAAGTGAAATTAATTATCATCTACTTCCGTTGTTTCGTAGCAACTCGGCGTCTTCGAATTCTTTACCAACTTTTGTTGCTTACAAATACAGCATAAAAAAAGAACGGAGTGCGTACCATTTTTGGCGCACGACCTCCATTCCGTATTCAAAATATCCGTCATAGGGGTTCCGACAATCATATGAACATTATTCTCGAATAACCAATAACACCCCGGTTACGATCAACGCTGTCCCCAGCCAAAACGTCCACCCCACCTGTTCACCCAAAAATAGCCAGCCAAACAAGGTTCCCACCAGGGGCTGAAAGAAAAAATACACCCCCCCGGTTCCCGCCTCCACCAGTTGCAACCCGCGGTTCCAGAAATAAAAAGCGCCAGCTGTGGAAACAATACCGATATATAGGATGCCGGCGCCGATGTCCGGACG
Organism: Veillonellaceae bacterium; assembly: GCA_012798135.1. The sequence goes on along the minus strand of JAAZNU010000002.1, from coordinate 127,351 downwards.
CAAGATCAAAGCCAGATGTTCCGGACGCATCTGCTGCAAGGCCAACGGCGTCATCGCCGCCGTTGCCGCAAGGATGGCGTAGGTCGTGACAATGATCAAGGAACATTCCGAGGGTATTTTCTTTATCAGGACCGACATCAATGCCCAAGTGACAGCCGCAACTCCCAAAATCGCCCCGCCCAGCCGCGTTTCATCTCCCAGGTCTTCAATACCGACAATGCATAAAACCCCGGCGGTTGCCAGCAACAACGATATTGCTTTTTTCATAGTGATGGGTTCGCCGAGCAACCAGCGGGCGAACAAAACCATAAAAGCCGGCGTTGCCGCTGTGATCACCGATCCCATTTGCGCCGAAGATAAGTGCGTACCGGCAAACTGCGCCCAGATCGAAACAAAATAACCGATCAGGCCGATGAGAACAACCAACGGCGCGGTTTTTCGCGGAATTCGCCAAGAATCGCCGTTGACCCACGCAAAGATTCCCAAAGCCGCAAGTGCGACTACATACCGAATCCACACCAGCTCCAGCGCCGGCAATACCGACAAAACCACCTTGCTGACCACATACACGCCACCCCAAATGCTTGCCGCCAAGGCCAGATAACAAGGTCCCAAATATCTTTTCATCGCTTCATCCCTTTGTAACATTCATACCCACACCAACCGCGTCTCGCAAGTCACACTGTCAGTGATGGCGCTGCCCCATTGCGCGCAAACTTGAGTAACCGCGGATTATTGTCAATCATAGCAAAATTAGCGGCAAGAGTCCAGGACAGCAAAAGAAAACCGAAGCCGGGGACGAATCCTCAGCTTCGGTTTTTTCTGTCGGGTTGGCGACCTGTCCTTTACTTTCCGCTGCGGATCCGACGAATCTTCTCAATCAGTCCGCTCAGGATTTGCTTGGCATCGCCCACGACCCGAATGTCGGATACTTCGAAAATCGGCGCCTTTTCATCGCTGTTGATGCTGATGATCAGGCCCGAATCCTTCATGCCGCACACATGATGCGAAGATCCGGACAGGGCGGCGCCGATGTACACCTTGGGACGCACAATCTTGCCGCTGGTCCCGATCATCCGGCTTTCCCCCTCCACCCATCCTTCATCCACCGCCGGACGGGTGCAGCCGACAGCGCCGCCGAGCAACGCCGCCAATTCTTCGAGCAGTTGCCAGTTCTCCCTGGACCCCATCCCCCAGCCGCCGCAAACCACAACCGGCGCCGCTTCGACCGGGATTCCCGCCGGCATGGCGCAGACGGAGTTATCCAGGGCGAGGAGTCGGGATGTTTTCTTCTTCGCCTGCAAGACCACCGCGGCATCAAAGGCGGTGACTTTCGCTTTTGATGCCGTCTCCGCCAGGCTCGCCCGAAACACTCCCGGCTTGACGGTGGCCATCTGCGGCCGGTGTCCCGGGCACAAAATGTCGCCCAGCACTTTGCCGCCAAACGCCGGTACCACGGCCAGGATCTCCGCTTTTTCGTTGATTCGTACGTCGACACAGTGCGCCGCCACCCCGGTATCGACCCGGATTCCCAGCATGGAGGCCAGATCCTGCATTCGCGCCGTCGCCGGGAATAGCACCACCGATGGTTTTCTGGCCGTGATGAGTTCCTGCAGTACGGCGGCGTACAGATCGTTGTTGAACAGGGCGGTTTCGGCATGATCCACCAGAATCGCTTCGTCCACGCCGGAACTTGCCACTTCGGCGGCGGCGCTCTCCAGGCCGCTGCCGATCAGTACGACGGCCGTGTCGCCCACGGCCGGGCAAGACGCCTTCAGTTCCCGCGCCTTGCCGATCAGTTCAAGTGTCACCGGCTGCACCCGGCAGTTGTTGATTTCCCCGACTACCAGGATGCCTTTCCACTCGGCAGGATTGGTCGTTTTCACACGCTTCCTCCTCCCAGTCCGCACACGTCCCCGGTTTCAATGGAAAGTCCAGCTTCCCGCAGCTTTTCCACCAGGACGTTCACGATTTCTTCGGCATCACCCGTCAGCACGATGCCTTTTCGCCCCATTTCCGGTTCGAAAATGGCCCCGGGCTGTGTCGGAGACCCGCCAATCCCGAGCGCCCCGTCTTCGACGTCGAGGTCGGCGCGGGTCCACACGGTCAACGGTTTCTTTTTGGCTTTCATCACGCCCATCAGGCTGGTCAGCCGCGGTTTGTTGGCTTCCCTCGAGACCGCCAGCAGACAGGGCAGGCCGATCTGATAGTCCGACCATTCGTTTTCCGCCTTGGTCCGAACTTTCAGCGATTCCCCACTGACTTTTTCAAAGCTTACCGCATTCCACAGGTGCGGCCATCCCAGCCACTCGGCCAGTTGGGCCGGCACTTGGGTCGTGGCCCCGTCGGCGCTTTCGGTGCCGGTGACGACGATGTCGAACCCGCCGGCTTTTTTCAGCCCCGCCGCCAGGGTATAGGAGGTGGCCCAGGTGTCGGCGCCGGCGAAGGCGCGGTCCGTCAACAGGATCGCCGCATCGGCGCCCATCGCCAGAGCATCCCGGAGGGTTTCTTCCGCATTGGGCGGCGCCATGGTGATGACGGTGACGGTGTCACCTTCTCCCCGAAGCTGCAGCGCCGCCTCGATCGCGTGTTTGTCGCTGGGATTGATGATTGTCGGGATTCCTTCCCGCACGACTGTTTTGCGCACGGGATCGATTCGGATCTTGTCGTAATGCGCCGGATCAGGAACCGGTTTGATGCACACCGCGATTGACAAACCCATGCCGGATCACTTCCCGCTGATGGTGGCGCCGGCAGTGATCAGCAGCTGCACTTGCGAGGTTCCGCCCGAAGGAATCGAGGCCAGGGCATCCCGCAGGAACCGGCCGACCGGGTATTCGTTGACGATGCCGTACCCGCCCATGGAGTCCATGGTCCGTTTGGCGCTGCGCACCGCGGCTTCGGTGGCATAGTATTTGGCAATGGCGAATTCGGTGGCGCAAGGCATTCCCGCGTCTTTCATGCCGGCCGCGCGGTAGGTCAGGAGTTTCGCCGCTTCATATTCCACCCGGTTTTCGGCGATCAGGAACTGGATCGCTTGCAGTTTGTTGAGTGGTTTTCCGTACAGGATCCGTTCGTTGGAGAATTTGACGCCTTCTTCGATGCAGCCGCGCAGGATGCCGACGCAGATGGCGGACATGCCCGCCCGGCCGACTTCCTGGATCGTGGTCATGGCGATTTTGGCTCCGGCGCCTTCTTTGGACAGCATCTGTCCCGGAGCGACTTTGACGTTGCTGCAGACGACGTCGCCGGTCACCGAGCCGCGCAGGCCCAGTTTGTGTTCTTTGCGGCCCGGGGTATGCCCTTCGCTGTCGCCGTCGATGATGAAGGCGGTCAGCATCGGCCGGTCTTTTTCATCTTTGCCGGTCACGACGGTCCAGACGTCGACATTGGAGATGTGGGAGTTGGTGATGAAGCATTTGCGGCCGTTCAAGACCCATTGTCCATCTTTGAGCTCGCCGGTCGACTTCTGGCCCATGAAATCGGAGCCGCCGCCCGGTTCGGTGACGGATAGCCCGCCGATCTTTTTCCCGGCCGCCAGGTCGGGCAGGTATTTCTTTTTCTGCTCTTCCGAGCCATAGTACAGGATGGCGGCGATTCCCAGGTGGTGGGTCATCAAGGCGATCCCCAGTCCCGCCGAATAGCGGGAGATTTCTTCCAGAACGATGGCCCGTTCCACATGCCCCAGTCCGGCTCCGCCGTATTCTTCGGGAATAAACACGCCGGAAAGTCCCAGTTCGCCCATCATTGGAAAAAGTTCAACCGGACAATAGTCGTTTTCATCCCACTCTTTCGCCTTGGGCGCCACTTCCGCCTCGACAAACTCGCGGACTGCTTTACGCAGCATTTCTTGTTCTTCGGTGAATTGGAAAAATTGCATCTCGTTCGCCTCCGTTTTTTTTATTGATCGTCTTTGCGATCATTGTATGCAAAAACAAGGAACCCTTGTTCTTACAACAGGTTAGCTTTTCGCGTCCTTTACATCATTCCCATCTGCATGAGGGGAATAACGATCACCAACGCCAAAAAGGGAACTATTATTTGGGTAACCGCAATATCCCAGTAAGCTTCCCGATGCGTCTGGCCGCAAATGTTCAGCAGCGTAATCTGCGCCCCTTGATGCGGCAAAGTGTCCAGAGTGCCGGATGCAATGGCCGCAATACGGTGAACATGCTGAAGATTGACGCCAAGACCGATGTACGTTTCCTTCAGCGCATCAAACGCCACGCCCATACCGCCGGAGGCCGATCCGGCCGCGCCCGCCGCAATCGCCACGGTAATCGCCACAAATACCAGCGGCGGCAGATCCAAATTCAACAGCCCGCTGATTATGGCTTTGAAGCCGGCAGTCTCACGCACGATACTGGCAAATCCGACTACCAGGGCGGTATTCAGAATCGCCGTGCAAGAATTGACGCCGCCTTTGTTCAAGATGTTGACCCAGGTCGGAATCCCGCCTTTGGCATGCTTCCATAGTAGGGCGATTGCCAAAAGGGTTCCCAGTAACACGGCACCTTCCACCGGCATACTGAATACATTGAAAGCAATCAGTATAACAACCGGCGGAATCATCGAAACCCAAGGATTCGGCAGTTCGGCCTCATGTCCCGAATGCGCGTTCATATCATACCCTGCCTGCGGTATAAACCCTTCACCTGACGCGGAAATTTTCCGGGCGCGCCATTCCAGCCACAAAAAGATCATAATGAATTCGGCAATACCGCCAATCGCGCCGGTCACCGGCGCCGCCATGGACGAAGTTCCCAACGCCCGCATCGGAATAATATTTTGGATCGCCGGCGTACCGGGACTGGACATCGACCACGTCCAGCACCCCGCAGAAATAGCGGCCGGCATCAAACGTCGGGTAATATTGGCTGTTTTGAATAATTCCTGGGCAATAGGATAAATTGCAAAAAATACCACGAACCCACTGATCCCGCCAAACGTAAGAATGCCTGTAATCACCATAATTAACGGCGCCGTAAATTTGCCTTTAGTCACTTTACTCATGGCACGAGCAATGGATTCCGCCGCCCGTGTTTCTTCGTAAATGGAACCAAATAAGGCGCCCACCATGAATACCAGAAAAAAGTTTTTGACATAGGCGGCGCTGCCGGCCATATAGGGACCCAGCATCGACTTGAAAACAGGCATATCCGCCGCCACAACCAGCAATAGGGAAATCAGCGGGCCAATGATAATCGCACTCCATCGTTTGAAGGCGAGTACACCGAACAAAACCAGGGCTAGCGGCACCAATAATACGTCGTACATACAACACGCTCCCTATTAGATTTTGAATTACGGCTAATATTAGCTGTCGCCGAAATCGGTGGGCGCCTTACGGCGCCCACCGTATTGGATATTATTTGTCGATGAATTCCGCTTTGCGTTTTTCCAGGAACGCTTTCATGCCTTCCTTCTGATCGGCGGTCGCAAAGCAAAGGCCGAACAACTCAGCTTCGTGAATGCTGCCGGTATTGAAGTCAGTTTCAACGCCGACATCAATCGCCGATTTGGCGACTTTAAGCGCCAAGGCGCCTTTGCCGGCGATCTTGGCGGCTACGGTTTTGGCTTCGGCCATCAGGTCGGCCAAGGGAACGACTTTATTGACCAGACCCAGACGATACGCTTCATCAGCACCGAACATATCACCGGTGTAAACCACATATTTCGCAGCGGTTTTTCCAACCAGACGGGTCAGACGCTGGGTCCCGGCAAATCCCGGAATAATCCCGAGATTAATTTCCGGTTGCCCAAACTTGGCCGTTTCCGCGGCAATACGCAGGTCGCAGGCCATGCAAATTTCTTCGCCCCCACCAAGAGCAAAGCCGTTAATCGCGGCGATAACCGGTTTGGGACAACCTTCGATCGCCATAAAGGCTTCTTGGCCCAGCCGACCGAATTCAAAGCCCTCCATGGCATTCAGCGGCTGCATGAATGCAATATCCGCGCCGGCGACAAAGGCTTTTTCACCTGCCCCGGTCAGGATGATGACCTTGACCGCCGGGTCGCTGCCTAATGCAGTGAAAGCCGCCTTGATTTCCAACAAAGTGTCTTTGTTCAGTGCATTGAGAACCTTCGGACGATTGATGGTAACCGTGGCGATTCTGTTCTCGAGACTGACCAGCAGGTTTTCATACGTGTACATGATGACTCCTCCTTGTATTTTTATTGTTTATGGGCCGTTACGAGATCACGTTTCAACCCCATCGACTCCGGTTTGAAAATACGTTCATCCATGAGTTTCAGATCACTGGCGACTTGCACCGGAAAGTCAATTTGCGCCAGAACGTCTTTCTGGAGATCAACCCCCGGCGCAATCTCCGTCAGGGTGACCCCGGCCGGCTTCAGTTCAAACACCGCCCGTTCCGTAATATAAAGGACCGGCTGTCCGTTTGACTTGGCGTAGTCGCCGCTGAACGTCACCTGCTGCACCGCCGGAATAAATTTTTTATTCTTCCCTTCCTTGATAATCCGCAAGGCGCCGTTCTCAAGGGCAATTTCCAAACCGCCGGCGGTCAAGGTACCGCAGAACACCGCTTTCTTCGCATTTTGGGAAATGTTGATGAAGCCGCCGCAACCAGCGATTCTAGTCCCAAATTTGCTGACATTGATATTGCCCTGGGTGTCGGCTTGCGCCAGTCCCAGGAACGTCACGTCCAAGCCGCCGCCGTCATAAAAGTCGAACTGCAAGGGTTGCGGCAAAATGCACTCGGGATTGACCGCCGCGCCAAAATCGCTGCCCCCGGTCGGCACCCCGCCAATCGGACCCGCCTCCACCGTCAACGTAATCCGGTCGCCAATTTCCTCTTCGTTGGCAACAACCGCCACTCCGTCCGGCATACCGATTCCCAGATTGACGATCGCGCCGTCGACCAGTTCCATGGCCGCACGCCGGGCAATCACCTTTCGTTCGTCGAGCTCCATTGGCGCCACGCTGCTCATCGGCACCCGGTATTCGCCGGACACACCGGGGTTATAAACAGTCGCGTTGTTCTGCCAGTGATTTTCCGGTTGAGCCACCACAACATGATCCACGTAAATTCCTGGAACAATTACATCTTGCGGATTGATGGCGCCAAATTCAACCAACCGTTCCACTTGGGCGATTACGATGCCGCCGGAATTCTTGGCCGCCTGGGCAATATTCACCGTTTCGACAAGCACACCTTCCTTTTCCATGCTGAGGTTGCCTTTTTCATCGGCAGTTGTGGCACGAATGATTGCCACATGGATGGGAAACGACTTATAGAACAGTTGCTCCCGTCCACCCAGCTGAACCACTTCCACCAAGTCCTCTTTCGTGACTTCGTTCAGCTTGCCACCCTCCATCCGCGGGTCCACGAAGGTTTTCAGGCCGACATGTGTGCACAGTCCGGGCTTTCCTGCTGCGATATTACGGAACAGGTGCATGATGACGCCCTGTGGGAAATTGTACGCTTCCACCTTGTTGCCTATGATGAGTTTCCCCAATTTAGGCGCCAGATTATAGTGCCCGCCGACGATCCGCCGGACCAGCCCTTCCCTGCCGAAATGATTCAGGGACTTATCCTTGCCATCGCCCTGGCCGGCCGCATACGCCAAAAATAATTGCTGGGGATGCCCGGTTTCCACAAACTGATTTTCGATTTCAGCGAGTACTTCCTCGGGGTTAGCCAAACCTACAAATCCGGCTACCGACACGGTATCTCCGTCTTTGATCAACTTGACGGCATCCGCCGCGGTACAAACCTTGCTCAATATGCTCTTCCCCTTCCTATGGTTTTTTCATAATCATGACGACAGCTTTCCCATCGACCACAACTTCCTGGCGTTGATTGGTAATGACGGTCTTCAAAATCAGTCGCTGTTTCGCGTCAATTTTCTCAATGACTTCCGCATAAGCTGTAATCGTGTCGCCAATTTTGACCGGTTTTACAAATTTCACTTCTTGCGACAAATACAAAGCATTGATTCCGGGAAGGCAGCAGCCGACCAACGTGGAAATAAACGATGCTGTCAGCATGCCATGTGCGATCCGTTCTCCGAACATGGTGGTCTTCGCATATTCCGGATTGACATGCACCGGGTTGAAATCGCCAATGATTCCGGCATAATTGACGATGTCCGCCTCGCTGATCATTTTGCTGATCGAAGCGCTTTCCCCCACCTCCACTTCGTTGTAGGGCCGTTCGACTACGAAAGGTGTGTGAACTGGCATTTGTACTTTCCTCCCTTGCTTGTTTATGTCATTTTAAAATATGGCCCGCAATCACCACGCGCTGAATTTGGTTGGTCCCTTCATAAATTTGGGTAATTTTTGCATCCCGCAGTAGCCGTTCCACCGGATATTCGCGGGAATAGCCATAGCCGCCCATAATCTGGATGGCATCCAACGCGACTTTCACCGCGATATCCGACGCAAAAGTTTTGGCCATGGCCGCTTCCTTGCCGTAAGCACGTCTGGCATCTTTCAAAGCGGCGGCATGATAGACCAAGTGCCGGGCCGCTTCAATTTGAATGGCCATATCCGCCAGCATGAAGCCGACCGCTTGCTGGGCTGCAATCGGTTTGCCAAACTGTTCCCGCACTTTGGCATACTGCAGCGCTTCTTCATACGCAGCCTGGGCAATCCCCACCGCTTGGGCGCCGATGCCGATCCGGGCACCATCCAGTACCACCATGGCAATCTTGAATCCCTCACCGACTTTACCCAGTAAATTCTCTTTCGGAATTCGGCAATTTTGAAAAATCAATTCTGTGGTAGAGGAAGCGCGAATTCCCATTTTCTCTTCTTTTTTGCCGATGGTGAACCCGGGAGTTCCGGCCTCGACAATAAATCCGGTAATCCCCTTGACCCCTTTGCTTTTATCAACCGTGGCGAATATCGAATACGTATCCGCCTGCCCGCCATTGGTGATAAAGCATTTGCTGCCGTTAAGCACATAGCTGTCGCCAGCAGCTTCCGCGGTCGTCATCACCCGCGAGGCGTCTGAGCCTGCGCCCGGTTCAGTCAGGGCAAATGCGCCGATTTTTTGGCCGCTGGCCAAATCCGGAATATACTTTTGCTGTTGTTCCGCCGAACCAAATAGATAAATCGGCATAATTCCAGCCGAAGTATGAACCGCCATGATCGCGCCGGTCGATGCACAGGCTTTCGAAATCTCTTCAATCGCCGCCACGTAGCTCACCGTGTCCACTGCCGCTCCGCCATACTGCTCCGGAATCGGCAGTCCCAGCAAACCCAATTTTGCCATCTTGCTGAGATTTTCATGCGGAAACTCTTCCGTGCGGTCATAATAGGCGGCTTTGGGGGCAATCTCTTTCTGGGCAAAAGCGGCAACCAGTTTGCGTAAGTCTTCCTGATCGGTCGTAAGAATTGCCATGTCATTCTTCCCTTCTGCATCGAATTATTTTTTCGTGAAAAATATCACATTACAGCGTCCAAGACTCCCTGGGCATAAATACTGTTTGGTTCAAGTCACTCGTATAACCGCCTAATGGTTATTGCACGAATTATGCCAACGCATTCAAACGAATAAAAAAGCTCTCACAATCCTCATATAATAAGGATTGTGAGAGCTTATGCCCTTATAGCGCCGACGATTATTTTGAAAAATTCAGTGTATTTATTTGCTTACACTATTGTAAAATGCAATCTTTACACTTTACAACTATACAAGCAAAAAGTTGGTGTGACCCCTGAAATGGCTAGCAAGTTCGCGACAGCAGAATTTATTCAAGTCCGTATTTTTTCAGTTTCTGATACAAAGTCATGCGGGTAATTCCCAGCAACCGCGCCGCCTGGGTTTTATTTCCATGCGTGTTTAACAGGATCTCTTCAATTTTTCGACGTTCCAGCAATTCTTTCGCATCAGACAAACTGACGTCGCCAGCATTCCGATGGAGCCGCCCCGGCATTAAGTCTTCCCTTGCTCCGGAAGATGCAATCTCTGGCTGCGGCGGCACTTCCAGCAAATAGGCAGGCAAATGCTCAACCTGAATTTCTTCCGTCTCCACCATATTGAAGGCCCGCTCCATCACATTCTCCAGTTGCCGAACATTGCCGGGCCAGGGGTATTGCCGAAAAAACTCCAGCACCGCCGGTTGAATTTGCTTAACCTTTTTGCCAAAAACTCGGTTGAACTTTTCCATGAAATACTGGACCAGCACGTCAATATCGTCCAATCTTTTACGCAAGGGCGGCACATCCAGTTGGACGACCTGGAGACGATAATATAAATCTTCCCGAAATTGGTTCTTTTTGATCCGCTCCGGCAAGTTTTGATTGGTCGCGGCCAAAACTCTCACATCTACCGTCCGGACCTTATTTTCGCCCAAACGTTCGATTTCCTTTTCCTGCAGAAACCGCAACAGTTTTGCCTGCATGTGGAAGGACATGTCGCCGATTTCGTCAAGAAACAACGTTCCTCCGTCGGCCATTTCGATTTTCCCTTGCTTTCCGGCGCGATTACTGCCGGTAAACGCGCCGCCGACATAGCCAAACAATTCCGATTCCAAAATCTCTTCCGGGATCGCCGCGCAGTTAATGCGCACAAACGGCTTGGCGCTACGGGCGCTAAGACTGTGGATTGCCTGGGCGACCAGTTCCTTGCCGGTTCCGTTCTCGCCCAATATCAATACCGTCGAGGTCGATGCCGCCGCTTTTCTGATTTGTTCCTTCAATGCCAAAATCGGCCTACTGCAACCGATTATATTTTGAATCGAATATCTTGTGACGCGGCTTTTTCCATACTCCTCCTTGATTTGCGCCAGTTCGTTTTCCAGAGAACTCAGCTTATCCAGAAGCTCTTTCATGTCCTTCAATTCACGATAATGGACAATGCCCACTCCGGCGATCACTTTATCCTGGAAACGTATCGGCAACCGGGTGACCACGGCTTTATGAGAACCAATTTTCTGAAGCTTGCCAAACTCGGGGATGCCCGTCTCAACCACAGTGTGCACCCGTGTATTGTCGATAACCTTGGTCACGTGTTGACCGATCGCATCTTGACGATTGATTTCGAGATAATTGGCATAAGCGTTATTGAGCATCATGATCTTACCGTCGGCGTCAGTTACAACGACTCCCTCATAAGCATTTTCCAGAATTTGCTCCAAAATACTCCGGTAGAGAGCGGTTTCATGCAATCCTTGCCGCAACTCTTCCTGTTCGGTGACATCTTGTACGACCAATGCATAATCGCCCGTTTCGCCATCGCCCAATAAGGGAAAAACGAATTCACTCCGAAGGATATTTTTTGCTTCCCCATTGACATAAAGCGTTCTGTGGCGAGCGGCCTGCACCAATTGCAGTAAAACCGCACATTCCGGCGACTCAATGCTCTGTCCGTTCAGCGACGCTTTAGGCCCCATGCTCAGCATGGCGCTTAAGGCCTGATTCAGAAATAAAATGGCGCCGTCTGCCGCGACCAGTATCAAACCGATGTTCATCTTTTCACATACATTGTCAAGCAACTTAATCAGGGCCTGTCTCATCGCAACGACCTCCCACGCTATCGCTATTGACGAACCACGGCGGCAAAGGGGCCAACGTACAGCATCAGAGCAAACTATAAGTTCACAAAAATTTTGTGCAAAACCTTCTGGAATGTCCTTATTTCGGCTGCGCTGCATCCCGCCAGCATTGTTTGGGCCACCAGCTCCATGATCTCTGTTAGCTCGGCGCGCATGGCGTGAGCCGCCGGCGTCAGATAGATCGAATAAGTCCGTCTATCTTCCGGAACAGGTACGCGCGAAACCAGCTGTGAGCGCTCCAGCCGGTCGATCAAACCGGTCAGTGTGGAATTGTCCAGGAAGCACCGTTTGCCGAGTTCCGTAATCGACTCCCCATCTTGCTTGTACAAAGTATATAAGACGATCAACTGACCGGGGGTAACACCCAAGCCCTTTTCATCGAGAATTTTTTTGGCGAATTGGAAATGCTTCTGTTCCGCTTTAGCGAGCAAAATACATACACTATCGAAAATTTCGAGCATACAACCGTCCCATCCTGCTCATATATTTGGTCAGCAAAATTTATTGATATCTAATATTTTAGCTGCAAAATATCCGGGAACGCAACCACTTTTGTTGAACAGCCGAATTTTAGGCAAAATGCCCATTCGGGAAATCATTGCGTTAAGAAAACTAAAATACTATAATAGTTTTGTAGTGTGTTTGTTTTTCAAAACATCGTCCTATTGTGTCGAACAATGTCCTTCTATCTCGTAGCGTGTTGAAACTTTAGGAGGGAGGCAACCCATGGACGAACTGGACAACCAAATTTTGGACCGGGCCAAGCTTCGGTTTGACCGATTTGGATTTCAAAAGACCACCATGGATGAGATCAGCCGCGACTGCCGAATTTCGAAGCGAACACTATATGAACGCTTCCAGGACAAGCAACATTTATTTGACAGTTTGATTGAACGGGAAGGCCACAAAGATCTGGAAAATATTTTTAGCCGTCTGGGCGAAGTCTCCGATCCTCTGGACCGCCTTCTGAATCTGCTAAGAACTTCCATCGTCTATTTCAGTGAGGATACGTTTTTGACCCGTCTGTTGAAAAACGACACTTCCTTGTTTTCCACGATGCTGAACGGTAAGTCGACTCGTATGATTACCGAACATCTGATTCAAATCATCGGCAACATCATCGCCGAAGGACAGCGGTGCGGCCGAATCAGGCCGGAAGTCGACGGTGAAATCGTTGCCTATATTGGCTTCCGCCTGTTCCAATCCTTCAGCTACATGCGGACAATTCCATTCGATGCGGCCAAGGAACAACAGGGTTTGTATACGGAAGCGCTGGTGGATTTTTTCTATCATGCGTTGATCAATGATGCACAACGGGGGGAAAAACGGCTATGAACTTGAAAGACAACGTAATGGCCCACAAAAATTCTTTGCTCTCAATACTCTTCTTTATTCTGATTTTAGCCGCAGCAACTGTATTGTTCGGCGCTTCCGGCAAAAAAAACGTTTCTGAACAACCACCGCTGGTGCGAACTCAAACCGTCAAACTGAATGACAGCAAGTCCGCCGCCACTTATTCCGGCGAAGTCCGGGGGCGGTACGAGCGAACCTTGGCCTTTCAGGTGAGCGGCAAAATCATTCGACGCAATGTAGAATTGGGAAACACGGTGTCGGCTGGGGATGTTCTAATGGAAATCGACCCCAAAGATGTCCAGCAAACCGTGAACATCACCGCCGCCCAGGTGACCGCCGCCCAGTCCCAGTTGACACTGGCGGAAAGCAATTTGGAGCGTTATCGGGCTCTGTTTGAGGAAGGCGCCGTCAGTCGCGCCGTGTATGATCAATACGTCAATGCCCACGCGGCCGCGCTGGCGGCGGCCCGTCAGGCTTCCGCCCAATACGCCCAGGGAGCGAACCAGCTGGGATATACCGCGCTGCGGGCGCCCAGCACCGGCGTCATTTCTAGCATCAACGCGGAAGCCGGTCAAGTGGTCGCGGCCGGCCAAACGATTCTGACGCTTGTTCAGGACGGCGAGCAGGAAATCGAGATGGAAATTCCGGAAAACCGCTACGAAGCAATCCGCAATGCCTCCCGGATTCAGGTAAGCTTCTGGGCTTTGCCTGGCCGGACAGTGGAAGGAGCCGTCCGCGAAATGGCTCCGATTGCCGATAAAGTGTCCCGAACTTATAAAGTACGAATCCAGCTGGTCAATCCGCCGCCCGAACTGAAGCTGGGGATGACCGCCAGCGTCAGTGTTGCCAACGTTGGACAGCAAACCGCCGTAGTTGTTCCTCTGTCAGCTATTTATCAAACAGGCGCCTCTCCCTCCGTCTGGATTGTCAAGGATGGAACAGCCAGCTTGCGGCCTGTCAAAATTGGAGAGTTTGGCGATGGCTCGTTGCAGGTGCTAGAGGGTCTGGCCGACAAGGATATCATCATCACCGCCGGTGTGCATAAGCTAAAAGAGGGGCAAAAAGTTCGGCTGGCAGGTGATCAGATTTGAAACAGTTCAATCTGACCGAGCTGGCGTTTCGGCATAAGGAATTTGTGTATTTCACCATTGTCATGATTTTCATTGCGGGAATCTTTTCTTATCGGCAACTCGGTCGCATGGAAGACCCCGACTTTGTTATCCGGCAAATGGTTGTTTCTGTGGCCTGGCCGGGGGCGAGCGCCCGGGAAGTCGAAGAACAGGTTACGGACAAGATCGAGAAAAAACTACAGGATACCCCCGGCATTGATTATCTGAAAAGCTATTCCCGGCCGGGTCAATCCATTATCTACGTCGTTCTGAAAGAAGGCACGCCGGAAAAGGATATCCGCCCCACTTGGCTGGAAGTACGCAACATGGTAAACGATATTAAGACTTCTCTGCCCAGTGGAGTCATGGGGCCTTATTTCAACGACCGGTTCGACGACGTTTTCGGCTCTATTTATGCTTTGACCGGCGACGGCTATAGTTACGAAGACTTGCGGGTCCAGGCGGAAACCATCCGGCGAACGCTGTTGGGGATTCCCAGCGTCAAAAAAGTTCAGTTGGTTGGCGTACAGGCAGAAAAAATATTCATTGAAATGGAAAGCAGCAAGTTGTCCCAGATGGGGATAGATCCCAATCTGTTGATTGCCGCCATCAAAACCCAAAATGCCATGACCGCCTCCGGCATGGTGGAAACGTCCTCCGACAATGTCTACCTGCGGGTCAGCGGCATGTTCGAGAGCATTGAAAACGTGCGAAAAATTCCGGTTCGGGCCGCCGGCCGCACTTTCCGTCTTGGCGACATCGCCACTGTAACCCGCGGTTTCGTCGATCCGCCCGATCCGATGATGTTTTTCAATGGCAAGCCGGCCGTCGGGATCGCTTTGTCGATGGACAAAGGCGGCAACATTCTTAAGCTCGGGGCTGATCTCGAAAAAACCATCGTGAAAATCAAAACCGACCTGCCGTTGGGGCTGGAAATCAATCAGGTCTCGAACCAACCGGATATCGTCGAGGATTCTATTGGCGAATTCGTAAAGTCTCTGATCGAAGCCGTTATCATCGTCCTTTTGGTCAGTTTTGTCAGCCTCGGTCTGCGCACCGGCATCGTCGTCGCCCTCTGCATTCCGTTGGTACTGGCCGGCGTATTTGCCTGCATGAAGGTGGCCGGGATCGACCTGCACAAAGTTTCCTTGGGCGCGTTGATCATTTCATTGGGTCTTTTGGTGGACGATGCCATCATTGCCATCGAAATGATGTCCGTCAAACTGGAGCAGGGCTGGAACCGTTACGATGCCGCCTGCTATGCCTATACCGCCACCGCTTTTCCGATGCTGACCGGTACGTTGATCACTTGCGCCGGTTTTATTCCCATCGGCTTTGCCAAAGGCAACGCCGCGGAATTTTCCAGCAGCCTGTTTACGGTCATCACGATTTCCCTGATCCTGTCTTGGTTTACGTCTGTCATCGTCACGCCGCTGCTGGGGTTCCTGTTAATCAAGCCGAAAGAAAACCACAATCCGGCGCACGATGTCTATGATTCCAAATTCTATCGGCTATTCCGGCGCGTTCTGACATGGTGCCTGCATCAGCGCAAACTGGTCCTGACTATTACGTTGGGGTGCTTTTTGACTTCCCTGTTCCTATTTCGGTTCATCCGGCAGGAATTTTTCCCGCCCTCGCTGCGTAAGGAAGTCCTGGTCGAAATGACCTTGCCGGAAGGTGCGGCAATCCGAGCCACCCAGGCCCAAGCCGACCGATTTGCCAAGGAATTCGAAAGTGACCCGGATTTAGCCAGCTTCAGCTACCATGTGGGCGAAGGAGCACCCCGGTTTATTTTGACGAGCGAGCCCACGCTCCCCAACAGCAACTACGCGCAATTCGTCTTTGTCGCCAACGACCTGGAATCCCGTAACCGGCTCCAGGAAAAGATCGCCGGCATTCTGAACGAAAAATTTTCCGACGTCCGTAGCCACGTAAAATTGCTGCAAACCGGCCCGCCCTCGCCTTATCCAGTGATGCTGCGGGTCAGCGGCGTCGATCATGAACAGACCCGCAAAATCGCCCACCGGGTGAGCGAAGTCATGGCTGCACAGCCCTATCTCACCGAGGTCAATCTCGACTGGAACGAAAAAGACAAAATCATGCGTCTCGCAGTCGACCAGGACAAAGCGCGCATGCTCGGCATCGACAACCAGACTCTGGCAACAAGTTTGCAAATGCAATTGTCCGGTGCGGCCATCGCCGAATTCCGGCAGGAAGACAAAACGATCGCCATTGTCTTTCGGATGAATCCCCAAGACCGGAAAGACTTGTCCCGGATCAAGGACCTGCCCATTCACATCGGCAGCGGCAAATTTGTCCCCCTCAGCCAAATCGCCAAAATCAGCTACGATAGCGAGGACGGTTTGATCTGGCGGCGCAATCTGAAACCGACCATCACGGTGCAGGCGGAAATTAAAAACGGCATCACCGGCAACGATGCCACCAAGAAAGTCTTTGAGGCACTGGCGCCTCTCCGGCAGGAACTTCCGGCCGGCTACAGCATCGACGTGGGCGGTTCCCTGGAAAACAGCGCCAAATCGATCGCGTTTCTTCTGCAGCCGGTGCCGGTCATGATCCTCGTGATCGTATTTTTACTCATGCTACAGCTGCAGCGGGTTTCGCTGATGCTGTTGACCTTATTGACGGCGCCGCTCGGCATCATCGGCGTTACCGTTTTGATGCTGGCCACCTTTAAACCCATCGGCTTTGTCGCCGAACTCGGCATTTTGGCTTTGGGCGGCATGATTATCCGAAACTCCGTCATCTTAATCGACCAGATCGAAAAACACATCGCTGGTGGGCAAGCCCCTTGGAATGCTATCATCGATTCGGCGGTCCTACGTTTCCGTCCCATCATGTTGACCGCCGCCGCCGCAATTTTAGGCATGGCACCGCTCGTTCCCAGTACGTTCTGGGGGCCCATGGCCATCGCTATTGCCGGTGGTTTATTCGGCGCCACAGTGCTGACATTGTTGGTCCTGCCGGTCATGTACGCGGCATGGTTTAAAATTCAGCCATCCTCGCCGGCATCGCCAACAACCGTGCTCAAATAAGCAAAAGAAGGATTTTACCATTTCAAAACGAATAGTAAATATCTAGTTATGAATCGGGATTTTGCAGGAGGGCGCGATGGAAGACAATAAAGGAATCTTGCTGGAATCGGGAACGAACGAGTTTGAGATCATCGAGTTTTCGGTCGGCGGCGTCTATTATGGCCTGAATGTGGCAAAAGTCCGCGAAGTCATCAACGCTGTTCCCGTCACCTTTATTGCCAGGTCCCATCCGAATCTGGACGGAGTATTCACCCTGCGTTCCCGGGTCATACCGCTGGTCAATCTGGCCCGCGCCCTGAACGCGCCGCCGACGTCGGACGACTTCAAAATCATTGTCTGCGAAATCAACAACTTCCATGTCGGGTTTAAAGTGGATGCCGTGTACCGCATTCACCGCATCTCCTGGACCCAGATGGAACCTGCACCCCACATCGCCGGCTCGGATCTGGTCGTGGGCATCGTAAAAATGGCGGAACGCATGATTATCCTGCTGGACTTTGAAAAAATTCTCGCGGATGTCAATCCGGAGATGAACAAAAAAATGATGGTGGTTCCGACCTCCACGCCCGATCTGATGAAGCTCCGTCAGCAGAAGACCGTCCTGATCGCGGAAGATTCCCGGATGCTGAGGGATCTGCTTCTCGGCACCCTGCATACGGCCGGGTATAACACGATTAGCAATGAGAACGGCCAGGAAGCCTGGGATAAGCTGGAGGCCATGGTCGAAGGCGATGCGCCGGTCACCGATACAATCCAAATGATCATCACCGACATCGAAATGCCGCAAATGGACGGCCATCATTTGACCAAGCGCATTAAAAGCCATCCCCGGCTCAAAGAACTGCCGGTCGTGATTTTTTCCTCACTGATCAACGAGGAAATGCGTTTGAAAGGGGAGGCGCTCGGCGCCTACGCCCAGGTAACCAAACCGGAAATTGAGCAACTGATCGGCATCGTGGACCAAAAAATTTCCCTCCAGTAGACAAAATTGTTCTTTTGACGTGAAAACGCCAGGCAATCAGCCTGGCGTTTTCTGTGCTAATTTTGGGTTCAGCCCCGAATCAGTCTTTGACCACCAAAACAGGGATCGGTGATAAGCTGACCAAATGCCTGGTTACGCTGCCCATCAGCAGCCCTTCCAAAGCCCCATGACCCTTGGTGCCAGCCACAATCATATCCATTCCGGTTTCTTTCGCGTAATTGATGAGCGCCGCAGCGATATTGCCGTTCAAGAGGGCCGTAGTGATTGCCACGCCTTTTCTCTGTCCAATTGTGGCAATGGCATCCTCCAGAAGACGTCGATCCGTTGCTTTTACTTCTTCAATATAGGCAACCAAGTCGTCACCAGACCCGGCCTCGTACAAGGCTGTCATTTCAGCGATCGACATCGCCTCGATTACTTTGGCCACGCAAACCTGCGCCTTATTCAGCAGACTCAAATCAACAGCCCAAGCCAACGCTTCCTTGCTCTGGGGCGACCCATCGTACGCCACCAAGATTTTCCGTATCCGTGCCACGTGGATGCACCTCCCCTATTCTTGTCATCGTTCCGGTTTTATTATACCATATTCCCGCTCAAAAGAAGGAGAATGGACGTGGCGGGCGGAACGGCAACCGTCATTGGGGAACGCCTTCCTTTACAAGGACGCCAAGATTTGCCGGCTCACCGTTGCCGCCAGCGTGTCGACTTCGGTCAGGAGTCTGCCGCCAGCGTCTTTGTAATGAACCACGAACGTTGCATCTTTTATCCCGCCGAGATTGATCAAGACGTTCAGCCAGGCTCCCTCGGCCGCGGCCCGCAGTGAATATGCCGCCACTCCGAGATCGCTCGCCGCCGACGCATTGGTTTTTCCCACGGCGTCCGCCACAACTTGCAAACACTCCCTGGCCGTCTCCATCATGGCGAAAGGTGTTTGCGTCGCGTTCTTCAGTGCTGCTTCAATCGCTTCTTGTCGGATTGCTTTTTCTTCCACCGTCTGCTTCGGCAGTTTGTAAGCGGCGGACACATCATTGAACGCCGCCGTATCCGCATCGATCAATTCCAGAAAACGCGCCTGCATTTTTTTACCATTGTTTTGCAACGCGATCGTCTGTGCTTCATGTTCGCGGTATTTCTCTTTACCCAGCGTCAGTGCGGCAACCATGGCCGCCAAGGCTGCCCCCGTAGCCCCGGCCAATGCAGCAGCCGAGCCGCCGCCGGGCGCCGGCGCTTCCGATGCCAGCAGTTGCATAAATTCCGTCACTTTATAATCCACTAATTTCATGCTGTATCACCCGCTTCCGGCTTGTTTAAGATAAGGTTTCTTCAAAAACCTGCGACCGCTCGAATCCGTCCAACCGCAGATAATATTCGGCGACATCCAGCAACGCCTGTAATGGCGTAAGGCCGATAATCTCGCTGCCGATGACATTCACGCCATATCGGGCCGCTTCGTTCTTGACTGTTTCAAACACGCGGAACAAGGGTGTCCCCTGATAGTTCACCATATTAATGGTGACTTGGGCGACATCGCGACCCCGCACATTGACGCTGATTCCCATCGCCCGCACGTACTTGAAGCCGCCTTTTGCTTCCCGAATGCAATTGGCGATTTTTTTGGCGATGCTCACATCATCGGTGTCCAAATTTATGTTGTAGGCGACCAGGAACTGGCGCGCTCCCACCACAGTAGCGCCGGCGCTTGGATGCATGCGGACCGGCCCGTAATCAGGCTTACGCTCCGGTTTTACAATTTCTTCTTTCAGACCTTCGTACTGCCCCTTGCGAATGTCCGGCAAAGCCCGGCGAGTGGGGATACGGGCGGCCTCCTCGTACAGATAGACCGGAATTGCCAGTTTGTCGGCGATTTCGGCGGCCAGTTCATTGGCCAGCACGACGCATTCTTCCATCGTGACGTCTTTGACCGGAATGAACGGAATGACATCGGTAGCGCCGATCCGGGGATGTTCACCATGATGCTTTTCCATGTCAATGAGTTCGGCGGCCTTCTTGCAACTGTTGAACGCGGCCAACTTCACGGCTTGCGGCTCGCCGACAAATGTCACTACCACCCGGTTGTGGCTGGCGTCCGGCTTCACATCGAGCAATTTGACTCCGGCAACTTTACGGACCTCGTCGGTGATCGCTTCAATGACTTCTGGCCGGCGGCCCTCACTAAAGTTCGGTACACATTCGACTAATTTCGGCATAATCTTTTCCTCCGTTCTATTTTGTCAGATAATTGATGAACCAGACAATATTGGGAATCCCAACCAAATCGATCAACACGGCGCCGCACAGGGGAACGATCAGGAACGCCTTATGTGACATCACTCCGTACCGTTCACAGACAGCTCCCATGTTGGCGACAGCATTCGGAGTCGCGCCCAGACCGTGCCCCATCAGGCCGGACACGATTACTACCGCGTCATAATCTTTGCCCAGAGCCCGGAACAGGACAAAAATCGCGAACAGGGCCAAGGCGATGGTTTGCAACACCAGAATGACGATCAGCGGCAGCGCCAGATCATACAGTTCCCAAATCCGCAGCGTCATCATCGCCATAGTCAGGAAAATGCCGATGGACACGTCGGCAATGATATCAACGGCTTTCAGATTAATTTTGATGAACGGGGCGGAATCATTAATATTGCGAAATACGATCGCCACAAACATGGCGCCGACATAGCCTGGCAGATCAAATCCGGTGAATGCTTTCAATTTTGCCGATCCCCAGGCTCCCAAGGTCATGATGACCAGCACGAGGGTCATCATGGTCAAAATGTTCCGGCTGGTGACCCCTTCAGAGTCCTTGTCCATGCCAATCGCGGAATTGAAGCTCTCAAAGCTGCCTTCAGCGGTTTTTATCGCAACGTTATATTTGCTGATCAGCCATTTGGCGATAGGGCCGCCGATCAAACCACCGGCAATCAGTCCGTAAGTCGCTGACGCGATCGCCACCGCCGTGGCGCCCTTTACCCCCAGTTGTTCGGCAGTAGGCCCAAACGCCGCCGCCGCGCCATGTCCGCCTTCCAATGAAACCGCCCCGGCCATGACGCCAAGAACGGGGTGTATGCCCAGCAATCCGGCCAACGTTGATCCGAATGCATTTTGAAAAACCGCAACAAACCAGCAGGAAACCAGATATATGATCAGTCCTTTGCCGCCTTTTTTCATCAAGGCCAGACTGCCGCCAATTCCGACCGTGGTAAAGAAAGCGATCATAAATGGAGATTGCAGGGTCGTTGTAAAGTTAAAATTGATCAACCCCATTTGCTTGCAAAATAGCGCCAGCAACGAAAATGCAAAACCGCCGATGACCGGCGCCGGAATGCAAAATCGTTCAAAAAAACTCACTTTCTTGCGCAACTGGTAGCCCAGCATCAACAGCAGCGCCGCCAGAGCAGTCGTTCCCACCATGTCCAGCTTCAGAACCCAGACATTCTTTACAAACTCCAATCCCATATTGCACCTCCGCCATTTAATTTGATGAATTTTCCAATCTCGCGCCAAGTCTCCTCATGGAATCCGCCGATTCTATCAGGTTTGTTTGGGAAGGCGGACAAAATGCGCCATCTGGAAGGGAATCTCTATGGACAGTTCGACGAAGCCCATATACTGGCCGTTTTGATACCATGGCGACTGATGGATTAATTTCTTGATCCCGTTCTTTTCGATCGTATAGGTGTTCGGAGTCTGGGTTTTGAGCATTTCCGCCAACTTGCTGCGCGCCGGTTCCGGATGGCAATCCAGAACATTTTCCCCGATGACGCTAGGGCCATCCCCCGTTAGGACCTTGACTGCCTTGCGATTCATATACAGAATGATTCCCGCGGCGTCGCACACCGTAATTGCTCCCGGATACTCGTCGCTCCATTCAACAGGCAACTCCATTCTTTCACTTCCTTTCCCCATGAATTGGTCCGAATGATTACCGTTCCATTTAAATTGGTATTGCAACTTTCGTGCCAATTTGTCGTTACTACTTAACCCCCTGATTTTATTGCAGTTTTCGCTTTTCCGGGTCAAATTCAGCACTCGGAAATTCTGCAAAATTTGCAGACAGTGCAATTTTTGCAACAAAAAAGCAGCCGCATGGCTGCCCATATTGAAAACGATTTTTCAGCTTTCATATAATCATTGCTTCGCCGTTGGCTGGCCAAAACTATTCATACTCTTTCAGTTTATACCATAACTTTCGTTCACTGATTTTCAGCACCTCGGCGGTTTTCAGTTTGTTTCCCTGAAAATGGTTCAATGTTGCCAGAATTACATTTTTCTGAATAGTGTCCAGATCCTGACCGATCCGGACCTGGATCAGCTCTCCCGCCTGCGTGGCTCTATTCGAAAGAGGCCCCGGCCGGACTTCCATCGGCAAATCGTCTAACCGCACCTCTTCTCCGGACAAAAAAACCATCGTCTTTTCAATGATGTTTTCCAATTCCCGCACATTTCCCTGGTAGGGGTGCTGTTTCAACGCCGCCAGGGCAGCTTCGTCGATTCGCGGAATCGAACGTCCCATTTTGCGGCTATATTTTTCAAAAAAGAACCTCACGAGCGGCGGGATGTCTTCCGGCCGTTCCCGAAGGGCCGGCAAATGGATGTTCACTACATTGAGCCGAAAGAAAAGATCTTCCCGGAACTTTCCCTCCCGGAGCAATTGTTGCGGATCACGGTTAGTGGCCGCGAGGATGCGGACATCCACTTTTTTTCGTTGCTCCGACCCCACCGGCAAAATCTCCTTGTCCTGGACCACTCGTAAAAGCTTTGCCTGCAGCTTCAAATCCATTTCGCCGATTTCATCCAGAAAAATTGTGCCCCCGTTCGCCAGCTCGAACAAACCCTTGCGTCGCTGAATCGCGCCACTGAAGGCGCCTTTTTCGTGGCCGAACAATTCGCTCTCCAGCAGTTCCAGCGGAATGGCGGCGCAATTGATCGCCTCGAACGCTTCATTCTTCCGGGTTCCTCCGAAATGCAGGGCCTTGGCCACCAATTCCTTGCCGGTTCCGCTTTCGCCGGTAATCAGGACATTGGCGCCCACATTACACAATTTCTCAATTTGGGCCACTACCCGCTGCATGGCGGCGGACTGGCCGATAATACCGCCGACTTCGTATATTTCCGTCAATTTGTTATTCAGATACTGGACTTTCGATTCCAGGTTAAGATAGTCGGCAGCTTTGCCCAGCAACATCTGCAATTCGTCCATATTGATCGGCTTGGTCAGATAATAAAACGCCCC
The DNA here is from genome assembly GCA_012798135.1 of Veillonellaceae bacterium. The sequence continues at coordinate 104,089 of JAAZNU010000002.1, read as the reverse complement.
GGCCCGCATGGCCGCCACCGAGGATTGAATGCTGCCGAAAGCGGTCATAATAATGACTACCATACGGGGTTTTTCCGCCTTGATTTGCTTCAGCGTCTCAATGCCGTCGTCGAGCCCCAGCTTGAGGTCAAGCAGGACGATATCAAACTCCCGGTTGCGAATGGCCTGGAGCCCCTCTTCCGCGCTATGGGCTTCCGAAACCTGAAACGAATCCTCCAGTGCAAAAGTCAGCGATGCACAAATCGCGGGTTCATCGTCAATGATTAACAGTTGATGCATATTATGCGGCGCCCTCCTGTTCCCGTTTGAAAATCAGTCGTACTTCCGTTCCCAACCCTGGGCTGCTGCTCAAACGGATCTCCACATCGTTGCGGCGCGCCAACTGGTAGCTCACAAACAAGCCCAACCCCGTGCCGTCAGCCTTCGTAGTGAAAAACGGCTCAAACACTTTGGTCTGGTCCGGCAAGGCAATGCCCGGACCATTGTCGTTGACGGCCAGCGTCAACTGACCGTCGCCCCCCGATTCCGCCGTTATGGCCAATAACGGGTCCGGCTGGTCTCGCAATGCCTGGACGGCGTTCAGCAAAACATTGATCAGCACTTGTTTTATTTGGTTTTTGTCCACCGCCACCGACAAACATTCGTCCAATTCCAGGCTGCAACGGATTCCCTGGCGGGAAAAGGCGTCGGCAAAATAGACCAGAACATCGTTAACCAGTGTTTTCAGCATAATTTTTTCTTTCTGCACCGCCGGCGGGTTGGAATAGGTCAACAGATCATTGACCACCCGGTTCAGGCGTTCGATTTCCTGTGGTACAAACCGGCTGATTTTCTCCCGGAAATCCGGGTTGTCGTATTTGTGGGGCAAAAGCTCCGTGAATGCTTTGATGGAGGTCAGGGGAGTCCGGATCTCATGGGCGATGGAAGCGACCAGTTGCCCCAACGCTTCCATCTTTTGGCTTTTTATGACTTCTGCCCGCAAATACTTGTCCTCGGTAATATCCCGGAAGTGGATGATGATTTCTTCGGTCTGATTGTCCGCCTCCAGGCGAAGAATCGCAAATTCCAGCCATTTTTGCTCCAGCATGGCTTCCCCGGCCGCAGTGCCGTTGTCCAATGCGTCCATAATCCAGCCGCAGTTCGGAAGTTCCCGCAAACTTAGCGAAGCCGGTTCCGATGAAATACCCAGATACTCGCAGGCGTACCGGTTGGCAAAACGGACGATTCCGTTGGCGTCGGAAGTCAAAATTCCGCCGTACCCGCTGTTCAACACGCTGGACTGATAGCGATTTACGTTTTTGATGTAAACATTCTTACAAACCAGCTCTGCGTTGACCTGACTGATTTCCTGAGTCCGTTTGCTCACTTCCCGCTTCAGGACATAATTAAGCCGCAAAAAAATGACAATCAACATGGCCATAACGGCCAACCCGCCTGCCAAATACTTAAGATATTTTTTATAGTAATAGGCTGGATAATCGACCGGCTCGCCAAACCATTTCACGTAGATATTGTTATATGTACCGTCGGCCTTGATTTTGCGCAGCCCATCATTAAATTTGGCCAGAAATTCGGAATTTCCCCGCCGCATCGCCAGCCCATACCGTTCGGGATTAATCACGCCGCCGACGGTTTTTACCGAATCCATGGCTCCTAAGCGCTGCAGAAGGTACTGACCCGCCATCCGGTTACCCACCACGGCGTCCACTTTCCCGTCGACAAGCAGCTTCATGGCCTCTTCCTGACTAACCGTGGCGGTCATTTCCAGCACCCGGCTTTTCAATTTTTGATAGGCGATATCGTCTTTTTGCACCGCCACTCTTTTCTGCGCCAAATCTTCCAGGTCCACAATGATGGAATTGCTTCTGGATACGAAAATGGCCAGTGAATTAATCAGGTATTCTTCCGAAAAATCGTAGCGTTGGCTTCGCTCCGCGTCGTACTTCATCCCCCCCACCGCATCCACGCGTCCGTCCTGCAGCGCCCGCAGAGCTTCTTCCCAAGGCATGGGAACAAACTGCACATCCAGATCGGTTTTGGCCATAACCGCCCGGATCAAATCGATATTAAAGCCCCGGTATATCTTCAGCCCATTTCGTTCGTCCAGAAATTCATAGGGTGGAAAATTTTCATCGCCGGCTACGGTGATCAGCTTTTTGAGTTCCGGTTCGGCATAGGCAGGCCTAGCCCAAAACAACAGTCCGACCAGAACAGCCAGCAGAACACTTCCGCCGTATCGGCGAAAAAAGCAACTCACGGTTGACACTCTTTTCATTCTTCCTTTACGGATGTCTGTTTTTCTCCGTTCCCTTCCCTGTTCTTTTGCCTTCTCCCGCCGGCGGAATACGCCTTATGGTAAAATTTGAGTTTGGTGAGGACCCGTCCGTGTACCGATTGCTTTGGAAAGTCACCGCGCCGGTTCCGCTGTCCGGCGGTCATGCCGGTCAGCAGTTCGATTCCGTCGTCCACGCTGGCAACGGGATAGATATGAAAACGCCCTTCCCCAACCGCCGCTACGACTTCCTCGTTCAGAGCCAAATCCTTCACGTTTTGTTGAGGAATCATGACGCCTTGCCGGCCAGTAAGGCCTTTGATCCGACACACTTCGAAGAACCCTTCGATTTTCTCGGTAACGCCGCCGATCGGCTGGATTTCGCCCTTTTGGTTGACGGAACCGGTCACGGCAATATCTTGACGCAATGGCAGCTCCGACAGGCTGGACAGAATGGCGTACAATTCCGTGGAGGAAGCGCTGTCGCCGTCCACCTCGTCATACATTTGCTCGAAAGTCAGGCTGGCGGTCACCGACAAAGGAATCTTCTGCGCATACTGGTTGCCCAGATACGCGCCAAGAATCAGCACCCCCTTGCTATGGCTGGCCCCGCTCATTTTGGTTTCCCGTTCCACGTTGACGATACCGGCCCGGCCCAGATAAGTGTTCGCGGTAATCCGTGAGGGTTTGCCGAAAGCGTATTCGCCCACCCCCATGACCGCCAGACCGTTCACCTGGCCGATTTTTTCCCCGTCCGTGTCAATCAGGTATTTGCCTTCCCGAAACATGTCATGAATCAGGTCTTCGTATTTATTGGCGCGATAGCGTTTGCCGGCGATGGCCCGGCGGACATGCTCGGCGTCGGTGACTGTCGCGCCCTCCAGAGTCGCCAGTGTATCTGCCTCGCACAAAATCTCCACGATCTCGTTGAACCGAGTGGTCAGTTTTGTCTGGCTGCCGCTCAACCGGACGGAATGCTCCACGACCCGGGCAACCGCCGCCCGGGTGAACTCCTTGAGATTTTCCTTTTGGATGGTGGTACGGGTAAACGCCGCCATCTTGGCAATATTGGCCGGGGTATTCTCCATCTGCACATCAAAGTCGGCGTGAATCTTGAACAATTTCCGGAAATCGCCGTCATATTGATACAACAGGTGATAAATGTAGGAACTGCCCAGCATGATCACCTTGACATCGACCGGAATAGCCTGTGGTTTCACGGACGACATGGCGATCAGTCCGTATTGTTCGCCCAAACTTTCAATATACATTTTCTTGGTTTTCAACACCCGCTTCATGCCGTCCCAAACCCCGGGATTCGTCAGAACATCCAGCGCGTTCACGATTAAATAGCCACCGTTGGCCAAGTGAAAAGCGCCCGGCTTGATCATGGTGAAATCTGTGCTGACCACGCCCATGCGGCTGGCATACTCCACCCGTCCAAACAGATTGTAATAGTTTGGATTGATTTCGACCACCACCGGCGCCCCGTCGCAGGTACGGTTGTCCACCAGCAAGTTGACCCCATACCGTTCGCGCATCGCCTCCTGGGAAGATTTTCTAAACAGCGCCATGGGACCCTCTTCTTCGCCGGAGCCAGGCTGCTTGAAATCGTTGATATTTTTGACCACGCTTTGCTTCAGGGCTTCCAGATAATCGCTCACGCCCTTGTTCGCGGCATATTTTTCCTGCAGTTCGTCAATCAGCTGCCCGACTACATACATGCCGACCTTGCCGTCCATTTCCTTCAATTTATCCCGGACTTCCCGCTCCAGATGCTGAATCTGACGGACTACCACCATGGCCAGTTCGTGAACGGCATGCATATGGGCGGCGATCTCTTCTTTTTTTTCTTTATCGAGCTTCTCAAACTCTTCCGGGGAAACCGGATTGCCGTCGAGCAGCGGCATTGCCATAAAGCCGGTCGGCGACCATTGCGGCAATACCGACAGCGCCTCGGCCTTTTCGCCGAATTCCTGAAGCAATGCCCCGCGCTTAGCCTGAAACTCTTTCATGATGCTGTTTTTCTCGCGTTCATAGTCGTCGCTGCTGAAAGCTTTGGGCACGTCGTTCTGAAGATTTTCCAGCAGTTCCTCCATCTCGCGGCCAAAGACATGACCGCTTCCTGCCGCCAGGGCAATGGCCAGGGGATGACTGTTGTCCTCGAAGTTGTTGACATAGCACCAATCTTGGGGAACCTGTTTCTTCAGGGCCCATGTCCGGACCGCCTGTTCCGCGTAGGTGAATTTTCCGGTACCCACCATCCCGGAGATAAAAATATTATAGCCGGGAATGTTGGTGTTCAGGCCAAACTCCACGGCGCTAACCGCCCGCTCTTGGCCGATCATTTCTGCCAGGGGAGCGACATTGGCTGTCGTTTCGAAGTTCAGGCAGTATTCATCGCAGTAAAATCGAAGCTGCTCCACGCCGAGCTCCCGGATTTGCCGCTTTGCGTTCACAGTGCCGTGTTCGTTTGCCATCGAAATTCTCTCCCTTCCTTCATTGTCCCGGACAGAAAAATTCTGTTCCTATGCTTTCAAAATTCTCTCTGCCCAGGCACATTCCCTGCCGATTACACAAAAGACTGTTTTCCTTCCCTTTTTCTGCTGAAACATTCCGGCAGCCGATTCTCCGGAATCATCAGAAAAAAAATCGTCTTGGTACCTGATGGAAGTTTTCTTTGAACGCAAAAAAACTGCCTTCCCACAATCAGAAGGCAGTTTTTCGGCTATAAAATTTATGTTCCCGGTTTGTCAGCGATTATCAAACAGCGACTTGGCAACCTCGGTCATATCGGTGGATAACGCTGCCAAATTTTGACTGAATTTGGCCATTTCACCGATAGCGGTAGTCTGTTCATTCACATTTCTGTCGATGGTGGCCAATTGATTGGACAGGGAATCAATCGATGTCTGGATGTTATGAAGGGACTGGGTAATCGTTTTGACCGAATCGGCGCTGGAGGAAGCCAACTTGCGGACTTCTTCCGCAACCACGCCGAATCCGCGCCCCTGTTCGCCCACCCGTGCCGCTTCGATAGCCGCATTAAGTCCCAACAGATTGGTTTGTCCCGCAATGTTTTGGATAAAGGAAACCACTTCGTCCATCTTGTGGGTCGCCTGCGCCACTTCCTGGCTCAGGCGTGAAAGTTCCTTCGTGGTATTGGCGACTTCCAGGGCGCCGGCCGACAGTTCCTCCATGCCGGCGGTCAGTTCCTGCGAGGAGGCGGCCAGCTCGTCGCTGGCGGCAATAATCTTTTCCTGCTTGTCGATACGGGTGGCCGTGACTGCGCAGCCCACCACCACGTTGCCGTCTTTGAAGGGAACCGCGTTTGCGGCATAAGCGATACCATACGCCGATTTTTCCTTGGGAACCACCGCACTCTCCGCATGGCCGGATTCAATGCAGCGCTTTCCGATTCCGGGCTTGAGTGGATCGCCGATTTTATTGCCGAAATTCAAAGTATCTGCCGGGCAATAAGCGATATATTTTCCGTCCCGGATGACCGAGACGCTGACATCGCCGGCAATGAGATCGTTGAAATAGGGTACCAGTTCCGCCATCATTTCAAGATATTCCGAGGCCGTCCGGTTCCTTTGCGGATATTCCGCCATGATTATATCCCCTTTACTGTTTCGTTCAATACTAAAAGAGGATATTCTCCCTTTTGCCGCAAATTCCTGCAATAATCAAAAATAATTGTTAATGTTGAATAAAAATACCCGGCCGTGATCTGCAAAATCACTTGGCAGGATATTTACTATTTGTGGCGAAACAAATAAAATGTGTTGTATGTGTGATCACAAATCATTTTGAGGTGAATCAATGATACGACATTTTATGGGCTTGTTGATGCTGGCCATCGCTTTGACGTTTGTCCCGCCGCATTTTGGCGTCGCGGAGGCCCAGGATCCTTTGGTGCTGCTCATCAGCAAGTCGGCCCACACCCTCACGCTCATGAAGGATGGCCAACCGGTAAAAAAATATATTTGCGTCTTCGGCGTGAATCCGGACGGCGACAAACTTCAGCAAGGCGACAACCGCACGCCGGAAGGCGTATTCTTCATCACCGACAAGGAGAAGTTGGGCAATCATCCCTATCTCGGGCGAACCTGGCTGGGGATCAGCTATCCGGCCGTCAGCCATGCCGAACGGGCCATCCGCCAGAACCTGATCAATTCGGACCAGTATCAGGCCATCCTTGCCGCCAACAAAGCGGGCGACATGCCGCCCCAGAATACCCGGTTGGGCGGTTGGATCGGCATCCATGGCGGACGCGAAGATCTGACCCGACAAAAAATCAATTGGACCGAAGGTTGCATCGCCATGCTGGATGCCGACCTGGAAGAACTCTACACCATCATTACCCCCGGCACGAAAGTGATTATACGTTCCTGACAAACCCGTTCAAGGCTTGCCCACATGCTTGCGGATACCGATCTTTCGTTCATAAGGTTTCGCAAAATCTACTTTTATCGGCCAAACCGGCTCACTGATCAACTGATAACGTTCCCGAAACGGCACAAGCAACGCGAAATATTTTTCGCGCGAACTTGTGCCTTTGTCATAAATGTCGGCAAAAATCCGCACATACAGACCATCTGGCTTCTCCACAAAAGTGATGGTTTGATAAATGACGGTAACCGGCGTACCAATGTCGACCAAATCATAGAGTTCTTCCACATCCGGGTTGTACATCCGCACACAGCCGCCCGATACCGGATAATCCACCGTCCATAGTTTATGCGTCCCATGGATGCCAAAAGCCGGTGCAAACTCAATCCAGCGACTCCCCAAAGGATTGTCGGGCCCCGGCGGCACAGGCGTCTTGTCTTCAAACCCCGACGCCGGGTACCAGGTAGGATTCTGTTCTTTATAGAACACCGCGAATTTGCCGACCGGCGTCGGTTCCACCACGGTTCCCACAGCCACTTCATATTCTTTCAGCACCACTGCGCCATCCACGAGACGCAAGGTATATTCGGGAATATTCAGGACGATTTCGGGTTTGGCCAAACTAACGGAACCGAAAAACATCAGGAGAACCAACGTACCGATCCAAATTTTCAAGGCTTCTCCCTCCTTTTCCCCGATCCGGCAGACAGATTCAAGGCCCCAGATAATTGCTGTTCTCCCAGCGTCCCTGAAACACGCGACCGCTGCGGAGCGTGAACACGCCGTAGCCGTGCATCTGCCCTTTCACAAACTCGCCTTCGTAGCGGGAACCCTTCACCCAGGTCTTGACTCCTCTGCCATGCGGCAACCCGGCCTGAAACTCCCCGTCATAGCGGGAGCCGTCGGCCCAAGCCATCGTTCCCTGGCCTTGGGCCGCGCCGTCGACAAATTCACCTTCGTAGCGGTCCTCGTTAATCCAGACATAGACCCCCCGGCCGTGAGGCCGGTCCTCTCGCCATTCGCCCTCGTAGCGATCGCCGTTGGCAAAAACCTGAATCCCCTTGCCGGATCGCAGGCCAAAAGAGAATTCTCCCTCATAGCGGGCGGCGGGAAACGCCCAGGTCAGTATCCCGAAGCCCTGGGCCTTTCCCCGGACGAAGGCGCCGACAAACCGGTCGCTCGGGGCGCCGGCCTCAACCCATTGCAAAGTTCCGGGACCGTCCAGATAACCGTCCAGGCAACGACCCGTCCAGACAAAAGTAGCGTTCGGCCGCAAATGCACCGTGACTACCCTGCACCCGTCCGCCTGCACCTCCTGCCAGACGTGGTCCGCCGCCGCTGCGGTTCCGGTCAGGACACCCCAAAGGGCCATTATCGCCAACATGCCGAATCGAAAGCTTCGCCGCCGCAAAATCAAAGTTCGTTCCCCGCATTCCCAGTCAGATACTCATATGTATGCATCTGTAGAAATTCGACAACGGAAGCCGGCAATCCTGTTCAGATCAAGGCTCCTGTTTCAGAAGCGGAAATCCCGCTTGCCGCCCGTGATGTCCGTCAAATGTTCGAGTGCGACCGACCGGGCCTTCGGATTCGGAATGTTCGGGATCTCCCGGTCAATCATCGCCTCCCCTTTGCGACGGGTATCGGGCGATGCATAATCCTCCAGGTATTCCTTGAGCGTCATCAGCGCGTTGGGATGGCAACAGTTGGCGATCTGCCCCGATTTCACCAGACTCATGAACCGGTCGCCCGTTCGGCCTTCCCGGTAACAGGCCGTGCAAAAGCTCGGAATATAGCCTAGCGTCAACAGCCAATTCACCACCTCGTCCAGACTGCGCTTGTCGCTGACGTCAAACTGCGCGGAATTGTCGTCGGCCGCTTCCGGTTCGACATAGCCGCCGACGCTGGTGCGGGAACCGCCGCTGATCTGGGAAATCCCCAATTCCAGCACCCGTTCGCGACACTGTTGCGATTCGCGGGTCGATATGATCATGCCGGTGTAGGGTACTGCAATTCGCAGTACCGTTACTATTTTGGCGAAAATTTCATCGGCAATGGCATTGCTGAACTTCGCCGGATCGATGTCGTCCGCCGGACGAATCCGCGGCACGCTGATCGTATGGGGACCGACGCCCATGGCCGCTTCGAGGTGTTCGGCATGCATCAACAGACCGACAAAGTCGTACCGATACAAATTCAGACCGAACAGCACGCCAATGCCTACATCGTCGATTCCGCCCTCCATCGCCCGGTCCATCGCCTCGGTATGATAGGCATAGTCGTGTTTGGGCCCGGTGGGATGCAGTTGTTCATAGGCCTGCTTGTTGTAGGTCTCCTGAAACAGAATATAGGTGCCGATGCCGGCGTCCTTGAGTTTGCGGTAATTTTCGACAGTAGTGGCGGCAATGTTCACGTTGACCCGACGGATCGCCCCATTTTTGTGTTTGATGCCATAGATGGTCCGAATGCTTTCCAGCACATATTCGATCGGATTGTTTACCGGATCTTCTCCCGTTTCCAGCGCCAACCGCTTGTGCCCCATGTCCTGCAGGGCGACGACTTCGCGGGCGATTTCCTCCTGAGTCAGCTTCTTGCGCGAAATGTGCAAGTTGCCGTGATGGTAGGGACAATAGACGCAGCCGTTGACGCAGTAATTGGAAAGGTACAGCGGCGCGAACATCACGATCCGGTTGCCGTAAAATTTTTGTTTGATTTCCTTGGCCAGCTCTTTCATTTTTTCATTCTGAGCCGCCAGATCACATTCCAGCAGTACCGCCGCTTCGCGATGCGTCAGTCCCTTGCAGTCCCGGGCCCGTTCCAGAAGGCCGTCGATCAGTTCGCGGTTGCTTTTGTTCTGCCGGGCATAGTCCAATGTAGCCAGGATTTCCTGATGATCGATGAATTCCGTGGCAATCTTCGATTTGCGGTTATACATGCGTTCAATCCTTCTTTCCCGTTATTTCCGAAATTTTGGAATAGACCGTCTTGATGTTGACGTGGGGAACCATGCCCAATTTTCCGGACAAGGCGCTGATCACGTCGTTCGGCGCATCCATCACCACGCTGATGACCGAAATGCCGCGTTTGGAGTAGGGAATTCCCATCCGGCCGATAATATGTTCTCCGTACTCGTGCAGAATTTCGTTGATCCGCTGGGCCGAATCTTTGTTTTCGACGATAATGCCGACTAGTGCGATCCGTGTTTCCATTCTTGCGCCTCCGTTCAAAATAATAAAAACCCCGCACCCGGAAAGGCACGAGGATAAAAACATTCCGTCTTTATGCCAACCGCCTTCCCACTCGGGACGAACCCTCGCGTGTCAGTACGATAATGATTATTGATTATATTTTAGTCCGCGTTTTATAAAATGGCAAGCCCGTCGGCGCAAATCACGAACCCGGCGGTTCGTCGTGGAATGCTTCGGAGATTTCCTGGAACCGATCGGCCAGTTCCCAAAACGCCTGAACCACCGTCGGATCAAACTGCTGGCCAGCTTCCTCCCGGATAATCTTGATGGCCGTTGCGTGCGGAATCGGATCCTTGTATACCCGCCGGCTGATGATAGCGTCATAGACATCGGCGAGGGCCATCAGCCGGGCGGAAACCGGGATCTGTTCCCTGGCCAGCTTCTCCGGATAGCCGGTCCCGTTCCAGCGTTCATGGTGGGAATAAGCCATTTCCTTGGCATAGCGCAGGAAGGATTCCGAGGTTCCCAACAGGCGTTCCGCTCCTTCAATGGCACGCTTGCCGATCAAGGGATGCCGCTGTACCAAGGCGAATTCCTCCGGCGTCAGCTTGGCCGGTTTCCAGAGGATCATGTCGGGAATGCCCATTTTGCCAATATCGTGTAACGGCGCCGACTTGGCCATCAGACAGATGGTTTCCGGCGTCAGGTCGTCGCTGTAAATGCCCTGCTGCTGCAAATATTCCCCCAAGACTCGGACGTAATTCACCGTGCGCTGAATATGGCCGCCGGTTTCCCGGTCACGGGTCTCCGCCAGCGACGCCATGGCCGTGATGGCCACTTCCTGCAGCAGCGTGATTTCCTGAACCCGCCGGGCAACCTCCGCTTCCAAAAAGCCATTCCGTTCCTGCAACAAATCCTGCGTCCGCTTCAACTGCAGATGAGTATTGACACGAGCCAGCAGCAGGGATGGATTCAACGGTTTGGTGACATAATCGACCGCTCCCAGTGAAAAGCCTCTTTCCTCGTCCTCGATTTCCGCCCGGGCAGTCAGAAAAATCACCGGAATCTGCCGCAACCGTTCGTCGGCTTTCAGGCGGGCACAGGTTTCATAACCATCAAGGCCCGGCATCATGACATCCAGCAGAATCAGGTCCGGCAACTCCGCTTTGGCCAATTCCAGTGCCTGAGCGCCGTCGGCAGCAGTCCGCACTTCATAGCGCTGGCGGAGCAGCGTTCGTGCTAACGCCAGATTGTCAGGAACGTCGTCGACCACTAAAATTGCCGGTCGATTTTCCATCATTTTCATTTCCTCCCGTCGACATTCGACCTTTATTCACCCACCACCGCACGAATTTGATCAATTACCCGTAACGGATCGATCGGCTTTTCCAGATAGGCGTTCGCGCCCGCCGCCAAGAATTGCTCCCGATCACCGGCCATCGCGTAGGAAGTCACAACAATTACCGGAATGGCCTTGCCGACTTCCGTCAATCGCAATCGGCGCAAGACCTCGGTGCCATCGATATCCGGCAACTGAATATCCAGCAGGATGAAATCCGGTGGCTGTTCAGCGACCATTTCCAGGCCCCGGCAGCCGGTCGGCGCCCATATGTGCTCGTACCCTGCCTTCTTGAGCAAGCGGGTGATCAGCATCATATTGTCCTCATTGTCTTCAATCACCAGACCCCTCTTCATTGGGTACTTCTCCTCTCCTCGACCTTCGGTGGAATCCGGATGGTAAACGTGCTGCCTTCTCCCTGAACGCTCCGGACATTGATTTCGCCCTGCAGCACTTCCGTCACCAATTTTTTAGTCAGGTACAGTCCCAACCCCGTACCGCCCGCTTTCACCTGCAAATGGGATTTCACCCGTTCGAACGGCTCAAACAGTTTGGGCAGATCCGCCTCGGCAATCCCGATTCCGGTGTCATTCACCGCGATTTCCACGCTTTCGTTCACTGAACGGATAGCCACGGTAATCTTGCCGGCTTCCGAGTACTTCATGGCGTTGCTGAGCAAATTGATCAAACATTGCAAGAGGCGGCGGCGATCGGTGAACATCGCCACGTCCGCCGGCACCGACACTTCTAGCAACATTCCCTTGTCCTCCACCTGGGCCCGGATTGTGTCCACCGCCTCCCGCACCAGCTCGTTCAGGAAAAACGCCTGGGGAAATGAATCGATCCGGCCGGATTCGATCTTGGAAATATCGATCACATCCGTGATCAGGGCCAGCAAATGATTGGCCGACCGCTTGACCCGGCTCAGATTGTCCTTCTGCTCCTCGTTCAATGGACCGGACATTTCCTGCAGGGTGATGCCGGTGAAACCGATGATTGAATTCAGCGGTGTTCGCAATTCATGGGACATCGAGGCGATAAACATGGATTTCATCCGGTCCAGCTCTTTCAGTTTCTGGTTCGCCTCGGCCAGTGTCGCACTCATTCGTTCCTTATCGCTAATTTCCGTAGCCATTTTATGGTTCATATCGTCCAAAGTTTCGTTCATGGCGATCATTTGCTCGTTCAACGCCCGCTGCTCCTCGTTGGCCGCCATCAGTTCCTCGTTCGCGGCGGTAAGAGCTTCCGTCCGCTCCGCCACCTTCGTTTCCAGCTGGGCGTTGATTTGCCGCAATTCCTGCGATAGCTGGAGCTGACGCCGCCGGTAGTAAAGCAACAGACCGATCAAAACCGCTTGCAGAGCGATCAGCAATATGGCCCCCATGATTTCCCACCGGTAGCGGTCCCAAACAGTATATTCAACAAACCGGATCTGACGTTCGGCCGGCAGCCGGGACTCGGGAATCTCCCACCGTTTTAACTGGCGCCAGTCATACATGTAACGCGTGGATGCAGTCATCGAAATGAATCGTTCTTCCCCCGACAACATCCGGTCGGCGACTGCGGCCATTGTCTCGCCATAAGCTTCGGTACTGGTCAGATTTCCGCCAACAATGCCACTGCCAAATACCGTGTCATAAAAACTGAACACCGGAATGTGCAGCAACGGCGTCACCGTTTTGAGCACCTGTGAGGTGGTCATCGGCTGTCCCTGGCTGTTGGCCACATATGTCAACATCATGACCGCGGAATCCTTGGGAGCGGCAGACAGTGCATGCAACAGTTCAGTTGTACCCAACCCGGACAGATAGGTCACCTGGGCATACAAATCTTTCTCCTGTTCCAGAAAGCGTCTGGCCCGCCCCATATATTCCCGGTCATCCGCGCCAACCCCGGCCACGACATACAAATGCCGGACCTGGGGCAGCAGCGTTTTGATATTGCGAAGCGTCCCCAGGATAGCATTCCCGGTGCTCTGAACGATTCCGACATTGGGCCGGACAGCTATTTTTTCAACTTGCGGCGGTGATGGCAACACATATAATTGGGGAATCCCCTGGGCAAACTTATCACCATGCTCAAGCAAAAACTTGCAACCGGAAGGCATGACGGCAATGATCAAACGAAACTGCCGCCACTGATATTTATGTTTTAGAAACTCAATCACGGTCGCGGCCACCGCCGGATCGTTGGCGATGTTTCCGTCGATGTATTCGTAGCTGATCTTGAGCTCCGATGCCTGCAATCGGTTGATTTCTTCCACGAACCGTTCGTTCAGGGAGTTGAACCACTCTGTCGTATACGGTTGGGAATTGATCACCAGGATACGATCCGTGGCATCAGCCGGCTGCGCTGCAACGACTGGCAGGCACGCGAACAAAACCTGGGCGGCCAAAAGCAAAGTCCAAGCCAGTCGCCAAACCGTGAACCGATCGTTTCTGCAGCTTGCACAGCGCATGTTGTAACATCTCCACAAAATCATCTTCGCCCACAGGTTTGATTTCCCTGTCCATTAACCGATATCCTGCATCGAGCTGGACCAAGGTTATATTTTTTTCCAGTCAATCAGCCGGAAACAAACCAGACAAATCCGCCACCCAGCGTCGTGGTCCTGTGCCACAACGCCAAATCCACTTCGAGCTGCCGCCCTTCGTCGAAAAGGGTCGCCACCGCACGGCTGCCATCCGGGTCATAGTCCAGTGCAACAATTGTCACCCAGTGCCAGCGGTACAGGCAGGTCTCCTCCCCGTTACAAAGATTCAGGAAGGCTACCGGCGCATCATTTTGCAGGGCTTCCGCCAAAAACGCCACGAGTTCGGGCAGGGAGGGCCGTAGAGCCGCCTCCGCCGGCACATCGCAAACCCGCTGGCTTATTGATACGCCCCGGGCCTGCGCATACGCGCCGGTTGTCCGGCAAAACAACCCGGTAGTCGGCATGCCCCGGTCCGTCGGCGTCACATAATTCCAGACATCCTCCATCAGTCGCAGCCATTCCCGGCGGTCGGCTGTCTGGGGCCCTAGCCCCAGCGAATAGGCGAACAGGTGACTGGCCACTGCGGGCCCACAGCCGGCCCGGCGCTGCCATTCATCCTCATACCAGGCCTGGTTGCAGCCAAAGAACACTTCCCGGCCATCTTCGTCCCGGACAGTCAGCCGCTCCGGATTCTTCAGCGCCGCTTTCATCCTTTTTTCACCGCAATGTAACGGACGACGTGACAATGCGGACCTTCCTCGCCATGATTTTCCCGATCTTCCGCCAGCCCGCATTCCAGCACCGCAAAATCGCCGAATTCCTGCCGCAGGTCCGCTTCCGTGTAATAGTGGACTGGGCGGCCCGGCTTGCTCTCAAACGTGTTGGGTTCAACCTCCAGCCCTTTGCCGAAAGATTTTTCCTGCTCGGAAAACACGGCGAAAAAGGCCACCCCGCCCGGTTTCAGGACCGTCCGGCATTTATCCAGCAATAGCTGGCGTTCCGGCCGCCGGAACAAATGCAACACATTAAAACTGAAAATGGCATCGTAGGCGCAGGGCGTTAACGGCATCTCCATGACGGATAAGCAGTGATGCACGGTCAACGGGTCGAATTGCCGGGCCGCTGCCACCGCCGCTGGCGATATTTCGATCCCGGTCACCGCGAGGCCGGCGCCGGCAAACAGCCGGGTATTGCGCCCATAGCCGGAGCCAAGAACCAGTATATTTTTCGCCTGTTCCCGCTGAAACAGTGCCAACGCCTGCACGGTGGTGTTGCTGGGTTCATCGCCCCAAATCCTGCCTTCCCCATTGAAACGGCCTTCCCAGTAGGACTCCATGTTTTTCAGATATTCTTCCATGCGATTTCACCCTTTCCAGATCACGCGATATTTCCATGAAATATATGATTCTCGCTCCCGGCCGTTCATTCCTGTTTCCAGCCGATATTCCCGTACTCGACCCACATATTTGTAACAGGTTTCTTGTAACGGCTTTCTATTGATAGAGTCGAAGTATTAAAATACAATGGGCCTGGATGGAGGCTCCCGTTCCTGTCAAACTCTGCCGCACGGACAAAATAAAGGAGGTGTTTTTCATGATTGATGTCATCAAGCCATGGGGAGAACTTGTGCCTTTGATTCTCGGGGCTCTGGTTATCATCATCGTTGGGTTCATTATCGCCGGCACCATGAAAAGCCTCACTCTTTCCCTGCTGTCGCGGATCAATCTGGATGGCTACATCGGTAAATTCAGCGGCTGCCCGGCCGACCGGACACCGCGCGTCAGCCTGTTCCTGTCCAGCCTGATCTACTATCTGGTTCTGCTGTTTGTCCTGATGGCCCTGCTGGAACTGTTCCATCTGACCATGCTGGTGGATCCGATCAAAACTCTGCTTGGCAGCATTTTCGTATATTCCAGCCGGTTCTTTGGCGCCATCGTGCTGGTCGTCATCGCCTGGATTATCGCCAAAATGCTGCGGATGGCGGTTCTTGGCCTGTTGAACGCGATCGGTCTCGATCAGAAGGTCGCGCCGCGACTGCCGAACATCTCCCTCGCCAAAAGCCTCAGCGACATCGTGTTCGGCCTGGTGTTCCTGTTCTTTCTGCCGGCGATTCTCGATGCGTTGGCCCTGACCGGGCTGCTCACTCCCATCAACGCCCTGATTACCAAGATCCTCGCCTATCTGCCCAATCTGGCCGGCGTCGCTCTGCTCGGCATTGTAGCCTGGATTGTGGCGGAAGTGCTTCGCAAGTTGACGGTCGCCGGGCTGACCGCCTTTTCCCTGGATGCCCGTCTGGGATTCGCAGAATCCCAGGTCTCCCTCAGCCAGCTTCTCGGCAATGTGGTCTGCGGGCTGGTATTTCTGTTCTTCCTGCCGGCCATCCTGGACGCGCTGTCCCTCGGCGGCCTGCTGACGCCGGTCAACCTGATGGTCGGCAAACTGCTGGCGTTTCTGCCGAATCTGGCCGGCGCCCTGCTGATCATTTTCATCGCCTGGTGGGTCAGTCGATTCGTACGCTCCTTCAGTTTCGCCCTGCTGCAGGCCTCCGGCTTGGATGCCAAAGTCGTCGCCTATACAAAGGGGATCTCGCTGTCGAAGACGATCAGCGACGTGCTGTATGCACTGGTCTGGCTGCTCTTCCTGCCGGCCGTGCTGGACACCCTGGCTCTGGAGGGGCTGCTCTGGCCCGTCAACGGCATGATCGGCAAAATTCTGGAATTCTTGCCGAACCTGTTCGCCGCCGCGCTGCTCATCGCCATCTCCTACATCTGTGGCCGCATTCTGGCCCAGATCGTTGCCGGGCTACTGAGCGGCTTTGGCATCGACGCTTTTCTGGAAAAACAGGGTTGTGTGTCGGCGGCGTCCAAAGAATATCCGCCTTCCCGCATTGTCGGGATGCTGGTGCTGTTCTGGGTCATGCTGCTGGCTATTATGGAGACCGCCCAGGTTCTGAGGTTTTCCCTGTTGGCTGATCTGTCGGCGAAATTTACCGTATTTGCCTCCCAGATCCTGCTTGGCGTGATCATCTTCGGCCTGGGGGTGTATTTGGCCAACTGGGCGAACCGGGCTATCGTCAGCGGCGGGATGGTCAATGCCAAACTGCTGGCTACTGCCGCCCGGATCGCCATCCTCGTGTTGTCGGCGGCCATGGCGCTACGTGAAATGGGGATTGCCAATGACATCATCAACCTGGCCTTCGGGCTGTTGCTCGGCGCCGTGGCCGTGGCTGTCGCTCTGGCTTTCGGCCTGGGCGGCCGGGAAGCAGCCGGCCAACAACTTGCGCAATGGTCGGAATGTCTGAAAAGCCGCGAACATCCAACTAACAAATAGGGACGCATTACCTAGCAAAAGCCGGCTGGCAACTTATTGCCAGTCCGGCTTTTGTATTATATATTTATAACAGAGATCCGTTCCCGGTCCATTGTCCCCAATACCAAAGACGGGAGGCATCCCATGGAAATTTTGATCGAAATTTCGACGGCAGGACTCGCCCTGATTTCCTCCGGCGCCTTCATGACTGTCGACGACACGCCGGTCAAGATGGATGTCCTGATCGACGACGACCGGGCGTTCTCGGTAATGCTCCTGTTCCACCATGAACCGCACCCGTCCGGCAAAACCATCAGCCACAAGATGTCCGACGACCGTACCCTCGACGAATGGCATATCTACGACTCGCCGGATGGTGAATCCGAAGCCTGCATCGCTCCGGTCCCGGTCGTTTTGTACACGGACGACTGCACGCCGATGGCGTTGTATTTGCAGTTGCATACCCGGCGCCTGCCCAATGGACCGGTGTTGGTCGATTATGCCTGGTGGGACGGGGAACGGGACGCCCTGGCCCTGGAATATAAAGTTTAAAGGGAAGGATTTGTCCGCTATGAACCTGCTCGCCATTTTGGCCAATCCCAAACAAGGCTCGCACACCCGGCGGTTGCTCGATGCCTTCCTGGCCGCCTACCGCCGCCATCATCCCGCCGATTCCGTCACGGAACTCGACCTTTATCAAACCCATCTTCCCATCGTCGATGACGTTGCCCTGCAGGCCTGGAACAAGCCGATTCGCGATCTTTCGCCGCTCGAACATGGCCGGCTCGCCGAAATCAGTATCTTTACCGACCAGTTCGTCGCCGCCGACAAGGTTGTTTTCGCGGCGCCGATGTGGAATCTGCAGTTTCCGCCGCTGTTGACGGCGTACCTGGCGACCATCATGGTGGCCGGCAAAACCTTCGCTTATACGGAAAACGGAATTTGTGGCCTGGTGCCGGACAAACCCGTCTTGCTGCTGCACGTTCGCGGCGGCATCTATTCGACCGGTCCGCTGCAGCCATTCGATCACGCCGTCCCCTTCCTGCGCGATGTGTGCGCCATGGTCGGCATCCGTAATTTTCGGACGCTGCTGTGCGAAGGGGCGGAAATGCGGCCGGACCAGACCGACCAAATCCTGGACCTTTCCCTGCGGCAAGCGTCGCAATGTGCCGAACATTTTTGATCCGGCCGAACTCGGTTAAAAACATAAAGGGGTTGAAACCATGATCAATCCGTCATATCAGATTCGGACCATGAGCCGGCAGGAAGTACAGCTGGCCGTAGACTGGGCGGCCGCCGAAGGTTGGAATCCGGGACTGCATGATGCCGCGCTATTTTATGCCGCTGATCCGCAGGGATTTCTCGCCGGTTTTCTGGACGACCGCCTGATCGCCACGATCTCGGCGGTGAGGTATCGGCAGGACTTCGGCTTTATCGGTTTTTATATCGTAACCCCCGAATTCCGTGGCCACGGCTATGGCTGGCAACTCTGGCAAACCGCCATGCAGGGCCTGGCCGGCCGCAACGTCGGTCTGGATGGCGTCGTCGCCCAACAGGATAACTATAAAAAATCCAGGTTCCAGCTGGCCTACAACAATGTTCGCTATCAGGCGCAAGTTCCCACCAGGACGGCAAACTCCGCCAACATTGTGGACCTGTCCGCACTGCCCTTTGATACTGTTCTGGCCTACGACAGCCGGTGTTTCTTCGCGCCGCGGCCGGAATTTTTGCGGCCCTGGCTGACCCAGCCGGCCGGTCGCGCCCTCGGCTATGTGACGGATGGCAACCTGCAGGGCTACGGCGTGATCCGGCAATGCCGCTCCGGGTACAAGATCGGCCCGCTGTTCGCCGATAACCTTGAAATCGCCGATCAGTTGCTGATCGCCCTGGCCGGGTATGCTGATGGCCAGAGTTTGTTTCTCGATGTGCCGGAACCAAATCCGGCGGCAGTGGCGCTGGCCGGTCGCCATCGAATGCAGCCCATATTCCAGACCGCCCGGATGTACACCGGCCCGGCGCCGGCGCTGGATCTGGCGAAGGTGTTCGGCGTGACGTCGTTCGAACTGGGTTAGGAGGAGCGCCCCAGAATAGCGGTGCGGCGGCTGCCGGCGACGAACACGGTGATTCCTTTACAGCCGGTCTGCCAGGCAGTCCGATAAACCGCCATGATCGCCTCGGTTGTGGCACCGGCGGGCAGATTGACCGTCGAGCTGATTCCATTGTCCACATAGGTCTGAATGGTCGCCTGCATCCGCACTCGATCGATCGGGTCAATATCGTGGGCCGTCACAATATAAGGGAACTCCTGCCGCAGTGACTCCGCTGCGGCTTTTTCCATGCCTCGTTTACGCATCAGATCGCGGACGGACCGGGCAAAAACCGGGAACAGTTTCCCTTGCCGCGCCAGGGAATGGGTCGTCCGTTGATAGACGATCCCGTACAGAGGTTCGGCGCCGCCGGAAAACCCGCACATGGTGGATATGGATCCGGTCGGTGCAACCGATAGGAGCGACGCATTGCGCAGGCCGAAACGGCGGATATCCGCCAACAAATTTGGTTCCGCCGACTGAAGGAACTGCAGGATCGGCGCCCGGACCAACAGATCGGGCCGGCAACGGGGAAAGGTTCCTTTTTCCCGGGCCAGCCGGTTGGAGGTGCGGAGCGCTTGCAGGAATATTTCAAGAAACACCCGCCCACAGAACGAAATCGCCGTCGGGCCGCCATAACGGATGCCGAGAGCGATCAACGCATCCGCCAGCCCGAACACGCCCAGGCCGATTTGACGGTAATCATGGACATTCCGGCGATTTTCCGCCAATGGTTGCAATTCGCAGCCATAGTCGATGATGGCGTCCAGCGCTTCCACTGCCAGGGCGACGCGTTCACGCAGCAGGTCGGCGTCCAGTTCCGCCTGTTCGGTGAACGGCCGGCGGATCAGGCTGTAGATGTTGAGGCTGCCCAGATTGCAGGCGCTGTAGGCATTGCCAAAAAATTCGCCGCAGGGGTTGGCCACCTCGATCCGGTATTCCGGATCGGCCGACAATAGATTCCAGCTTCGCACCCGATCGATGAAAATCGCTCCCGGCTCGGCGTAGTCACGGTTGGACTCGCCGAACCGCCGGAAAAAATCAGCGGCGTCGAGCTCCCGTGCAATCCGCTCGCCGGTGCTGTCCACGTTGAACCGCAGGCGGTATGTGGCGCCCAACGCGACGGCTTTCATGAACGTGTCGTCGAACAGAATGCTGATGTTCGCCGACTGAATGCGGTCATCATTCTGTTTGACCTTCAGAAACTCTTCCAAATCCGGATGGTCGCAGGCCAGCCCAACCAGCAGGGCGCCGCGGCGGCCGTTCTGGTTGATGAGGGAAGCGATCTTGTCATAGAAGGATACAAAGCTGGCCGCGCCGGTCGAGGTTCGGGACGCGTTCCGTACTCGGGCTCCCTGCGGCCGCAAGCGGGACACGTTGACGCCGCAGCCGCCGCCCTGGGAAAAAATAACTGCCATCTGTTTGCCCACTTCAAAAATCGAATCCAGACTATCAGCCGGTGAAGGCAAAACATAGCAGTTGCTGGTCGTGGCCTTGAATTTCCCCTTGCAGCCCAAGGCGAACAGGCTGCGACCGCCGGGGAAAAAATCGGCGTTCAGGAGCGCGCCCCGAATTTTTTCACGCATCCCACCGTCAAAGCAGGCCGAAATCCGTTCCACCGCATCGGCGAAATCCCGCTCACCCTCATGCAGATACTTCCGGCGGACGATTTCCGCTCCGACCGGATCTTCGTACCACGCCCCCATGCCTGCCTCACCTCCGGGCGTCAGTCTTCCGCCGCCTTGAAATTGTAGACCGGCCGGATCACCTCGACAACATCCACTGTGTCACGGATATACTGCAAAATCTCCGTCATCGGTTTGTAAGCTGCCGGTGCCTCGTCCAGCGTATCCGGCGTCAGCGTGGTTGTATAAACTCCGGTCATCGACTCCCGGAATTCGGCCATGGACAACGTCTTGAACGCCTTGCGGCGGCTCATCAGGCGGCCGGCCCCGTGCGGCGCGGAATAGTTCCACTCCCGATTGCCCCGGCCGACGGCGATGATGCTGCCATCCCGCATATTCATCGGAATCAGCAGCCGCTCTCCCTGGCGGGCGGACACCGCTCCCTTACGCAGAATCATCGATTCCAGATCGATGTAGTTATGAACCGTTGTGAACTGTCCGACGGAAACCAGCCCGGCTTCCGCCAGAATGGTCTCGGCGATGGCCTGCCGATTCAGGGCAGCGTATTGTTGGGCAATCCGCATATCATGCAAATAATCTTCCAACGGCTTCCCTTCCAAATAGGCCAACGCCTTGTCCGGCTTGTCCCTGCCCGCCAACCTCTGGTAATATTCGGCGATTTGCTTGCCCAGATGCCGGCTCCCCGAATGTACGACCAGATAGAGATTGCCTGCGTCGTCCCGATCTACCTCGATGAAATGATTGCCGCCGCCCAGCGTGCCAATGCTTAGTCGCCCCCGCTCCGCATTCACGTGGGGCAGACAGCGCAATTCATCAATGGCGGAGCGCCGCACCAACGCATGCGGCGATCTGCGAACGCCACAGCCGCAGGGAACGTGAGCTCGAATGATATGATCCAGCAGGACAAAATCCAGATTCGGGCGTTTCAGCGCATGTACCAGCATGCCGCAGCCGATGTCCACGCCGACAAGATTGGGAACCACCTTGCCGGTAATCGTCATGGTGGTGCCGATGGTACAGCCGGCGCCGGCGTGCGCGTCCGGCATGATCCGGATGCGGCTGCCCCGAACGAATTCCTGGTCGCACAATCGTTGGATCTGTTGCTCGGCCATTTCTTCCAGTT
The DNA here is from genome assembly GCA_012798135.1 of Veillonellaceae bacterium. Next base: position 82,257 of record JAAZNU010000002.1, on the reverse strand, counting down.
GATCGGTAAAAACCACCGCTTCATTTACCCGGCCGCGAATCGTTTTCATGTCCACCCCTTCTCGTTATTGATGTTCATCGGATTATCAATTTCTTATAGCCAAAATCGTGTGCCCGCCCGATTGACTCCCTACCGTTACAACGCTATGCTGATTGCAGAAACAGTATAGACTAATTATTCTGAAAGATCAACGAATGCGGAAAAAATAGAATGGGGGGAGTTCATTATGGCAAACTTGCGCTTGTGGTCGCCCATGGAGCAACTGGTCCAGGATTTAGGCAACATGTCCAAATTTCTTGAGGTTCCCAACGTGCCCGTACTGTTCAAAGGCGGTGAACCGAAAGTCGACATTGTGCAGACCGACAAGGAAGTCATCATCATGGCGGATGTGCCGGGCGTCAAAAAGGAAGACATGCATGTCACGGTGACAGAGGATACGATCACCTTCCAAGGTGAAGCTAAATCCAGCACAGAAACAAAGAAGGAAGACTATTTCCACTCGGAACGCTTCTACGGCTGTTATTCCCGAACTTTGCCGCTGCCGGTTCTGGTGGACTCGGCCCATGCCAAAGCCAAATTTGAAGACGGCGTGCTCACGGTCACCATTCCCAAAGCCTCGAAACCGGAAAAAGGCACTGCCGTTACCATCGACTGATATTTTTTGCGCTCGCAAAACCGCCTGTCACGCAAGAGCCGTGGCAGGCGGTTTTGTACATATTTAGCTATTTATTGGCTGGAAGTTCGAGCGGCACGAAGACATAGCCGCCATCCTCCCCATCATGCACCCGGCCGATGCCGGGAAATGCGAGATGAGCGCCGCCAACCCACCACTTATTTTTCGCCGCCGCGGCCAAAATCCGCCAACGTGCATCGGCGGCCGCAGTCTCGTCAGTATCATAGGCGATCGTAACGGCGGGGTCGACGAACTGAACAGCGGCTACATGAACAATATCACCCCAGAGAACCATAGTAACCCCCTTGCTTTCCACCAAATAAGCGGTATGCCCGGGTGTATGGCCGAACAGTGGTTCAGCTCTGACCCCTGCCGACAACAGGGCGTTTTCCTCAAAAATCTTGAATTTTCCCGCATGGATGTAGGGCATGAGCGCCGTCCTGACCGCCTGGAAGGTCCTCTTGGCGGCCGCCGGTGCGGCGTCCCGATTTGCATCGCTCAACCAGTAGTCAGCTTCCCGCTTGCTGGCATAAACGGTGGCGTTAGAAAACGCCCGTTCAGTTCCGGCCAACAGTCCTCCCACATGGTCGCCGTGCATGTGTGTAAGATATATTTCATCGATTTGTTCCGGTTCATAACCGGCCGCCCGCAAGTTGCCGATCACTCTGCCCATCGATGGACTGCCCAGGCTGCCATTGCCTGTGTCCACCAATATCAGTTTGGCTTCGGCATGAACCAAAAAAGCATTCACCGTGCTTTCCAACTTCCCGTCCGGATAGGCGTTCGCCAGCAAGTCGTCGATTCTTTGCCGATTGCCGTGCAGCAACTGTGACTGTTGATCGACCGTCCGCTGGTTGATGCCATCGGACAATGCAATTACCGAAACGTCTCCCACTTGCATTCGATAAGCCCCCTTTCCTGACGACGCCGCCGCGACAACTTGCAAACAAGGCGCCATGTTCAGCAACCACAAAACCAAAACCAACCAGGCCATCTGAGCTCTCGCCGGACAACGGTAGCCCGATTTTTTCACAGCCGCATCATCTCCCCAACAGAATCATTTTGAAGGTTTATTTCTCCGTCGGCAGTTTTTCCTCCTGCTCCATCTGCCAAACCTCAACTTCACGACTGCACGCTTTTGCTAATATATATTTTTTGAATCCTCCCCGCCGCAAATTTCGCGTTTCTTAACGTTGACGGATATCAAAATTTGCCATAATTGCCGCATCTTTTCAATCGACCTCGGACGGAGTTCATACTTTCGTTACATCTGCTTCACACTCCGGCAACAAACTGTCGATATAATGGTAAATATAGAATAAAATGAAATCATAAGTTAACAGCACGAAAGGCGGGCCGCGACATGACCCTGCGATTGGATGGCATAAAAACCCGAAAGAAAACCTGGTGGACGGTGCTCACATTGCTGGCGCTGGTAACAGTCGGTTGGCTGTTATACGCCAAAGGCCCGTTTGGTCCGCCCAAAATTACCGTGGCCCGGGTACAAAAGCAACAATTCAAGGCTGGCGTGTTCGGCATCGGCACGGTCGACGCCAAACTGACTTATGCCATCGGTCCCACGCAGGCCGGTCGGGTATTGAAGGTCCACGCCGACCAGGGGGACAAAGTCTCTGCCGGCATGGTGCTGGGCGAGATGGATCCCGTAGATCTGGAACAAAAAATTGGCAGCGCGGCCGCTTCCGTCGCCAAAGCCCGGAGTTCCCTGCTCGTCGCCGAAGCGCAGGTGCGGGACGCCGCCAGTCGCCATCAACTGGCCAGAACCAGCGCCGCCCGCTACAATTCGCTGTTAAAGGATAATGCCATCAGCCAGGAATTGGCGGATGTAAAAAACAATGAAGCCAATTCCAGCCGGGCTGCCTATGAATCGGCCCTGGCGGCCTTGGAGTCGGCGCGGGACGAAATCGCCCGGGCCCAGGCGGAGTATGGCGCGCTGGTCAGTCAGCGCAACAATCTGAATCTCGTAAGCCCGGTGAACGGCCTGGTTGTATCCCGCGATGCCGAACCCGGTGCTACCGTCGTGGCCGGCCAGTCCGTGTTCCGGCTCGTCGATCCCTCCACCCTCTGGATACGAACCCGCATCGACCAGGCCCGATTTTACGGAATATCGGTCGGTCAGCCCGCCGATATCGTTCTGCGCTCCCGGCCCAACCAAATCCTGCCCGGCAAAGTCGTCCGGCTGGAAGTCCAGGCGGACAACGTCACCGAAGAACGGTTCGTCGCCGTCGCTTTCAATGAATCGCCAGGTATTCTGCCGTTGGGCGAACTGGCCGAAGTGAGCATTCATTTTCCCGAGGTCGCCGATGCCGTTGTTGTACCAGCCGCCGCCGTAAAGAAACAGGGAAAACAGCCCGGCGTCTGGTTGGTTGAATCCGGCCGGCTGCGATTCCAGCCGGTAGAAACCGGGGCCCAATCCCTGGACGGCAAAGTGCGGATCATGAGCGGACTGAGTCCCGGCGATATCGTCGCGGTCTACAGCCAGCAACTTCTGCAGGACGGAATGAAGGTTCGGGTGGGGAATCAGCCATGATCAACCTGGCTGTTAAAGAAATCTCCCACAGTTGGGTGCGCTATGTCCTGACGGCGGTCGGTCTCGGCCTGCTCATCGGCGTTACGTTGACCATGACCGGTTTGGTTCGTGGCATGCTCGACGACGCCATCGCCCTGATCCGCGGCACTCATGCCGATCTTTGGGTAGTGCAGGAAGGCACCATGGGACCCTATGCCGAATCTTCGACGCTATACGACGATATCTATCGGAACATCGCCGGCTTGCCGGGCGTGGCCCAGGCCAGCAATGTCGCCTATCTGACGGTGCAGGTGCGACATGCGAACAAGGATGTTCGCGCCCAAGTCGCGGGCTTTGAGCACGATCAACCCGGTGAACCGCCTTATCTGATCGCGGGCCGGCCCGTGGCGAAATCCCGCTACGAGGCAATCGCCGACATCAAGACCGGGTTTCGCCTCGGCGACAAAATCCTCATCCGTCGCACCGAACTCACGGTGGTCGGCCTGACCAAGGGAATGGTGTCATCCGGCGGCGATCCGGTCGTCTTCGTCACCATGCAGGATATGCAGGACATTCAGTTTCAGAAGGACAATACCACCATCTACAACGAGCGCAACCGCTTAAGCGCCAACCCCAAACTGAACCGCCCCGGCTCGCCCGGGTTGCTGCAGGCCGTCACCGAATCGCAGCAATCCAACCAAAAGGTCAACGCCGTGCTGGTCCGGGTGACGCCCGGCTATGATCCGGCCGCCGTGGCGGAAACCATCAAACGCTGGAAACACTTCGAAGTCTACAGTTATGAGCAGATGCGGCAAATCCTGCAGGTCCGGGTCATCGCCAACGCTCTGCGGCAGCTCGGCATGTTCATGGTCATTCTGGCCATTGTCAGCACTGCCATCATCGCTCTTATCATTTATAACATGACCATGGGAAAAATCCGTGAAATCGCCGTTCTCAAACTGATCGGCGCCAACAATTCCACCATCGTCGCCATGATACTACAGCAGGCCTGGGGACTGGGCATCATCGGGTTTGTCGTCGGCAAGGCGACCGCCACGCTGATTTCCCCACTGTTCCCAAAACGAGTGGAGCTGCTCCCCTTCGATGCCTTCATTTCTTTTTTGATCGTCATCGCAATCTGTTCCCTGGCCAGCCTCATTGCCATCCGGGCCGCGCTGAAAGTTCAGCCGGCTTCGGCGATCGGAGGTTAGGATGGAAGCGATTCGCATGGAAAATCTCGTCAAAACTTACGGCAGCGGTTCCACTGCCGTCCACGCCCTCAAAAACGTTTCCCTTTACGTCAATCCGGGCGAAGTCGTCGGTTTGCTCGGTCCCAGCGGTTCGGGAAAAACCACCCTGCTGCAGTGCCTGGGGGCCGTCATCGATCCCACTTCCGGGCGCATCGCCTTGAATGGCGAAACTGTATTCGACAACGGCTGGAAAATCAACGACTTGCGGGCCTTGCGCCGGGACAGGATCGGTTTTGTATTTCAGGCCGCCTATCTGATTCCGTTTCTGTCCGTTCTCGACAACGTTGCCCTCCTGCCGATGCTCGCCGGGAAATCGAATGAAGAGGCCCGCAAACGGGCCCGGGAACTATTGGCCGTCCTGGAAGTCGATCATCGCTCCTACGCGAAACCGGCCGAACTTTCGGGCGGCGAGCAGCAACGCGTCGCCATCGCCCGGGCCATGGCCAATCAGCCGCCCTTTATTCTGGCTGACGAACCCACTGCGCCGCTCGACAGCGAACGTTCCCTGATCGTCATTAAGCTGCTCACGCGGCTGGCCCAGGAGTTCAAGACCGCGATCATGGTCGTGACGCACGACGACATCATCATTCCCAGGTTTAAACGTCTGTATCGCCTGCGCGACGGCGTGGCCCACGAGGAGCAGGGACAAAATCTTCCCTTTCCCGACTGAATCAGCCAACTGTACCAACCCCATTGCGAACTCCATTTTTACATTCGGCATTCGAGGTGCGAAATGAAACAAACAATTCTGGTAGTTGATGATGACGGCCAGATCCGTCAAATATTGCGGCTATATTTAGAAAACGCCGGGTTTGCAGTGCTGGACGCCGAAAATGGCGTAGCCGCCTTGTTGTTGTTCCAGCAGTCCCGACCCGACCTCGTCATTTTGGATGTCATGATGCCGGTCCTGGATGGCCTGGAGACTGCCCGGCAAATTCGCCATCTGGCCGCTACGCCAATTATTCTTTTGACGGCGCGGGTGGAAGACGACGATAAGCTCGTCGGCTTTGAAACCGGCGCGGACGATTACGTCACCAAACCGTTTTCACCGGGTGAAATCGTGGCCCGGGTCCAGGCCATCCTCCGCCGCACCGCTTCAAACCCGGCAATTCCGCCTTCCTCAGCGGGAACACCGTCCCTGTCTTTCGGCGCTCTGTCCATCGATGCCGCCGCCCGCACCGTCAAGGTCGGCGGCGAAGAAATCGAGCTTACCGCCAGGGAGTTCGACCTGCTGCATACTTTGGCCGCCCATCCCGGCCACATCTACACCCGGGAATCCCTATTGTCCTCTCTGTGGGGATATGGCGCCGAGGCCGATACCCGAACCGTCGATGTCCATGTGCAGCGTCTGCGCACCAAACTCCGCAACGACGCCGCCTCCGGCTGGAACCTCACCACTGTCTGGGGTGTCGGCTACCGTTTTGATTCCGAAAAGAAGGCTGGAACTGAATCATGCTGAAACGACTGTCTTTCCAGATGCGCCTGGTGGCCGGATTCATGCTGGTACTCACCATCGTGCTGGCCTCGATTCTGTTTGGCGCTTCCGCTTTCTTGAAAAGCCGGGTGATTGCCGCCAAAGAACAGGAACTGATCCGAAAGGGGTCCGACATCGCCGAGCGAATCAGCAATGCCCGGAAAAACAACCCGTCCGACGCCCGGCTCAACCTCATTCTCAACGAACTGGACACCTACCTGGACGCCCGCATTTGGATATTGGACGCCTCGCGGCGACCGGTTGAAGTTTCCATAGGCCGCACTGGCCCGGGAATGGGGATGGGAATGGGAAAAGGATTGGGGATGGGACGTATGGGGCCCGGCAGAATGAAAGGGACGGTTCCGCCTTCTGCCGACATGGAAATTTCTCCGGCCAGTCCCCTCCGTGCCCTGCTGAACAGTCTGGACCCGGTTTACCGGGGGGAAGTCCTCAGCCAAGTCATTGAGCATCCCATTTACGAAGAGCAAATGGTCGTGGTCGGCGTGCCGATTCTTCGGGCCGACGGCAAAGTGGACGGGGCTGTACTCTTGAATGCGCCGGTGGCTGCCGTTCAGGATTTTCTGTCCCACATTTATCTGTTTGCGGGAATCGGCGCACTCATTGGCCTGCTGGTCTCCTTCGCGGTGGTGAGGCTATTCACGCGCAGCCTGGTACAGCCGCTGCGCGCCATGCAGGATACCGCCGCCGCCATCGCCAAGGGCGATTACAGCGCCCGTGTCGAAATTTCCAGTCAGGATGAAATTGGTGAACTGGGGCGATCCATCAACGGACTGGCCAGCGACCTCGGCGACTACATGCTTGAGGTGGGCAAGACGGAGAAGTTGCGTCGCGACTTTATCGCCAATGTTTCCCATGAACTGCGCACCCCGCTCACGGTAATCCGCGGTTATATTGAGGCCATGATCGACGGGATCATTCGCCAACCCGAGCAAGTCAGCCAATGCCAAAATTTAATCAAGACCGAGATTATCCGGCTCGAACGGTTAATTCAGGACCTGTTGACGCTCAGTCGCCTGCAGAGCGACAAAATCGCCGGTGAATTGTCCCCGGTTCAATTGTCGGCGGTAGCAAAACATGTTCTCAACTTGATCGAACCCCTGGCCGAGGCCAAGAAAGTCACGCTGACCAACCAGATCGCGGAAAATTTGCCGTCGGTTCCCGGCAATCGCGACCGGCTGATCCAGCTCTTGCTCATTTTTCTTGATAATGCCGTCAAACACTCGCCGGTCGGCGCCAGCGTCCATCTGACTCTGGATCAAAATGGAGCCGATCGTATCCGCTGTATCATTCAGGATACCGGCCCCGGAATTTCTCCGGAAGATCTGCCCTTCATCTGGGAACGCTTCTACAAAGCCGACAAGGCCCACCAGCGCGACAGCGGCGGTTCGGGGCTCGGCCTGGCGATTGCCCGGCAAATCATCCGTCTGCACAACGCACAGGTTAGTGTCGACAGCCGTCCGGGCGAAGGTACGCGGATTGAGCTGGAATTTCCCCTCGCCAGTTGACCGGCACGCGAACAATGGCTCTTTGTTTCTGGGAAGTGCCTTGGCAATCAAGCGGATTCCAGCCGATGCATTCGCTGCCTGCCGCACGCCGGCGAAAAAATTGTCAGGGAATCACAAGGAGAAGTCACTGTGAATATAGGATTTTGGCAAGCGACAAGACTTAAAAACGCTATGTTGGGAATTTGCACAATCCTCTCCCTGTTCTTTTTCAATGCCGATATTCATTCCTCACCCGCCCTACCGCACAATGCGTCGGACCTTTTCGCCCGTGGCGATATTCATGTGGAAGCAGGCCGACGCATTGGCAGGCTGTTGGCAACGGGCGGAACCGTAACCGTCAGTGGAGTGGTGGAAAAAGGGATCGTTGTGGTTGACGGCAATCTGATTCTCACCTCTGACGCCCGCAGCAAAGGCTCTGTGATCGTTTTAGGCGGATACGCCGAACGCGAACCGGGTGCCATATTGGAACGGATGATGTTGACATTGGACCCCCTCAATGTTCCGATCGCCGATTTTGTAGTATACGGCCTGTTACTTTTGGGGATGGTCAGTTTAGCGGCTGTACCGGCAGCGATTTGGACAGTAGCCCAGATCACAAAGAAAATTCCACCGTCGGTGTGGGTATGTTTGAAACAATACTTGACGCTTGTGGAACGGCATTGGCCGGCACGTTATATCGCAGTTGCCGTATCAGCCGGCGCACTATTGTCGACATTTTTTGCAGAAATGGCCTGGGAAACAATATTCCGCCATCAAATGGACTTTTTTGACAACCTGTTGATCTGGTTGGTGCAATATTTGTCAACTCCCAAACTGGACCGACTAATGATCGTCATCTCGGAATATGGCTTTGGCGCTCCATTCTGGGCCATCATCATCGCTGCTTTGCTTTTGCTGCTTTATTATCGGCGCTGGCTGGAGTTGGCAGGATTCCTCGTCTGCCTGATTGGTGAAGCCTTGCTAAATATTTTGCTCAAAAACTTGTTTGAACGAAGCCGCCCGGACCTTTTTCAAATGGTGGAAGCAGCCGGGTATAGTTTTCCCAGTGGCCATGCCATGGTATCCCTTTGCCTTTACGGCATGATCGCTTTTTTAATTTCCCGCCAGATCCCTCGTTGGCAATGGCGCCTGGCAGTCGTCACTTTCGCGACAGCGCTGGTTGTCGCGATTGGCCTAAGCCGCGTCTACCTTGGCGTCCATTATCCGACCGATGTGGTTGCGGGATATTTTGCCGGGGGCATGTGGCTGGCTTTTTCCATCTCGCTGCTTCTATGGCAGGAACAACGATCCTGTGAAAAAAGAGCGTCTTACTGCCAAGAGTGAATGGGCCTGTTAAACTTTGAGGTTCACAAACCTTATCAGAGGTTGTAGACAGAACCAATTTCGGGTGTATAATGAATAATAGGCTTGGAGAAAGGGCAAGGAGATTATCTTTGTTCTGCCAGGCAGGTTCTCTGTTAGGTGAGGCTCCTGTATAAACATAGGCCACTGCCCTGAAATGTCGAGAGACGCCAAAGGGTAGAACAAATACTACCGAAACAAGGTTTTATTTAAGGTGGCTGAGTTTCGACTCTACGTTATACAGTGCTAAAACTCAACGATTAGGGAGGTCATCATTTTTTTGAGAAGGCCTTCCGTTTGGGATGGTCTTTATTTTTTTCAGAGGGAGGTGGTTAAAATGGATGCCGGCCCGCATAGTAGTAGGCAGTTGCAGATGGAATTTCGGCGGACAGCGCCGGCATTCACAAGGGAGGAATAAGCATGCAGAAAAAAGTCAACGAACTGTACTTCAGCCAGCTGCAGGGCAAAAAAATATATGACAGCGAAGGAAAAACCCTGGGCAAGGTCAGAGACCTGGTTGTGCTTTGGGAGGGTGAGGTTCCCCGAGTCACGGGAATTTGTCATACCAACGATATTCATAAATTGATCCCGGCAACGGAAGTTTCCAACTGGAACGCCGTCGGGATTCAATTGCTTCATGCAATCGGCCAAATTCAGGTTACGGACCTTAACCCGGCCGAGCTTTATGTCGGAAAATGGTTGCTGGATAAACAAATCATCGATCTAAAAGGCACCAAGCTTGTACGCGTCAACGACATCTTGCTGTCCTGCGTGGAACAGGGTGGTCGACAGAATTTATCGTTGATTGCCGCCGACATCGGCATCCGAGGTTTATTTCGCCGCATCGGGCTGGACTTTCTGGCCGGAAGGCTGGACAACCGCTATATCGCTTGGCAGTCCATTACTCCGCTGGAAACAAAGACCGGCAATTTAAAATTGAACAAGGACAAAAGCGAGCTGCATCAACTACACCCCGCCGACATCGCCGATTTGGTGGAGGAGATGGACTACCATAGTCGCGCCGCCTTCTTCAAATCATTGGATAACGAGCAGGCTGCGGAAGCATTGGCCGAAATGGAGCTGGACACGCAGGTGGAACTGATTTCACAGCTTGAGGGCGGCCATGCATCAGATTTGTTGGAAGAGATGCCGCCGGATGAAGCAGCCGACATTTTAGGGGAAATGCCGACGGAAAAATCCACGGAATTGTTGCGGTTGATGGAAACCGATGACGCCGAAGAAGTCAAGGGGCTCATGAAATATGAAGATGATACCGCCGGCGGATTAATGACGACGGAATACATTGCTTTGCCGGTTTCCTTAACGGTCGAGCAAACGATCAACCGTCTGCGGGAGTTGGCGCCTGCCGCGGAAACCATCTATTATTTGTACGTTGTGGACGACGCCAAAAAACTTCTGGGCGTCCTTTCCCTGCGCGAGCTGATCATCGCCCAGCCGCAGACAGCCTTGGGCCAAATGATGCATTCCAAGCTCATCACTGTCCATTACAACGACAGTCAGCGAAAAGTGGCGGAAGCAATCCGCAAGTACAGTCTGCTGGCGATTCCTGTAACTGATGAGCAGGGCGCGCTAATGGGCATTATCACCGTGGACGACGTGCTGGATTTACTCATGCCCGAGCGCACCCTGGCGAATGCCATGACGATTTATCTGAACAAGCGCGCTGTTCGTCGGGGTTGAGGCCATGATTGCAACCAATCGGTTTCGCACCCGCCTGGCCCTGTTCTTCTCGGCCATGGGACCGGGAATTGTCACTGCTTTCGCCGATAATGACGCCGGTGGGATCGCAACTTACGCGGCCGCCGGGGCCAAATACGGATTTGCGCTGTTGTTCACCATGTTCATCAGCACCGTCTGCCTGGTAATCGCCCAGGAAATGTCGGCCCGAACCGGCGCCGTAACCGGCAAGGGACTGTCCGACCTTATCCGGGAGCAATACGGTGTAAAATGGACGCTGTTTGCCATGAGTATCCTGATGATTGCCAACATTGGCACCACCGCCTCGGAATTTTCCGGGATTGCCACCAGCTTTGAAATCTTTGGAGTCAGCCGGTATCTTTCGGTTCCCCTGGTGGCTGTTATAGTGTGGGCGCTGGTGTTAAAAGCCGATTACGCGAAAATCGAAAAGATTTTCTTTTTGCTTTGTTTAACTTTCTTTAGCTACATTGTTTCGGGCGTAATTGTCAACCCGCCTTGGAACGAGGTGCTAAAAGCATCCGTCACCCCGACTTTCATCTGGGACGCGGAGTTTCTGCTGATGGCGATTGGGGTCATCGGCACTACCATCACCCCCTGGGGTCAATTTTATGTGCAAGCATCGGTTGTCGACAAGGGAATCACTGCGGCTGACTATAACTACACCCGTCTGGATGTGGTTGTCGGTTCGTTTTTCACCTGGTTGGTCGCCTTTTTCATCATCATAGCCACGGCGTCTACCCTGTATGTCAATGGAATCACTATTGAAACGGCAACCGACGCGGCCATTGCCTTGGCGCCCTTTGCCGGAAAGTACGCGACCCTGCTGTTCGCCTTCGGGTTGTTCGGCGCCTCGATGCTGGCGGCGTTTATTCTCCCCCTCAGTACTGCCTACGCCGTTTGTGAAGCTTTCGGATTTGAACATGGCGTCAGTAAATCCTATGAAGAGGCTCCGGTATTTTTCGGCCTGTACACCGTGTTGATCTTCGTTGGCGCAGGACTGGTTCTATGGCCCGGTTTATCCTTGTATCACATTATGCTGGCCTCGCAAGTCGTCAACGGCGTGTTGCTACCGCCGATCCTGGTATTTATGGTACTCGTGGCCAGTAATAGATTTATCATGGGCAAATACGCGAATTCCCGTTGGTACAACGTGCTCGCCTGGATATTCACGGTGATTTTGATTATCTTGACCCTGTTGCTGTTGGCGTCGACGCTGGTTCCCAATTTATTTGACATGCTGATCCAAAAATAAGCAAAGGGACTATCACGATCGAAAAAACGATTGCGATAGTCCTTTTTTTTGCTATTTTGCCCAGCACTAATTTTTCGGGCGCCTCATTCAAACATCTTCATGACCCACATTGGGCGGATTTCTCTTTCATCAATTTAGCAAATACCATCAGACATCCTTTCAGCCGCGGGTCGCCAAGCCGACGCCGCCAATGATCAACAAGGCGGCCGCACCATGAAACCAGCCGACGGTTTCTCCCAGCAGCAGTACCGAAAACACAATGCCGAATAGGGGAATCAGATTGATGAAAAACGAGGCCCGGTTCGGTCCGATCGCCGCCACGCCGACATTCCAGAACGTAAATGCCATCAAACCGCTACCAATGCACATGTAAGCAAACCAAGCCCAATTTTGTCCGGTCAGCGGGACGCTGCCGTCGAATCCCTGCAGCAGACAAAGAACCAACATTTGCACTGTACCGAACAAACCCGCCCAGGCAGTCGTGGTCAAAGGCGACAATTTCTTCATCACGCGCCGACCGAAAATCGAATACAGAGACCAACCGAGACAGGCAAACAAGAACAACGCATCGCCCCAATTAAAGGAAAGACCGGCTAATCGCGTCCACGAACCACCGCTGGCAATCACGACCACGCCAACCGACGAAATCGCCACCCCCAGCCACTGCCGGCTGTTCAACCGCTCATTCAGCATGACTGCGGCCAACACACCGGTGATGGCCGGGCCAAACGCGGTAATCACCACGCAGTTGATGGCGGTCGAATACATCAAGCCCGTGAACTGGACGCCATTGTTCACAACGGTACCGAACAGGCCCATCATAAATAAAGTGGGCAGTTGACCCCAGGAAGGCAAACAATGACGACCTTCCCTATACCCGGCAACCAGCAGCAACAGCGAGCTAAAGACCGCAAACCGTAGCATAGTGACTACAAACGGCGAGATCTCGGTCAACACTTTTTTGGCCGCCACGGCGTTGCCTCCCCAGAGCAGCGCCGTAAATGTCAACAGGGCAATAATCCTCGTCGGGTTGTCGTTGTTTATTTTCTCCATATGACTCCATTTTCCGGTCCGAAAGCCCGGCAAATTTTCCCGGTGACAACTTCCGTTGCTTTTTGGGTCCGGGAAAAAGCAAACCCTCGACTATCCATCAAATTGAAAGGAATTCGCTGCGTTAGCAAGGCAAAATATTTCACCGGGGCGCAGTGCCCGACAGTCAATTTGCTGCAGTTGCCCGTCACTTTGCAGGAATGTCCCATTCGTTGAATGATTTTGCAGAATATATCCCTGGGTTGACGGATCAAAGGTGATGCTCGCATGTTTTCTGCTGACCATCTCCGCTTGATCGGACAATGCCAGATTACAAGCGCCCGGATCACGCCCGATAGTCACCTGATTGGAAAAACTCAATACCTGCCCGGCAAACTGACCGGTGATACCCTTGAGCCGGATGATGCCGGCAACGATATCAGCGGAAAACAATGCCTGACAACACCAACAGTGGACGGCAGATTCCGGGCTGGCAGATCCGCAAACCGAACAGGATTTTACTCCGACCGAGGGAAGGCCGTAAAGTCGGCGCAGCCGGTAGTATTCATCAATATCTATTAGCTTTTGCCGATAATCCTGCTCGATCAGCCATTCCAGCTGTTCCTGGGCAATCGAATCCATCCTGATCCCCCCCTCACCTTTCCCGCCGGATTCCCGACGGTCCTTGGTCATAACTCCAATTCGCCGGCATTTTTGCGTTTCCCAGTTGCTGATGGTGACGTTGCCAAAAATCGTTATGAGCCAAATAGTCTTTGATATTTCCCCAATGCTGCCACAGCAGTTTCAGCGTGGGAATTCCCGTATGAGTAAGCCCCAACAGACCCTTGGATACAAACTGCAATACCCCGCCAATGATCGGCATGGTCCACATGGCAGCGGCGATTCTTAATAACACTGGCGACAATACTGGAACCAGACCAATATCGCTGGCCGTTAACATTGCGTACCCAAAGGCCCCAAAACAAAATACCGTCGCTGCCGCAGCACTGATCGCCAGCACAATGGCAATGGCTTTTAGAGTTTTTTTCCAGTCTGTCCGCTCCGAACCCGCAGGCGGTTGGTTGGTTGCCGCCGTGGGAGGATTCGCTACTTTTGAACTCTGCGGCGGAGCAGTCACAGGTTGTGTGGTGCTTTGAACGGGTCCCTTGGCAGGTGGCGGCGGTGACTGGGGAAACTGCAGCGGATTGTTCGGATTTGCCGGTGAAGGATTCTGCGGCGGCGGATTGGGGGATGGATTTTGGGGCGGAACGTTGTTGCCGGTAAAAGTTCCCGTTACAACGAGTCCTCGCGTTTGACCGCCGGATAGATTGTAATGGCCGGTCATGCTGATCTGGATTGACCCGGCTGTCGCCCCCTGCGGAATGGGAACGGCAACTGAAAAAGTCCGGCTTTCTCCGCCTTTTACGTTCGCCCGAAAGCTCTCACTCTTACCGCCAGCCGTTGCGGTAACCACCACATCCGCACTCAAGCCACCGGCAAGCACCGATCCGGATACCGTCAAGGTTCCCGTGCCTAAAGTCCCGCTCAGTGTCCGTGTGGTCGTAAAATCGGGTTTATCAACACTGCCGGTCACATTGGCGCCACTGACAGTATAGGTGATTTGCATTCCGTTGAATGGCTGGGCGGGAAAAATCCCGCCGACAGCCCGCACTTGTCCGGGCGCCATAAGGCCGGCAACTAGAAAGACTATCCCTAAAATACTCGCCCTTATCTTTTCAGGAGTGTTCTTGTTCCAAGCCACATAGTTTTCCTCCACTTCAAAAATCCCCAGAGAACAGTACTCTGCCTCAAGGATGATACGGGCTCCAAAAAACAGGCCTGCTGTAATAATCGGAATAACGGGAAGGAAATGATATCATCGATAATCTCTTGCCGATCGTCGCTTCAGTCTACGGCGATGATTATCAGCATCGGGAAATCAGAAAAAAGTTCCGGGAACCGGGGATATGGCTGGACTCTGGCCGAATTTAAAATGGTAAATCTGTTCTATCAGTCTGGTGTTATTCGGTTTGGCGGCGGTTACCTGTAAATTCCATATAGTGAAAAAAGAATCATGTGTTCATGTTTTTTCTCTTAAACGTTATTCTGGCTTTGCGACGCTTTTCCTCTTCTGAGTTCCAGTAATTTTTCCACTTTATCGTCACCATGTTCATAATGATTACCAGCCTAGTCCATGATATCCCTCTTGAATGGCATTCAAGAGGTCGCCGGTTCGATCCCGACTACCTCAAGTAAAATCTGGGGTGTGACAATTTCGTCAAACCCCAGATCGTAGATAAACCCCACCTCAAGACATTGTGGCAAGAAGTGGGGTTTGTCTACGATCTGATCCCGCCACCGGGGTGGTGGCGAGCTGGAGTCCGAAAACGCGGACGCAGAGCTATTGCAGTAAGTCAGGATGGTTGACAAGTTCCTGAGCTGACAACAGGGAACCGCATTCCGTCATGATATAGGTGTAGGCCGCAATTTCCGGGTGAGTGTGGGCGATTCTTGCCAGAGCCCGGCGACAAGCAGGCTCGTCGACGACGATGCGTTGCACCGTCAACTGCCACTCTTCATGCAAGGCTTTTCTGGCGGGAAATCGCATGGTTTTCAGAGCCTTGTAGACAAACAGTCTGGTGGTAATATACTTCGGCGTCTCGACCAAATGGAGAAGAAAAGATGCGCTATCCATGACTTCGTAAAGATGAACCTGCCAAGGTTTTGTTTGGGTGGTTAACCCGACATAATAGGGACCGTTTTCGTTAATGTACAGTGGTGAGGATAGATGCGAATTCTCGGCGGCGAAGTTCGTAAAGACCGGAAGCAGTTCTAGGAGTGTCACTGTTCAGGCGACCTTTCCATAGTGTGATAGTAGATCGCTTTTATTATACCCTATGGGCAGGCGCGTGAACGACCGCGACACATTTTTTTCAGCAAGCGCCGGGCAGAAAAAACGCCACCGTTCTGGTGGCGTGAAGATCAAGGCAACAACTGCGGCGACCAATCCGCCAGCAGCAGCGGCCAGGCTCCATATTTTTGGTTCGCGGGGCTGGTGGAAAGGCAGTCGACGACTTCGGCGGAAGGTGATGCGAACGCCTGCTCGAACAGGCGACAGGCGGTGGAACCGTTCAGAATGATCCGTCGGATCGTGGGGCGTTGCGCCAGAAAATCCGGAATGTCATTGTAAATCGGATTTTTGATCTTGTTATCGGCTGCGCCCACGATTTCACAGGATTCCACCACATCCCAAAGCGCGACGCCTTGCTCTTCCAGCAAACTGATCTTGTCGACGTACTCGCCGCCCGTGAGGTCGGCTACGCCGTATACCGCCGCCAAGAGCCGCCAAAACCGATTCGCCGGATTACCATAATACTCTTGGCGCTGGCGTGACATGGGGCTGGGAAATGTGCCGAGAATCAGAAGACGAGGTTGCGACGACCCCACCGGAATAAGGCCGGACAAACGATCGGACGTTTTCATCACGACAGCAGGGTTTGGTCGCGGCAGGCAAAGGTGGCGGGCAACAACCCGTCCGTATCGCTCAACAGCGCAACCACGCGAAAGGCGTTCGCGTCGGCTTGGTGCAGCGCGGGCAAGGCTGCCCGGCAAGCCGGCACATCCGGGATGACCTTGTTGAACGTCAGTTGGTAGAGCTCGCCAGAGCCGGACAGATGGTCAAGGTCCAAGGCATCCGCCAGCACGAACGGAAAGTCCGGGTCCTGCAGGGCGGCGGGTAGGGCTGCCGGCTGACTCAAAAATTCGTCGGCATCGGCGAAAGAGAAGCAAAAGAACTTCGGCTTCCCGTCTTCCTCATCCATGGCAAACAAAAACGGCCCTTCCCCGCCGTAGAACTGGAGTTCGGCGACTTGGCTGCAGTGAATCCGGCTGAGACGGATCATGCGGTTGATCAATTCGGTTTTCGTCATGTTGTTTTCCAACCTTTCGGAGAACGACATCATCGATCCCTATCAGTATAGCGCGGTTGTGAGATATATTCGTCATTGGAAAGAAGGTTGGATGCGTTCCGAGACTACACCCACATACAAGGCGATTGCACGAACGAGATCGTGAAAATCATAAAAAAACGATGGTAGTCAAGCCGGTAGTCAAATGATCACTTGAACGGCGACTTCCACAAAAAAAGAAAAACGCTGCAATGCGTGCAGCGTCTTGCTTTTGAGTTGGTGGAGGTAGTCGGGATCGAACCGGCGACCTCTTGAATGCCATTCAAGCGCTCTCCCAGCTGAGCTATACCCCCACGTTACCGACGAATGTTATTATAGCGCAGGATAAACCGGCCTGTCAAGAGCGATTATGGATTCTTTTCAATAGCCAGGCCATGTTCTGGCCCAGATTCTTCATGTTGGCCATGCCTTCCTGGTCCTGCTCAACCTCGCCAACGTCCTTGCCGTAACCCATATTCCAATAGGTCGAGCCAACCAGAAACATCTCCTTGCTATGCAAAAAATGTGTCATCGTATCGAAGGCGCTGATCGCGCCGCCCCGCCGGACCGCCGTCACCACGGCGCCAACCTTGTGCCGCAGCAGTCCCCGGTTGGCAGCGAGCACGATGCTGGCCCGGTCGATCAGCGCTTTCATCTGCGAGGTAACGCCGGCCGAATACACCGGCGACCCCAGGATGATTCCGTCCGCCGCAATCATTTTTTTTAAGCAATCATTGAAATAGTCGTCGTCCATGATACAGCGCCCGTTCTTCAACTCCATACATTTCCAGCAGGCGATACAGCCTTTCAGATTTTTTCCGGACAGCTGAATCAGTTCCGTCTCAATTCCCGCGGCGTTCAACTCCGCGAACACGGTCCGGATCAGAATCGCCGTATTGCCGTCCTGGCGCGGACTGCCATTGATACCCACCACTTTCATGCTGTATTTCCCCTCTCTGTCTCACTTCGATCTATAGGTATTCGCGGCTGTCCGACTATTTCCTCCCCCGCCGCTTTTTCTTCCATTATTTTACAAATAACAAAAAGGCCTTCGACAAAAAATGCGAAAGCCTTCTCGTTTTCGTAAGAAACTTAGTTTTTCGTCACCAGCACCGGAATCGGCGACAATCCGATCAATCCGTGCGGGACGCTTCCCAGCGGCAATTTGTCCAATATTCCGCGTCCCTGGGCGCCCACGGCAACGATATCGATACCTTTCTGCTCGATGAACTCCAACAGACTCTCCAGAACGTTGCCATGAAGCAATACTGTTTCGATCGTTGCGCCGCGGGCGTGGGCGAATGCCTGCGCCTCCTGCATCAGCTTGTTATCAAGCTCATCAATTTCTTGCAGCTGCTCTGCCATTCGCGCCGGGTTGCCGCCCTCCGCCATGGTATACGCCATACCGGCTTGAAAAGGTTCGACCACTTTGACCGCCACAATCTGGGCGGCAATATGCCTAGCGATTTCGATGGCCCACTCCAACGCAGACTGACTTTGGGGATAGCCGTCATAAGCCACCAAAATTTTGTGAGTTGCGCCTGTTCCGTCAATTTTTCCGCTGCGTATGTTTGCGAAATAGTGCTTGACTACAAGAACCGGGATATCGGCGACACTGACCAGGCCATGGGTGACACTGCCAAACAGCAGTTGCTTGACAGTCCCATGACCCCGGGTCCCCGTCACGATCAGACTGATTCCATGTTTTTTTGCATAGTCCAGTAGAGTCTGCGAGACTCGTCCTGTGAGCAGGGCCGTCGTGATTTCGACCTCCTGGCCGCGTCCCTTTTCTTTCACGTGTTCCATCAGTTGCTGATCTTCCTGCCGGGCCGCACCATATTTTTCAAACAGTTCGGGCGTCAAAGTCCCGGCAGCGTCCCAGCTGGCTCTGGGAAAAATCGGTTCGAATACTTTGGCGGCATGGATGTCGGCGCCCGTCCGACGGGCAAAATAAATTGCCCATTGCAAGGCTTCCTTGCTTTGGGGGGACCCGTCATAGGCTACCAAAATTTTTTCTAATTTGGCCATGAGAACATCCCTCCCCGCTATACAAAATCAAAATAATCTGCATTTTTATTATAGCAGGTTCTCGTTCAGCCGGACAGGCCATAACTACTATCGTTCCGGATCGCCACCAGGCAGGTTTCTTTCCATCCGGCCGACTTTTTCATCCAACCGGTTCAGATGTTGCTGCAGGCAGCGCAGCATTTCCTCGACCGGATCGGGCAGATTATTATGAGCCAGATTGTCCGGATCCATGACATCCTCGCAGGCATCGATTTTCTTGCCGAAACGGTACACCACCCGTCCCGGGATCCCGACCACGGTGGAGTGCGGCGGCACCTCCGACAACACCACGGAACCGGCGCCAATCTTCGAGTCGTTGCCGACAACAAAGGACCCCAATATCTTCGCACCGGTCGCCACCACAACATTGTCGCCGATCGTAGGATGGCGTTTACCCTTCTCTTTGCCGGTGCCGCCTAATGTCACGCCCTGGTAGACAGTGACATTGCGGCCAATTTCCGTTGTTTCGCCAATTACGGTTCCCATCCCGTGGTCAATAAAAAAACCTTTGCCGATTTTCGCGCCGGGATGAATCTCGATACCGGTCAAAAATCTGGCGATATGCGACACCAGTCTGGCCAAGACAAAAAACTGTCGTTCATAAAGACAGTGCGAAATCCGGTGCGCCCAAATCGCATGCAACCCAGGATAGCACAAGATGACTTCGAGAGTATTTTTTGCTGCCGGATCGCGATCGAATACCGCCCGGATATCTTCCCTGATTTGCTTGAACATGCCCGTTCCTCCCCTTAAGTTCAACGCTCCGGCCGGCGTCTCCGCCGGAATCCCTGGTCTTGGGATACAGTGCGCCCGATGCCCATAATCTTGTCGGTCACACAGCTTCTACAGTCGGCCGGCGCATCATTCAGGCAGATTTTTCCCGGATAGAGCATGTACATTTTCCGATAATCCGTGTCCGTCACGTTTGGCATCACCACATTGGCGCCGCGCTGCAAGGCCAGCATGCGTCCATCCGGTTGCAGTGTCTCCATGGCGGTGGTCGCCGGGATATTGGCATCCGGCAACAGCAACCTAGTCAGGGCCATCATGCGACAGGCCAAATCGAATGTGCCCCCCCCGGCTGTCGCCAGCGGCGTATCCGGATTCGGAATGAACGGGCCGATTCCGACCATGTCTGCATCTAGTTCCTGAAAAAACAGGACATCCCTGGCCATCGATTCGACAGTCTGCCCCGGCAGACCGACCAACGAACCGGTCCCCACCTCATACCCGAGCTCCCTGAGATCCCTGAGGCAGCGCACTCGGTTGTCCCAGCTCATTCCCGGGTCCAATTTCTCATACAATGCTTTGTCGGTCGTCTCGATCCGCAACAGATACCGGTCGGCGCCGGCCGCCCGCAATGCCGCGTATTCCTCCCGCGATTTTTCACCGATGCTAAGGGTCAAGGCCACTCCCAGTTTTTTCAACTCCTTCAGCACCGGCGCCAGTCGTTCCGGTGAACAAGCATCATCCTCGCCGGATTGCATCACCAAGGTCTTATAACCCAGTTCCGCCGCCCGTTGGCCAAGCTCCAAAATGGTCTCGCCATCTAGCCTGTACCGTGGAATCTGGTGATTATCCCGGCGCAGTCCACAATAGCAGCAATTTTGTTTACAAATGTTGGAGAACTCTATCAATCCACGAAGTTCCACCTGATCGCCCACATATTTGTGCCGCACCCGGTCGGCCGCCTCATATAGCGGGCTCGCTGCAGCCGGATCGGTCAGCAGACGGACCAGCTCCGTTTCTGCCAGCAGATGCGTCTGCTCCGCTTTCGCTAAAATCGTATCCATCGTCGGCTCCAATGGTAAACCTCCCAGGTTGTCGTAATTCTCATTGTTTTACTCGGATTTTATTTGATTGTATGCCTTCCAGGCCAGTTTTGTCAATGACTCCGTCCGGAACCCCCTGACTGCATCACGCATTTCAGGCGGTTTTTTTTCACTTCGGTTTTCATTTTTCGCATTTCGGTCAAAACTCATGGCGAAGTTCCAGGCAAAATGAAAGAATTAAGTGAAAAATTCAATTATGATATGAGGAGGGTTTTCATGAGTAAACAGGTGGTTGCCTCTGCCCCGCCCATAGGTGAGTCCTTCGGGAAAAAGTACGGTCTTATTATTGGTTTATTGGTCATGCTGGGCATCATGATGCTGCCGTCGCAACCCGGGCTGCCGGTGGCCGGTCAGCGGATGCTGGCGATTCTGGTCTTTTCCGTCATTGTCTGGATGACCGACACGATTTCCTATCCGGTCAGCGCCGGCGCGATTATGGCGCTGATGGCCTTTTCTCTCGGTACTTCACCGGACCCTGCCGCTCCCGCGAAATTGATCGGCACCAGCAAGGGTCTGACCATGGCTCTCGGCGGATTCGCCAACACGGCGCTGGCCTTGGTCGCCGGCGCGTTGTTCATCGCTGCGGCCATGATGAAAACCGGGCTGGACAAACGGATTGCGCTGGTCGTCCTGTCCAAGATCGGTGCCAAAACCAACCGGGTCCTGGCCGGCGTTATTTTCGTCGGCCTCCTGCTCAGTTTCTTCGTGCCGAGCACGACCGCCCGCGTTTCCTGTCTCGTTCCCATTGTCATGGGGATTATCATGGCGTTTGGCGTGGAACGAAAAAGCAAATTCGCCGCTGTCATGATGATCGCCACCGCCCAGGCCGACAGCATCTGGAATGTCGGGATTAAAACCGCGGCCGCCCAAAATATGATCGCCGTCGGCTTTATCGAGAAACAACTCGGCGTCAACATCACCTGGATGGAGTGGTTCATCGCCGCCTTGCCGTTCGCCGTGCTGATGTCCGTCGCCCTGTACTACGTGCTGATGAAACTCATGCCGCCGGAAATGGATGAAATCGCCGGCGGAGATGCCGTCGTCGCCAAAGCCTTGGCTGATTTGGGTCCCATGAAGACGGATGAAAAGAAGATGCTCTTTATTTCGTTCGTGTTGCTGTTCCTGTGGTCGACCGAAAAAGTGTTGCATCCCTTCGATACGTCTTCCACTACAATCGCCGCAATCGCCATCATGCTGCTGCCGAAGATCGGCGTCATGTCTTGGGCTGAGGCGCAGTCGAAGATTCCCTGGGGCACGGTCATTCTGTTTGGCGTCGGCATCAGCCTGGGATCGGCGATATTGGCAACCAAAGCCGCCGCCTGGATCGCCAAAATCATTGTGTCCACTTTCGGGTTGCAGACGATGCCGGCCTTGGTCATTCTGGCCATCCTGGCCGCCTTCCTGATCGTCATTCATCTCGGCTTTGCCAGCGCAACCGCCCTAGCTTCGGCGATGATTCCAATCATCATCTCCATTCTGCAGAGCGTCAAAACGCCGGGAATCAACGTGGTCGGAATGACGATGATTTTGCAGTATGTGGTCAGCTTCGGATTCATTCTGCCGGTCAATGCGCCGCAAAACATGGTGGCGTACGGCACGGAAACCTTCGAAGTGCGTGACTTCATCAAAACCGGCATTCCTCTGACGATTATCGCTTATCTGCTGATTTTGCTGATGGGAGCGACTTATTGGAAATGGCTGGGCCTTTCCTGACCTACTCCGGAATAAAAAGGCGGGAGCCGCAACTTCGGCTCCCGCCTTTTTATTTCAGTCCCATGATTTCTTTGATCAGCCGGATTCGGCTCCGGCTGACCGGCACCTGCTCCGTTTTACAATCGGCCATTTTCAGATAGTAGGTGCCTTGGAACCAGGGAATCACCTCCAATACCTTGTCAACGTTGATGATATACTGCCGGTGAATCTGAATGAACTTATCCCGGGCAGTCGATCTTTCGGTCAACAGAACAGCAATATCCTGAAAGCTGAAGGAGGTCGAATACTCGGCGGTCTTGGTCCGTATAAATACTTCTTTGTCCTTCACCCCAACCAGGACTATTTCTTCCGGCGCCAGCGGCAGGATTTTGCCGCCGGACTGAACGCAGATCCGGGTTACATCGGTCTTGATCGGAATTGATACTTTTTGCAGCAAACAGTTCAATTTGTTCATAACGCCGGCCACTTTTTCTTCGGTCACCGGTTTGGTGATATAACCAACCGTTGGGGTGTCGAACGCCTCCAGCGCGTATTCGGGATGGGCGGTTACGATAACGATCAATGGCGGGCTCTTCAATTCCTTGAGTTTGCGGGCCATTTCCAGGCCGGAAATGCCGGGCATCTGAATATCCAAAAACACCAGCCGGGGTTTTTGTTCGGCGATAAAGGCGATCGCATCGAACGCGTTGTTGTATTTGCCGACGATTTTCAACTCACTGTAAGGTTCCAGTAAGTACTCGATTTCATCGCAGATCGGCATTTCATCATCAACAATCACCGTAGAGATTATCACGCACTCACCTTGCTTTCAAAAGGTATCCGGATGCTTGCCTGCGTTCCGGCGTCGGGATGACTGGTAATAGACAGCCCATAGGGTTCCCCATACAAACTTCGCAACCGTTGCGATACATTTGTCACGCCAATGCGGTCCGATTCCGTCATTAAGCCGGCCAGTTTCTGCGGTGCAATCCCTACGCCATTATCCTGGATGCACAATACCATTCCCTCTTTCGTCAGCCGGCCGTTGATCGTCAGCCGACAGTCGCTGATTTTGGGGAACAAGCCATGGTCAAGGGCGTTCTCGACCAGCGGTTGCAGGGTTAGCGGTGGAATTTGCGCCTGTTCCAGAGCCGGGTCGATGTCGATGTCCACCGCCAGCCGCGAACCAAAGCGCACCTTGGCGATTTCCAGATAAGCGATGATGCCGTCCATCTCACTCTTCAGCGAGATAAATTCCGTCCGGTTGTCGAAACATCGCTGCATGAGCGTCGCCAAGTGCGCCAGCAGGGTTCGGGCCGTTTCCGGGTTGGTCCGGCAGAAAGACATAATCGTATTCAGTGTATTATAAAGAAAATGCGGATTTATTTGCGCCTGTAAGGCCTTAAACTCTGCTTTTTCCCGCATCTTTTTCTGTTTGTCGCCCTCGGCCAGCTGGATCTGAACGGATAACAGATGGGCGAGGCCATCAGCCAGACGAATGTCCACTTCGCTCACACTGTTGATCTCTTTGCGGGACAACTTGATGGTGCCGGCCACTTCATCACCATGAACGAACAACGGCGCCACCACACCCGATTTCAGGGGACAATCCGCCGCCGGGCAGCCGCGTTCCTCCGGCGTAAACATGACTACCAATCGCCTTTCGTGAATCGATTTATAGGTCGATTGCGTGATGATCGGCTCGCCAACCCGATGATGGTCGTCGCCGGCGCCGACAAAGGCAAGTACCCGGGTGGCATCGGTAATGGACACCGAGTCCACTTTGGTCAGGTCGTAAATAATCTGCGCCGTCTTGACCGCCGAAACCTCCGTCAGGCCCTGCCGCAGATAGGGCAAGGTCTGGCTGGCGATCTCCAGCGACAGTTCGGCGGCGTCGGCGCGATGCGCCTCGCGGGAAGACTGAAGGTCCTTGATGATAGTAATGAAGATGATGGTCCCCACTACCGTCACGATGGTCGTCGGCACCGCAATGGCTTTTTCCAGGGATACCGCCGCCTCGAACGGCTTGGCGAACAGAATGACCAGCGATTTCTGGACAAATTCGCCCATAAGCGCCAGCAATGCTCCCGCCTTCCAATCCAGCCTGTTGATGCCGAGGCGCTGCCGGGCAAACCCTGCCATCAGGCCGCCGATGACGGCGGAGATACCGCACACTTCGGCGGTAAAACCGCCGAGCAAATACCGATGGGTCCCGCTAATCAAGCCCACGGTGCCGCCGACCCACGGTCCACCCATAATGCCGCCGATCAAGGTTCCCACCAGACGGGTATTGGCCAGGGCATCCTCAACCGGAATGCCGTGGTAGGTGCCGATGATCGATAAGGTGGCAAAAATACCGACCAAGGTGAGAAAATGTTGTGGCCGCGTGGGTTGGAGAACACACTGGGTAATATATTTGTTGCGTCCGAACAGGTAGGCGGAACTGGCGATGAGTGCGGCATCGCCCAGCAAATCAAGCAGCATTGCGGGATCGTCCTCTCAAAATATGTTCATTGGGAAATAAGCGACCGGCCTTTATCGTACGCGCCCGCGTTTCAGGGAGAAATAAATACCGGCCGTGGACAGGAGTGTAAAAATGATCAACACGTTGCGGGTGCTCGCTAACAACATGATGGCGGAATCCGCGCCGATGGCGTTACGCCCGCCGTTCATGGCCATAATCAGCGCCACAATCGACATGCTGACGGCTTGCCCCACCATCCGCATGGTCGCCAGGGAAGACGCAGCCGTTCCATACTTTTCCTTGCCAACCGATCCCATGATGGCATTGTTGTTCGGCGATGAAAAAAAGGCGAAGCCCAGGCCGATCAGGGCCAACTCGGCCATAATCACCGGCAGCGTCGTCGTGCGGCTGACAAAGATGAAGAAAAACAACCCGACTGTCGTCATGGCCATACCGGCCGAAGCCACTATACGCGGCTCGACCCGGTCGGACAGCCGGCCCGCGAACGGGGAAAAGGCGGCCATCAAAGCCGGTTGGGACAGCATAACCCAACCAGCGTCCCGCGCATCAAGCCCCATGACGACCTGCAGATGGAGCGAAGCCAGAAAGCCAATCGCAAAGGTTGCACTGTAATTGATCATGGCCGCCAGGTTGGAAAAGGCGAACGTCACATTGTCCGTAAACAGATGAATATCCACCAAGGGGGACTCCTGCCGGCGTTCATAGCGAAAAAAACCAACCAACAAAAAGATGCCCGCCGCCAGCATCAACCGGGGCGTCCAGCCGTCCAACAAAAAAGAAAAGCCGTACAGCGACGACACCAGTCCGGCCATGTACAGGCAGCCGCCGACCGTGTCGAAGCGTTCGCCGTCGGAACACTCCTCCCGGTTTAAAAAGCGGTAGGCGGCAAAAAATACGACAAACCCCAGAAGTGCGCTAAATCCGAAAATAATCCGCCAGCCATAGTGAAAACTGATCAGGCCGCCCAGGACCGGCCCCGCCGACAGGCCAACGTAGGTCGAAGCCGTGGAATAGCCCAGAGCCCGGCCACGGCTTTCCGGCGGATACGCAGCCGCCAGGATGGCCATGCCGGTACTGAAGATAAAGGCTGCGCCGAGCCCCTGGACAGCCCGGAAAAAAATCAGCCAGGGCGCCGAAGTCGCGATTCCGCAGAAAAGAGTCGCGATGGAAAACAAAAAAATCCCGGCGGTGTAGATGCGGCTGCGCCCCCTGATGTCGGCAAACCGACCGGCCGGCAACAAACAGGTTGCCGTAGCCAAAATGTAGGCGGTCGCCACCCAGCTCAGGACAGTCGCACTGACCGAAAATTCGTGGCCGATCGACGGAATCGCAATGTTCAGGGAACTGCCCATGAATGGCGTGACAAAGGATGTGGCTGTCACAATGAGTAAAACAGTTTTTTCGTAGGTCAAAATGAACGGAGTCTCCTCACTGGCCGATTTTTGTTCAGAACAATTCTACCTCAACCACGGTGCCTGCGTCCAGTTCATCGCACTCCGCGGCAACCCGCAGCCAGCCGTGCGCCTGTACCAGCGTTGAAATCAAACTGGCTCCCTTTGCCAGGATCCGGGCCGCCGGCAGGGGATCGCCGTCCTCCAAAACAATCCGAAGATACTCTTCCGAACCGGTTGGGGAGTAAACACTTGACGCCAGCCGGGCCCGGACGAACTGCCGCTTCGGCAACGGCCGCCCTTGATATTCATGCAGTAATTCTTTGAGAAACAAGCTAGCCGTGAGCAGGCAGGAAACCGGATAGCCCGGCAGGCCAATCACCGGTTTTCCGTCCACCAGCGCCAACAGGACCGGTCGGCCGGGACGGATGGCCACGCCATGACACACCACCTTGCCCAGGCTGTCCAGCGCCGTTCGGGTAAAATCTCCCGACCCGCCGGAGGTTCCGGCGTTCAGAACAACCAGATCGCTGGCGGCAACCGCGGAGCCGACGGCCTGCCGTAACCGGAACACATCATCGGGAACCACGGGATGGCGCCGGACTTGCGCGCCCCAGCCTTCAAGCAGCGCGGCCAGCATATAGGAATTGCTGTCACGGATGCGACCGGCGGGCAGTTCGGTGGCGGAATCCACGATTTCGTCGCCGGTCGGAATCACCGTGATCCGGGGCCTAGCCGCCACTGTCACCCGGTCTGCGCCGGCCGCCATCGCCGCAGCCAGTTCCGCCGGGCCGACTATTTTCCCTGCCGGCAGCACAATCGCGCCGATTTCAATGTCTTCGCCGATTTGGCGGACATGCTGGCCAGGCTGAACCGCCGACCTGATTTCGAGAAGGTTGGCGGTCACCGTTGTCTGTTCAATCATAATCACGCTGTCCGCTCCGATTGGCAGGGCATCGCCGGTATCGACCGGCACGGCCTGCCCGGACCGGCACTCGGCAGCGCCGACCGGTCCCAGCGAAAGGAACACGGGATAATCCGTTGCTGCTTTTACGGCATCGACTGCGCGAACGGCAAACCCGTCCATAGCCGATCCCGCGTAATGCGGCACGGAACGTTGCGCTGGAACCGGCCGAGCAATGACCCGACCAAGCGCTACCGTACTGTCGATTTCTTCCGTCGGGCACGAAGCCAGCCAGCCCGTCTCGAGCAATGCGGCATGCCAGCGTTCATAGGCCAGCTGTCGCGGCCAATTCTGCCCGGAACTCACCGCAATACCCCCTGA
This sequence comes from Veillonellaceae bacterium, assembly GCA_012798135.1. The sequence continues at coordinate 54,767 of JAAZNU010000002.1, read as the reverse complement.
ACGAACCCGCCGAGCCGATCCGGCAACACCTGTACTTCTACCTCGTCACCGGCATGCAGTTCCGATTGGCCGGCTTGCGTGAACACCATGCCGTGCGCCCGCGTCAGTACCGTAATCAGGCCGGATTTCGCCGGTAGCGGCCAGGCTGTCAGGTTTTCGCCTTTTGCTTCCAGCCGCACCCGAAAGATTTCGTCCCGTTCGCGGTCCGGCCGCAAAGGTGATCCTAATTGGGCCCTGACGGCAATCCGGCAGGGTTCCTCGGATATACTCTGCCAAGCGGCCAGCGTCGGTTCCACGATTTCCTGGAAAACGGTCATGGCGGCGACAGTATGGCCCGGCACGCCGAAAATCAGCGTGTGGTTCTGACGCGCCAGCAAAGTCGGCTTGCCCGGTTTCAGGGAAACGCCGTGAAACAGCAGCTCAACGTCCGGTAGCGCTGTAATGGCGGCCGTGGTAAAATCGCGATCACCGACGGAACTGCCACCGGAAACCAGAATGAAGTCAGATTCCGGCACTGCCTTTTGCAACGTATCCAGCAATCCGGCGCAAGAATCGGGGATGCGGCCGGCCCGGCGCGTTTCGCAACCGGCCGCGACCGCCAACGCCGTCAGGGTAAATGAATTAACGTCACGAATTTGGCCGGGTTCTGGAACCACACCCGGCGCCACGACTTCATCGCCGGTCGTAATGATCGTGGCAACCGGCCGTTTCACCACCGTCACCCGTGTCAGTCCACAGGAGGCCAGCACGCCGATATCCGGAACGCCGATCCGTCGGCCCGCCGGAATGACTACCGAACCGGCCGGAGTATCGTCGCCGCGGCGGATAATGTTCTGCCCGACCGCAACCGGCTGATCGACCTGCAGCTGTCCGTCAGCGGTTCGACGGGTATACTCCTGCATGATCACTGTATTGGCGCCAGCGGGCAACATTCCGCCGGTTGGCACCCGGACCGCCTGTCCGGGCTGAATCCGCAGAGCGGTCTGGCGCCCCATTTGAACCTCGCCAACCAATTCAAACCCTGCCGGCATAGCGGCGGTTGCCGTCGCAGTTTCGTCGGCGATCAGAGCGTAGCCATCCACGGTGGAACGGTCGAACGCCGGATTGTCCGCCGGATTGACCACATCTTCGGCGGTAATTCGCCCCAGTGTTTGCTGAAAATCAACCACTTCCGTTTGGCGCGGCAATTTTACCGCACAGGTTTTGGCAATTCGCCGGGCTAGGTCCAGCGAAATCAGATTCCAGCCTTTCATTCACAGTTCCTCCAGTTTTTTGATCTCAGGGTCCAAAAATACTCTGCCGCCCTTTTAGCAGACAGTCAAAGCAGGTCAATTGCTGTCCGGCCGGTTTAAAAGATTTCCCACACTCATTGCAGAGTGGAAATTCCTGCACGCGCAGAGTATGTTCCCGGGCCGGCCCGGCTGCCGCCAGAGCAAGGCAAGCCGTTGGGCAATGGACCGTACACAGGCCGCAACCGGTGCATAGCAGCGGATTATGCCGTAACTCCATTCTCTGTTCGTGATCCGTCGCTGTCAGCGATCCGGTCGGACATACTTTGGCACACACGCTGCAGGCCAGGCAATCGCCATCGATGCCGACAACGGGAAAAACGGTTTGGGATAAGTCATCCGACGCTAAATTACCAAGTCCGCACAAAGCTTTTGCCCGTTCCTGAGCCTTCGGCAGCGGGACCGGGTTCTCTTCCGCCCAAATGACGTTCCTGATGGTGGCCGCTCCAGTTTCCAGCAATGAGCCAAAAAAAGAACGCCGGCTGAGCAGCCGGGTCTCCTCCGCTGGTGGCGGCGGTTGCGATCCCACCCGCAGGCGCAGGTTCCCGTAAGGAGTCAAAAAATCATTAGCCAAGGCCAATTCCGTTGCCAAGTGCTGGGCGACCACCGGCTTGCACTGACTACAGGCGGCGGAATAAATAATAATCTCCCGGGTCGGCTGATTTGGTCTCGCCAGGGCCAGCGCCACCAGATCCCGCGCATTCAAGAACCCTAAGCATGGCCAGGTCCCAGTTCCCTGTTGGCGACAGAAAAGATGCACCGTGTCCGCCGGGTCGGCGATCAGATCAGTCCAGGCCGCTGGCAACATCCCCGCGACGCCGATGGCGTCGACGGGACACACCGACTGGCACAAGCCGCACCCGTCACAGCGCTCCGGCCAAATCTGGCCGCTCTCATCCCAGCATTGCTGGGGACAGATGTTCCGGCAGTTGTGACATTCGGTCCGTTTATAGTTATAATTAAGACAGCGATCGTCATCCACCACAAAAAAACTCATGCAGACAAGTTCGCTGCTAGCCGGTCAATGTCCTGCCGAGATACAATTTTTCGCGCCCATGGCTAGCTACAAGGAATCCGGGAAACCATGGCGAATAGATATAGTTAGCCATCGAAAGGATCTGTGTATGCTCAAAGCGTGGTTTATCGCAATGCGTCCCTGGTCCTTCACCGCCGCTTTCGTTCCGGTAGCAGTGGGAACGGCATTGGCTGGGAGTCAGGGATTCTTTCATCCCGGATTGTTTTTTCTCACCGCCCTGGGCGGCATTTTAATGCAGGCCGGAACCAATTTTATCAATACCTATGGCGATTACTGCTCAGGCGTCGATACCGTCGACTCTGCCCATACCTGCCCGCAGCTGGTCACCGGCGCCATGCGGCCGGCCGACATGAAACGCGCCGGGTTATTTGCGTTTGGCGTTGCCGGCCTGATCGGTCTGACGCTGGCTTGGCATTGCGGCTGGGAGATTCTTGTCTTCGGCTTGGTGGGGCTTCTCGGCGGCTATACGTATACTGCCGGTCCCTGCCCATTCAAGTACCGGGGACTGGGGTCGATCTTTGTTTTTTTTCTGATGGGGCCGCTCATGGCTTGGCCCGCTTGGTTCATTCAAACGGGACGCTACAGCTGGTTGCCGGTTCTGGTGTCGCTGCCGGTTGGTTTTTTGGTTTCGGCTATCTTGAACGGCAATGATGTCCGGGACATCGGGCACGATCGCTCGGCTGGCATTGAAACCCTGGCAACAAAGCTGGGTGGGGTATCCGGCTTGCAATTGCAACGGCTGCTTTATTGGTGCGCGTTCCTCTCCCTGTTGCTGCTATTCGTTCTGAAACTAGTCCCCGTGACGGCCCTGCTCCCCTTCATTCTGTTGCCGGTATTCCGCAGGACGTTGCGCGTGATTCGGGAGGCTGAGGCCGGGCAGATGGAATCCCTGTTGCTGTTGGAAAAAATGGCAGCGGCTTTTCATTTTCAATTTGGCATTCTGCTTGCCGTCGGGCTGGCCATTTCTCCCTGGCTGACCGGGAAAGGACTATAGTCGATGAAATCATTATGGGCCAGCCTTTTGTTGGCCGCTATTTTCTGGGTTATGACCTTTTCGCTGAAACTGCTGAACTTTTGGCTTTCCATGTGTATTGCCGTAACGACGCTGACGACATTGGCGATCCGCCTCGATGGTCTGCCAATCCGACGCGTCGACTGGCGTCTGCGGCCCGTCGTTTCCGGTCTTTTTGCCGCCGCGGCCCTGTATAGCATCTTCTGGCTCGGCAACAGTTTCTCGCAGCTTTTATTTTCCTTTGCCAAACCGCAGGTTTCCTCAATTTACGGAATCCGGACCCAGGGTGAAACTCTGCTCATCGGCTTGATCCTGTTCTTTGTCACGAGTCCCGGTGAAGAAATTTTCTGGCGGGGTTTCGTGCAGCGCCGGCTGGTCCGACGGTTCGGTCGCAAAAACGGCTGGCTGCTGGCATCGGCTGTCTATGCCGCCGTCCATATCGCTTCCGGCAACTTCATGCTGACCATGGCCGCCCTGACGGCTGGACTGTTCTGGGGCTGGCTGTATCTGAAGGAACGCAACCTCGTTCCCTGTATTGTTTCTCATTCCGTCTGGACCGTGACCATTTTCATCCTGCTGCCGATCCTATAACGGCAGTTGATTCCACTCAAAGGAGACGAATGCATGAATCTCACCTCCATCTACGCTCCGGCCCAACCCTTGCTGGAACGGGCTGAAGCGGAACTCGGCCGCTTGATCCAGGAATTTCGTGATCCTGAAGTCCATGAAGTCTTGGGGCAATTTCTCTCCCATCCCGGAAAACGGATTCGCCCCGCCCTACTGTTTCTTTCAGCTGGTGCCGGCAACCCCGGGCTGCGGGAAGTTTCCCCGTATTTGGTCAAAGCCGCGACGGCCTTTGAACTGGTGCACAGCGCCAGTCTGGTTCACGACGACATCATCGATGTTGCTGATCTGCGTCGCGGCGCTGCCACGGTCAACGGCCGCTTCGGCAATACTGTCGCCGTACTGGCCGGCGATCTGCTCTATGCCCAGGCGTTTCTGATGCTGCCCGACAATATCCCGATTTTCCGCATCATTCTGAATGTCACCAAGCGCATGTGCATGGGAGAGATTCATCAGCTGCGGGCCAAAACCATGACCGAAGAATTGTACTTCAAGGTAATTGAAAGCAAAACCGCCCTCCTGATGTCCGCCAGCTGTGAAGTCGGCGCCCTATTGTCCAATTCCCGGCCGGAGGTGGTGGCCGCGTTGCGCGAATTTGGCCTGCGGTTCGGCTTCCTGTACCAGTTGGTCGACGATTGGCTGGACCAGGATGCCCCCGTGGAAAACTTCCACTTTGCCGGCCAGATCGAGCGCCATCGCCGACTGGCCCAGAACTGTCTGAACAATCTTCCCGAATCCGCATACCGGACTTCATTGTCAACCTTTGTCGACGAGTTGGCGGCGGAAGCGAAATAATCCCGGGCATGTTCAAAGTGGCAGGACGTCTGAAAACGACGCCTGCCACTTATCTTTTTCCCCCGGAAATTCGGTCATTCCTCCCAGTCCAACGTCCGCTCGACCGCCTTCTGCCAGCCCCGATACAGGCGGATTCGCTCCGCCTCCGCCATGTCCGGCAGAAAACGCCGGTCCAGCTGCCAGTATTTTGCAAGGTCTTGCCGATCTTGCCACACGCCGGTAGCCAAACCTGCCAGATAGGCCGCTCCCAGAGCTGTCGTCTCAGTCACTTGCGGCCGATCCACCGGGACCCCCAGCAAATCCGACTGAAATTGCATCAGCAGATTGTTCGCGGTTGCCCCGCCATCGACCTTCAAGCTCCGCAGGGAAATTCCCGAGGCCCTCTCCATCGCCCCCAGCACATCCTTGGTCTGGTAGGCCAGCGAATCCAGCGTAGCCCGGATTAGATGAGCCTTGCTGCTGCCGCGGGTTAAACCGAAGATCGCCCCTCTCGCCTTCATATTCCAGTATGGCGCACCGAGACCGACAAAGGCGGGAATGACATACACGCCGCCGGTATCCTGGACCTTGCCGGCGAAATATTCCGAGTCGGCGGCGGTCTCGATCAGCTTCAGACCGTCGCGAAGCCATTGAATGGCGGCGCCGGCAATGAAGATACTCCCTTCCAGCGCGTACTCCACCCGCCCATTCATCCCCCAAGCGATTGTTGTCAACAGCCCCTGGTCCGAGTCGACCGGCTCCTCGCCGGTATGCATCAGCATGAAGCAACCGGTCCCGTAGGTATTCTTGGCCATTCCAGGTAAAAAACAGGTCTGGCCGAACAGAGCCGCCTGCTGATCGCCGGCGGCGCCGGCAATGGGAACAGCCTGGCCCAGAAAAACGGAAGGATCCGTCAATCCGTAAACTTCCGACGACCCGCGAACTTCCGGCAGCATGGAGGCTGGAATATCCAACAGCCGAAGTAGGTCGTCATCCCACCGCAGTGTCCGGATATTGAACAACAGGGTCCGGGATGCATTTGACACATCCGTGATGTGAAGTTTGCCGCCGGTCAGCTTCCAAACGAGCCAGGAATCGATGGTGCCGAACCGTAGTTTTCCCGCTGTCGCCCGAGCCCTGGCACCGGGAACGTTGTCCAGAATCCATTTCACTTTCGGCCCGGAAAAGTACGCATCGACCACCAGGCCGGTTTTTTGCCGGATCATGGATTCCAGGCCCTGCGCTTTTAGAGACTCGCAAATCTCCGTTGTCCGGCGGCACTGCCAGACAATCGCATTGTAAATCGGCCGGCCGGTTTCGCAGTCCCAGACGACCGTCGTTTCCCGTTGGTTGGTGATGCCAATCCCGGCCAAATCCGCCGGGCGAAGGCCCGCTTTGGCCAAGGCAGCCGCCGCCGAACCGATCTGGGTACTCCAGATTTCTTCCGCATCATGTTCGACCCAGCCGGGGCGGGGAAACTTTTGATCGAATTCGGTTTGCGCCATGGCGATGCTGCGCCCGTTCCCGTCGAATATTACGGCGCGTGAGCTGGTCGTTCCCTGATCAAGGGCCAGAATATAGTTTTTATCCACCGAAATTCCTCCTGTTGGCAGGAAGGCCGCCTTTCTGCGCCGAATAGTAATGAATCAAAACAAAAAGGGAGGCTTTCCCATGTTGATTTTCGCTCATCGTGGCGCCCGCGGACATGCGCCGGAAAATACGATGGCAGCCTTTCAGACCGCCCTGGATATGGGAGCCGACGGAATCGAACTGGATGTTCAGCTCACCCGGGACGGTAAAGTCATAGTCTGCCACGATCATGCCCTCGAACGGACCAGCAACGGCGCCGGTTGGCTGGTCGACCACACTCGTGAAGAGTTGCGCGCTTTGGATTTTGGCAGTTGGTTTTCGCCGAAATTCGCCGGTGAAAAGATACCAACCCTGCGCGAAGTGCTGCAGTGGGCCGCGCCGACCCGCCTGATCGTCAACATCGAGATCAAAAACGGACCGGTGATCTATCACGGCATTGAGGAAAAAGTGTCGGCCCTGATTCGGGAATGCCGGATGGTGGAACGGGTTGTCGTATCTTCGTTCTATCATCCTTCCCTGGTAAAGATGAAACAATTGGACCCCGTCATCAAAACCGGCCTCCTGTATGCCAGCCGGCCGATCGACCCCTGGCTGGAGCTGCGCGCCGCCGACACCGACAATCTGCATCCGCTGTGGCATTATCTCGACAAGGACTGGCTGAGCGGCACTCGGCCGCATGGTGCAAAAATATATACCTGGACGGTCAATGACCTTCGCGAGTGGGAACACATCAAGAACCTGGATGTCGACGGCATCATCACCGATTATCCGGACCGTTTCGTCGGCAAGCTCTGACAGTGACCTACAACCGCCGTTCCACCGCCGACAGCTCCCCCCAGACGCCTCGTTTGTTCTTGGCTGGAACTTTCCGCAAACATCGGGTGCGGCGCTTGGGTTCCTGCGCCGGCCATCGCGGTTGCCGCGACCCGGCAATTACGGTACAATAGGGAAGTGATTTCACACAGCAGGATTATTTATTGTGAATGGAGGCTATGCAAAATGTTCAGAAACCGATGGACAACACTGCTCATGCTCTGCACGTCCATGCTCCTGATGACCGGTTGTTCCGGTTCTGCCGGCACGCCGGCACCCAATGGAAAACCGGCCCCCAAGGCGGAAAACGATAAACCGGCGACACCGCCGACCAAAAATCGAATTGCCCGCTTTGAAACCAACAAAGGAACCTTCCGGATTGAACTGTTCGAAGACAAGGCTCCGATCACCACGAAGAACTTCATCGACCTGGCGACCAAGGGCTTTTATGATGGCGTAATTTTCCACCGCGTTATCGACGGGTTCATGATTCAGGGCGGCGATCCCACGGGAACGGGTCGCGGCGGCCCCGGCTACCGGATTCCGGATGAATTTCATCCCGATCTGAAGCATGACAGCGCCGGTATCCTGTCGATGGCCAACGCCGGACCGAACACCGGCGGCTCGCAGTTCTTCATTACGTTGGGCCCCACACCGCATCTGAACAACCGTCATGCCGTGTTCGGCAAGGTTATTGAGGGCCTCGACGTTGTGAAAGCCATTGGCAAAGTCGCCACCAACGCCGCCGACCGACCGCTGGAAGATGTAGTGATGAAAAAGGTCACCATCGAATAAATTGACGTATAAAATTAATGGCCCCAAAAATTGGGGGTCAGCAAAGGGAGCGCTTCGCAAGAAGGCTCCCTTTCTTTGTCCCGACGAGTCTATCCGTTTGTTTTGATCTTCGCCAATGCCAGCGCGGCGCCACTCGTCGCGTCGAACAGATGGAGGTTTCCCCTCGCCGGTTTGACCTGAATCCGCTCCCCGGCCGCCGGAACAGTTTCCGGCGTGACCATCCGGACTACAATCAACTCACCGTCCGGCGTCTTCCCGTGAATCAAGGCCTCCGAACCGATGTTCTCGACAACGTCGACAATCGCCGGGATTGCGGCCGCTTCGTCGGTCAATTCCAGATTTTCCGGCCGGACTCCCAGGACGATTCCGTCCCGGATCGGTGTGTGTTCGCCAAAATCTGGCAAGGGAAGCTCAAAACCGATCCCCTGAAAAATGACGTCGGCGTTGCCGCGTATCGTCCGGCCCCGCAGAAACTGCATAGGCGGCGACCCAATGAAGGCCGCTACGAACATGTTGGCCGGTTCTCGGTAAATGATCCCCGGTTCCCCCACTTGCTGGACATAGCCATCCTTCATCACGACGATTCGCGTGCCCATCGTCATGGCTTCCACTTGGTCGTGAGTTACATAGACGACCGTTGTATTCAGCCGCTTATGCAGCTTGATCAATTCCGCCCGGGTCTGGACGCGCAACTTGGCATCGAGGTTGGACAGCGGTTCGTCCATGAGAAAAACCTGCGGATCGCGGACAATGGCCCGTCCCAAGGCGACCCGCTGTTGTTGCCCGCCAGACAACTGCCGGGGCAGACGGTCCAGCAGCGCTTCGATTCCCAAAATAGCGGCGGCTTTCCGAATCCGCTGCTCCATTTCCGCCTTGTCCATCCCCCGTAGTCGGAGGCTGTAGGCCATGTTGGCGTAGACAGTCATGTGGGGGTACAACGCGTAATTTTGAAACACCATCGCAATGTCCCGGTGCTTCGGTTCCAGATGCGTCACATCCCGATCACCGATCCGGATTTCTCCGGCTGTAGGCGTCTCCAGGCCGGCGATCATGCGCAATGTCGTAGTTTTACCGCAACCGGACGGCCCCACTAACACCAGGAACTCGCCATCGGCAATTTCCAGATCCATTGGCGCCACAGCCGTCTGGGCGCCAAACAGCTTGCTGATTTTGCGAAGACTGACCCCCGCCATGTCGTCATCCCCTTGTCATTTCACAGTCTGATTGTACCGGGTGATGGCCGCATCCACGATGCCGGCCGTTTTCGTCAGGGCTTCCTTCGGCGAGGCCTGGTTGTTCAGAACCTGCTCGATGGCGTTCTCGATCTCCTGGCGGGATTGGGTGAACACGCCCAGTAGCGCGCCCTGCGTCGCCCGGGTGATCGGCGTGCTGTGCAGCTGGTCGACAGCGACCTTGAATTGCGGATATTTCTCGTGATGTTTCTTCAGATCCGCGTCGTCGTAGGCCTTCAACGTCACCGGGAAATAACCGGTGTTGATGTGCCAGAACGCCTGCTGTTTTTCAGCGGTCATAAATTTGATGAAGGTCCAGGCCGCTTTCTCTTCCGCGTCCGGATGGCCGGCGAGCATCCACAGCGAGCCGCCACCGATGATCACGCCGCCTTTGGCGCCTTCCGGTCGGGGCAGGAAGGCGGTGCCGACTTCGAATTTGCCGCCGACACCGGTCACGATGTCACCCAAAACGCCGGTCGAATCGATGGTCATGGCAGTTTGCCCGCCAATGAACGCTTTTTGCGTGTCCGCAGTTTTCCGGCCGATATTGCCGGCAACGCCGGATTTCACCATACCCTGCCACCAGGACAGGATCTTTTCGCCCTCGGGCGAATTGAATGCGGTCGCCGTCGCCGCCGCGGCGCGGCCATTCTCGTTGTTCGCGTAGAAAGCGTTCTGCACGGCCATCAGCTGTTCAAAGAACCAGCCGTAAATGGCAATGGTGATCCCCGGTCGGGTCACTTTGCCGGCGGCATCCTTCACGGTCAGCTTTGCCGCCGCTGCGGCCACTTCATCAAATGTTTTGGGCGGTTTTGCCGGATCCAGTCCCGCTTCCTTGAACATGTTCTTGTTGTAGTACAGGATCGGCGTGGACGTGTTGAACGGCATCGAATACAGTTTGTTGTCGACCGTATAATAGGCCAGCAAATTCGGTTCGTAAACCTTCAGATCGATTTTTTCGGCATCGACCCATTTCTGGACAGGTACCACCGCTTTGCTGTCGATCATGAAACGGCTGCCGATATCATAGACCTGCATAACATGTGGCGCCGACTTGGAAACGATGGACTGTTTCAGCTTGTTGATAGCGTCGTCGTAGGAGCCCTGAAAAATCGCTTCCACGACAATGTCTTTCTGAGAAGCGTTGAATTTTTCGACCAAGGCTTTCGTGGATTCGGAAACCTTGCCGCCGACCGAATACCAGAACACCACTTTGATGGGTTTCTTCGCGTCCGTTTTCGGCTTTTCACCGCCACCGCAGCCAACGGCGCCGAGTACGAACAACACCAGGACTACGAGACAACAGGCTTTCTTCCAGTTCATCGATTTTACCCCCTCTTATTTCTTGACATTTATCCTTTCAGGGCTCCCGCCGTCAATCCCCGGACCAGCTGTTTCTGTCCGGCGATCAACAACAGGGCGGCGGGCAACGAAACCAGAATCACGCCGGCCATGATGCTGTTCCAGGCGGCAGCCTGATCCCATTGCAGCATGGCGAGGCCAATCTGGACGGTTCGCATGGTATCCTTGTTGGTAACCAGCAACGGCCACAGGTACTGATTGTAGGTCATCAGGAAGGAATAGACGGCCAATGTGCCTAGAGCGGGACGGGACAACGGCAGGACCATGGTCAGGAAGAAGCGGAAATGACCGCACCCGTCGATCCGGGCCGCATCGTACAATTCCCGCGGCAAGGTCATGAACGCCTGCCGCAGCAGGAAGGTCCCGAAGGCCGTAGCCAAGAATGGCACCGCCAATCCCTGGTATGTATCCAGCCAGTTCAATTCGCGGATAGTGAAATAGTTGGGAATGATCGTAACCTCCCAAGGAATCATCATCGTCGACAGAAACACATAAAAGATGGCGTTTCGGCCTGGAAACGTCAGAAAGCTGAACGCATAGGCCGCCAGGCTGGCTGTTATAAGCTGCCCGACCGTCACGATGGAAGAAACCACGAAGCTGTTAAAAATGAACCGAAATACCGGGGCGGTTTCCATCGCTTTCACGTAACTCTGCCAATGCAGTTTGCCGGGGATGAAAACCGGCGGATAGGAAACGCTTTCCGATGCATTCTGCAAACTGACCAGCAGGGCGTAAAGGACCGGAAACAGCAGAATCAACGATGCGACCGCCAGGATGAGGTATTGTCCCGTGGTGATCAATTTTTTCATCGGTAAAACACCTTCTTTTCCAGAATCACGAATTCCAGCACGGTCAGTACCAGGATGATCAGAAACAGGACGATGGCCTGGGCGCTGGCAAAACTGAAGTGGAAATTGAAAAAGGCCTCGCGATAGATCGAATAGACGATCACGTTGGTCGCGCCGGCGGGACCGCCCTGCGTCAAAATATTGATTTCGCCGAAGGTCTGCAGGGCATTGATCACCGAAACAATGAACACAAAAAACAGCGTCGGCGACATCATTGGCAGCGTGATATCCTTAAACTGCCGGAAGGAGCCGGCGCCGTCAATGCGGGCGCTTTCATACAGTTGTTCCGGAATGGCCTGCAGTCCGGACAGCAGAACGATCGTATTGAACCCCAGCGAACGCCACACCGAAACCACGCAGACGGAAAACAGCGCCCACTTGGGATCGGACAGCCAATTGACCTGGGAAAGGCCAAGTTTCGAAAGAAAGAAAGTCAGCACCCCTGCGCTCGGGTTGAACAGCAGCATCCAGATCATGGAGGCGCTGGCCACCGCGATCACCAATGGCGAAGCAAAGACGGTCCGGAAAATTCCAATCCCCTTCAAACGCCAGTTGGCAATGTAGGCAAGGCCCATGCCGATTACGATGCCAGGAACCACCGTATACAGCGTAAACAGAAAGGTTAGCCAGAGGTTGTGGCCAAAATTGCCGGTCGTAAAAATCTCCACATATTGCTGAAAGCCGACATAAAACTTTTCGACGCCGACGATGTTGGTTTCATACAAGCTGAGCCGGACCGACTTCACTAAAGGATAAAAAACGAATAGCGTGAAGATAACCAGCGAGGGCCCAAGATACAATGCCGCCCGCCCGATGTTCCGCCAGGCCACGGGATCACCTCCGCCTTTCAGTATATCGCTTCTCCGCGTGATCCAGGTTAAAGAAAGATTGAGGAAATGTTAAACTCACCATTTTTTCGCAACGTGCGTATTGTTCGCTGCCCAGCTAGGAAAATCCTGCCACGAAATTGTCTTTTTATGGATTTTGCAAAAAAAGCGTCCCGGATATTGTCGTGAATTGTATTTTGCGTTCCAGATAACGATGCTATAATAAAAATAACAGACAATTCCGATTTAATAACAACGAGGAGGATGAATAGAATCATGGCAAAACTGCAAAACGTTCTGGTTTCGTATGATGGTTCTCCTCACAGCAAAGAGGCCCTACACTGGGCGATTTATTTCGGACGCCACTCTGGAGCCAACATCACCGCGGTGAAAGTGTTTGAACCGTTGCTTGCGGATCTCCGGCAAGAAGCAGATTTCATCCCGCCGGACAGTCTCGATCAATACGAACAACTGGAAAAACAGGATCAGCAACTGATGGCAGACGCTAAAGCTTTAGGCCGACAGCACGGAATAGAAATATCCACGAATCTTCTCAAGGGCAAGGTTGCCGAGTCGATATTGACTTACGCGAAAGGGCATAAAATTGACATGATCATCACCGGCAACCGCGGACATGGCGTCTTGAAGCAACTGCTAGTCGGCAGCGTCACTCGGCATCTCGTCAGCTTGTCCCCGATACCGGTCTTGGTTGTAAAGAATTGTCCGCTCGTCGAGTTTCAGGGAGGCTCGTTGATCATGGCCACTTTGCGAAAAATCTTGGTAGCCTATGACGGGTCCCCGCACAGCAAAGAATGCCTGGCTTGGGCGATCGAAATGGCCCGGCCGGTAAATGCGCGCATTACCGCGCTAAAGGTCCGCGAATCGGCCGAAGTGGCGTTGGCCTACGCCATGGCGGAATCCGGATCGGCAACCAGAATGATGGCAAAACTGAAGGAAATGGACGATGCGGATGCGGCAATGATGAATGAGATTAATGAAATCGGCCAGAAGCTCGGCATCGAAATTGCAACGCAAATTTTGGAGGGAAACGCTTCACAGATTCTGATGGAACAGTCCCAAGAACAAGGTTTTGATCTGATTGTCACCGGCGCCCGGGGGTATGGCATCATTGACCGCCTGCCAATTGGCACCGTTGCCCACAATCTGATCAGTGTTTCACCGGTGCCGGTCTTGGTTGTGAAAATCTGACCGCTTCCACCGTCACTGCACAAAGTTCACCAAAATCAATGAAGGGAAGAAGATGCCCTCCCGGCGGAGGCGGTGTCTTTTTCCCTTTTTCACACAACAAACAATGGCTTAGCGGGCGGCATCATACGCCTGCCGCAGCAGTGTCAACGGATGGACGGCGGGAAAGCCAGTCGCCTGGGCGATCTGCATACGGCAGCCGCTGCAATCGGAGACGATCGCGTCCGGCGCATACTCACGAAAGCGTTGGAAAACAGGCTCGCCAATGGTCATGGCGATATCATGGGTAGCGTCCTGAAAACCGTAAGTGCCGGACTGGCCGCAGCAACCCGCATCGGCATCCTCCACTTCGATTCCCGGAATCAACTGAAGCAGCTCTAGGCTGGGCCGACCGATTCCCTGCGCCCGCAAATGGCACGGAGCGTGGTACATATATCGCCCGGACAATGGACCGAAGCGGGTGTTCAATTTTCCCTGGTCGTGCAGTCCGACCAAAAACTCCGACGCATCATAGGTGTGCTCAGCTAGCTTTTCCATATGTTCCAGGTCCATCAGTTCCTGATATTCCATTTTCAACATCAACCCGCAACTGGTACAGCACGTGAGCACCGGGATTCCCTGATCGAACCAGGGCTTCAGCGCCGCGATGTTGGTTCGGCCTTTGTCCATGGCTTCGTCCAAATAGCCCTTGCCGACCAGCGGCGACCCACAACAATCCAAGCCGTCCGGCACGATGACCTCATAGCCGTTGTGTTGCATAACGGCCACCAGGTCCATGCCGATGTCTGGTTCGTAATAGTTGATGTAGCAACCGGAGAAGAATACTACTTTATTGGGACTGCTCTGTTGCTTCAACGACCGGAACTGCTGCACGAAGGTCCGGTTGGCATAGGCGGGCAAACTCATGGTGTCGGTAACACCGATCTGCTTCAAGATCCATTTGGAAATCGGGTTCGACATGCCGAAATTGGACAAAGGGGCAATCGGGCTGGCCAACTTGGACAGTTGGTCGGCATGGGACAGCAGCCAGTCCAGTAGCGAATGTCGTTTGGTTTTATAAAGTTTGGCTTTGGCCAGCATATTCAACGTGGAAATCGGCACGCCGGACGGGCAGGAAATATCGCAATTCTTACAGTTGGAGCAGTACTCCAGGGAAAACTCCGTATTGGGATCCACCCTCCGAAACCGTTCCAGCGCCGGTCCCATCATCTTTGGCCCCGCATACTTGCGGGTGGCTGCGGATACCGGGCAATAAGCCACACAGGAAGTGCAGGCAATACATTTATCCGGATCATTATGAGTTTTCGTCATCTTGGTTTTCCTCCTATGCCTCGAGTCCCGCCTGGAATGCCGTCGCCAGCGCGACGCCGTTGCCTGACTTTTCTGTGCAGTAATCATAACCGGCCAACGTTTTTCCGGCAACAAACACGTTATTCAGCAACACATTGCCGGTTTCATCGACCGGCCGCAAGCGTTCATCGGTCCGGACGCCAAATTTGGCGAATGGCTGGACGCCGGCAAAAAACAGGTGCTGCCGACTCCACTCAGTTTGTTCCGTTGGCGCCGGAACCGGCAGTCCGAATACCGTTTCCCGAACCTGGCCGGGTTCGGCTGCCAGCCCACCGCCAAAAAATCCGCCAGTGGCCAAAATGATTGACTGCGCCTGGTAACTTCGCTCCCGGTCAAGATTGCGCGTCACAATCTCCGTACAGCGACCCTGTTCCACCGTCGAACCAATAATGTTGGTCTGCTCGATCATCCGCACGTTCCATTTGCGCAGACAGCCAATCAACAGCCGACGCAGACGAAACCCCGTCACTGCCGGCGGCAAGCCGATTGTTTCGACGACTTGGCAACGGGTCGCTTGTTCTATTTGGTCAAAAATCGTATAATCCGGCCGCGTACCCAGTACCGGCGGCAGCAGAATAAAACTCTTCGGACTGACGGCCTGGGTAATCTGATCGATGCAGGACTTGAGTCCGGGCGGCGTTTCCAGCCAGCGGGCCACATCCAGGGCCGTTAAGTCCCTACCGTTTTCCAGGTCCGTCTTCAGGCATGTCGCTGTATAGTTTTTGCGATAGCCGGGGTATTGCGACAAACCGTTCGCCATCACCTGCGGACTGTAGTCCTTGAGGCCTTCGAAGCCGATTACATGCACATCGCCGGCTACTTTCAGGCGCGACGCATCCATGGTCATCGGCACGAAGCAGGTCGGTTTCAGGCGACCCAACGCCGTGGGAATCCATTGATTCTGCCCCAAGGCGCCTTTATAGGGATAACCCTCGCCGGCGCACAGGGCCAGAAACGCCTGCATCGCCTGGCTGACTTTCTCCTGGCCAATGCGCGAATATGGATGTTCCGGCGTCAACGCGGCCAAAGCCGCCGCCGGATTGCGAACCGGCGCTCCACCGGCATCGTAGCCGTAGACGTCGACCGTCCCGCCGGCAATGGCCAGCGCGCCGACCCCCTTCGTCATCAGCAAAACCTGTTTACCCCGCCGGGCCGCCGTGATCGCGGCAAACAAGCCGGCAATCCCGCCGCCGATAACAATTACGTCATTCTGTTTCATCTGGCGCCACCCCGTCCATATTCAGTGCTGCCCCGTAAATCCCCCGGGTCAATTCCGCCTCGCGGACCTGTTGCCCCCAGAGGATCGGCCGAATTCCATTCCAGCGACCCTCCAGAAACTCACGCAACAAATCCACTGTATCCATGCCCTGCGTCAGTTCATTCTCCACCATCATGCCCACGGCTCGCAGACCGCAGTATGAACCTTGACAGGTTCCCATCCCCATGCGGGTCCGGCGCCGGATATCGCTCACCGTGTGGATGGCCGGATCCGCCGCGACCGTTTCGACCTCGGCCAGCGTAACCAGTTCGCATTCGCAGACCAGTTGCTTTTTCGCCGGATTCTGCCGGATTAGCTCGACCGTTTCGGTAAATTTCGGGCCCAGCCGTGAGGCGGCTAGGTCCACGCCGCAGGAAGGAAAATACTGTTTAGCCGTCTGGATCAACGCTGCGGCTGGATCCTCAATGATTGGCTCCTCTGCAGTCCGGCAGGCAGCCTGGACCGACAACTTATCACAAACCAGGTCGGTCAGTTTTTCCGCCATCAGCCGATAGGTCGTCAGTTTGCCGCCGACAATGCTGACAAAACCGGCCAGCCCGTTCCGGGAATGGTCGAGAATGGCGAAGTTGCGGGAAGCAGCTCGTCCGGTTGCCGTTGGATCGGCGCTGTATAGGGGACGGGTTCCCGTGTAAGCCCGTAAAATCCGGAAATTCGGTAATTCTTCAAACATCTCGCAGCCAATGGTCAACAATTCCTGCACTTCTGCCATCGACGGCTCGAAATCATCCGGTCGCTCGGCCGCCAATGAAGTCGTCCCCAAAATGGTAACTGAACCATGCGGAACGAAAATATCCCCATTCCCCGGTGCCCGGAGACGATTGACGACCCGGTCGGTAAACCGATGATTGAAAGCGATCAGCGTTCCCTTGTCCGGAGTCACATGGATGGGAATGTCCGCGAACGACGCCACCTTTCCCACCCAAGAACCAGCCGCGTTTACAATCAGTTCACAGTGAATCAGGTCCTCCATGCCGGAGATGACGTTGCGAATTCGGACACCTTCCACCCGCCCATTGCTGTGTTCGATGCCCACCACCTCGGTATAGGTCAGAACCCGTCCGCCATACTTCTGCGCCGACAAAACGTTTTGCCGGCACAGGCGAAACCCATCGACCGCCGCGTCCGGCACCCGGTATACGGCGACCGCCCGGTCGGTAAGGTGCGGTTCCAGCTTGCAAGCCTCGGCCAAGCTGACTGCCTGTACCGGAATTCCCGCCGTCTGGCAGGCGTTCACCCAGACTTCCTCATAAGCCGGGTCATCCTCCGGCAAGCGTACAAAGAATCCTTCGGTGGCTTCGACACAGTGCCGGCCAATTTTGCGCAAGATGGCGTTTTCTTCGGCGCATTCGTGGGCCGCAGCCGAATCCTTTACCGCGTAACGTCCGCCACTATGCAGCAATCCATGGAAACGGGAGCTTGTCCCGAACGCCAAATCGCGTTGTTCCAGTAGCAGCGCATCCACTCCCCGCATCGACAGATCCCGCAGGATCCCGACGCCGGTAGCTCCGCCGCCGATAATGACCACCCGAACATTCTCCATTATTATTTCTCCCCTCACTTTTCGGCGCATCACCGGTTGTAAGTCCGCTGTAGAGGTACGGACAATTCATTTTGTCGCCGGCATAAAAAATAGTCCTGACCCGTTTTTCGCTAACACAAACAAACGTGTCCGGACTGTCTCTTCATCTCTCAGATTCCGACATTTTCATTGTACGCCGTATAGGAGGCTACGTCAAGCAAGCCCGCGGAATCCACAGGATTTCCGTTATGGATTCCATAGTTGCCGCAGACTAACGCTGACCGCGCAAGCGCCGTTAGCCACTGCCTGTCGAACATCATCGGCCGAGCGCACCAATCCACCCGCCATAATCGGCACATCGGTCGCCTCTTTCAGTTCCGACAATACGCTGGCTGGCGTCGAGGCCGGCAAAACTTCAATAGCATCGGGCCGAAAACCTTTAAGAATGCGAATTCCTGTCCGAAGTGATTCGGAATCTACCAAAAACATTCGCTGTATAACCCGCATTCCTTCCTGTCGGGCCAATTTTCCCAACTGAGGCTTGGTCGTGATCAACCCTTTTACGCCAAGTTTGGCCAAGAAAGCGATTCCCGCCTTATCCCGGCCTACCCCTTCCAACAGGTCCAGATGTACCAGGAGCAGTTTGGCAGCGGCATTCGCCCGTTGCAACAGTTCCGGCAAAGAATTAATGTCGCCGAACAAAAGAATCAGGCTGGGCGTCTGGGACAACCGAAGCGCATAAACAAAATCCGCCTCGGTCCGACAGGCCGGGATCACATGACCAGCACATAGCCAAGATAACTGTTGCGGTTGCGTTTTCAATAGCATTCTCCTTACTTTTTCCGACGGCAGGAGGGCAAAATTTCCAGCTCTTCCCGATACTTGGCCACCGTACGGCGTGATACGGCAATTCCCTGTTTGGTCAGCATCTCCGTCAGGGACTGATCGCTCAGCGGATGCAACGGGTCCTCCGCCAACACCAGTTCGCGGATCTCCCGTTTGACCCTCGTGGCCGACATCGTGCTGCCATCCACTGCCGAAACGCCGGCAGAAAAAAACGAACGCAAACTGAACAGGCCTTGCGCCGTCGCTACATACTTATTGGCGGTAGCCCGACTTACCGTGGACTCGTGCACTCCCACTCGGTCCGCCACCTGTTTCATCGTCATCGGCAAGAGATGGCGCGCGCCGAACTCAAAAAAACGAGGTTGCAGTTCGATAATGGTTTGCATCACTTTCTGCAAAGTCTGGCGCCGCTGCTCAATGCTGCGAAGCAGCCACAACGCGCTGCCGATGCGCCCCTCGATAAATTTGCGGGCCTCACCGTCGGTGTTGCGGGCCATCTGCTTATAATAAGGATTTACCCGTAGCCCGGGAACCTGGTTGTCGTTGATCAGGATCAAATATTCACCGTCTACTTTACGCACCGTAATATCCGGCACGACATAGTTGCAAGGGCCAGCAGCCGAAATGGCCGACCCCGGTTTGGGGTTCAGCGTACGGATAAGCTGCATCGCTCGCCGCACGTCTTCCGTCGTTACGCCGATTTTACCGGCTATCCAGGCATATCTTCCCGAAGCCGCCGCCTCCAGATATCCGTCGATCAATCGTTCAACCAACGGATCCTTCACATTGCGCTGGTGCAACTGGATTTGCAGACATTCCGGCAAATTTCGGGCTCCTACCCCCGCCGGATCGAACCCTTGGATAAACATCAAAACTTTATCGACCAGTTCTGTCGGCAAATTCAACGCCAACGCAATGTCCCCGGTAGAACAGGTCAAATAACCGTTGTCATCGATGCAGCCGATCAAGTAGCAGCCCGCAGCTTTTTCCGCTTCGTTCAGGGTGATGAAATCCAATTGCAGTTCAAGGTATTCATGCAACGACATCCCGCCGGACGGAACTTCCCGGTTTTCCATCTCACCGGAATCCTGCCGAGAATATAAGCCACGACTGCCGCCTTCGCTGAAATAGTCCGCCCAGTCAAAATAATCCGGCGCCGGCGTAAGTGAAGGTTCCGGCGCTTCCGACGCAATATTCTCCCGCTCTTTGGATTCAATCTGGTCCAGCACCGGATTGTCGAGCAGTTCCTGCTGAACCAGTTCGGCCAAGTCCTGCGCCGACAACTGAAGAATTGTGATGGCCTGGCAGAGCTGCGGCGTCATGACCAGTTTCTGCGACAGGTCCAAATTCAATCCCATGTCCAGGTGCATCCCAATCCTCCTCTCCGCAAGCATATATTTTGACTATCGTAACATTAGAATAATTCGCCGCAAAGCCCGTATATCCTTTTTCTCACCTATCCCTTTGCCTGGTGGCGCAAGCCGATCTGCACATAAATCGCGCATTCCAGCCGTTTTTTCTGCAGTGCGCAACCCATTTGATACGGCTTATGAATCGTACCGTTATAAGCATGCGCATTGGCATGGCAACCTCCGCTGCAATAGAACCGGGCCCAGCAGGAACGACATTCATTCTTTGTCAATACATGCGCCTGGCGGAATTCGTCGCAGACCTCCCTGCGCTCAATCCCGTCGAACACATTCCCGACCTTGAACCCATCCCGGCCGACAAACTGATGGCAGGGATACAGATCCCCGTCCGGAGTCACCGCAAAATATTCATGGCCCGCGCCGCAGCCGCTCAATCGTTTGACTAGACAAGGCCCGTTCTGCAAATCCACGTTGAAATGGAAAAACTCGAAACCGCACCCGGCTGCCCGGCGGCGCAAATATTCCGCCGCCAACAAATCATATTGCCGGTACAGTTCTGGCAGATGGGCTTCGGTAAGTTCATAGGGTTCACCTTTGCCGACCACCGGCTCAAGCGACAGACGCCGGAATCCCTGATCGGCCAAATCCAGAGCATCCGCGGCAAAGTCGGTATTATACGCCGTATAAGTCCCCCGGGCAAAATAGTTCTGTCCCTGTCGCGAATCCACGGCCCGATGCATATTTTTCAAAACCATTTCATAGCTGCCGACGCCGCCGGCGAATGGACGCATCCGGTCATGCACTTCCCGTCGACCGTCGATGCTCAGAATCAGTTGAATGTTTTCCTGGTTCAAAAAATCCAGTATTTCGTCGTTCAGCAAAATCGTATTCGTGGTGAGCGTCAGATTGAAATGTTTGCCAGTTTCCGCTTCCCGTCGCCGAATATGGGTCACTGCGGCTTTTACGGTATCCATGTTCAGTAAGGGCTCCCCGCCAAAAAAATCGATTTCCGCGTTCCGGCGACTTCCGCCGTTTTCAATCAAAAAATCGACGGCACGGCAAGCCACCTCCGGCGTCATCAAGCCCCGCTCATGGCCGAACGCGCCGGTTCCCGCGAAACAATAGCGGCATCGCAGGTTGCAATCATGGGCAACGTGCAGGCATAGCGACTTGACGATCGGCGCAGCAGTGAATACCGGCGGAATGTCCACCGCCGGACTGAACAACATGCCGGCATCGATCAGTTCATGCAGTTCCGTCAAAATTTCCTGTACGGCTGCCGCACCGAACTCCGGCGCAAACTCGGCCAGCACCGCGTCATCGTTATCGCCATTGAACAGGTCCAAAATACGATAGGACGTGTGGTCCAGCACATGGACCGTGCCGCTGTTGACGTCCAATAAAATATATTCCCCATTGACTTCAAACTTATGAATATCCATCAATACCCACCTGTCATAAATTAAGCTCCCGGCGGCTTGTCGCCGGGAGCTCCCTGATTGAAACGCCTGTTATAACCGTCGAATTATTTCTGGCAGCCCTGGTTACTCACCGTGCAAGATGTTTTGCAGGCTGACTGGCAAGAAGTCTGGCATTCGCCACAACCGCCGGTCATCGCTGTTTTGGACAACGGCGCTTCATTCACCGTCTGTATGTGTTTTCCCATCTGAATCTCTCCTCCCGGTTCTTGATATATTTTATTCTATCGCTTTTTGTCACGGCAGGCAATACTCCTAGGGTGCGGGAACAAGCATGAGTCGAACCGGCAGGTTGGACGATCCGGGCGGCGACAATGTCACCCACATGGATTCTCCTGCCGGAAACTCCGCCAATAATTCAAAATCAGCCAGGGTGCCCTCCCCAAAATACATAGCTTTCTCCGGAGTTCCCACCAAAGCATGTATCATTTTTGTCTTCACCGCCGCCCAGCCTGCATAGACGCCGCCGCGGGGATTCAGATAGCAGCGGATTTTCCCCTTGCCGGCGGTGGGCAGCAGAATGCGGTATACCACGCCATAGTTTCCCAGATTCCGGACTATTTGACCGTTAGTGGCGTCAATGCCGCTCAGAAACTGATCCGTCTCCCCGTCACCGATAGTGATGGCCACCGGCCCGTCGACAGCTGGATTATAAGGACGTCGTCCGAACAGAAGTCGTTCGCTGTACGAAAAGCTTCCCCGCAGATGGGGCTTGTCCGGTGGCGGCGGCAATACGGAATATGTGGCGGCCACCGTCGCAAAGTCCCCTTGCTCGGGGATAGCGGCTACCACCAACTGTAAATCTTGATCGACGCGGAAGTCGATCATTCCCGTCAGCAACGTTTGGGGCGGCAACGGTTGCAACGCAGCCCCGCCTGGCAACAGGGCGCTTTTTCCAGGCGCCAGTGCCAGCTTATGTGACTGAGTTCCCCGCAAGTACTCGCTCTGGATCGAGCGCCCGGCCCGCAAAAGGTCGGTATCCGGCGCGCTAATTCCATAGCGGATCACTTCCACTTTGGCGGGCGACTTTCCCGGGTTGGTCAACAGAGCTACGATCCGCGTTTTCTGACGCATCGCGTTAAAATGATGGAAAAACAGCCGCACGTCGCCTTTCACAGAATCTCGGTATAAAATACCCTCCTGCGCCACGTTCTCCGGACTGTCGGACAAAATAAGCCGGCCACCAGCCTCCGAGGCGCTTACCGGCCATTCCGGCAAAATGTCCGCCAGATCGCTTAGCCGCAACGGCGTCGCCTCGACCGGACCCAGCCACATCGGAACCAAGGCCAGGCAAAGCCAGAATATTTTCCATCCGTTCATTTTCTACACTTCCAGCCTTCCTTTCAAATTCAGCCACCATAGGCGCGCCCTGAATTCCCACAGTCCAAACCGGGAGGCCGGTACACTTAGCCGTCGGATCATGTACAGGTTTTCGCCTGACCGGTTCAACCCTACGACCGAAGAACAGGCAGCTTGATAGCCGGTTCGTCCCAGCAGTTCCACGACCGCCGGCGCCGTTTCGCCGAATGGATTGGCAAAGATCGGGGCAGAACCCTGCAGATTGTTTTCCAGCATAATGCGCGAGGCCAGCAGTTCCCGTTCCAGTTCCTTCAGGTTGATCTCATTGAGTGTATAGTGATGCACGGTATGGGACCCGATCTCCATGCCGCCGCCAATCATTTCGCCGGCCTGCCGCCACTTCAGGTAGCCTGGTTGTTCCATTTTACCGGTTACCACAAAAAAAGTTCCCCGCATCCTCTGGCGCATCAAAATGGGAAACGCCGCCGTATAATTGTCCTCATAGCCGTCATCGAAAGTGATGACTACCGGCCGCTGCGGCAGTGTCGCCTGCCCTGACAACCCCCGGGCCAGTTCCATCACACTAATCGCCGTATATCCGTTGTCCCGCAGATAAACCAGTTGACGCTCGAAATCCACCGGCCGCACATATAGCCAATCAGGGCCATCGCCGACGTGATGGTACGTCAACACCGGAATACCCTCTCCTGGTGATCCCAGCCAGCCGGTCGCCACCACAGCGGCCAAAACGACAACCGCCGCCATCACGACCCACCTAGTACGCCGATTCATGGCAGTTTCTCCGCCGCCAGCTCTTCCGCCAGTCTCTCCAGCGCCCGCAACCGATGGCTCATGCCGGAACGGCTGATCATTCCGTCAAAGGCTTCCACCAATTCCTGCAATGTAGCTTCCGGATAGGCCAGCCGCAACTCTGCAACTTCGCGGAGCGAGCGCGGTAAAGAATCAATGCCGCGCTGATTGATAATCCTGCGGATTCCCTCGATCTGGCGGACAGCGGCATTCACGGTCTTCGCTAAATTGGCGGTCTCACAGTTCACCAGCCGGTTGACTTGGTTCCGCATGCTCTTGACGATCCGGACATTCTCAAATTCCAGCAATGCTTCGTGGGCGCCGACTAGACTCAAAAAGGCCGTGATGGCGTCGCCTTCCTTCATATAGACGACACAATCCTGCTTGCGGCTTGTCAAACCGGAGTTCAAACCGAACGAACGCAAGGCGGCGACCAGGGTTTGAGCGAAGCCCTCATTTTGCGTCACCATTTCCAGATGGTACTCAACTTCCGGCCGGTTGATCGAACCGCCGGCCAGGAAAGCACCCCGTAGCCAAGCCTTGCGGCAGCAATTTTTGCGGGGTGGACTCGCGGGCGCCTCAACCAGCAATCCTTCCCGCAGAATATCCATCCGCGCCAACAGGTTTGTCACCGCTGGCGACGGCAAGGCCCGCAGCTCGTAGGAATTATTCTTCTTCAGGCGCAACGCCCGGGTAACTTTGACTTCAGTGTCCTCGACGCCTTCCTTTTTGAGGGAGCGCAACGCCTTGCGGGCGACCGCGGCATTTTCCGTGACAAACTTTATCCCGAGACGCCCTTTACCACCGAAAGAAATCACGCCGCCCATCCACAACAAAGCCGACAGTTCCGCCTGCTCACAGCAAGCATTCTCCTCCGCCACCCGCACCAGTTCATTCTTTACATCCCCGGCAAACGACAACGCTAATCCTCCCTTGGGTTTTTCAATCCGCGCCCGCCGATTGTCGAGCTTCCGGCTTATCGCCATTTTTACGGCGACGCTCCAGCACCGCAAAAATCAACTTTGCCAGTCGTTCCGGATCATGACGCACCCAGTTGGTTTCGCTGATCATCCGTGCCGGAACGGCCACGACTCCCAGGCGCTCAAGTTCGTCAATATCGGCCTCCACCGGACAAGCGCCTTCTTTGGCATAGTTATCCAACAGACAGGAAGCGATCTCTTCCACATTGACCAAAACTTCATCAATGATTCCCGGCCCGCCATGACCCAGCAGCGCCCGAACATGGTCCGACGCGGTGTATTGGTCTGTTTCGCCGGGCTGCGTCATCACGTTGCAGACATAGACCCGGGGCGCCCGGGTATTTCGTAATGCGGCCACGATGTCTTTCACCAACAGATTGGGGATCACGCTGGTGTACAGGCTGCCCGGACCCAACACAACGATGTCGGCGTCACGAATCGCCGTCAGGGCGGCCTGAACCGCCGGAACATCGGCCGGTTCCATGGTGACTCGCTGGATACACTTGCGGGCCGACGGAATATTGGATTCTCCGTCAATAACCGTGCCGTCCGTCATTCGCGCCGAAATTTTCACGGGGCGGACTGACGCCGGCAAAACCTGCCCCCGAACCGCCAATACTTTGCTGGACTCCTGCAGAGCCAACTCAACATCGCCGCCCACAACCTGGGTCATGGCGGCAATGAAGAGATTGCCGAAACTGTGGCCAGTCAGACCGCCGTCGCCACCGAAGCGATGCTGAAACAATTTTTCCATCAACGGCTCCGTATCAGCCAAAGCCACCAGGCAACTGCGCAGATCGCCCGGCGGTACAATTCCCAGTTCCTGTCGTAGCCGGCCGGAAGATCCGCCGTCGTCGGCGACCGTGACAATTGCGGTCAGATTGCTAGTCCGACGCTTCAGTCCTCGCAACAAAGTGGACAAACCCGTGCCGCCACCGATAACGACTACTGCCGGGCCTTTGTCCAGCCGACGCTTTTGGTACATGATATCCACCAGCCGGTTGGCGCCCTCGGGGGCCACCGCATCGATGACGGAGCGAATAATCCGGCGCACAGCATAAAACATCATCCCAAGCCCGGCGCAGGATACCAGGGCGCCGACCAGGGTCGGCAACCAGCCGTAATAATTGCCGGTCGCCCGGTAGATGACCCAGAACAGCCACCCTTCCACCAGGCCGATGAATCGGTAATTCAGCAGCAAAGCCAACCCGAAACCGGCAGCAACAACGCCGCCGGCGAACAAGATAAACCAGCGCTTGATGCGCATTCCCGGATACAATAACTTTAGTAGCGCCATGTCTAGTCCTCGACTTTATTGTGTTTGATATCGCGATGCTCCAGGGAGACCTGATAGCCCTGCGCCATCAGCGCATCACGGATCTTCGAGGCCACGAAGACGGAGCGGTGAAGACCGCCGGTGCAGCCGATGGCGATCACCAGCTGACTTTTTCCCTCTTTCACATAGTGCGGAATCAAAAAATCGATGAATGACTGCAGGCGGGTCATAAATTGATGAGTGACCGGCCATTGGTCGATATATTCGCGAACCAGCGGATTCTCGCCGCTTTTTTGCCGCAAGGGCTCTACATAGTATGGATTGGGCAGGAAACGGACATCAAACACCATGTCCGCGTCGAGCGGAATCCCATATTTGAAACCGAATGAGACCACATTGATATGAAGCTTGGCCTGCTCGCCGTCCGACGCATACAATTCGATGATCCGCTCTTTAAGTTGCTGCGTTTTCAGATTAGAGGTGTCGATGATGTGGGTGGCCCGTCCCCGCACATATTCGAGCTTGTCCCGTTCCAAACGAATTCCTTCGCTGACCCGACCCGCCGGCGCCAGCGGATGCCGCCGCCGGGTTTCTTTGTAACGGTGAATAATGGTCTCATCGGAAGCTTCCAGAAACAACACTTCGGTCATCATGTCCTGTTGGTCCATTTCACCCAAAACCTGCATCAGTTGGTCAAAAAATTCGCCGCCGCGGATGTCCACGACCAGTGCAATTTTGGTGACCCGTCCGCCGGACTGCTCGCAAAGTTCGGCGAATTTGGGAATTAGGGCCGGCGGCAGATTGTCGACGCAAAAATAGCCGAGATCCTCCATAAAGCGCATGACCTGGGTCTTACCGGCGCCCGACATGCCGGTGATGATGACCAGACGCGGTTTATCCATCTACACAGCCCACCTTTCTCTCACAATGCCACCGGCCGATGATTACTGCGCCGGTTCAGATGCGCCAGTACGCTTGCCAAAGAGGTGTTGACCACCTGGCTGTCCGGAATGCCATGTTGGGCCAGCAGTCCCGCCGCGACGGCGAATTCGCCGACCGAATCGCAGAAATGGCTGTCCGAGCCCACGATCAGCTTTGTTCCGTAGGTCGCGGCCAGGGCGACGATGTGATCGCAATGCGGTAAACTTCCCTTGCGGGTTACCGTCAGAGAACTGTTATTGATCTCCAGAACGATCCCGCACCGCGCCGCTTCCCGGACCACGGTTTCTTCATCGATCAGGTATTCCGGATTGCCGGGATGCACGATCACATCCACAAACGGATTTTGCATTACCGCCAGCATCATCTCAGTATTCTCCGCCACCGTACCATACGGAGAACAGACTGTGTGCAACCCGACCGCGACAATGTCGAGTTTCGCCAGGCGGGCGTCATCAAGATCAAGTCGCCCCACGCGGTCCATCGCATTGGCTTCAATTCCTTTCAAAATTCGGACGCCAAACAAAGAATCGGGAATGGCGGTCTGGTTGGAAAAATGATAGGCATGAGGACCGCCCGGCATCCCCGGGCCGTGATCGGTCAGGGCAATCATGGACAAACCCTTGTCGGCCGCCACCCGGGCTATTTCCTTTACCGTGCTGTAAGCATGGCCACTGGCTACTGTATGTACATGCAAATCCGCAACAAAGTTCATAAACTCACCTCTTTTGTTATTATACAGTATTTCCGTCCCTACTGTCTTACTTCCACCGGATGTTTTGCCGGCAGGAACATGCCGCCGCTACGTGGAATGAATCAAATACGGCGCAAAATCTCTGCAAAGGAGTCCACTGGATGATTCCGATCCGCGACAATATTCGTCCAAATATTTTGCCCTATTTCACGGTTGCCCTGATCGCCGCCAATATCGGCGTATTTATCAACGAACTGAGCTGGACGGCGGCCGACTTCAAATCATGGGTCAGTTTGCTGGGCATGACTCCGTTGCGTCTGACGACCGCAGTGCACGAAGTGTCGTTGGATCCTTTTTCTTACTTGCCGCTGGTCACCAATCTGTTTCTTCATGGCGGCTGGATGCATATTATTGGCAACCTTTGGTTTTTGTGGCTGTTCGGATCCAGCGTGGAATATTGCCTGGGGCACGGTCATTTTTTGTTGTTCTATTTTATCTGTGGAATTATCGCTAATCTGACGCAAGTAGCCGTCGATCCCGTTTCCACGGTTCCGGTCATCGGCGCGAGCGGCGCCATCTCGGGAATTCTCGGCGCTTACGCGATCTGTTTTCCGTTTGCCAAAATCAAGACTATTGTGCCGTTATTCTTTATTTTTACCATCATTGAAATCCCGGCATTGGTCTTCCTGGCGATCTGGTTTTTTTATCAACTGCAAAGCGGAACCGCCGCCTTGTCGATGGGTGCCTCGGGAATCGCCTGGTGGGCTCATGTCGGCGGATTTGTCGCCGGTGCTCTGCTCAATCGTCTTTGGTTGAAGGAGCGCTGATCCCTGCCAAGAGGGTTGAACTTCATCGTATTCATCAATAAAACAGCGGCGACCGGATTACCCGGACGCCGCTGTTTTATTGATATTTGTATAAACGGAAATTAAACTTTTTATAGTCCACAAATATAATATTATAAACTCTGGTTTGAGGCTGTCATGCGGCCTGAATCAATGAAACACGGTCTTGGCCGCCAGTTCCGCGAGATGCGACAGCGGCCCGGGATAAATCCCCATGGCCAGCGTCGCCGTCATGGCAAACAGCACGGTAAACTTCAAAGTCCCGGCAACCGCAAACGGACGATCGTCAGCCGGTTCAGCCAGATACATGGATTTTACGACATTGAGATAGTAATACACCGAAACCATCGACAACACGAAGCCCAGCACCGCTATCCCCAAGTATCCGGCATCAATGACCGCCGAAAACAGGAAGAATTTCCCCATAAAGCCAGCCAAGGGTGGAATTCCAGCCATGGACAGCAAGGAGATCGTCATGGCCACCGCCAGAACCGGTGCTTGGCGTGACAACCCCGCCAAGTCTCTGATGTTTTCGCCATTCCGGTGCCGGCTCACTGCGGCGACCACGCCGAATGCGCCGACATTGGCGAAGACGTAGATCATGAGATAAAACATCATTCCCTTGACTCCAGCGGCGGTTCCCGCTACCAACCCGGTCAGGATGTAACCGGCCTGGGCGACGGACGAATAGGCTAACATCCGTTTGATGTTGGTCTGGGGAATGGCGACGATATTGCCTACCAGCATGGCGCCGCCGGACAGCAGCAACGCCAACAGCGGCCAGGGATAGCCGGTGCTGGGGAACACATTCGTAAAAACGCGAATCATGGCTGCAAAGCCAGCGGCCTTCGAGCCCATGGCCAACATGGCGGTAATCGGCACGGGCGCCCCTTCGTATACATCCGGCGCCCACATGTGGAAGGGAGGCGCGGCAATCTTAAAGGCAAATCCGGAAAGCAACAGAACTCCGCCCACCAGCAGCGCCGGTGAAGCCGCCAGTCCCGCCGCCGCGATGGCAGCATAGCTCATCTGGCCCGATAGGCCAAAAATTAGGCTCATGCCGTACAACATAACCGCCGAGGCTGCTGAAGCCAGAATCAGATATTTAATCGCCGCTTCGGTGGAGCGGGCGTCGGTCAGGACATAGCCGACCAGAATAAAGAAACTGAACGTCATCAGCTCGATGCCGACATATAGAGTAATCAAATCATTGGCGGAAGAAAGAACCATCATGCCGATCACGGCAAACAGCAACAGAACATAGAATTCCGCCCGCGAATGCGGCAATTGATCCACCGTATCCAATGAAAACAGGATGACCAGAATCGCGCCGATCAAAAAGGCCTGTTTAAAAAACACGGCATAGTCGTCCAGACTGAACAAGCCGTTCCAGAAGGTCTCATTCATTCCATAACGAGTGAACGAGAAGAAGAAAATTCCTGTCAGTCCGCACAGGGCCAAATAACCGATATTACGGCGGGGTTGGTCTTTTTCCAGGCTGAGATCCATCGCCAACAGGACGAGCGCCAGAACCGCCACGCTGATTTCCAGAGTTAAAACACTGATATTCATGCTTACATTCCCCCCCAGAGCGTCGCCGCCGTTTTGATCTTGGCAAGGAGCGGCGTCAAAGGTTCAATGCCACTGTTGATAACATCCATCAACAGGGACGGGAAGAATCCGAATAGGATCAAAAATGCGCTCAACAGCACCAACGGCACCATTTCCGGCAGCTTCAGGTCCGGCAATGAGTCCCACTTGGCGAGCCGTGGCCCGAACAACGCATTCGCCAGCGCCCGCAAAACATACAACGCAGTCAGGATGATCCCGGAAATCGCCACCACCGCCACCACCGGATAGGTTTCGAAGGTCCCGGTGAAGATGGTGAATTCAGCGATAAAGCTCAACAATCCTGGCAGGCCCAGCGAAGCCATGCCGGCGATCATGAAGCCAACTGCCGCCTTCGGCATCTGGTGGGCCAGTCCGCCCAAATCGTTAATATCACGAGTGTGGGCGGTATTGTATACATGACCGATCATCGAGAAGAACAGCGCCGTCATGATGCCGTGCGCGAACATATTGGCCACGGCACCGTTCAAACCGATCACGTCGGCGGTGGCAATGCCGATCACGATATATCCCATATGGGAAACCGAGGAGAAGCCGACCATATACTTCAGGTCGGACTGCGTCATACAGATAAAGGCGGCATAAATGACGCTGACAGTGGCAAATGCCGCCATCATTGGCGCCCAGAACTTGAAGCCGACCGGCACCATCAATAGTCCTACCCGGAGCAGGCCATAAGCGCCGAGTTTTTTCAGCAGACCCGCATGAACCATCGAGACGGCGGTGGGGGCGCCGGCGTGTCCGTCCGGCGACCAGTAGTGGAACGGCCACATGGAGGCCAAGGTAGCGAAGCCCAGCATCATCAGAAAGAATGAAACGATCTGATGTTCCGGAGCAATGGCGCCGTTCAGGCCTTGGGCGGCCAGGGCCGCCATATCGAAAGTGCGCTGGCCCGCCGGATTAGCGAGTACATACAGAGAAAACACCCCGGCGAGCATGAAGCCGGAACCGATCAGCAGATAAACCACCAGCTTCATGCCGGCATATTCCTTGGTTACCCGTTTGGTTGAACCCCAGACGACGATCAGGATGTACATGGGAATGACGACCACTTCGTAGAACAGGAGAAAAAGCAGCAAGTCCCGGGCCACGAAGGCGCCGGCGACCCCGGCTACCAGCAGCAGGAACAGAATGAAATATTCCTTGATCCGCTTATCGATCCGCCAGGAAGAATATATGCCCGACAAACCGACAACGGACATCAGCAGGGTCAGCGGTGCGGAAATTCCGTCCACGCCCAGATGATAACTGGCACCGGCATCCGGCAGCCAGGTTGCCAGTTCCGCAAATTGGACGCCACCCGCGCGCCAGTCGTAATTCACGAACATGACAGCTGACAGAAAGAAACAAATCCACATGGCACCGCCAGCCACCATTTTGATCATCCGGCCGGCCGTCTGCGGCAGGCAAAGGATCACCGCCACACCCACGATGGGAGCGAACAGAATCATGGAAAGAATTGGCAGGCTCATCAGATCCGGCCTCCTTTCACGAACGACCCGGTCAGGGTCGCCAGTATAACCACTAGAAGGACGGTTGCCGACAACATCACCGCCGCATATTGCTGCATCTGCCCCGTTTGGGTCCGGCGCAGCTCGTCGCCGGCTGCGCCGGTACCACGCCAGGCATTGTCCACGACCGCTCCCAGTGCATGGATATCGAGCCAGAAAGATAATTTGGCCAAGCCGCCGACAAAGTTCCGGTTGATCCACTGATAGATTTCATCCATATAGAATTTATTGAAGCTCAGGCTATACAGCGCACCCATTTTCATCGTCAGATCATTGGAACGGGTGTGGCCGCCGCCGTAGATCACCCAGGCCAGGCCAAAGCCCAAGAGGGAAATCAGTGTGGAAACCCCTGCAACCGCCCAATCGATGCCGGCATGATGCGCCGGTCCGAAGCGAACCCACTCGCCGAAACCCATGAGAAACGGAATCAATCCGCCAACCACGCTGAGCCCAGCCAATACCCCCATCGGCGCCAACATCGACAATCCGGACTCATGCGGATGGTTGTAGGGATTCGGTTTGCCCAAAAATGCCACGATGAACAGCCGGGCCATGTAGAAAGCCGTCATGAACGCAGCCAATGAGGCCAGCAGGTAGATGGGTGTGGAAACATGCGCCGCCGCCACCAAAATTTCATCTTTGGAAAAGAAGCCGGCAAACGGTGGAATTCCGGCAATTGCCAGCACGGCCGTTCCCATCATCAGACATGTAGCTGGCATACTGTGACGCAGCCCGCCCATTTCAAAAATATCGGCCTTGTCGTGCAATGCGTGCATCACCGAACCGGCGCCCAGAAACAATAGAGCCTTGAAAAACGCGTGCGTCATCAGATGGAACATCGATGAGGTCACGCTCCCCACGCCGAGCGCCAGCATCATGAAACCTAGCTGGCTGATGGTCGAAAACGCCAGAATACGTTTAATCTCACGTTGGGTCAGAGCGATAAAGGCCGCAAACAAGGCGGTGAAAACGCCGAGCCAGGCAATCACCGACAGAGCACCGGGTAAAACGTGAAAAATTGCAAACGAGCGGGCAATCAAATATACGCCGGCAACCACCATCGTCGCCGCGTGAATCAGCGCCGACACGGGAGTCGGGCCTTCCATGGCGTCCGGCAACCATACATGCAGGGGAAATTGGCCGGATTTGGCCACCGGCCCGATAAAGAGCAGAATTGCGATGAACGTCATGGTTTCGGTGCCGTATTCCGCGACATAGGCGGAAACCTTCACGCCGAGTTCGGCAAAGTCCAGCGTCCGAAACGTGATCTGCAACAGCAGAATCCCCAGCAACAGACCAAAATCACCGATTCGGGTCGTCATGAAGGCTTTTTTGCCGGCTTCACGCGCCGGTACCTTATAGAAGTAAAAGCCGATCAACAGATAGGAGCACAAACCGACCAGCTCCCAGAAAATAAACATTTGCAAGAAATTGGTCGAAATGGCCAGCGCCAACATCGATGCCGCAAACAGCGAGATGAAGGCGAAGAAACGGCAGTAGCCAGGATCGCCGGCCATATAGCCGATGGAATAGATCAGAACCAGCAGGGTAATCAACGTCACCACGAACAACAAAGTCGAAGCAATTGGATCAAGCAGAACACCCATGTCGACTTTCAGGCCCGGAATGGACAGCCAGACCGCTTTCATCACAAACGGTGCTTCCACCGTGATTCCCCTGGTCAGGACGGCATAACCCGCACCGACTGACAACACGAAGGACGAGGCCATGGCCAGGATGGCCAGGCGGGACGCCAACCAGGGCGACCGCAGTAGCAAAAACGAAATCACAACAAACGCCAGCGCCGGCAATAGTGGAATCAGCCAGGCATGCGTCAGGAAAAAATCAACCCACATGTTTGTCACCCCCTCTTCCTACCATTTCAGCCAGTCGATCTCATCCACTGACACCGTATTGCGGCCCCGATGGATGGCATACGCCAACGCCAGCCCCACCGCCACCTCGGCGGCGGCCACGGCGATGATGAACAGGGAGAAAACCTGTCCTGATGCGGCATCAATGGCTGTAAACCGGGAAAAAGCCACTAGATTGATGTTGACCGAATTCAACATCAGTTCAATGGACATTAACAAAGCGATCAGGTTCCGCTTGGTCAGTAGGCCGAACAGCCCCAAGCCAAACAGAACCGCGCCGATTAGTAGATAATGGGCAAGTCCGATCATGATTGCGCCTTACCTCCCTTAAACAACACCACTGCGCCGATCAGCGCCGCCAGTAGCAACAACGCGACTGCCTCGAACGGCGGCGCGAAATCCGTCAAAAAACGGCGACCGATATCGGCAACGGTCACAACCTTGCCACCACCGGTTTTCCAGTCTGTACCGAGTACCGCCCAGACCATCACGCCGACAATGGCCAGCGACGCCAAGCCGCCGACGGCAAGCATCGCGTTGGGCGGATTGGATTGGCCCATATCCGAACGTTGCGTCAGCATCACGCCGATCACGACCAGAATGGCGACAGCACCGCTGTACACCAAAGCTTGCACCGCCGCGAGAAACTCTGCCTCCAGCGTCATATACAGGCCGGCCACGCCGAGAAACGTCACTGACAGCAAAAACGCACTGTGCACCAGATTCCGCTTGAATACCACACCGGCAGCGGCCGCCAAAGTGACCCCGGCCAGAAAATAAAACGCCAGGGTATGTGCCAAACTTCCGTTCATGCCCGCTCACCTCCCTGTCCGGCCATGCAGTCGACAATAAGATCCTCATGGCGCAGGGAACTGATTTCATAATTGGCGGTCCAGTGAATCGCCTGGACCGGGCAGGCTTCGATGCAGTAGTTGCAGTACAGGCATACGGGAATATGATGGCGATACTTTGCCATCACCTTTTTGCCGCTTTCATTCTTCTCGGTGGCCAGTTCGATGGCCTGATTGGGGCAGGCCATGGCACACAGGCCGCAGGCAATGCATTTGTCGAGATTCAGATCAATGGTCCCACCGCGGAACATTGGTCCCACCGGCAACCTTTCCTCGGGATACTGCACCGTGTTCGGTTTGGAGAAACAGCGCCGCAGCGTAACCCGCATTCCTTTAAGCAATCCAATGCCAAACATCATTTCACCCCTCTTCAGCTCAACGGGAAAAACAGCCACAGACCGACGCCGGTGACGATTATATTGGCTACCGACAATGGCAGCAGGAATTTCCAGCCGAAAGCCATCAGCTGGTCTACCCGGATCCGGGGGAACGTCCAGCGGAACCACATGAACAAAAAGATCATGGCCGAAACCTTGAGGAAAAACCAGATCCAGCCCGGCAGCCATGGCCCGTGCCAACCGCCGAGGAACAGGGTCGCCGCAATACAGGAAGATGCAACCAGCGAAGCATATTCAGCCAGAAAGAAGTACGCAAACCGCATGCCGCTGTATTCCACAAACGGTCCGGCCACCAGTTCCGACTCCGCTTCCACGAGGTCAAATGGCGCCCGGTTGCACTCGGCGGTCGCCGCAATCACAAAAACCACGAAGGCAACCGGCTGAGTCACGATGAACCAGATGCTTTCCTGGGCCTTCACGATATCGCTCATCTTCATCGACCCGGTAATCATGACCACACCCAAGATGGAAAAGACCAGGGGAATTTCATAGGAAATCATCTGAGCGACCGTCCGCATGCCACCAACCAGGGAATATTTGTTGTTGGATGACCAGCCCGCCATTAATAACGGCAGAGTCGTCTGGGCGCTGACCGCCACAAAGAAGAAAATACCGATGTTTAGATCCGCAAAAATGACGCCGGCATCAAACGGAATCACCGCATACGTGATAATGATTACCATGAACATCAGCACCGGCGCCAAGGCCCACATCTTGCCGGAAACCTGGGCCGGGCGGATATCTTCCTTGGTCAGCAGTTTGAGGGCGTCGGCAACCGACTGGAAGATACCGAACGGGCCCAGACGGTTCGGACCGACCCGCATCTGCATCCAAGCACAGACTTTACGTTCCAGATATACGAGAATCAACGCCGCCAACAGAACCACGGCAAAAATACCCACGATGCCCAGGAGTGTTTGGGCTAAGCTGGCCAGCCACGGCATCCCCGTCAATTCCAGGACCAGCTGCTGTAGCAACCGCCCCAGTTCAAACCAGATACTCGTTGATTGTTGCATCACTGTTCCCCCTTTCCTAAGCGTCCGCCTCGCCCATGCAGGGATCAAGCACCGCCAGCACTGCCGGCATGTCAGCAATCTTGATCCCGCGGCACAATTCCGTCACACTGCCGAGATTGTAAAAAGTCGGCCGACGGATATGCAGGCGATAAGGTTTGGTGGAACCGTCGCTGACGATATAGAAGCCCAACTCGCCGCGCGGCGATTCGTTGGCATGGTAAACTTCGCCGGCTGGCGGTTTGATAACTTTGGGGATCTTCGCCATGATCGGACCGTCTGGCAGATCCGCCAGAGCCTGGGTAATAATTTTCGCGCTTTCCTTGATTTCCAGGACACGCATCAGATACCGCTCCCAGTTATCACCGATCGTTCCGGTCGGGATGTCGAATTGGAACCGGTCGTAAATCCCATAAGGACGAGTCTTGCGCAGGTCGGCCTTCACGCCGGCGGCCCGCAGCACCGGCCCTGTTACGCCCAGGGAAATCAGATGCTCGGCCGGCACAGCCGACACGCCTTTCAACCGGGCCTGAAAAATTTCATTGCCGTTGATCAATTCGTCGTACTCCTGCAGCATTCCCGGCAATTCCGCCAGATATTTCCGCAACAGTTCCAGAAATTCCGGCGACAGATCGTTCATCACGCCGCCGATCCGGACGTACGAATAGGTCAGCCGGGACCCGGCCGCCAGATTGAACATGTCCAGAATATATTCCCGGTCGCGGAAGGTGTACAGCATGCCGGTCATGCCGCCCAAATCAAGCGTCGCGGACCCAATGAACAGCAGATGGCTGGCGATCCGGTTCAGTTCCGCCATGATGACACGGATATATTCGGCCCGTTCCGGCACCTCGATCTGCATCAATTTTTCGACCGTCTGGCAATACGCCAGGTTGTTGCACATGGACGCCACATAATCCAGGCGGTCGGTATAGGGAATAATTTGGGGATAGGTCCGGCTTTCCGCCAGTTTTTCAATGCCCCGATGCAAATAGCCGAGTACCGGCGTCGCTTTGACGACGGTTTCGCCGTCCAGTTCGAGGATCACCCTCAATACGCCATGCGTGCTCGGGTGTTGCGGCCCCATATTCAGGCAATATAATTCCGTTCCCTCCGGAGTGGTTCCCTGGTGTTCCCAACGAGTACTGCCCACTGCCCTCACCTCCTGTTCGACTGACCCGGCCGGCCGGGCAACTGATAACTTTTGCGCAGCGGAAAGAAGCCAAATCCCTCTTCCAGCACCAACAACGGGCGTGGGTCGGGGTGTCCCATGAATTCGATCCCGAACATGTCCTGAACTTCGCGTTCGCCGAACAACGCCGCCGCCCATAAGCCGGACACGCTCGGCAGACGTGGTTCCGTCATCGGCACCCTCAACCGAACCACGAGATCGCGATTCGTGGTCCAGGAATTCAGGCGATAAAGCAACTCAAAGGCATCGCCGCGGTCGACTGCTGTCACATCCAACAGCCGGTTGAAAGCGAATTCAGCCTGATCGCGTAAAGCCCGCATATCTTGCAGCAATGTTTCCGGTGAGCTGGTCAGCTCGCCGTTGACTATTCGTTCTTCGTTCATGGTTTGCCTCCCCGTTTTTTCGCCGCCATCACTTTTTCCTTCAGCGTCAGCATGCCGTGAATCAGGGCTTCCGGTCGAGGCGGACAGCCGGGAATGTATACGTCGACCGGCAACAGTTTGTCGACGCCGGGAACCACCGAATAGGAATCGACGAACGGCCCGCCGCCAATGGCACAACTGCCCATGGCAATCACCCATTTGTTTTCGGGCATCTGTTCATACAAACGCAGCAATGGCGGCGCCATTTTCCAGGTCAGCGTTCCGGCCACGATCAAAACATCCGCATGCCGGGGCGACGGCCGGAAAACTTCATAACCAAACCGTGCCAAATCGAAACGCCCCGCGCCCGTGGCCATCATTTCCAATGCGCAACAAGCCAGACCAGAGGTCAACGGCCAGAACGAATGAGTCTGAGCCCACCCCAGCACCTGTTCCACCGTCGTCAGGATTACACTGTCCGTTCCCAGCAATTGCGCCAGCGGGCTCAAAGCCGGTTGTTCCTGCGATGACGGTTTTTCCGTGTTCACTTCCATTCCAGCGCCCCCTTCTTCCAGGCATACCAAAGCCCCAGCAACAGAATCGCCATGAACACAAACATCGCGATAAAGGCTGAGGCTTCCATTGTGCGAAATACTACCGCCCAAGGATACAGAAACACCGTTTCCACGTCAAACGCTACAAAGGCCAGCGCATATAGAAAATAGCTGGCTTTGAACTGTACCCAGGAACGGCCGATCGTATCCACACCGCACTCATAGGAAATTTCCTTTTCCTTGGACGGTTTGTGGACACTGATGATTGCGGCGATGATCAACGGGATAAATGGAAAAATAAAGGCCACGCCCGCCAGAATTGCAATGGCGCCAAACTGTTCCAACATGAAAAAACCTCCAGTCCTCCCTATTTGGAAAAAATATAGAGCCCTATATATTCCATCAACGTCAGACATATTTCGTGAGCAACATTAGTGCCGACAGCAGCGACAATCCTGTTGCCCCGATCAGCCCCACGGTAATCCAGCTTATGCTCCCCCGTTGCCAGCGGTCCGGGATATCCAGAAACGCCTCGGTGGACTTCGTCGGATCACAAAAAGCAACCGCAAAAGTTTCCAGTTCCCGTTGCACCCGTTCCAGCTCCGATTCACGGATGGTCCAGTTTACCGGTAACAATTTGCGGCCTTTGTGCGTACAGCCGTCTATTTCATATTCAAACATTACAGAAGAAATGCGCCAACCGAGTCCCCATCCGCCCAGAAACCAGCCAGTCCGGCTGAAGACGAGGGAACCGGGTTGAACGAGTGCTTTGACCTGTGGCCACTGCAAAATGGTCTTTTCCCGGCGCCGCAATCGCTGCAGCACCCCAGCGGCAACAGTCGAAACAAAGAAGACCATGAATAATAATGTCAACTCGATGGCAGCTCCCCTTACTTCGGTCAATAGTTATACACGCACCGGGTTCAGGCGCTTCCAGTCCAACGAACCGATTCCCAGTTCTGCCGCAATGGCTACATGAGCGATATCCGAGGGTTTCAGCCCGAACAACTCCGCGCCGTAGGCGTCGAGAGCCACCGGGTCCGTACTGAATATCAGCTGCTTATATTCTC
Source organism: Veillonellaceae bacterium (assembly GCA_012798135.1). The sequence continues at coordinate 16,220 of JAAZNU010000002.1, read as the reverse complement.
GAATGGTTCCCGGTCCCATCGGCCCATGGGTCGTGATGCCGCGAACCGCATCCAGGATAATCAGATGCGGCTTCTTGAACGCGGACAGTTCGGCGATGGTCCGGTGCAAATCTGTGCGGTGAAAAAATCCCCGGTCCCAGACCAACCCCATCATATTTTTCAGTCCCATCGTCAGGCCAGCGCCGTTATGGTGCTTGAGAATGGGAAAATTGATGAAAACATCGGCCTCCAAAACATCTTTGGAATATTGCAGCGACTGCAATATCGAGCCGCCGGCATTGACCGCCGAGTAAAACTCGCCGGACAACTTGTTGGTGGCGTAGATTTTGCCGCCCGCCGCCTCCACCGCCCGCCGGATGCCCGTGTTTTCGAGGCACATTTGGGCATTGGTGAACGGGTGGTCAATGACTTTGACCGTTTTCGCACCGGCACCCAGACAATGCCTCACCAATGCGGCCACCAAATCCGGGTTAGTGGTCGCCGCCTGCTCAGGAGTTCGTGGTACGCTGAAATTTGGTTTGATGACAACAGTCTGACCTTGCCTGACAAAACGGCCAATCCCGCCCATTGCTTGCAAGCCCCGCGACATCAGCTCATTCGGGTCCGTTCCGTTCACGATGGCCATCGCCGGTGCGGCCGAAGACGTCGCTTTCACCGGCGAATCGACCGGTTTGGCGGGAACGGCAGCATCTTTGGGAGCCGGATTGCCGCTGCAACCGGACAAGCCCATGAGCGTCAAAGAGCCTGCTGCTGTCCATTGAATAAATTCTCGCCGCTTCATGGATTTCCTCCCCCAATCATCATACTGATTAGTAATGTTATCATTACTTTTATTAAACCTGCCCGACAATATAAAGTGTCGGGCTACGAACAGAAAATGAACACCTACGCCCCCCTATAGGGGGGATATAACTTTAATTTTACTTGATTTTCTTACGTCCCGTCAATCTGGCGACATCGTCGTTTTGACTATTTGTTGGCCGCGTTGGCCGCAGTTATGAAAAGAAACCGGGAAATTCCCGACAGGAATCCCCGGTTTCGTAATTTTTAAAAGTTGATTACTCTTTGCGATGACCCAACGCATGATCCATCTGGAACAGCCCGCCGATGCTCTTGTCGCCAATCAATTTCAGTTGGGCAACAATCTCGGAGGCATTGGCCTCCTCTTCGACCTGTTCGGAAATGAACCACTGCAAAAAAATCTGCGACGCATAATCCTTTTCCTTCAGGGCCGTTTCATAAAGGTTATTGATCATGGCCGTGACTTTCTTTTCATGCGCTAATACTTCTTCAAACAGTTTCAGCATTGAACCGAATTTTACCGGCGGCGCGTCAATTACTTTCAATTCGACTTCAACGCCCCGCTCCAGCATATATTCCAAAAACTTCATGCCATGGGAAGTTTCTTCTTGATATTGTACTTTCAACCAATGGGCGAACCCTTTGAAGTTTTCCGACTCGCTGTAAACGGACATCGCCAGATACAGCTGGGCCGAATAGAATTCCGCCTGAATTTGGTTGTTCATCAGTTTCTGCATTTTTTCACTCAGCATGTTCATCTCTCCTTTATAAATCAATATTTATTATCTATTGATTTAAAATCCTATTAGTATTATAGCACTGTCACTCACAATTGCAAGGTGCTGGAAACTTTTTTGTCACGAAGTCCAGTTTAATAAGTCCGCATAAAATTATTTCCAGCGACGAAATCCTGACCATTCCAAATCAAATGAATTTAGTATTTTCCCGACAATATGGTCGACCTGATCTTGCACCGAATCTGGCCGGTTATAAAAACTTAGCATGGGCGGCAAAATCATCGCGCCCATTTCCGCCAACGTCAGCATATTACGCAGGTGAATAGCGTTTAATGGCGTTTCCCTAGCAACCACAACTAACCTTCGTTTTTCTTTTAATGCCACATCGGCGGCCCGCAGCAGTAAATTTTCGGAATAGCCAATAGCGATTCCCGCCACTGTTTTCATGCTGCAGGGAACGATGGCCATTCCGCTGGTTTTGAACGTACCACTGGCAACACAGGCACCAACATCGTCGGTGGAATAGATGCAAGAAGCGAGGGAACAGACTTCTTCCTCGGAATACTCCGTTTCCATTCGAATCGTTTGCCGAGCGGCCCGAGATAAAATAAGATGGGTTTCCCAATCGGAGAAGTGCCGCATGCTTTCTAGCAGACGGATTCCAATCACGGCGCCGCTGGCTCCGCTCATTCCGACAATCAATCTATTCATGCCTTATCTCCAGTCATCGCGTTCAAGTAATTGTGAATAGCCCGGATTCGACTGGCATAGCCCGAACATCGGCACAGATTACCATTGATATAATGTTTGATTGCTTCTTCGGTAGGAGGAATTTCTTCTCGCCGCATGGCTAAAACAGTCATGACCAAACCAGGTGAACAAAATCCGCACTGTTCCGATCCTTCCGCAACCAAAAACTTTGCAAACTCGGCAGCCTCATCGGCAACTCCTTCGATCGTCGTGACTCGCCGCCCTGAAACTCGAACTGCCAATGTTGCACACGCCAAAACCGGCTGTGCGTCGATCCAGATGGTGCATATTCCGCAAGAGGCGGTATCGCAGCCCTGTTTCAGACTTGCCAGATTCTGCCGTCGCAACACCGACAACAACGATTCATTGCAGACTACTTCCACAAATTTTTGTCTTCCGTTCAACTCAAACGTTATCTGCATTCCAAATTTCCTCCATTGCCCGTCTCGCCAATACCGGGCAAATCATTCGTCGATAAGCGGCTCCCGTTTTCATTGAATCGCCGAACTCCATTCCTACTCCAACGTTTGCCGCAGCTTCCGCAATTTCTTGTCTTCCGGTACTAGTCAATTTGTTCAAAAACTCCATTGCCGTTGTTGCCTCTTTTGCGGCAGCCGGACGAGCACCAACGCTAATGCGCCAATAAGGTGCCACAAACACAGCGGCAACATTCAACAATGCGAAATCGCCGCTGGAAATCCGAACAGACTGAAAGGAAGCCCTGCCTTTTGTTTTGGGGATGAGCAGTTTTTCAATGATCTCCAGTTTTGAAGGATTGGCTAGGTAGCTCGCCAATGGCACGACGCTTTTACCATATAGTTCAACCTTCGCGTCCAACGCCATCAGGACAGTCAATAAATCTGAGAATCCGTAGCGGCCGCCGACTGTTCCACCAACCGTCGCTTGGTTTCGCACCTGAACTCCGGCTATGTCGGTCACAACCCGGGGTAATACTCCGGAGTAGAATCCTCGTAACAGCACAGAGGTTTCAATATCCCTGAGTGTAGTCATCGCACCGATTTCCAGATATTCAGCTTCTTCACTGATATACTTCAAATGCAGGTCGGTCAGATCAATCGCCGTCTTGATTCGGCGGTTACTTAACCGCAAAAACAGGTTACCGCCCAAAATTGCATTCTGCTCATCTTCCGACAAAAGTTGAAAGGCGTGCTCCAAAGATTTGGCGCGTATGTATTGTTGAATACTTAACAAAAAATCGCCTCCTCAATCCGCCGATTTGTTTTGTCCTGCCAGTGCGGTCATGATAAACTCCGGAGTAATCGGCAATCTCACCGGCCGAACTCCCACCGCATTGAACACCGCATCAGCAATGGCCGCAGCCGGTGTATGAAAAACAACTTCGCCAATCGATTTAGCACCAAACGGTCCCGTCGGCTCAAAACTTGGAATAAACTCCACGGTCAATTTGCCGATATCACACGGCGAGGGCAGCTTGTACTGCATAAAATTATCCGTCAGCAGCCGGCCGCTACGATCATAACAAACTTCTTCAAACATGGAAAAGCCAATTCCCTGGACTAGGCCACCCTCAGCCTGTACGCGCGCTAAATTGGGATTAATCAGAGTTCCGCAGTCGATTGTCGCTGCAAAATGAACTAAGCGTATTTCTCCTGTTCCCGTATCCACCTCGACCTCAGCGAACCCGGCTACAAACGGTGGTGGACTGGTTTCGCCACCATATGTTGCAATCACGGCCAGTTGGTTCTGCCCTCGGAACGACGTAAGGTGGTAAGCAAAGTCTTCCAACCCAATCCGCCAATCGCCTTTGGAATCCACGAGCGACGTTCCGTCAAACACCACTGCTGCCGCAGGATTCGGACAAAGTGCCCTACCGCTGTCGACAATCCGTTCCCGTAACAGCCGAGCCGCCTTGACCACAGCATTGCCGGTGACATATGTCGTTGATGAAGCGTAGGCGCCTGTTTCATAGGGAGTGGTGTCGGTATCGGCGGTCTGGAGAATAATTCGGTCGAGCGGCGTTTGCAATACTTCCGCCGCCATCTGGACCAGAATGGTATCGGCGCCGGTTCCCAAATCAGCCGCCCCTACCGCCAGTGTATAGCTGCCATCGTAATTTAGACGGATTTCGGCGGCAGCGGTATCAGAGTTAGCGATGCCCGTTCCATGCATGGCGATCGCCATGCCAACCCCGTGGATTTTGTCGCCTCCTGTTTGTTGCCGCGGATACAAATCCTGCCAGCCGATCAATTCTTTTCCCCGGGCAATGCATTGCTCCAACGTGCTGCTCTGAAGCACTGCCGGCCGCGCCGGACTTGACCCGGCCAGAAACGGGTGCGACTGACCTTGGCGGATAATGTTCCTGTTTCGAAAGAGGCTAGGATCCATTCCCAGTTTAGCCGCCAACTCATTAATGCCGGATTCAATAGCGAAATTTGTCTGTGGTGCACCAAAGCCCCGAAAAGCGCCGGCCGGTGTCTTATTGGTGTAAACAGCTTTGGCTCGGTAGCTGAGAGCACGAGGAATTTGGTAAATCGGCAAAGTATTGTGTCCGCCAACATGCAGAACATCCGGTGCATGTTCACCGTACGCGCCCGTATCCGCCAATACCTCCAGGCCCAATGCCAGCAAATCACCTTCTTTGTTCGCTCCTGCCCGCACCCTTATTCGCATGGCATGGCGAGTATTGGTACAGGCGAAACATTCGGCCCGACTCAAGATAATTTGAGCAGCTTTGCCGGTTCGAAGCGTTACCAATGCCGGATAAACTTCGACCAAAGCGATGTTTTTCCCGCCGAACCCGCCACCAATCCGGGGTTTGATCACATGAATCCGACGCTGTGGGATGTCCAACGCACGAGCAATAATCCTCTGAATATTAAAGGCGGATTGGGTAGAGCTCACTATTTCCAAGCGACCTCGCGCATCCAGCCGGGTAAAAGCCCGATGGGTTTCCATTTGGGCATGGGCCTGTGCCTGGGTAAAAAACGTTTGATCAACAGTAACAGCGCACTGCGCCAGTTCCTGCTCCAAGTCGCCCAGTTCGTGGATATTCATTCCGGCAATATTCCGGGGAAGGTCGTTATTGATATTGTAATGAGTAAGAACGTACTCAGCGGAATGCAATTGGCTGAAATGTCCTTCGGCCGCTTCCATGTCCAAAACCGGTTCGTATCGTTCATACTCCACATGAATCATTTGCAGCGCAGCATCGGCCGTCGCCTCATCGACTGCCGCCACTACAGCCACCGGGTCGCCGACATAGCGCACTACCCGGTCAAAGATCAAGCGATCGTAAGGGGAAGTTTCCGGCCAAGCTTCCGCAGCAATCGTATAGCGTACATTCGGTGTGTCTCGGTAGGTAAAGATTCCGGCAACCCCAGGCAGTTTTTCCGCCGCTCGTGTGTCAATCGCTACAATCCGGGCGAAGGCATGCGGACTTCGCAGCAATTTCACGCACAAAGCATCACTAGGTACCAAATCTTCCGTATACGCCGGTCGGCCAGTAGCCAGCATCATACCGTCCATTTTTGGTATGGATTGCGATACATGTTTCATTGTCCGCCTCGCGCCTTTTTGCCGGCATCGTATGTCAACGCCACTTCCGCCAGTTTACGGACCAATTTTTGCGCCATCAACAGGGCATTTTCATCTTCTCTTGCCCCCTCCGCCATCCGGTCTCGCGACCATAACATGGCCCCGGCATAGCCACCGACTTCATTGCTCACCACGTTGATCTCGCGGGCCAACATCAGATTAACAATTGTGTTTACCGCCATTTCCTGGCCACCGTTTCGCGTTCCACCGGTTGCGAGGGCCACGCCGAATTTATTGCGCAACTTGCCGGGAAACACGTGAAACAAGGGCCGCATCCGGCTAAAAAAAGCCAACAATTGGGGTGTCACCGAATACACATAAACCGGGGACCCGATCACGAAGGCATCGGCCGCCATAAATTTTTCCAGCAGTTCCGGCATATCATCTTGAATAACACACCAAGTCTGGTTCTTTTTGCAGTAGTTGCAGCCGCTGCACGGCGCAATTCTTTTCCCCTGAACAGAAATCAGGTCCACTGAAAGATTCGTTATATCGGCAATACTGTCCAAGGCTTGACGGATCATGTATTCGGTGGCACCTTTGCGTGGACTGCCGCACACTCCCAAAACTTTTATCACCCGCTCCACTCCTTCTCGTCGCACTGTCTGCCACGACTCTTTACTCCAGATACTCTTTTAAATCCACCTGTGGATAACGTACCCGTTCCAGCCCCTTGCTATCTTCGCTCAGTGTAGCATCAATTCCCATTTTCGTTTGCACTCCTCGCTGGTCGGAGCAAGGATCCAGTTCATGACCTTGGGCGTTGGGAACATAGAAAATATCGCGTTCGGGAACTACTCGATTCGAAACAGCCCAAAAAATGTCAGCCGGGTTAAAAATATCCACATCTTCGTCCACAACAATGACATTCTTGATATTCACATACGTGATCATCGCTGCCATTGCCACATTTTTAGGCTCGCCCGGGTTTTTCTTTTTTAATTGAATGACTGCCATAAACCCGCTCCCGTACGGCGGAATGTGGACGTTAATCACCCCTGAGCTGACATACTTGGCGAACTTCTTGAGCAATGGTTCCCGGGGCAGTACATTACCGAGGTTGATATGTTCGAAAGACGCCCCGTTAATCGTCTGGTAGATAGCATCGGTGCGGTGGGTAATTGCCTTAACCTTCAGAACCGGGCTGTTCCATGGCCGGCTATAGTGACCGGTAAACTCACCCAAGGGTCCTTCATCTTCTCGATAATGCGGCTGAATCTCCCCTTCGATCACAAACTCTGCGTTGGCCGGTACATAAATATCCGAAGTGATGCACTGGACCACCTCGATTCCTTCTCCTCTCATGGCGCCGGCAATTGCCGTTTCATCGCCGTCGTACCGGAGCCCGGCGGCAATATAAATCACCGGGTCGGCACCGCAAACTACCGCAATCGGCAAAGCTCGATTTTCGGCTTCCGCCTCATCAAAAAACTCTTTCAAATGCCTCCACTCATTAATCATGATACTCAACGTGTCTCGTCCCTTGACCTGCATCCGCTGAAACGAAAGATTCTGCCGCGTTGAATGCAGTCCCTTACTCACAACTACGCCGCCGGTAATAAACGGTCCGCCGTCTTTGGGTGCATGCTGAGGAATCGGCAATTTCCCCAAGTCAACATTCTCTCCCTGCAATATATTCTCCTGACAAGGAGCCTCGGCAACAATACGCGGTGGAATCGGCTGTTCAAGGCACTTTGCCAGGCAATCGTTAATATCTTGTTTGCTACACTCCAAAGCCAGCGCAATCCGATCCATGGACCCCAAAACTCCACCGCAGACTGCAAACGACTTGTTTGTGACATTGCGGAACAATCCCGCTCCCCGGTTCTGTTTTTCCAGAGTCGCCAGTACCGACCCCAACTCGTATTGCCAGTTCACTTCTTTGTGAATCGTATCCAATTGGTTATATTCCTGCAAAACCGCCAAAAACGATCTCAAATCTGTAATTTTTCTCATTTTGCACGCTCCGATCTTTTCACCTTTTTCATTTCCAACTAGAGTCTTCTCGCCACATACCGTCCCTGTCCTCCGACGAGTACTCCATGGCGCACTACAAATCGACCGCGACTCACGGTATCGCGAACTCTGCCGGATATAGCCATTCCCTCATACGGTGAATACCCGGCACCACGATGGGAAATGCTTGTGCTGCCAGTTTGCTCGTAGATAACGATATCTGCATCCGATCCCGGCAGCAGACTCCCTTTGTCGGGATACAGCCCGTGCACTTGAGCAACATTTTTTGTAAATTTATCAATCATTTTTTCGCCAAATTTTTGAAACAGCAGTGGAAAAGAATACTGCACTCCCCCAATGCCCATGGGGACATCGCCGGTAAACTCCTGTTTCTTGTCCGTTTCAGCAAATGAACAATGATCACTGCCAATAACTTGTATCCGATCGATCTGTTCCGCCAACAACGAGGCTTCGGCTGGACTGCGAAGCGGCGGCGTCATGGTAAACATCCAGGCATCGCTTCGTGCATAACTGTCGGCGGTCAGGCAAAAATAATGGGGAGCGCTTTCCAAAATCAAATTACGTCCCCAGTGGGTGCCGTACAAGTCATACAAACGCTTGACCGAAGTCCCGCAGCTCACATGGACAAGATACAACCAACCATCCCGATACATTGCCATTTCCGCCAGCTTTACCATCTCCGTCAATTCCGCCGCCACCGGGCGGGATAAAGCATGTTCACTCACCCTCACCCGTCCCTGACGCAACATGGAGTCATTTTCGGCATGAACCAAGATTCGTACGCGTTCGTTTGGCGACAATTCCAGCAAACTTTCGATAAAGGCATCACTGGATCGGCAATTCCCATAGGTTGTATACAGCTTCATGGTCGGCATGCCCATTTTCTTGGCCGCGCGCATCATAGCCAGCGGCGAGTCCTGGGGATCGACCGCCGCAGCATGAAAACCGTAGTCTACGACACTATTTTCTGCCGCCTTGCGTCGTTCGCGGTAGAGTTGATCCAACGCCGTTACGGAACCTGCGCATTCCAAAAAATCAATATAGGTCGTCACACCACCCAGTGCTGCAGCCGCCGAACCACTGGCGAACGTATCCACTGTAGCATATTTTCCCGCTGTCATAGCAAAATGCACATGTGGGTCAATGAACCCCGGGAGAACCATCCATCCTTCAGCATCATGCTCGTGCCGTGCTGGAAAGAAAGCCGCTGATAACGTTGCAATCCGGCCGTTCCGCACATATACATTTCCTTCAAACCAACTCCCGCCCAAGTAAATCCGCCCGTTTACGATTCCCAAATCATACATGTTCAGGATCTTCCTTGCAGAACGTTAGCGCGCGAGTCGGACAAACATCAACACATAATCCGCAATAATGGCACTTTTCAATATCAACGTCCATCGTTCCGTCGGTCGAAAGCGAGCGCGCCTGATAGCAGCAGGTTTTAACACATTGCCCGCAATGAATGCACTTGGAAGCAACGTACGCAAATTTCAACGGACTCGTTTGTTCGGGCTGTCGCAAATATTGCAAAGCCACTCCGGATACCGACGCAAAATTGGCATACCCCAGTTCGTCCAGCATTTTTTCGGTGTCGCTCCGCAATTTCGACAGGTATTCCGGGCCACGCAGAATCAGTGCCGTGCATAATCCGACGAACGTGGCTCCCGCCATGGCCATTTCAATTGCATCCGCAGCCTCCATCACCCCGCCCAACCCAATAATCGGACAGGTCAAGCTATTCCGCAACTCTGCCACGCGCTGCAATATGACAGGTTTTATCGCCCGACCCGATAGCCAGCCGGTACCGTTTGCGCCGGCCAAGGCTGGCCGGCCGGTGCGGATATCGATCCGCAGCACCGGTCCCAACGAATCACAAGCCGTAATGGCATCCGCTCCAGCCGCAACGCACCGCTGCGCGGTTTCCAGAAATCGTTTCCCATTGGGTGATAACTTCACCAGCACCGGGCATTTCACCCGACGTCGGATGTCGGTTACCATTGGAATCAAATCTGCCTCATCGTAAGAAACCAGTTCAATCATGGCGGCGCCAGATGCCGCAACCGGTTCCGCCAGTCGCGATGACTCCGGCAACGTATGTCCGATACTGGCAATTACTACCACGCCTCCCCGAACTGCCCGGGGAATCTCTGTTTTTATCCACTGATCTGCCGACAAATCGGTCCATTTCTCGCAATTCACCAACGAATCGCGAGAATTCAGGAACATATGAGGTTTTGGATTTATACAATCAATCAGTCGAATTGTCTTGGTTGTTACGGCACCGGCGCCAGCTAAATGCAATCGTTCCATTCCCGCCGCACCATAGCTGAGAGGTCCTGAGCCGACGATAAACGGCGACTGCAAACCAATACCACCTAAATTATAAGTATGCACTTATACTCCCTCCCAGAAATGTTGCGTAGTTCGCCGCATCTGCTCCAGAACCTTTCGTTCATCGATTGTCCGCAGAATGCCTTTCAGCAGCAGTGGATTTGCTGCCACAAACACGCTGTCGATATACTCCCGGCGTCCAAACACAACGATTTGGTCGAAAACATTCTCCAAAGTCACCGGCGTCGGAAAATCCGGCTTCATTGCCACAAAATCGGCCCACTGCCCCGGTAGAAGCGTCCCCGCCCTTGCCCAACCCAGTGCTTTGGCACCCAATTCCGTAGCCATTCGAAATACCTGCCGCGCCGGCATGGTTCGGGGATCCTGACAAAATGCCTTATGAATCAAAAACGCTCCGCGCATCACTTCGAAAAAATCGTTGACATAACCATCTGTCCCCAGTCCCACAGTCATTCCCGACGCCAACATCTGCGGGACCGGAGCGATTCCGCCGCCCACCTCACAGTTGCTGAGCGGCATATGCACTGCTTTGACGTCAGCAGAAACCAATAACTCTAGCTCACGTCCACTGATCTGGACACACTGCGACGCAATCAGATCAGGCCCCAACAGTCCCAGCGAATGGTAATATTCCCCGGGGGTCTTACCGAAATGTTGCTGACAGTAGTCCGGTTCGTAGCGACTTTCGGAAAAATGCAACTGCCAGCGTGTCGACAATTTTTCAGCCATCGCTTGGGCCGTTTGCAGAAAATCCGCCGAACCCGTAAAGGTCGTATGGGTACAAATCGCGCCCTGAACCAACCGGCTGTTACAATCGGCCCAACGGATCAAGGCCGCGTTTTCCTCCAGGCAGTCCCGGCCGTTTTCCCGGCTAAGCCGTTCACAGCTCTCCAGAGAAAGAATCGCCCGCATGCCGATTCTCTCGATTGCCAGTGCTTGCTGGTGCAAAACACCTTTTCCAGCCAATGGTGCTTCGAGGGTATCGCAAAAACCGGTAACGCCACTGCGAATCAGCTCGATAGCTGAAGCGTATGTCGTCGCCAGCACATCCGGCAGACGAATTCGATTCTCCACCAACGGCCACCAGTAATCTTTCAAGAAACTCTCGAACGAATCAATATTGCCCGGTGCGGGGATGCCATGCGCCAATAACCCGTATTGATGCATATGGGCATTAATGAACCCCGGAAACACGATCCGCTCCGTCAGGTCGATCACCGTCGCAGCAGCAACCCGATCAATAGCATCATTGGGCATTATCGCTTTTACCAAACCGTTGTCAATGAGCAAGCCGGATTTTTCATAAACCGCATCGACGGATACTATCAAAACCCCCGCTTTTACTGCCAGCATTATTTAGCCCCCGTCTTTACTCATAGCTCAATTTTTGCCGCGTATAGATAAATCCATTGTGATAACCCAGACTCAGTAAGGTTGCGTGCGGATGGGTAGTAGTTGTAAATGCGGTGGCTTTTCCCAAGGTAAATTCTCCACCGACATAAACCCCTGAATAATTCAGGAAAAATTCGTCTAAAAGCCCCTGCCCGATCAAATGCCAAATATAGCCGGGAGCCTCCACGCTGAGATTCTTGATGCCTCCCTGCCGCAAAATTTGCAAGGCTTCCAAGGTATCTACCGTTTCACCTGCGCCGGCGGCAATCAGGCGAATGCAATCCTGGTCTTGGTCCAGCCGTTCACCCGGCTTCACGATCTTGCTTTTTCGTCCTAACCGCCCGGCCAAATATTCGGCACCGAACGGTGAGGTTAAAATCCCGACAGACGGCTCCATATCCAGAATGGAATGTTCAAGCGGTACATCTTTTCCATCGATCGAGGCAATGATCGACCACGGGTGAGAAGTCTTTTTCCCCAAAACCGACTGTCGGGCCTCGATCAAGTCGGAGTCGCTGATTTCGGCAAACCATTGTTTATTCAACCGAGTCCGCAATGTGTTGCAACCAAGAATTACTGCATCTGCATAAGTCCGGCATACATTCATCACCCAAAAATCCGTCAAAGAACCGATCGGGTCCAAACGATTTTCTTTGGATACCAGGTGTCCCTCTTGATTGTCGGGAAAAGCCATTTTCCCGTCGGCGGAAAGAACCATGCAGCCAAATATATAAGGTCGTTGCGCCGGCGCTTTCGGAAACACAAGTTCACCCATGACCTTTTTTACCTTGGCGGGAGTTTCCCGAATTTCCGCCAAATCAACAATTTCCGTCAACTGCGCCGGGCAAGGCAACGCCGATGTAAAGGCCATCGTTGCGGCCGAGTACTTTTGATTCATCATTCCAACTCCCCGAAGTTTTCTTCTATTTGCTCTCTTTAGAATAAGGCTTTCCCATGGCAGTCGGGCCAACAGTCCGGCCAACTATTCCTGCCAACACCAGCATTGTCAGCACATACGGCAACATAAGAAAAAACTGATACGGAATTTCGATTCCAAAAGCCTGCAATCTCAACTGTAATGCTTCCGCCGCACCGAACAATACCGAAGCTCCCATGATGCCAAAGGGATTCCATTTGCCAACAGTTACCGTCGACCACGCCACGTAACCACGGCCGGCTGTCATTTTTTCCATGAATACGGACAACTGAGCAATGGACAAAAAGGCTCCACCCAGTCCTCCCAACAAGCCCGAAATGATAATCGCCGTGTAGCGGGTTTTGGCCACATTGATTCCCAAACTGTCCGCCGCCCGCGGATGCTCGCCCACTGCGCGCATGGATAGTCCGAACGGCGTCCGGTATATCACATAATAGCAAACGGGAATCAGCAAGAAGGCAATATACACCAGTGGATTCTGGTTAAACAGGATTTTCCCCACAACGGGCAGTTCACTGAGACCTGGAATCGGCAAATCTTGAAAAGCGATTACTTTTGAAGGCTTCCCCCCAATGCCGAACAGAACATTTAACAGATAGCTGCTAAGTCCCAAAAATAAAACATTGATACCCGTTCCGGCCACAACTTGGTCAACTTTGGCAGTTATACTCATAAAACCAAGTATCAACGCCGCTATCATCCCGCCCAACATTCCCAGTAGGGCACCGAACCAGGCGCTACCACTCAAAAATGAACCGTACACACCCATAAACGCGCCCATAATCATAATGCCTTCCAATGCAAAGTTGATGATGCCGACCCTGGCCGTAAACAACCCACCTAAGCTTGCCAGCAGGATCGGTGTACTCATTCGGATTGTCGCCTGAATAAAACCAATGATATTGTTGCTATCCATTTTTCTTGTCCTCCCCGGCCAACCGGGTCGTTACCCGAATCATATAATTGCGTAGCAGCGAATCCATCAGCACAAATAAGATCACCAAACCTTGGATGACGAATACCAGCGAAGCCGGAACCTGAACGGTTCGTTGCATCATATTGGCACCCACACGCAAAGCGCCAAAAAACAGAGCGGCAATCACTACCCCCGCCGGATGCAATTTTCCCAGCAACGCCACCGCCATGGCATCAAACCCGTATTCTGAGCTGAATCCATTCATTAGACGATGATGCAGCGCCGAAATTTCCACCATTCCTGCCAAACCGGCAAACACTCCCGACAGGCTCATTGCCAAAACCAAATTTTTTCGCACCGGAATCCCACTGATTCGCGCTGCCGTCTGGCTGAGTCCCACCGCCCGCATCTGGTAGCCAAGCGGGGATCGCCACAGCAAAAAATATACAACAAATACACTGATACCAGCGATCAACACGCCGGCATGCAACCGGGTTCCTGTTACCAGATATGGCAGCCAAGCCTGCGGTGCAATCATCGCCGACTGGGGAAAATATCCCGGTGGTTCCCGCAGCGGCACGTCCAACAGATAGGCAACCAAAAATACGGCCACATAGTTCAGCATAATCGTATTGATTACTTCGGACACGCCTAAACGGGCTTTGAGATATCCTGGTATCGCTCCCCATAATCCACCGCCCAGCATCCCGGCAATCATAACCAGTGGCAATAAAATCGCGCTTGGCAAGCCGATGCCATATATGCCGGCCTGCGTAGCGAACAGCGCACCAATGATCATTTGTCCTTCCGACCCGACCGACACCAATCCTGTACGATACGAAATTGTCAATCCCAAAGCAGCCAGCAATAGAGGGGTTGCCTTAACCAACGTTTCGGCCAAACTGCGAAAACTGCCGAATGCACCATCCCACATGCTAGCATAAGCCCAGATCGGATTGACACCGGAAGCCATGACAATCACCGCTGCTACCAACAATGCCAAAGTCAAAGAAACCAACGGCCCCATTATTTCCGGCAGAATTCCTTGAAATTTTTGTTTTTGTTCAATATCGACTCGAAATGTGCCGATTTTTAGGAGCATGTGCACTCACCAGCCTTGTTTACACGCTTCGTCCCGCCCATCATCAAGCCGATTTCCGTCATTGACGCTTTTCCCGGGATAAACTCACCCATGATTTTCCCTTCGTAAATCACGACTACCCGGTCAGACACCAACAATACCTCGTCCAAATCCGCCGATACTAGCAGAATGCCGACGCCTTTTTCCTTCTCCGCCAACAAGCGACGATGCACAAACTCTGTCGCACCAATATCCAAACCACGAGTTGGTTGAACTGCGAGGATAAATTGGGGTTCGCGGCTTATTTCCCGTGCCAACACTACTTTTTGTTGATTGCCGCCGGAAAAGTTGCGCACCGGTACATCGTGGCGCGGCGGGCGGACATCAAATTCACGCACCAGTTGTTTACTCAACTCAGCCATGACACCGGGGTAAAACACTCCTTTGACCGTTAGCGGAGGGTGATCGTACACATCCAGCGCCATATTTTCGGCCACAGTAAAGTCCAGTACTAAGCCTTGTTTAAGGCGGTCTTCCGGAATATGGGCCATGCCCATCGTCATCCGTTCCCGTGTCGAAATCGTGTTAATTTCTTTGCCATCAAACAACACTTTTCCCTCTTGAATCGAACGAAGCCCCATAACCGCTTCTGCCAATTCTTTTTGTCCATTGCCATCCACACCAGCGACCCCGACGATTTCTCCCCGCCTGACACCTAAAGAAACATTTTTTAACGAGGAAACCGGAACATCCCCGACAGCGTTGATGTTTTTTAATTCGATCCGAAAATCTTGGCAGGGGATCGATGTCTTGTCATAATCCATTACTACATTGCGTCCAACCATCATAGCCGCTAGTTCCTCCTTGGTGGTCCGGTTGGTATCCACTACATTCACCCGTTCACCGGTCCGAAGAACTGTCACCCGGTTGGAAATCTCCATCACTTCCCACAATTTGTGCGAAATAAAAATAACAGACTTACCCATAGCCACAAACTGACGTAGAATTACAAATAGTTCCTGTACTTCAAGGGGAGTTAAAACGGCCGTCGGTTCATCCAGAATCAACAGTTCCGCTCCACGATACAAAGCTTTGATCAATTCAACCCGTTGCTGCGCCCCAACGGATAGATCCCGTACCAAGGCATTGGGGTCTATCTTAAAATTGAATTTGGAGCTTAGTTGCAACACTTTTTCCGTCGCTTGTCGACGATTAAGCGGTTTCAGTCCATTGTCAAGCCCAAGAATAACATTCTCCATCACGGTCAGCGTCGGCACCAACATAAAATGTTGATGCACCATCCCAATACCGGCGGCAATCGCGTCGCGCGGCGAGCGAATATTCCGTTTCACACCGGTAATAAAAATTTCACCGGCATCCTGTTGATACAATCCATAAAGAATATTCATCAACGTTGTTTTCCCAGCGCCATTTTCCCCTAACAACGCATGAACTTCACCCGGCCTCACGGCGAAGTTCACATTTCGGCTGGCCATTAACCCAGGAAAACATTTCACGATATTTTTCATTTCTAAAATGTATTCGTTTTCCATGTTTCCTCCCTTAATAATCAAACGTTTTTCTTCGTTTTCCTCGTTCTATCGCAGTTTTTCACATTAATCACGTTGGGCCATTTCTTCGGAAAGACTATGTCTACTGGTCGCGATGTGGATTTGGGGTACGGGAAATAAACCGCGC
>JAAZNU010000025.1 GCA_012798135.1 Veillonellaceae bacterium | reverse complement strand
TTTGGGTAAACTTCATCTTGGGACGCCTCCTCAATATTTTGGTTTTGTGCCTTTCTTGCCGGAGTCAGCACATTGCCATTGTATTGCCGGGCGTCTCTTTTTTCAAAGTCTATTTTTACTCGCTACAGGAATGCTCCTACCAACCCGTTCATTCAATTCCTTTGCTTGTTCATATCTGCAATCGCTTTTCAAACAGGGCCGTAGCTTTTTCTTTGTCGAATGTCTCCCGGCCCGAATTGTTTTGGTAAGTCGGCCACGTCCAGCTTGCAGGCCTCGTTCGCCTGATCGCCCCACGAGGTCCAGCCGGGCCGGACGCCGCGGGCGAACATTTCGAGGTACGGGCCGGGGCTGCAACGTTCGATATTTTTTGCCTTCACTTATATATTTTCGTTGATTGCTCCCAACAGCCCCGGTCGACATCATACAATTTCATTTCCCAGGCTGGACGCGCTCCGGCCAGATATAGCCTACAAAATGATACCCCTTTGCTGTACTCAACAAATAACTATAAGGAACTTCGCCTACGTGCGGTTCACCGTCTTTTCCCATGTAATCGCCTTTAAAGCCCCAGTCGTATACCTCACGAACAATATTAAGAATCGAGGTGCCAGTTTCTGGATTTCGCCGAATCGCTATTGCGCCAACTTTTGCGGCATCGGCGCGGGTCTTAACTACCCAGCCTTTTTCCCTCGCAGCATCAAACCATGGAGAAAGAGAAGTTGTCTTATCTTTCATCCAGTCAGCGCCTGGCGGCGGCGCCACTTTATCAAACTCCTTGAGAAAGTATGACGCCCACCAATCAGCCGGCATCCACTTATAATATAACCCGTTCCGTACAGCATTATAGTTTGATAGTTCATACTTCGCCAGGCAAGTTGGAAGCATTTGTGTAGAAACAAGAATGAAAACCGCCAAAAAAATCAAAAATGCCTTTCGTGAAATACTCATACCTGTTCACACTCCTCTTCGTCTCTGATATCGCGCAAGCGCGTGCTGATTTCCAGGACATTTATCCATTTCCAAGAAACTATTAAGGAGCTTCGCTAAATGAAATGTAATTCCTGCCCAAAAACAACATTTGTCAAAATGTAGCCCCGTTTTTAGAAAATTTTTCGCACACATCACAAAAACGGCTCCGGCGATAATCGCCGGAGCCGTTGATTTACTTCTGGTGACCCACCGGGGACTCGAACCCCGAACCCTCTGATTAAGAGTCAGATGCTCTACCAATTGAGCTAGTGAGTCATGATCCACAGTTTTGAATTATAACCCTACTTGGCGCGAATGTCAAGGCGAGCCGCGTTTTAGAACATTTCTTCCAGCAAAATGGTCTGTTCGCGGTCCGGGCCGACGGAGATGACGCCGAGGCGGGCGCCGGAGCATTCGCTCAGGCGTTCCACGTAGCGGCGGGCGTTGAGCGGCAGGTCTTCGTAGCGGCGGATGCCGGTGATGTCGCTCTGCCAGCCGGGCAGTTCCTCGTAGATGGGTTCGACTTCGTACAGCACTTTGAGGCTGGCCGGGTATTCGTGCAGCGGCTGACCTTTGTAGCGGTAGCCGGTGCAGATTTTCAGGGTCGGCAGGGCGTCGAGGATGTCCAGCCGGGTGATGGCCAGGCAGTCGATGCCGCTGAGCAGACAGGCGTATTTCACGACCACGGTGTCCAGCCAGCCGGTGCGGCGGGGCCTGCCGGTCGTGGTGCCGTATTCGTGGCCGCGTTCCCGGATCAGGTTGCCGGTTTCGTCATGCAGTTCGGTGACGAAGGGGCCTTCGCCGACGCGGGTGGTGTAGGCCTTGACCACGCCGACCACCTTGCCGATGGCCGAGGGGCCGACACCGGCGCCCACGCAGGCGCCGCCCGCCACGGGGTGGGACGAGGTCACGTAGGGATAGGTGCCGTAGTCGATGTCGAGCATCGTCGCCTGCGCGCCTTCGAACAGGATCTTTTCGCCCCGGCCGATGGCGTCGTGCAGGGTAAAGATCGTATCTGTCACATAGGGGCGCAATTTGTCGGCATAGCCGAGGTACTCGGCGAGAATTTTCTCATAGTCGAGCGGCTTCCGTCCGAACAGCTCGGTCAGGATGCGGTTTTTGGCGGTCAGGTTGATTTTCAGCCGGCGGGCGAATTCCTCCGGGTCCATCAGATCGACGAACCGGATGCCGATGCGGGCGTTCTTGTCGACGTAGCAGGGGCCGATGCCTTTCTTGGTGGTGCCGATTTTCGCATCGCCGCGGGATTCTTCGTCGACTTCGTCCATGAGCCGGTGGTAGGGCAGGATGACCTGGGCCCGGTTCGAGATCTTGAGACCCGACATGTCGATGCCGCGTTCCTGCATGGCGGCGATTTCCTTGAGCAGGTGGGCCGGGTCGACAACGACGCCGTTGCCGATGATGCAGGTCTTGCCGGGATAGAGGATGCCGGACGGCAGCAGGTTCAGCTTGGATTCGACGCCTTTGACGACGACGGTGTGGCCGGCGTTGTTCCCGCCCTGGTAGCGAACGACGACCTGGGCCTGCTGGGCCAGATGGTCGACGATTTTCCCTTTGCCCTCGTCACCCCACTGGGTTCCCATAACGACAACTGATGACATAATTGTACACCTACTTTCTTAAAGGCCGAATCGGGCCATGATCGTATCGATGTTACGCAGCGGATAAGCGGTGTCGAAGCATTCGTCGATTTCCGCCGGCGACAGGTGTTGGACGATGTCGTGGTCTTTTTTGACATTGGTCTTGAAGTCGGCGCCTTCGAGCCAACGCGCCATGGCGTTGCGCTGCACCCAACGGTAGGCGTCTTCGCGGAGGACGCCCTTGTCGACGAGGGCCAGCATGACCCGCTGACTGAAGATCAGGCCGCCGGTTTTCTCGAGGTTGGCTTTCATCGCGTCGGGGTAGACCAGCAGTTTGTCGACGATGTTGGTGAAAATCCGCAGCATGTAGTCCAGCAGGATCGTGCTGTCCGGCAGGATGACCCGCTCGACGGAGGAGTGGGTGATGTCCCGTTCATGCCAGAGCGCCACGTCTTCCAGGGAGGCCAGGGCATTGCCGCGCAGGACGCGGGCCAGGCCGGCGACGCGTTCGCAGGTGATGGGGTTGCGCTTGTGCGGCATGGCCGAGGAGCCTTTCTGGCCGGGATGGAAATATTCTTCCGCTTCCCGGATGTCGGTGCGCTGCAGGTTGCGGATCTCGGTGGCGAATTTGTCGAGGGAGCTGCCGATGATGGCGAGTGTGGTCATGAATTCGGCGTGACGGTCGCGCTGGATGACCTGGGTGGCCAGCCGGGCGGCTTTCAGGCCCATTTTCTCGCAAACGTAGGCTTCGACGCGGGGATCGATGTTGGAGTAGGTGCCGACCGCGCCGGACAGTTTGCCGACGGCGACGATTTCGCGGGCCCGTTTCAGGCGCTCGATGTTGCGTTCGGTTTCGTCCATCCACAGGGCGAATTTCAGGCCGAGGGTCAGCGGCTCCGCATGGATGCCGTGGGTCCGGCCGATCATGACGGTGTGTTTGTGTTCGGCGGCGCGGCGTTTCAGGACCGCGTGGAATTTCTCCAGGTCGTCGAGGAGGATGCCGGCGGCCTGCTTCATCATGACGCCGAGGGCGGTATCCTTCACGTCGCTGGAGGTCAGGCCGAGATGAATGTATTTGGATTCGTCGCCGACGTTTTCGGCCACTGCCGTCAGGAACGCCAGAATGTCATGGCGAGTTTCCTTTTCGATCTCACGGATGCGCGGCACGGTGAACTTGGCTTTCGCCTTGATGACCGGCACGGCTTCGGCCGGGATCTCGCCCAGTTCGGCCATGATCTCGCAGGCGCAGATCTCGATGTCCAGCATGGTCTGAAATTCGTTCTCGTCGGTCCAGATCCGGCCCATTTCCGGGTAGGTGTAACGATCAATCATTGGGCAACCCCTCCGTTGCATTTTTCACGTTGTTTGATTTCCCGGGCGACCATCACGCCGGATACCGAGGCCTGGGCCAGGCCGCGGGTCACGCCGGCCCCGTCGCCAGCGGCGAAGAAGTTCGGGATCTTGGTTTCCAAATCTGGCGTCAGGTGCAGCCGGGACGAATAAAATTTGACTTCCACGCCGTACAGCAGAGTGTGGCGCGATGCGACGCCCGGCGCCACTTTGTCCAGAGCTTCGAGCATTTCGATGATCCCGGTCAGGTGCCGGTAGGGCAGGACCAGGCTCAGATCGCCCGGTGTCGCTTCCTTCATCGTCGGCGTCACCAGGCCCCGGCTGATCCGCTCCACCGTGGACCGGCGCCCGGCTTTCAGGTCGCCGAGTCGTTGGACGATCACGCCGCCGCCGAGCAGGTTCGCCAGCTTGGCGATGGATTTGCCGTAGGTGATCGGCTCCTTGAACGGTTCGGTGAAGCTCTTGGAGACCAGGATGGCAAAGTTGGTGTTCTCGGAGGTTTTCTCCGCGTTGCTGTGGCCGTTGACGGTCATCAGGCCGGCATTGTTCTCGGCCACGACCACGCCGTAGGGATTCATGCAGAACGTCCGCACGCGGTCGTCGAACGATTTCGCATAATACACCAGTTTCGATTCGTAGACGACGTCGGTGATCTGCTCCATGACCACGGCCGGTACTTCGACGCGAACGCCGATGTCCACCGGGTTGGTGATCATTTCCAACCCCAGCTGGGCAGCCTGCTCCGCGAACCATTCCGAGCCTTCGCGGCCCGGCGCGGCGATCAGGTATTTGCTGTGGAAGATTTCGCCCCGGTTGGTTTCCACGCCGACATAGCGGCCGTTCTCCACAATCACCCGGGCCACGCCGTCGCTGGTGCGGATGGTGCATTTATCTTCGAGGTAGTCGCGCATCAAGGTGAGGATCTCCAGGCACTTGTCGGTGCCCAGATGGCGAATGCGGGCCGGGATGAGCGACATGTCGGCCGCCGCCGAGTCCTTCTGCAGTTTCCGCACGGCTTCCTTGTTGTCGTCGCCGTAGACGGTTTGGGTCGCGCCGAATTTCAGATAGATCCCGTCGACGTAGTCGATCAGTCCCGACAAGGCCGGTTTCTCCATGTACTGGTCCAGCATGCCGCCGAACTCGGTGGTCAGCGTCAGTTTGCCGTCGCTGTACGCACCGGCGCCGCCCCAGCCGCACAGAATGCCGCAGGGTTTGCAGTGGAGGCACTTCGTGCCCTTGGTGTTCATCGGGCAGGCCCGCGCGGAAATATCCCGACCCTTTTCCAGGATCAGGACCCGCAGCCCCGTGTCGACCATTTCCAGCGCGGCGAAAATGCCGGCCGGACCGGCGCCGATGATGATCACATCATAATCTTTCATGTTATTTTCACTCCCAGGCGATTTTCCGCAAAAAGAAAGACAAACCCTCTGTTTTGTCCCTCTTTATCTTACCTGTTGCAGCCGTGCCTGTCAATAAAAACCCGAATATTTATTGTGTAATGTCATAAATCGTTCGGTTAATCCTGGCGGGGCGTATAGTCGGTAAATCGCGTGAAGTTTTTGTGGAAGTACAGTTCGACGGTCTCGGTGGGGCCGTTGCGGTTCTTGGCGATCAACAGTTCGGTGATGTTCTTCTTTTCCGACTCCGGATTGTAGTAATCGTCGCGGTACAGGAACGCCACCAAGTCGGCGTCCTGCTCCAGCGAGCCCGATTCGCGCAGGTCGCTGAGCATCGGCCGGCGGTTGGTCCGGCTCTCCGGGCCGCGGCTGAGCTGCGACAGGGCGATGACCGGCACCCGCAGTTCCCGGGCCAGGCCCTTCAGGGAACGGGAGATGTAGGAAATCTGCTGTTGCCGGTTGTCGATGCGGCTGTGGGCGCCGCCGTCCATCAGCTGCAAATAGTCGATGATGATGCAGTCCAGGCCGAATTCCTTGCTGATCCGGCGGGCCTTGTTGCGCAGCTCGATCGCCGTGACGTTGGCGGTGTCGTCGATATACATCGGCGAGCCGGACAGGCGGTCGGCCGCGTCGACCAGCTTGGACCATTCCTCATTGGACATCGCCCCGGTGCGAAAGCGCTGGCTGTCGATCAGGCCCTCGGCGCACATCATGCGCATCGCCAGCTGTTCCTTCGGCATTTCCAGACTGAAGATCGCCACGGCCTTGCGGTCGCGCGTCGCCATATGCTGGGCGACGTTCAGGACGAACGCGGTTTTGCCCATACTGGGCCGGGCGGCGATCAGAATCAGGTCGGAGCGCTGAAAGCCGCCGGTCAGTTTATCCAGATTGGTAAAGCCGGTGGATAGGCCGGTGATGCCGCCTTTGGCCTTGTGCATTTCATCGATCTTGTCGAGCGTGCTGAAGATGATTTCCTTGATCGGCTGGAAGTCCTGGCTCGTCTTGCGCGTCGCCACTTCGAGGATCTTTTGCTCGGCGGAGTCCAGCACCCGATCCACTTCCTCCGACTCGGCATAACCCATGGAGGCGATATCGGTCGCCGCGCCGATCAGGCGGCGCAGCAGGCTTTTTTCCTGTACGATCTTGGCGTGGTAGGTGATGTTCGCCGCCGTCGGCACGCCATTGGCCAGCGAGGTGACGTAGGCGATGCCGCCTGCCTGCTCCAGGGTATTGTCCCGACGTAGGAGGTCGACCACCGTGATGAAGTCGATGGCCTCGCCGCGTTCGAACAATCCCATGGCGGCGCGATAAATCAACCGATGCGCTTCCCGATAAAAGTCCTCCGGGACGAGCAGGTCCGAGATCTTGGCGATGGAGCTCTGCTCGATCAGCACGGCGCCCAGAACGGACTGTTCGGCCTCGATGTTTTGCGGCGGTATTCTATCCAGCATGATGGGCTTTTCCTTCTTCCTCGTTGCCGAACAATATGGCCAGGGCATCCTCGACGTCTTCGAGCGGCCGCACGGACAGGCCGAGATGGTCGGCGGGAATGTCCTTCTCGTTTTCCTTGGGGATGATCAGCACGTCGACGCCGGCCTGCTTGGCGCCGTAGGCTTTTTCGAACACGCCGCCGACTGCCTTCAGTTTGCCGCGGATCGAGATTTCCCCGGTCACGGCGACGTCCTGTCGCAGCGGTTTACTGGTGATGACCGAGATCAGGACGCCGAGGATCGCCAGGCCCGCCGAGGGACCGTCGATCTGGCCGCCGCCGATGACGTTCACGTGAATGTCGTATTTCGCCAGGTCCTGGCCGGTGATGCGGCGGACCAGGGCAGCCGCGTTGAACACGGAGTCCTTGGTCATGCTGCCGGCGGTATCGTTGAACCGGATGACGCCCCGGCCTTTTTGCGCGGCCGGGAAGCTGACCGCCTCGATTTCAATGACCGAACCCAGGTAGCCGGCCACGCCGAGGGCGAAGATCTTGCCGATCTCCCAGTCGGTCGACGCTTTGCGGTTCACATACGGCGTCATCCGCCCGACCTGCAGCACCCGGAACACGTCTTCCCGCAGGATCTTCGGAATGGAGACGCGGTCCTGGCCCCGTCGGAGCAGGCCCAGGCTGTAGGCGTCCGCCAGCAGGTTGACCGCCTTGCGGCCTTCCACGGTATATTCGCTGATCAGTTCCGCCACGCCTTTTTCCATCCGCACTTTCAGCTTGCGGCCGGCGTTGGTGACGATCTGCACGATTTGTTTGGGCGTCAGCGGTTCGAAATAGACTTCGGCACAGCGCGACCGCAGGGCAGGATTCAGTTCACCGGCGTCCCGGGTGGTCGCGCCGATCAGGATAAAGTCCGCCGGTGCGCCGTTCTTGAACAGTTTGCGGATATATTCCGGCACGTTGGGGTCCGTCTCGTCGTAATACGCCGATTCGAAGAACACCCGTTTGTCTTCCAGCACTTTCAGCAGCTTGTTCAGGAGCATCGGGTCCATTTCGCCGATTTCGTCGATGAACAGGATGCCGCCGTGCGCGTCGGTCACCAGGCCCGGCTTCGGTTCCGGCACCGCCGTTTCCGCGAGGTCCCGCCGGGCGCCCTGGTAGATGGGGTCGTGGACGGAACCCAGCAACGGATTGGTGATGTCGCGGGGATCCCAGCGCAGCGTGCTGCCGTCGACTTCGACGAACGGCGCCTCCGGCGCGAACGGGGTGTATTTCAGCTTGCGGGCTTCCTCCAGCACCAGCCGCGCCGCGGTGGTCTTGCCGACGCCGGGCGGCCCGTAGAGGATCAGGTGCTGTGGGTAGGGCGACGCCAGTTTCGAGCGCAGCACTTCGACCGCCCGCTCCTGGCCGACGATCTCATCCAGCGAGGCCGGCCGCAGCAGTTCGTTGACGGACCGGGCCAGGCTCTTTTCCTCCAGGGCGTTCAGTTGTTCCAGCTTCTTCTGGGTCTGCGGCGTTTCGATGCTGGTTTCTTCCTTGAGAATTTGCATCCGGATGTCCTGGACGAAATCCTGATGCCGCTCTTCCATCTTCTGCGAGATCTTCTTCTCGATATTCTCTTCCACATTGCGGCGGGCGATTTGCTCGGCCAGCTCATTCATGATCGTTTCCATCACTGCCGGGATCTCGTCCAGGCTCGGGCGCTTGTCCAGCGTGAGGTCCTTCTGCACCATCCGTTGCAGCGCCAGCAGGCGGTCGCTCACATCCGCCGACTGCATCAGTTCCAGTGCGCCGAATTTGCTGGCCCGCAGCACCACGTTTTCCGGCCCCCAGACGGAAGCGCACAAATTGAACAGGGCATTGGTTTCCAGCAGTTTTTCCGCGATGCGCTGGTTCTCCTCCGCCGATGGCGCCTCGTCGCTGATCGGGACGCTGGCCGGGCGTTTCCGCCGCGGTTTCGCCGCCGGTTTTTGCTCCTGTTCCGGAGCGTCTTTCTTGCGAGCCACGTTATTCTCCAACGACCTGGATTTTGATTTCCGCCGTCACTTCCGGATGGAGTTTCAGGACGACGGTGGTCGGACCCATGTTTTTGATCGGCTCGGGGATTTCCATCTTGCGGCGGTCCAGTTCGATGCCGTGCTGCGCCTTGGCGGCGTCGGCGATATCCTTGGTCGTCACCGCGCCGAACAATTTGCCGCCTTCACCGGCCTTGGCCGCCACTTTCACTTCGATCTTGGCGAGCTGCGCCGCCAGCAGCCTGGCTTCTTCCAGTTGCCGTTTCTGCCGGTCGGCCGCCGCTGCCTTCTGTTGCTGCAGCTGATTCAGGGTATCGGCCGTCGCCGGCGCCGCCAGTTTTTTGGGTAGCAGGAAATTGCGGGCATACCCTTCGGCGACCTCCAGAACGTCGCCTTTTTTGCCGAGTTTTTTTACTTCTTCCAGTAAAACCACTTTCATGATAATTCGGTCTCCTCTCCAATATAGTCGAATATGACGGCTTCCAGACGCCGGCGGGCTTCCGTCACGTCCACGCCGTCCAGTTGGGCGCCGGCCACGGTCTGATGTCCGCCGCCGCCGAACGCTTCCATGATTACCTGTACATTGACGTCGCCGTCGGAGCGCGCGCTGATGGATACGCCCTCCTCGGTGGGACAGAGCACGAAGCTGACCCGGACGCCTTCGATGGTCAGCATGGTGTCGGCCGCCTGCGCGGAAACGATTTGGCCGTCCTTCACATCCCCCGGGCAGGTGGCGATGACCACGCCGCCGGGCAGGCTTTGCGAGCCGGCCAGGATCGCCGCCCGCAGTTTCAGGTTTTCCATGTCGACTCGGAACAGATGCCGCACGATGGCGGGATCGGCACCGGACCGCCGTAGGTAGGCGGCGGCTTCGAAGGTCCTGACTCCGGTCTGCACGGCGAAATTCTTGGTGTCGACCACGATCCCCGCGAACAGGGCCGAGGCTTCCAGCCGCGTCAGCTCGATCTTTTCATCGAAGTACACCAGCAGTTCGGTCACCAGTTCGCTGGTGGAGGAGGCGGACGGCTCCAGATAGACGATCATCGGACTGGGGATGAAATCTTCCGAGCGCCGGTGATGGTCGATCACCACCCGCCGCTCGACCCGGTCGATCAGTTTCGGCGCCGCCGTCAAAAATACCCGGTGGGTATCCACCACGAACAGCAGCGTCTTCGGCGTGACGCGCGCCAGCGCCTGCTCGGCGGGCAGAAACAGGTCCGAATACTCTTCGTAGTCCGGCAGCAATACCTGCAACTTGGCGAACGACAGGGCCACCGTCCCGACCACGATGTGGACTGGTTTCCCCAAGTGGGCCGCCATCCGGGCTACCCCCATCGCCGCCCCCAGGCTGTCGAAATCCTCGCCCTCGTGCCCCATCACCAGCACATCGCCGGCTTCCTGCATCAGTTCGCGGATGGCGTGGGCCACGACCCGCGCTTTCACCCGGGTGTTCTTCTCCATCACCTTGGCCTTCCCGCCGTAGAACTGGACCTCGTCGTTGACATAGACGGCGGCCTGATCGCCACCGCGGCCGAGCGCCAAGTCCAGGCCGGTCTGGGCCTTTTGCCCCCGCTCGCTCATCGTCGCGCCGTTGGCGGCGATGCCCATGCTCAGCGTGACCGGAATCTTGTTGCCGACCCGCAGGGCCCGCACTTCGTCGAGAATGTCGAACTTTTCGCCAATCATCCGGTCCAGGTCCGTCCGGGAAAAAAAGCCCATATACGTATCTTCCGAATGTTTGCGAAGAAACCCGTTCAGGCGGCCCGCCCAAGCCAACAGATGCTGGTGGGTTTCCGACTGCAGGGCGTTGCGCTGGGTTTCGTCCAGCCCCTGCAACACATCTTCCAGGTTATCGATCTGCACGAAGCAGATCACGGCATCCGCCGCCGGCCGGCACGGCGCCGGCGACACCGCCGGATCCTTGGCCGCCGGCTGCGGGCATTCCGTCCCAGTTAGCGGCGCCGGCAGCAACGGCGGGATAACCGGCACGGCGGCCTGCGCGGCCGGTCGCCGGCGCACCCAGGCGCTCAGCGCCAACAGTGCCAGCAAACCGGTCGTCAGCCAGGACGGCTGCAGCGCCAGGGAGGCCAGCAGCCCGACGGCCAACAGGCCTCGCACAACCCGTTCGTTTGCCCACATAGACTTTCCCCTCACTATGCCTACTCTTCTCCCGAATCGCTTTTCTCCCGCGACAGCGGCTGCCGCAGTTTGCGAAAATCGAACACGATATCAAAAGCGCCGACAAATACGAACGCCTGCATGATAAAGCCGTTGGTGATGGCCATGATGCCGCCGATCCACAGAATAAACCGGGGAACGTCGTGTTTGGCGGCGAAGAAGCTGGCCACGGAGATTCCCTGGATCACGAACAGCAGGCTGGAAACAACCTGCAGGTTAAGACCGGCATTCGCCGCCAGCTCGATGTTTTGGCTTTTGCCCCAGTAGATCAGCACCATCGAGATGATAAACGCCGCCAGGGCTTTCGGCGTAAATTTCCAGGCGGAAAATGCCGGGAACGCGCCGATCTGGTGCCCCAGCTTGCGCAGCACCGCCCGGGCAACCAGGAAATTCAGGTAGGTATCCACGACCGAGGCCATGACAAAGCCGGCCGGCAGAATCAATTTCATCATGTCGATCATGCCCCGGAGGTTCTGGGCCACTTTCGCCAGATCGTCCTCCTTCATGCCGAAGCTGCGATAGAAATCGATCGCCTGGTCGACGGCGCCGGACATCGCGCCGGTATAGTCGGCCAGCGGATTGATCCCCATCACGGCGGCGCTGATGGCCAAAACGATTAATTTGGAGGCCAGCGAAGCCACCGACCCGATCAGCACCGAATGCACCGGCGACAGGTTGCGCCGGAAGCACTGGCCCAAGGCGATGCCGGTCAGGCCGAAGCCGATCGCCACGCCGACGGCATGGAGCGGATGCAGCAGGATGGCGATCAGAATGCCGGCGACCACGGTCGCCATCAGGCTCCACTTGTAGCCGTGCCGAACGCCCAGCAGAATGATGGGAACCGGCCAGATCATGTTGACAAAAGCGCCGATCAGGGGAATATAGACGCTGATCAGCGCAAACAGAATGGCCACGGCGGATAGAATTCCGCCTTCGACCATCGGCTTTACCCGGGAGTTGCTCATCCGTCCACCTCATTACTTTACAATACCAAAAGAATTCGCCCACAACCGCCGGTTTCCTGCTAACGGTCAAAATCCCGCCGCTGTTTGCGCCGTGAGCGCAGCCCTGCGAAAAAAAAATGAGGGACCGAGAATCGGCCTCTCATTTCGTCGCCACCGGGGCGTTTCTTCTCATTCCGTGGTAAACGGCAGCAGTGCAATATTGCGTGCCCGTTTGACGGCAAGCGTCACTTGGCGCTGATGTTTGGCACAGTTGCCGGAAATCCGGCGGGGAAGTATTTTACCGCGCTCACTGACATAGCGTTGCAGGCGGCCGATTTCTTTATAGTCAATGGAATGAATTTTGTCCACGCAAAAGCTGCATACTTTTTTGCGGGGGCGTCTTCCTTTTTCCCGTCTCACTTTGTTGAACCCTCCTTGCATCAGAATGGGATCTCGTCGTCCGGCGCCACATCCTGGCCAAACTGGGCGGCCGCATCATGGGAAACGTTGCTGTCGGCGGCGGGGCCGGCGGACCGGCGCTCCAAAAACTCCACCGATTGGGCGACAATTTCCGTGACCCAACGTTTCTGACCGTCTTTGCCGTCATAGCTGCGAATCTGCAGGCGGCCCTCCACCAGGGCGCGCTGCCCCTTGGTCAGGCTGTTGCCGCAGTTTTCGGCCAACTTGTCCCAGGTAACGATCTGGATAAAGTCGGCGTTGTTGTCGCGGTTGCCGCCGAAGCGGTCGACTGCCAACGTGAACGTTGTGACCATTTTTCCGCTCTGCGTGGTCCGGATCTCCGGATCCCGCACCAGTCTTCCCAGCAAAAACACCTTATTCATGGGCTAGACCTCCCGACTATTCATCTTCTTTGACGATCATGTGCCGCAAGATGTCGTCGGTAATCTTCATCACACGATCCAGCTCCGCCACCGTTGCGGGCTCGCCGGTGAAGTGGAAAATGCAATAATAGCCTTCGGTGAAATCTTTCACCAGATAGGCCAGGCGGCGCTTGCCCCAACGATCGATCTTTTCCATCGTGCCACCGTTGTTGGCCACCATGGTTTCGAACTTGGCGATCACCGCTTGCGTTGCTTCCTCTTCCATCGGTTTGATGATGAATACGAGTTCATACTTTCTCAACAGGTTCACCTCCTCCTTTGGACTATCGGCCCTGTCATGAGGGCAGGGGAGAAAAGCCCGACTAATCGAGCTTTTTTATTTTATAACAATCGCGCCGGGAACGCAACCCCGGATTTAAGAGAGATAATGATAGTGCCGTCAGCACTCGAGCAGGCGACGGGGATGAGAACGCTGCGACGCTTCGCTTAACCTCCGCTTATCTCATCCCCGCCGCCTGTCGACAGCAATTTTGTCTTATGCCCTTGCGGAGTTGGTCCTGGAAATACGGCGGTTTGTCCTGTAAAACGTGACCGTTGCGGGGAATTTGAGCCGTGCAATTCGCCGGCGAAGAAGTGAGCGGCTCCGGGCAAAACCGGCAAGGAGGCCGATTTTAGGTCCGAGCGGCCGGATGGAGCTTTCGGACCGGCCGGAGAGGAGAAACTTCGAGCCACTGCGAATTCCGGCGACAAATTCAGCAACGGGATGTTTACAGGAGAAACCGCCGGTTCAGAAAGGTTCAGATGCAAGGAACGGCGAGGCATGCGCCGCGCCGTAGCCGATGGTCCTTTATCAACCGACTGGATAAAATTATACATTGAAGCGGAAATAGACCACGTCCCCGTCCTGCATCACATACTCTTTGCCTTCCAGCCGGACCAGCCCCTTTTCACGGGCCGCCACCTGGCTGCCGCAGGCCATCAGGTCGTCGAAGCTGACGATCTCGGCCCGGATGAAGCCGCGCTCGATATCGGTATGGATCTTGCCGGCCGCCTGCGGCGCCTTCGTGCCGCGGCGGATCGTCCAGGCCCGGACTTCCGGCTCGCCGGCGGTGAAGAAGTGCATCAGCCCCAGCAATTTATAGGCGGCCTTGATCAGTTTGGACAGGCCACTCTCCGGCAGTCCCAGGTCGCTCAGAAACGCCGCCGCCTCGTCTTCCGGCAACTCGGCGATTTCCGATTCGATCCGGGCCGAGATGACGATCACCTCGGAGTTTTCTGCCGCGCTGTATTCGCGGATCTTCGCCACCTGGACGTTGGCGGTGTCCTCGCCGGCCTCGTCCTCGCCGACGTTGGCGGCGTACATGATCGGCTTCAGCGTGAGCAGGTTCATGTCCCGCAGCAGTGCCCGATCTTCTTCCGACAGGCCCTGCCGGCGGGCCGGAATCCCTTCGGACAGGCCATCGCGCACCTGTTTCAGCAACTCCATCTCGGCCAGGATCTTTTTGTCGCCGCTTTTCAGCAGTCGCTGCGATTTGTCGAGCCGCTTCTCCATCGTCTCGATATCGGCCAGACACAGTTCCGTGTTGATGATCTCGATATCCCGCAGCGGATCGATGTCCCCCTCGACATGGGTGACGTTCGGGTCGGCGAAGCAGCGCACGACTTGCAGCACGGCGTCGACCTCGCGGATGTGGGACAGAAACTTGTTGCCCAGCCCTTCGCCGGTCGCCGCGCCCTTGACCAGGCCGGCGATGTCGACGAACTTCATGGCCGTGGGCGTGGTCTTCTGCGGCTTGAACATTTCGGCCAGCTTCCACAGGCGCTCGTCCGGCACTTCCACGATGCCGACGTTCGGCTCGATGGTGCAGAACGGATAGTTGGCCGCTTCCGCCCCGGCTTTGGTAATGGCGTTGAACAGGGTGCTTTTGCCGACATTCGGCAGGCCGACGATGCCGACCTCAAGGGATGTGCTCATTGAGGACTCTCCTTCTTCGTTTCCAACATTTTTAAAGCCTTCTCGAACTTCGGCCGGGGGACGAGCACGCGCCGGCCGCAGCCCAGACACTTCAGACCGATGTCCATGCCGGTGCGGACGATTTCCCACCGATCCGACCCGCAGGGATGCGCTTTTTTCATCTTGGCGATATCGCCCAGTTCCACTTTAACCGGCATATGTTTGCGGTTCCTTTCTGTTTGATGCCCTCGCCGTCAGTTCGCGGTTCCGGCGGCCAGTTGCTCATAAATCCGTTGGCCGGGAACCTGGGCATAGATTCCCCGGAAGACGATCCGTTCCCGCTCCAGCAGCGCCCGCACCGGTTCCGCCGCGGCCTCGGCAAACTGGAGACTCTGGCCGCAGCTGGCGGAAATCTCCCGCGGCGTCGGCACCAGCTCCACGGCGACACCGGCTTTCAGCAGCAGCCGTTCGGCCCGGATCGCCTGATGGACCGAGTCGAAGGCGACCAGTCGGTTCATAAAGTGATCGCGCGACCGCCGGCCGTGAGTTCCGTCAAAATCGAATACATATTCGTTACGGATCCCACCGCCAGTTTGTCCTTGAGTTGAAAATAGTCCAGGCAGGTTCCGCAGACCAGCACGTTCACGCCGCGCCGCGACAGTTCCTGAAGCCCGGCCAGGACCGGCGATCCGGCCACGGCCAGCTGGACGCCGCCGTTCAAGAGCAGGATCGCCCGCGGCGCCGGCTGCAGTTCCTGCAACGACACGAAAAATGATTTCATCAGGATCGCACCCAATTGATCGTCACCCTGCCCCAGGGTGCTGCGGCTGATCAGGAACACCGGCCCGCCGGCCGACGCCGCAGGTTCGGCCGTTGTCGGCCGCGCCGCCGGCGCGGTCCCGAGCGCCAGCAGGTGGAGCCGAAAGACTCCGCCGGCCGGTTCGATGTTCACGCCGTAACCAAGGGAAGCGGCAAACTTGGCCACATTTTCCTTGGCCGCCGCATTGTCCACGAGCACCGTCAACTGGGCCGGCCGTTCTTCCAGGGCCTTCTTGGTCATGATTACCGGCTGGGGGCAGGCCAATCCCTGGCAGTCCAGCACCGGCGTTGCGTTTTTTTGTTCATCGGACATGAATTCTTCCCGTTCCTTTCCCGGCCACCCGGCCGATGCAGGCCGCGTCGGTCACGCCGGCCGCCTGCAGCTCCGCCGCCAGTTCCGCCGCCCGGTCGGCGGGGAGGCTGATGAGCAAGCCGCCCGAGGTCTGCGGATCATACAGCAGATCCTGCAGATTGACCGGCACATCCGGCCGGAATTCCACTTGTTTCAGATAGTCCCGGTTCGCATAGGCGCCGGCCGGAACCAGTCCCATGGCCGCCGCTGCCGCAGCTTCCGGCAACAGCGGCACCGCCTGGCTGTCCAGCTCGAGGTCGACCCGGCTGGCGTCGGCCAGCTCGAAAGCGTGGCCCAGCAGGCCGAAACCGGTGATGTCGGTGCAGGCGTGCACCGGATAGCGGAGCATGACCTCCGCCGCGTATTTGTTGAGCCGGGACATACTCGCCGCCGCCGCCGCGACTCCCGTCGCGAACAGTTCCGCCCGCATCGCCGTATACAACACGCCGGTGCCGATCGCCTTGGTCAGAACCAGGGCGTCGCCGGGACGGGCGCCGGCGTTGGTCAGCACCTTGTCCGGATGGACGACGCCAGTCACGCTGAGGCCGTATTTTGGTTCGTCGTCATCGATGGTATGGCCGCCGAGCATGACCGCACCGGCCTCGGCGATCTTCTGCTGCCCGCCGCTGAGGATGGCCAGCAGCACTTCCGGCGCCAGCCGGCAGATGGGAAATGTCACGATGTTCATGGCGGTCAGGGGGCGGCCGCCCATCGCGTAAACGTCGCTGAGACTGTTGGTAGCCGCGATCTGGCCGAACAAGTACGGATCGTCCACGATCGGCGTAAAGAAATCCAGGGTCTGGATCAGGGCGGTCTCGTCGTTCAGGCGGTAGACGCCGGCGTCATCGGCCGTATCGATTCCCACCAGCACGTTCGGATCGCTGATCCGGGGTAGTTTGCTGAGCACGTCGGCTAGGGCGCCCGGCCCTATTTTAGCTGCTCAACCACCACGTTTGGTGAATTCCGTCAGTTTCATGCCGCGCCCTCCTTTCCGTCGCCGTCCCGCACTCCGGTCCTGGCGATTCTGGTACTATTGTACAACATTTGCCGACGCTTTGCGTATTTTTTGCCGTGGCCGGCGCAGAAAAAAACACTGCGGGAACGTCGCCCGCAGTGTCGGAGTCGAAAATTTGCGGCAATCAGCCGATTTGCGCGGCATGTTGCGGCGGATAGCCGATTTCGGTCAGCCGCTTTACCAATTCGTCCGTGTCCTGGGCGTTGAAGCGAACGACCATCTCGGCGCCGCCCTCGACCGGATAGGTCGCCAGGCTGCTGATGTTGATGCCCAGATCTTTGAAGACCCGGGTGATGTCATGCAGGACGCCCACCTGGTTGGACACCTTGAACGTGAAGCGGGTCTTGCCTTCCTTCAGGCCCATGATCTCAACGAAGCTGTTAAAAATATCGGTTTCGGTAATCACGCCGACCACGCTGTCTTTTTCGCCGACAACCACCAGGCCGCCGATATGCCGCGTGGACATGATCAGCGCGGCTTCTTCGATCGTAGCGTCCACCGGGATGGTGATGACGTCCTTGTGCATGATGTCTTTGACCTGCATCTTGGCCAGCAGATAGTTCAGTTCAAAAATGGACAGCGACGTTGCCGGCGACGGTGCCACCGTACGCAGATCGCGGTCAGTGACGATGCCGACCAGCCGCCCCTTGTCCACGACCGGCAAGCGGCGGAATTTGTGCTTGCGCATCAGTTCCGACGCGTCGGCGATGGT
This sequence comes from Veillonellaceae bacterium, assembly GCA_012798135.1. The sequence goes on along the minus strand of JAAZNU010000025.1, from coordinate 37,391 downwards.
TGTCGTCGATTCAATGGTGATGGGATTGGGCGTCATTCGTTTTGCCACAAACATGGTACGTCACTCCTTTCATCCTCACGAACGCGCTTCAGGTCTTAGCCGCCCAGATAGGCCTTGCGGACGGCTTCGCTTTCCGCCAGTTCCTTGGCCGTGCCGGAAAGTGTGATCCGGCCCGTTTCCAGAACATAGGCCTTGTGGGCGATGGACAGCGCCATGTGGGCGTTCTGTTCCACCAACAGGATGGTCGTGCCGCCGGCGTTGATTTCCTTAATGATGGAGAAAATCTCCTTTACCAGCAGCGGCGCCAGGCCCATGGACGGCTCGTCCAGCAGCATCAGCTTCGGCTGGCTCATCAGGCCGCGGCCGATCGCCAGCATCTGCTGCTCGCCGCCGGACAGGGTGCCGGCGATCTGGGTTCGCCGCTCGCCCAGCCGGGGGAACCGCTCGAACACTTTGTCGATGTCTTTGCGGATGCCGCCTTTGTCGGAACGGATATAAGCGCCCATCTCCAGGTTTTCCGACACCGTCATGTTGGCGAAGATCCGACGTCCTTCGGGAACCTGACTGATCCCATGGCGGACGATGTCCTCAGCCGCCATGCCGGCAATGGACTGGTCCTTAAACAAAATGTCGCCGGTTTTGGCTCGGAGCAGCCCTGAAATGGTGCGCAGGATCGTGCTTTTGCCGGCACCGTTGGCACCGATCAAAGTGACGATCTCGCCTTCATTGACTTCGACGCTGATTCCCTTGAGCGCGTGAATGGCGCCATAGTATACATTAATATTTTCGACCTTAAGCATCAGTTCACCTCCTCACCGAGGTAAGCCTCGATGACCTGGGGATTGCTGCGAATCTCCGCCGGCGTTCCCTCGGCGATGATACTGCCGTAGTCCAGCACGTAGATTCGTTCGCAGACGCCCATGACCAGGCTCATGTCGTGTTCGATCAATAGAATGGTCAGTTTCAGTTCATCGCGGATCCAGCGGATCATTTCCATCAATTCGTGGGTTTCCTGCGGATTCATCCCAGCCGCCGGCTCGTCCAGCAGCAACAGCTGGGGTTGCGCCGCCAGGGCGCGGGCGATCTCCAGCCGGCGCTGTTCGCCGTAAGGCAGGTTCCGGGCGATTTCATCGCACCGGTCGTCGAGTTTGAACATCTTCAGGCATTCCAGCGCTTTGGCCTCGATCTCGTCCTCTTCCGGGTAATACCGCCCTACCCGCAGCACCGATTCCGCCACACCATATTTCACATGAAAATGATAGGCGATCTTGACATTGTCGAGCACCGACAGGTCGGCAAACAGCCGGATATTCTGGAAGGTCCGGGCGATGCCCCGCTGCGTCACCTGGTAAGGCTTAAGCCCGATCAGGCTTTTGTCGTCGAAATCCATCCGTCCCGACGTCGGCTCGTAGACGCCGGTGATCAGGTTGAAGGCGGTGGTCTTGCCGGCGCCGTTCGGGCCGATCAGTCCGATCAGTTCCCCTTTGTTGATTTCCATGTTGAAATTGGAGACCGCTTTCAGGCCGCCGAACTCCTTGGTCAGCTTATCGATTTTGAGCAGTGCCACGCTGTCCACCCCCTGCGAGCCGCCCGAAGGCTTTCAGGCTCAGTTCCTTGTTGCCGAACAGACCTTGCGGCCGGTAGATCATCAGAACAATCAACAGCAGCGAATAAATCACCATGCGCCATTCCGGGTAACTGGCCAACGCCGCCGAGATGAAGGTCAGCAAAATGGCCGAGGTGATCGAGCCGGTGATGCTGCCCAACCCGCCCAGCACAACCATCGTCAGGATGTCGAACGACTTCATGAAAGTGAACGAAGCCGGATGCGCAATATAGAAGTAATGGGAAAACAGCCCGCCGGCGACGCCGGCGAAAGCGGCGCCGATGGTGAAGGCCAGCACCTTGTATTTCGTGGTGTCCACGCCCATGGCTTCGGCGGCGATCTCGTTTTCGCGGATCGAGATGCAGGCCCGGCCGTGGCTGGAGTTGATGAAGTTCTTGATAAAAAACACCGTCAGGACCATGGCGAAAAATGCCCAGGTAAACGTCGTATAGCGGGGAATCCCCATCAGGCCGGAAGCGCCGCCCACATAAGGGATGTTGAGGATGGTGATCCGAATGATCTCGCCCAAGCCGAGCGTGGCGATCGCCAGATAATCTCCCTGCAGCCGTAGCGTCGGCAGGCCGATGGCGAAGCCGAGAATCGCGGCGCCGATCGCGCCGGCCAAAATAGCCACTGCAAACGGCAGGCCCAGCTTGACGGTCATCACCGCCGACATATAGGCGCCGACCGCCATGAACCCGGCATGGCCGATCGAGAACTGGCCGGTGAAGCCGGTGATCAGGTTCAGGCTGACGGCCAGGATGATGTTAATGCAGATCAGGACGATATTCAGTTCCCAGAATGCGCCGATCAAACCGATCTCTATCAAGCCCATGGTCACGGCGTACAAGACAACGGCGCCGACGAGTCCGATCAGGTCGCGTTTCATTTTTGCTCTCATCAACGCTCACCTACACTTTCTCTCGGATGTTCTTGCCGAACAACCCGGCCGGCCGGAACAACAGAATGACGATCAAAATAATAAACGCCGCCGCATCGCGGAATGTCGACGACAGAAACCCGCTGACCAGCGCTTCGATGACCCCCAGCATAATGCCGCCGACCATGGCGCCGGGGATCACGCCGATCCCGCCCAGAACTGCCGCGACAAACGCCTTGAGGCCGGGCATGATGCCCATCAGCGGATCGATCGAGTTATAGTAAATGCCGACCAGGACTCCGGCGGCCGCCGCCAGTCCGGAACCAATGGCGAATGTGAAGGAGATGATCCGGTCCACATTGATGCCCATCAGCCGGGCGGCGTCCGTGTCGAAGGAAACGGCCCGCATGGCCTTGCCTACCTTCGTATGGTTGACCACGTAGGTCAACAGAACCATCAGGCCTACCGAGACGGCCAGGATGATGATCTGCTGACTGTTGACCACCATCCCCCAGAAATTAAAGTTGGTGGTCGAAAACAGATTCGGGAAGGTCCGGGGTTGCGGCGTAACCAACAAGATGCCGCCGTATTCCAGCAGCAGGGAAACGCCGATGGCGGTGATCAGGATCGCGATCTTGGGCGCGCCTCGCAACGGCCGATAGGCCAGTCGCTCGATCAGCATGCCGGTAATGGCGGCGACCGCCATCGAAAACAGCATCGCCGGCACCAGGGACATCTTGAAAAACGTAGTGGCGAAGTAGCCGGCGTAGGCGCCCAGCATATAAATATCGCCGTGGGCGAAATTAATGAGGCGCATGATGCCGTACACCATGGTGTAGCCCAGCGCGATCAGGGCGTAGATGCTACCCAGGGACACGCCGTTGATCAACTGTTGAAAAAATTGTTGGATCAAAGATGATGAGTCCATTCATTTTCCTCCTTGCAATGGAGTCCGGAGCGGCAACGGGGCGGTCCGGGCCTCGGCGTCTCCGTCTGGTTCCGGTTAGGGATTCACTTTTTCACGGAACGTCTGCTTGCCGTCCTTCATTTCGATGATGACGGCACTCTTGACGGGATCATGAGTTGCGTTGAACGTGATGCTTCCCGAAACGGCGGCGAAATTTTTCGTTTTGGCAAGCTCGTCCTTTATTTTCACTGGGTCGGCGCTGTTCGCCTTTTTCATGGCCTCGATGATCATGGTCATGGCGTCATAGGACAGGGCGGCAAACGCGTCCGGCACCGAGTTGTATTCTTTCTTGTAAGCCTCGACGAAGGTGGTTACCGCCGTACTCTTTTCATCCGGGGAATAATGGTTGCTGAAAAAGCCGTTGTTGATCGCAGCCGGAGTCGCGATTTCCGCAAGTTTCGCCGAGTCCCAGCCGTCGCCGCCCAACATGGGCAGTTTCATTCCCATTTCCCGGGCCTGCCGGGCGATCAGACCGACTTCCTGATAATAGCCGGGGACAAACAGGACGTCGGGGTTCTGACCTTTGATCTTGGTCAGCGTCGCCTTGAAGTCGGTGTCCTTTTGCAGATACGCTTCCTTGGCCACGATCTTGCCGCCGTTCTTCACGAAGGTCTCTTCGAAGAACTGAGCCAGCCCTTTTGCATAGTCGCTGGAATTGTCGATGTAGATGGCCGCCGTTTTCGCTTTCAGCGACCGGCTGGCGAAGTTCGCCATGACCGCTCCCTGGAAGGGATCGATGAACGCGGCGCGAAAGACGAATTCACGCACTTTCTTCGTGTCCGGATCCACGGTCACGTTCGGGTTGGACGCCGTGGGGCTGATCGCCAGCACTTTGGCCTGCAGGTTGATCGGCGCGGCGGCCATGACACTGGACGAAGCAATGGGGGCGATGACCGCCACTACTTTATCCTGGGTGACCAGTTTTTGCATGGCGTTGGCGGCTTCGGCCGCTTCGCTCTTATTGTCGGCGACGATCAGAGTCAGCTGTTTGCCGAGCACGCCGCCTTTGGCATTGACTTCCTTGATGGCCAGTTTGGCCCCGTTGGCAGCCGACTGGCCGAAAGTGGCGTTGCCGCCGGTCATTTCCAGGTCGGCGCCGATTTTAATCACGTCCGCCTTCTTCTTTTCGCCGCCGCAACCGGCGAAGATCACAGTGGTCAAAAGCAGGACAAGGCATAATCCGAGAACGGACACTTTCTTGTTCATGTTATTACTCCCCCCTATTCCTAATCGCAGCCCGTATCTGTGTTGCCTGCTGGGACGGCATCCCCTCCGTTTCCCGGCTTCGTTCCCCCGCCGGGGGAATCTGCCCTGAAACTGATAGGAACCCCGGCCGGATCATTCGGGCAGCGACAGTAGCTGTCAGCGGCGGAACGCGGCGAGGTCCACAGATATTATATGTACGCAGGATAGAGGGTGTCAACGCGCTGTGCGCGGATTCTGTACAGAACGTCCGCCTGAAAAGGACTTTGCTTCCTTAAAAACAGCCGCGCCCGGTTGAAAAAGCGGAATAAGACTGCTGTCGTCTTATTCCGCCATTGGAACGCTTCGACTTTTAAGGTTGGGCCCGCTCTGTCACGAAATATGTTATTCAGCGCGTGCACAATCATTATAGAATCAACTAACAAACTCTGTCAATACAAGGGGATACTTTCGCAATTTTCGCCGATCTATACAGTTTTGTACATTGGAATCGGTTCGGCGTTGGGAGCCAGCGTCCAGATGCCGGAGGGACAAATGCCGGCGCAGATACCGCAACCGATGCACTTGGCCGGATCCGCCACATATTCGAACCCGCCGTCGTCCGGATTGAGGTTGCGGGAAATCGCGTTTTCCGGACAGGATTTGATGCACATGTGGCAATCACGGCAGGTGCCGCAGCTGATACAGCGGTTGTATTCGTCCTTGGCCTCCGGCAGGTCGCAGGTGTGACATTTCTTGAAGTAGGCGGTTTTGAGGCGGGCCGCCGGTATTTTTTTCTTGTCTTCGCTCACGTAGGTTCCGCCGGTCAGGAAGGCCTGGACGGCCAGCGCCGCCTGACGGCCGGCGCCGATCGCATCCACCAGTCGCCCCGGCTTGATGGTGTCGCCGGCGGTAAATACGCCGGGAGCGATGCTCAGGTCTCCCGCCGGTTTCAGATACCCCCGTTCCAGCGGGATCTCCGCCGGCAGATAACTCAGGTCCGGGCTTTCGCCGATGGTGATGATGACCATGTCGCCCTTGATCAGCTCGCCGGCATTGGTGACGATGCCCTCGGCGGTGATTTCCTTGGTGAAAACGGGCCAGATCAGTTCGCCGCCCAGTTCTTCCACATGGTCGATTTCCTTCTGAAACGCGGCCGGCCGCTGCACGTCGATGCAGACCACCTGCTCCGCGCCCATCTGGTAGGCGCCGACCGCGGCGTCCATGCCGGAGTTGCCGCAACCGATGACGATGACGCGCTTGCCGACCTTGACCTTCTCGCCACGATTGACCGCCTTGAGGAAGTCCAGCCCCTTGACGATCCGTTCGTTGCCGGGCCAGGGGATCATGCGGGTGACGTGGCCGCCGCTGGCGACCACCACCGCGTCGTTGCCCTGACGCAACGCCTGGAATTTCTCCGGGTCGACGGCATAGTTCGTGACGAACTTCACGCCGACCGATTCAATCCGTTTCAGCTCCCGCTCCAGCGTTTCGTGCGGCAGGCGGGACCGGGGAATGACCTGTTCCAGTTTGCCGCCCATCGCTTCGTGGGCGTCGTATACGACCACTTCGTGGCCGTCGCGGGCCAGTTGCCAGGCCGCCGACAGCCCCGCCGGCCCGCCGCCGATCACGGCGACCTTTTTGCCGGTCTTTTCGGCCGGCGCCGGTACGTCCACCGCCGCGGAATAGGTTCCCAGCCGGCCGATCTGCGCGGAAATGTCGACCTGGCTGCGGGTGCACTCATCCATGCACAGATTCATGCAGACGGCGCCGCAGACCGAGCCGGGGAACGGCGTATAGTCCAGTACCAGGCGGTAAGCTTCGTCCACCTTGCCTTCCCGGAGCAGGTTAAACCGCTGTTGCGAGGGAATGGAGGCCGGGCAGTTGAATTCGCAGGGCGCCATGTATTTGCGGTTTTCCCAGACGGGTACCCGCTGCCGGTATTTCCCCGTCGCGACCAGACCCAGCACCAGGCCGTCGTCATCGCAGACGTCGCCGAAAATGCCGCCCGGCACCCATTCGGTCTTGCGGTAGGAAAGGATGTCCGGCGACGTTTTCTTCGGCCGCTCGTCATAGGTGAGGGGAATGACTTTGCGCCATTCGTCCCATTTCGTGAGGGTTTCGCGCAGCTCCGGGCGCTGGATGTCCTGCAGAAATTCGTCCATGCCCCGGCTGAGATACTCGATGTCGCCCGCGTCCAGCGCGCCGATCTTGACGTCTTTTTTCGACAGGCCCTGCGCCGCGCCCCGGAAATAGAGCTTGCCGCCGACCATGCCGACGCAGGAGCGGTCGCCCAGCACCGATTCGAACTGCTCGCTGTCGTAGCCGCAGACGACGGCGGTCCCGCCGGACATGAATTCGAAGGAAAAGCTGCCGCAATTCTTCAGCACCCAGAACTCGGGCGCGGAATACAGCGGGTCGTGCTTCATGAGCGAGCCGGAACGGGTGCCGGCCCGGCCGCCGACGAAAACTTTGCCGGAAGCGGCGCAGTGGGCGGAGGTGTCACCGCCGTCGCCCCGGACCACGATTTTGCCGCCGGCGTTCAGCCAGCCGACATCGGCCGAGGCCGGGCCTTCCACGTAGACTTCGGTATTATCCAGGCACATGCAGCCGACGCGCTGGCCGGGGTTTTTGACATAAAACCGCAGCGTTTTTCCTTCCGGGTGCCACAACGGCCCGCCGATGTCGTGCTGCCCGCAGGCTTCAATATCAAATTCGGTCTCCCCGGCCGCCACAGCGGCGCTGATCGCCTGCAGCAGGTCCTGGGTCGACATCCGCTCATTGTTTTGCAAGGTTTGAATTTTAAACATGCTCAGGCCCTCCTAACAGGCATAGGTGATCGACAGCTTGTCGGCCACCGCGCGATCATTCGTTACCAGGGCGTCGGAGCGACCGACCGGCAGCGAGCTGTTGCCGACCGGTGCCATCAGCTTCTTGAACTCGGCGTCGAAGGCCAGCATGTATTCCACCACGCTCTGAGCGGCCTTGTCGACGTCGAGCCGCTTGACGAGGCGCGGGTCCTGGGTGCAGATGCCGGTGGGGCATTTGTCGGTGTTGCAGGAATTGCAACGCCCGTGTTCATTGCCGACGCAACCCATCAGCTGAATCAGCATTTTGCCCATGAACACGCCGTTGGCGCCGAGACAAATCATCTTAAAGGCGTCGGCCGCCGCATTGCCGGTCAGGCCGATGCCGCTGCCGCCCCAGAGCGGAATCCGCCCCTGGTTGCCCTGTTTCACGGCCGACAGGTAGCAGTCGCGAATCTTGGAAACCACCGGATGTCCGGTATGGTCGAGGGATACTTCGTTGGCGGCGCCCGTGCCGCCCTGAATGCCGTCGATGAAGAAACCGCCGCAGATTTTGTAGGGGTCGCGCAGCAGATTGTTATACACGGAAACCGACGTCGCCGACGCCGCGCATTTGATCGCAACCGGCACCCGGAACTTGAAGGCGGCGTTCATTGACAGGAACATTTTCTGCACGGATTCTTCAATGGAATACAGTCCCTGATGATTGGGCGGGGACAGCAGGTCCGCCTTGGGTACGCCGCGGATCGCCTGGATATGCTCGGCGACTTTTGCCGCCGGCAGCAGGCCGCCGTCGCCGGGCTTGGCGCCCTGGCCGATCTTGATCAGAATGGCGGCCGGATCGACCTTCATTTTCGGCAACGCCTTGACAATCCGGTTCCAGCCGAAATGCCCGGAGGCGATCTGGATGATGAAATATTTCAGATACTCCGACTCCATCAGTTTCACCGGCATGCCGCCCTCGCCGGAGGACATGCGCACCGGCATGTGATGTTTTTCGTTCAGATAGGCAGTGGCCAGGGCCAGCGCTTCCCAGGCCCGGGTCGACAGCGCGCCGATCGACATGTCGCTGAAAATCAGCGGATAGATCCAGTGCACCGGCGGCGTCCAGCCCTGCATGTGCAGTTCGCCGCCCTGAACGGAAAACGGCAGTTCATGCGGCAGCAACACGCGCCCGAGGGGCGCCCGCACATCGAAGGTGTGGCGTTCCGAGTCCAACGACGGGTCGGTCATCTGGGAGATCCGGCCGACGACGATTTTGTCCAGCACCCGGTCGGCGTTCAGATTGGTCCGGCCGCCGCGCTTGATAGGGCTGCCGCCGGCCCGGGCCACCACATTCAGCCGGGAATCTTCGTTCCGCACCGGCCGGATGGCGTTGTTGGGACAGACCTTCTCGCACATGCCGCAACCGACGCAGGCATTCGCCAGGCCGTTTTTCTGCCGAATCACCGGCACCGCCGCATGCCGCTGGGTCGGTTCGGGCTGGTGGCCGGTCGAAATCGTCATCGAGCGGCGTTCGATTCTCGCCTCGATTGCGCCGAGGGTGCAGGCGGCGACGCAGCTGCCACACATGGTGCAGCGTTCCGGCGTATAACTGATTTTCCACGGCAAATCGTTGAATGTGACTTCCTGGGTTCTCATTGTTTCCATCGCTGCACCTCCATGTCGGGAGTGATCATCACGATTTCCCGCTCATTGGGATAAACATCTTGCGTTTCATCCCGGTCCGGCAAAATCACGTTCAAACCGCAGACTTCCGAAGAAATCGCCATCATCTTCCGGTCGCCGCCGACCACCACCGGCCGGAGCTTTTTCGAATCGCAGCAGGTCATGATGCTGCCGTCGGGCAACATGGCGATGACCGTATTCGGGCCGTTGATTTCCAGATGCCCCAGCGTCTGGCGGATGGCCCGCAGCTCATTGCGGTCGGGCCGCTGTTCCACCTCGTCGAACGGCAGGGGGGTGATCACATGTTTGTAATATTTCAGCGGCCATTTCAGCTCATGCAGAACGTAGTGCAAGGTGTACAGGAAGTTCTGCGAATCCGATTCAAAGCCGATGTAGCCGCGGTGCAGCGACTTCTGATATTCCTTGTTCTTCGTATAGAACGTATTTTCGCCGTTGGCGCACAGGGTATAGCCCTGCAGGAAGAAGGGATGCGCCGCATAGCGGACGATTTCGTAGTTTGTATTCTGGCGGCACTGGACGACATAGTTGCGGGCCATCAGCTCGCCGCTGTCTTCCCAAAGGCCGAAATAGGTCGCGATGTCGCGGGGATCGCCGATCTCCTTCAGCGTCAGCACATCCGGCCAGAACGAGAAGACATAGCCGTTGTCCTCCTTTTCCAGCAACGCCCGCAGGGCCAGCCGGATATTGAGCAGCATGTCCTCTTTCTTGGCCTGGCTGGCGGTGGCCAGATAGTCCGGATAGTCATAGGCCGTGAAAATGTAATAGGGCATGGCTTTGATGTCCAGGCCCGGTTTGTCGTTCACTTTGGGAATCCATTCCCGTAGGCTGCGGAACCCGCTCTTGTCCATGTAATCCTGGACAATTTTCGCCCCCTTCTGCGTACAGGCCAGCGACAGCAGCGGGTTGGTCTTGTACTCGCCGAACACTCCCGCCAGATCCTGCATCACCATGGCGAAACCGGAATTGTCGTGACCTTCCTGCTGGGGCAGCATCAGGTCCAACGCCGTGGACGGATGCACCGGGTCCGCACTCTTGATGGCGCCAATTCTGCACATAAAGAAATCACACCTTCCCTCTCTTGCTATTCTGATGATTTCCCCCGACGCCTCAGCATACGAAAAAACTCTGCGAAGGCCGGTATCACCGGGACCTTCCGCAGAGTTTTTTATACTCACGGTGTACGCTTGCGCGCTGTGCCGCTCGGACCAGGCCGCTTCGTTGCGCGGAACCCTAGGCACACTCCCTTGACACTTTTGTCTTTTTTCCGCAAACGGATTGTGTCAAGGTCAATTATACGAACGCAAGCTTATGCTGTCAACACGCATATTGAAACGCAGTTTATTCTGACAAATGTGTTAAGTTGGGGCCTTCTAGGCGGACATCATCTTTTCTGACGGTATATTTATGCGCATCCAGGTATTCCAGAAGCGGCACGGCCAAACGCCGGGTTGTGTTCAATAAATCACGAAACTCGCCGACCGAAAGCGTCGGTTTGACCGCGAAGTGTTGTTGAATAACCGCGCCAATGTATTGAATTGTTTTTCTGTATACGTGTACTCCGGCGATCCGAACCAGCACTCCTTCGCGGATCAGGGCCTCAAAAAACGGTTTGATTTCCGCATTTTGCCGCTGCATTTTTTCCGCCAGCCACTCCGGCGTGACCTCGATCAGTTCGCGCGGGTCCATGACTTCTTCAAAAATTTTTCGCAGCTGGGCGGATTTTTGGCCATGGGCGGCCGCGTGCGACGCCGCGGCGACGTATTCGTCCCACAGAACGGTCAGGCCTTTCCGCTCGGTTTCTTTCAGGAACCAGTCGGCGATATTGACCGGCAGGCCGATCCGTTGCCGCAGGATCTCGCGGGACAGACCCGGCTCGGTCGGTTTGTCCCGGTGGAAACGTTGCAGCAGTTCCTGCATCTGCTCCTCCAGGCGCAAAACTTGTTCCGCCGCCACATAATATTGGCCCGCCTGCTGAACCCGGCCGCTGCCGACAAGTTGCTGCTGGGCCGCCTGTACGTCCCGCTCGTTGAGATAACCGGCTTTGGCCGCCCATTCGCCGCGGGTCGGCGGCTGCCGGGTCAGTCGCAGCAGTTCGAACAGAACTTCGTTCAGGTCGTTTCGGCCCAGGGCCTCATACAGGCGGTGCAGGCGATCGTCCCGCTTGTGATTGGCGCCGCCCGGCCACAGCAGGGTGATCCCGCCGATCAGGTCTTGCGGTGAATAGCGCCGGATCAGCCCTCTGTCGCCGCAGGCGCCGGCGACCGGCTCCTCCAGGTGCAGCCGCGCGAGGGCCGGGAACGGCCCCTGCGGCGAATAGGACAGGCGGCCGATAAATTCGCCGGTGCCGATATGGAAGCGAATCCGGGTGCCGGAAGGAAAGCGCGTCCGCCACTGGATGGCCGCATCCCAAACGGCGCTGGCCACGGCGATCCGGTCCGAACTGAGAAACATCCCCCGCCCCACTTCCGCCAGATTGATTCCAGCCAGATTGACGGAGGCGCGTTGACCGGCCGCGACGACCCCCGTCGCCTGATTATGCGTTTCCAGTTCCCGCACTTTGCCGGTCTGTTCTGTAGGAGAAATCCGGACGGCGTCGCCGGTTCGCAGCGTTCCCGAAAGCACCGACCCGGTCACGACCAACCCCTGCCCCTTCAAATTGAAGGCCCGGTCGATCCACATCCGAAACGGGGCGCGGCTGTCGCGCGCCTGGACGGTTTCCGTCGTTTCCCGCAACGTCCGCCGCAATTCCGGCAGTCCTTCGCCGGTGACCGCCGAAACTCGGCACAACGGCGCGCCGTCCAAAAAAGTGCCGCCCAGCCAGTTCCGCACATCTTCTTCCACCAGCAGCAGCCATTCGGCGTCCACCTTGTCGATTTTGTTCAACACCACGATCCCATGCCGAATGCCCAGGCATTGCAACATCGCGAAATGTTCCCGGGTTTGCGGCATAATGCCTTCATCGGCGGCAACAACCAGCATCACCAGATCGATGCCGCCGGTTCCCGCCAGCATGTTTTTCAGGAACCGCTCATGTCCCGGCACATCGACGATGCCCAACAGCAGCCCGTCGTCGTAACGCAGGGCGGCAAAGCCGATATCGATGGAGATTCCGCGCTTCTTCTCTTCCTGCAACCGATCGGTATCGGTCCCGGTCAGGGCGCGGATCAGGGCGGTCTTGCCGTGGTCTACGTGTCCGGCCGTGCCGACGATCAGGTGTTTCATCGGCCGCCTCCCCGGCTGATGCGAGCCAAGGCGTCACAGACAATCTCCTCGTCGCCGGGCAACAGGCAGCGGACATCCAGCAGCAGAGTCTCCTCGCGGATCAACGCGATCACCGGAACCCGGTTTTCGCGCAGCCGACGCTCCAGGCGGCCGGCAGGCAGGGCGCCCGGAATCAGCTCGACGCCGTAGCCGGCGAGTTCCACGGCGGGAAGCGAACCGCCGCCGGCCAGGGACCGCGTCGGCGCCACCCGCACTTGCCAGTCCGTCGGCAATACCGCCGTCAGGCGGTTCGCCAGGGACTGCGCTTGCGCCTGCAGATCAGCCGGCGCCGCGTGCAACATAGCCCAGCCGGGAATCCGTTCACCGGCAAGTCCGGTCATATAGTCGGTCAGCGTACCTTCCAGCGCCGCCAGCGACAGTTTGTCGATTCGCAGCGCCCGCAGCAGCGGCTCTTTTTTAAGTTGGTCAATATATTGCCGGCGTCCGGCAATGATGCCGGCCTGGCCCGATCCCAGCAATTTGTCGCCGCTGAACGTCACCAGGTCGAAGCCGGCGTTCAGACATTCCTGGACCGTCGGCTCCCGGTGCCCCGACAGTTCCAGGGGCAACAGCGTCCCGCTGCCGACGTCGTTGATCGACACGATCCCCCGCTCCCGGCACAGGTCGCACAATTCCGCGAATTCCGGCTGGCTCGTGAAGCCGATGATGGCAAAGTTACTGGTATGCACCTTGAGGATCGCCGCCGTATTCGGTGTAATCGCCGCCGCGTAATCGGCCAGCCGGGTTTTGTTGGTGGTACCGACCTCCACCAGCGCGGCGCCGCTTTGGCGGATCACATCGGGAATCCGGAACGAACCGCCGATTTCCACCAGCTCGCCCCGGCTCACGATCACTTCCCGGTCGCGGGCGATGCCGGCCACGGCCAACATTACGGCCGCCGCGTTGTTGTTGACGACCAGCGCCGCCTCGGCCCCCGTCAGTTTTTCCAGTCGCTGCGCCACATGCGTGTAGCGTTCTCCCCGGCCGCCGGCGGCCAGATCGTATTCCAGCGTGCTGTATCCCTCGGCCACGGTTCGCACCGCTGCGAGCGCCCGGGCGCCGAGCGGGGCCCGGCCCAGATTGGTATGCAGCACCACCCCCGTGGCGTTGACCACCTTGCGCAGGCTCGGTTCCAGCAGCCGCGCTCGCGCCGCCGCCGTCCGGGCCAAAATTTTCTCCGTCAGTGCCGCCGGGGTGGTTTCGTCCGCCGCCGACCGGCCGGTGGCCAGTTGCTGCCGCGCCGCCGCCGCTGCCTCGCGCAGCAACTCCAGCAGCATCCCGTGGCTGAGCCCATCAAAGCGCGGGTCCTGCCGAGCCTGGCCCAACAATAGCTCCATCGCCGGAATCCGGCGCAACAACTCATTTCTTTCCATTCGTCCGCGTTCCTTTCCGCCGGGGTTATGCGCCCGGCTCGCCGCTATTCCTTATATAGAAAGTTAGGCAAGACCGCTAAAACTCCTTTTATCCGGACCAAAAAAAACAGGCGCGTCCTTTCCGGCGGGAAAGTCCGTGCCTGTTCCATAAATCGTCGGTTATTCGTCGGCCTGGCGCATTTCACAATTTCCTTTAAAGATGGCGCCTTCGCCGATGATCAGCGAGCCGACCTTGAGATCGCCGACCAGCTTGCCGGTCGGCAGCAATTCCAATTTGGCGCCGATATCCATGTTGCCGGTGACCGAGCCGGCAACTACGGCGTTTTTGGCGGCAACCGTAGCCGTCACGACCGCGTTTTCGCCCACGATGATATCGGCGGTGGTGACGATGTCCCCGTCAAACTTGCCGTCGATACGCACCGAGCCGTCCGAAGAAAGACTGCCTTTGATGCTCGTGCTCTGCCCGATCAGCGTTTCCACTTGCGCGGGAATCTCCGCGCTTTTCTTATTGCCAAACATATGTCAACTCCTGTTTGTCATTCGTCATCTACAGAAATTTGGCCGGATTCACAACCGTCCCGTTGACTTTAACTTCATAATGAACGTGCGGCCCGGTACTGAAGCCCGAGCTGCCCATATACGCCACCAGTTGGCCTTTTTTGACTTTTTGTCCGACGGACACGACATTTTCGGAGTTATGCGCGTACGAGGTGGTAATGCCGTAACCATGGTCCACGACCACTTGCCGCCCGTAGCCGCCATTCCAGCCGCTGGCGATCACCACGCCGTCCGCGGCTGCAACAATGGGTGTGCCGGAGTCCGCGGCAATGTCAATGCCTGGATGCCAATCGCTACCGCCCCAGCGATAGCCAAAACGGGAGGTAACCACGCCGTCCGCAGGCCAAATCGACGGCGTAGCGGCTACCCGCTCATTGCGCTCCTGCAAAACATCGCGCAGTTCGGCCAAGCTCTCGACCCTGGCCTTGGCGCTTACCCGCAGATCCTGCACCAGATTGTTCAGCTCGGCCGCCTGCGGTTTCACCACAGGCCCGCCTTGGCCGCCCGGCGCCAGGGATGGCCTGGTCACGCCGGAACGGGAAACCCCCGGCAGCTCTTCCGCATTCAACAAGCGACGGACTTCCGCATCCAGTTGGTTCACTTTGGACATCTCTTCCTGCAACATCGCCGTGCTTTTGGCCAGTTTGTCCAGTTGTTCGGCTTGGGCGACATTCACGGAGCGCAGGTTTGTGAGCTCGTCAAGTTCGGTCTGGGCCCTATGCAGGGTGACCTGATAATGCACCAGTCCCGCCGCGGCGATCAACACAGCGACGCCGGCCACGGCCAGACAGTTCTTTACCCAACGGATCGGCAATTGAAACCGGTAGACTTTATTGCCGCGATGCGGCACGATCATCAGCGTATAGCTGCGTTTATCCGGCATTTTCGTTTTTTTCTGCAAACCGTGCCCCCCTCTTCGGTATCTTGCAATTTACCGAGCAATCATTAGTTTTCTTCCTAAACGCAAAAAATCCTGCCCGCTGCGAAAATTTATTTTTTGCGGGCCTCCTCCAACGCCTGTTTTTCTTCCTTGGTCAGCATGTAGGTGGATTCGCCTTTTACCAACGGTTTGGCATATACCCGCGAGTCTTCCCGGCCGTAAATACCGGAAAGGACAAAGCCGTTGTCGGCGGCGTCCAGCAGCGCCAGCGAAAAGCTCAGGTCGCTGCCGGTATTGTCGAAGGCATTGAAGCGAACAACCCCGATCTTTTGGATATGGCGCCGGCTCTCGGTATCAAGGCGAACGCATTCGGAGTCCAGCTTCCTGGCGGCTTGCTTCAGATCCTCAATGTCCTGGATCCGGGCCAGCATCATGTTCTCCATCGATTCCCCGGTAGCTCCCTGCATCATCTTTTTATACAGCTGGTTGAGCCGATGGAGACGAACCGCCAGATACAGGGAAGACAAGCCGAAAAACACCGTTACTACCACCAGGGCGTAAGTCAGGTGCGTGAGTTCGACGCCGGACAGCGGCGCAACAACGGATGCACTGTTCATGGTACCACCTTTCTGTCATGCCAGCGGAGACAGCATCGTTTATTTTACACCATCTCGCGCTTCCTAATTTTTTCTAAATCGACGAAACGCCTTTATTTTACGCGTCGGAAAAAATTTTTTCGTCCTCGTCGGCGCGGCAGTCCGCCTTGGCTTCAGCGGACTCGAAGCACTGCGCCAGTTGTTCGGCCGACAGCAGCTTCATTTTTTCCACCACCAGGCGCACCGGTTTTTCGGTCAGGGCCGCAATGCGGGCAACCTGCACCGCCCGTTCATAGCCGAGCAGCGGGATCAGGCGTTCCGCCTGCAGAGGCGTTGCCGTCGTCCGGTTCTTTCCCCCTTCGGGCGTTGCGGTCAGGCCTGGCAGAACCTGCTCCGACAACAAGCGGAGAAGAGCGGACAAGCAGCGGCCGGCCCGGACGATTTCCGCAGTAAACAGGGGCGCATAGGCGCCGGCGTTTTCCTGGCCGCACTGAATTGCCGCCGTCGTCGCCGCGTCGGCACCGCAGATCGCAAACCCCAGCTGCGCAGCCGTATCCAGGGCGACAAATTCAGGCTGGGCGGGGCTGAAGGCTGGATTGGCGCGCAGGCGCGGCAACCCGATTTCCCGCTGCTGGCCGGCCAGGACACGGAGCCGGCTGCAAAATTGCAGCAGCAGCAACGCCGTATTCTTCAGCTGCGACGACAGCTCCGCATACAGATCGGTGTTGCGGGGGAAATCGTCCTGGGAACGCCGGACCGCCAGTTCCAGGCCGGTCAGCTCCCGCAGCACCGGCAAGACTTCCGGCGGCCCCTGCCAGCAGGGAATCAGGGCGGATCGCTCCTGGTTCAGGCGCAAGCGGGCGCGGCCGATACTGTCGCCGCAGCGGCCGAAATCCCCGCCCAGCGTCGACAACTCGACATCCTGGTATTGCAGCTGGGCCACGGTCTCCTGGCCGGAAAAAGTCTGCGCCAGCCGCTCCAGCTGGCCGGACAACGATTCCGTCGCCGTTAATAGTCGCGACAGTTCCGTCAGCATCGTAATATGGAAAGCCGTCATATAGGCGGACAGCGACTGCAGGCCCCGATCCAGCTGAAACAGCGGCGCCACCAGATGATAATCGCCTCGGTTGGCGCCCATTTCAAGCAACGCGGCATTCGCCAGCACCTCGTCGACATTCAGGACCAGGCTCCGGGCGCCGCCGCCATGCAAGGGCGTCACCACGATCTGTTCCGCCAACCGTTCGGGAGCGGCGGCGAGACGAGCAGCGGCCTGTTCCAGCGCAAACGCGGTCCGGCCAGGCCACTGCCGGCTCCGGCCAAAGGCGACGGCCTGCGCCTGCCGCACGCGCAACAGATTGCCCGGCAGTTCCGGCGGAAAGGCCGGGCCGGGGACATTGACCGCCGACAGCAGCCGGGCGGTCGCAATTCCATAGAAAGCGCCCTCGTCGATGGACCAGTCGCCCAACGCGTCGCGTTCCTGCCGCATCCTGTTTCCTCCTGCCGTCAGACGGAGAATGGGGACCGTCGGGAAGTCTGACGGTTGGCTTCGCCAAGGTCCGGTTCGCCGGCAACCTGCTCCAGCAGTCGTTGCAGTTCTTCCGCCGAATAATACTCGATCAGGATTACGCCGCTGTCGGCGTCCTTGGCCTGAATTTTCACCCGGGTGCCCAGAGCCGCGCTGAACTGGTCTGCCAGCGCCTGCGTCCCGTCCGGCGGCGTTTTCTTCGCCGAGGCCGGCGGCCGCCGCAACGGCTTCTGCGTCCGTTGCCGGGCCAGTTCCTCGGCCTCGCGCGCTGTCAGCGCATGTTTGATGATTTCGGCAGCAGCCGCCTCCTGCAGGGAAGGCGTGGGGAGCACCAGCAGCGGCCGGGCTTGTCCCGGACTCATTGTTCCACGTGAAACATATTCCTGAACCGCTGGCGGCAAATTGAGCAATCGAACGGAATTAGCGATAAACGACCGGCTTTTGCCAACCTGAAGGGAAATTTCCTCCTGGGTCAGGTCAAACTCGTCCATTAGACGTCGATAGGCCAGCGCCTCTTCCATCGGGTTCAGGTTTTCCCGCTGCAGATTTTCGACCAGGGCAATCGCGGTCATTTCCGCATCGGAATAGTCGCGAATCAGCGCCGGAACGACAGCCAGGCCGGCGAGTTGCGAGGCTCGCCAGCGGCGCTCGCCGGCGATCAGTTCATACCCCTGATCCTGACGGCGGCATACAATGGGCTGCAAAACTCCGTATCGCTTAATGGAGTCCGCCAACTCGGCCAGTCGCTCGGCATCGAATTCCCGGCGCGGCTGAAAACGATTCGGCACAATATCGGCAAGCGCCAATTCGGTGATGTTCTCACCGCTGGCCGTCGGATAATCACCCGCCAACAGGGCATCCAAGCCCCGCCCCAACCCTTTCCTATTCATCGCCCAAAACCTCCTTGGCAAGCTCCATGTATACTTCGGCTCCCCGCGACTTCGGGTCGTACTGAACGATGGGCAACCCATGGCTCGGCGCTTCGCTGAGGCGGACATTCCGCGGCACTATTGTCCGATATACCTTGTTCCGGAAATGGTTCTTCACCTCATCCACCACCTGAATCGACAGATTGGTCCGGGCGTCGAACATGGTGAGCAACACACCTTCCAGTTGGAGCGACGGATTCAGATTCTTTTGAACCAGGCCGACCGTTTTCATCAGCTGGGACAAGCCCTCCAGCGCATAAAACTCGCACTGGATCGGCACCAGGACCGATGTCGCCGCAGTCAGGGCATTGACCGTCAACAACCCCAAAGAAGGAGGACAGTCCATGATCACGAAATTATAACGGTACTTTACTTTTTCGAGCGACCGTTTCAGCATGTTCTCCCGGGCCAGTACGGACACCAGTTCGACTTCGGCCCCCGCCAGCTGAATCGTGGCCGGCAGCAACGACAGATTCTCCACGCGCGTCGGCAGGCAGGCTTCTTCCATCGGCACGTCGTTGACCAGGCAATCGTAGATGCAGCGCTTGACCGATGCCTTATCGATTCCCAGTCCGCTGGTGGAATTACCCTGGGGATCGACGTCGATCAACAGCACCTTCTGCCCCAGGCTGGCCAGGCAGGCGCTCAGATTGACGGCCGTCGTCGTCTTGCCGACGCCCCCTTTTTGATTGGTTACCGCAATCACTTTAACCAACACGTCACCTCATCCATTATGTACGGCCTCCATGTGAAGCACATAGATTGACCATTACTATAGTAACAACAACCAGCCCGACATTCAACCGAAACCGCAAATTTATCCCGCAAAAAGTTTCACGTGAAACAAACAGGAGGTCAACCATGAACCAACAGCGCGTCCGTCGAATACAAGACGGCAATTTACAGCCGGGGCCGGTGGTATATTGGCTGAGCCGGGATCAACGAGCCGAGGACAACTGGGCTTTGTTGCACGCGCAGCAGCAGGCGCTGGCCCGCCAAGCGCCACTGTCCGTAGTATTCACGCTGGCACCGGAATTTTTGTCGGCACAGCCGCGGCACTATCGGTTTATGTTGACCGGCTTGCAGGAAACGCGGCGGCAACTGGCGGCAAAAAACATTCCCTTGGTCGTGCTGTCCGGCGATCCGGTGACGGAACTGGCGCAATATCTCAGGCGTCAGCCCTGTTCGTTGCTGGTCACCGATTTCGACCCGTTGAAAACCAAGCAGGCCTGGAAACGCGCCCTGCAATCGGTCGTCGCGGTGCCGATCGAGGAAGTGGATGCCCACAATGTCGTTCCCTGCTGGGTTGCCTCCAACAAACAGGAGTTCGGCGCCTATACGCTCCGGCCGAAATTGCGCCGCCTGCTGGCGGACTTTACGGAACCCTATCCGGAACTGCTTCGGCATCCCTTCGGCGACGCCGCCGAGGTCGACATGGCGGTCAAGCTCATCGCCGCGCCGACACCAGGCGTTCCGGACTACCCCGAACTTGCACCGGGCGCAGTGGCCGGACAGCGGCGATTACGCAGCTTTCTCCGGGAAAAATTGGCCGCCTACGGCGATTCGCGCAACGATCCCTCCCTGGACGGCCAGTCGGGCCTGTCGCCCTATCTCCATTTCGGCCAGTTGTCGGCGCAACGGGTGTTTCTGGAAGTCCTCCAGGCCAGCCCCTTGGGCCAGAGTCAGGAATCCTTCCTCGAAGAGCTGATCGTCCGGCGGGAACTGGCCGACAATTTCTGTCACTATAATCCGAACTATGACAATAGCAAAGGGTTTCCCGCCTGGGCGCAGGAAACCCTGAAGCAACATTACGCTGACCGGCGGTCCTACCTGTATGACGCCGCGGCGCTGGCGGCGGCCCACACCCACGATCCGGCCTGGAACGCGGCGCAACGGCAACTGGTGGAAACCGGCAAAATGCATGGCTATATGCGGATGTACTGGGCCAAAAAAATCCTCGAGTGGACGAGCAATCCCGACGCCGCCCTGGCCACCGCCATTGAACTGAACAATCACTATTCACTGGACGGGCGGGACCCCAACGGTTACGCCGGCATCGCCTGGAGCATCGGCGGGGTCCACGACCGCCCCTGGGGCGAACGGAACATCTTCGGCAAGATCCGTTACATGAACGCCGCCGGACTGCGCCGAAAATTCAATAACCTCGACGCTTACATACGCCGCTTTGGCGGCAACCTCAACGTCGCTTCGGCACCACCATCGTAATGGTGACGGTGTCCTCATCCTGTTCCTGGGTCAACCGGACATCCAGTCCGGTTTTTTTCATCTGCTTCACCAGTTCGCCCACGGTATTGATGAAAATCCGCACATCCTTGACAATCTTCAGCATGGCCGGGCGGCGGACCGGTTTCTGCTCCGGCGGCGGCGGCTGAACCTGGGCCTCGATCAGGGCTTCCGTGTCCCGGACATTCAGTTTTTGTTCGACCACCGTCTGCAGGATCGACCATTGACCGGCCGGCTCCTCGATTTTGAGCAACGCGCGGGAATGGCGCTCAGTCAGTTTTTCGCGGAAAATGAATTCCCGCATTGGCGCCGGCAGTTTCAACAGTCGCAGCTTGTTGGCAATCGTCGACTGGTTTTTGCCGACGCGCTCCGCCAGCTCGTCTTGCGTCAAATGAAACTGAGTCAGCAACTTTTCGTAGCCCAGGGCTTCCTCAAAAAAATGCAGATCTTCCCGCTGCAGATTCTCAATCAGGGCGATCTCCGCCATTTCTTTGTCGGTGGCTGGTCGCAGGACGCAGGGAACTTCCGTCAATTCCGCCTGCCGGGATGCGCGCAGACGGCGCTCGCCGGCAATCAGCTCATAGGCGCTGTCGGTCTTGCGGACGATCAACGGCTGAATCACGCCGAACTCGCGGATTGATGCGGCAAGTTCCTGGAGGCCCTCCTCGGAGAAGGTCTTACGGGGCTGAAACGGATTGGGCTGAATCTCACCGACCGGAATCGGGACAATCTCGGTTCGCAGGGGTTCCGGATCCGGAAACTCCGCATTTTTCGCCGAGGGGAGCCGGTTGAAAAAAAGTCTGCTAATCGTTTTCATACACCCTCACCTGTTTATTTTACGTCGGCGGACAGTGGCAATCGCTCCGGAACTCCGGCCTTGCGGGGATACTTCGCGGAAATCGGCCGCTGCTTGGCAATCCGGATAATCGTACGATCCTCCGCCAGCAGCGGCAACTTAGTTGTAACAACCGCGGCGGCGCCGCCGCCAAGCAGTCGGATCGCGGCAGTTGCCCGCGCCAGTTCTTCTTCCGCCTTCGGACCCTTCATCGCCACGAACGCCCCGCCCGGTTTCGCCAGCGGCAAGCATAGCTCCGCTAACACGTTCAGCTCGGCCACCGCCCGGGCCAGGACTATTTCGAAGCGTTCACGAAACTCCGGATCGCGGCCCAAGTCTTCGGCCCGGGACCAAACGACGGTCACATTGGGCAACGCCAGTTTCTGAACGGCTTCGCTCAGAAACGCCGTCCGCTTGCGCAGGGAATCCACCAGAACCACCTGCAGGTCCGGCCGCATGATAGCCAGCGGAATGCCGGGAAAGCCGGCGCCGGTGCCGACATCGGCCACCCGGCCGCCGGCAGGCAACCAGCCGGTCGGCAACAGGGAGAGCGAATCGGCGAAATGCTTCACGGCCACGTCCAACGGCTCCGTGATGCGCGTCAGGTTGACTTTCCCGTTATACTCCAGCAAAAAATCGTAATAGACCGCGAACTTTTCCAACTGCCCGTCGGTGAGGGATATCCCCTGTTCGCCGGCCGCCTGTCGAAGAAAGTGCAACATTTGTTCCGCCGCGTTACCCGCCATTTCGCCGCCGCCTCATCTGCTCGGTGTAAATCAGCAACAGGGAGATGTCCGCCGGCGAGACCCCGGAGATTCGGGACGCCTGGCCGATGGAAACCGGACGGACCGCCGACAGTTTTTGCCGGGCCTCGTTCGACAGGCTCCGCACCGCCGCATAATCCAGGTCCGTCGGCAAAACTTTGTCTTCCAGCATCGCCGCCCGTTGCACCTGCTCGATTTGCTTTTTGATATACCCTTCGTATTTTATCATGACTTCGACCTGAAAAACGACCTCCGGCGACAATTCCGGCAACGCCAGTTCCGTCCGGATATCAGCGTAGCCGATATTGGGCCGTTTGAGCAAATCATAGGCGCTGATCCCCGTGCGCAGCTCGGCCGACCCCTGTTCCCGCAACCGTTCCTGTACCGGCGAAGACGGCGACACGATCGTTTGTTTCAACAGTTCCAGGGTTGTTTCGATCTGACGCCGTTTCTGCTCGGTCCGCTGCCAGCGTAGCGGCGAGGCCAGTCCTGCCTCGTGCCCTTTCCGGGTCAGGCGCAGGTCGGCGTTGTCGTGACGCAGCAGCAGTCGGTACTCCGCCCGCGAGGTCATAATCCGGTAGGGTTCGTTGGTGCCTTTGGTCACCAGATCGTCGATCAATACGCCGATATAGCCTTCCGCGCGCGAAATCAGCACCGGGTCCAGACCCTGCACCAGCCGGGCCGCGTTGATCCCCGCGATCAGCCCCTGGGCCGCCGCCTCTTCGTAGCCGGAGGAACCATTGACCTGGCCGGCGGCAAACAGCCCCGGATAATTCTTGAAGGCCAGCGACAGATCCAGCTGGGTCGGGTCGATGCAGTCATACTCGATCGCGTAGCCGTAGCGCATGATCCGGGCCTGTTCCAGTCCGGGGATCGAACGCAGCATGGCCACCTGAACGTCCGTCGGCAGGCTGGTCGACATGCCCTGAACATACAGCTCCGGTGTCGACAGTCCCTCCGGCTCGATAAACACCTGATGCGACTCCTTGTCCGGAAAGTTCACGATTTTTACTTCAATGGACGGGCAATACCGCGGTCCGGTCCCTTCAATCTGGCCGCTGTACAGAGGGGCCCTATGCAAATTTTCCCGGATCAGGCGATGCGTTTCCGGCGTCGTGTACGTCAGCCAGCAGGGTACCTGTTCCCGCGCCGAAATGAAATCCAGGAACGAAAAATTGTGCAATTCCTTATCGCCGGGCTGAATCTGCATTTTTGAAAAATCAACGGACTGTCGGTCGATACGGGCCGGCGTGCCGGTCTTGAAACGCCGCAGCCGGATCCCCGCCGCCAGCAGGGACGCCGACAAATTGACCGCCGCCCGCTGGCCGTTCGGTCCGCCGGGGAAGGCGACGTCGCCGATAATCACCCGACCGCGCAGATAGGTTCCGGTCGCCAGCACCAAGGCGCTGCAGCCGATGCGCTCGCCGGTTTCCGTGACAATTCCCGTAACAGTCTTGCCCTCAAACAACAGCTGCTCCACCAGCAGTTGCCGCACTTGCAGACGGGATTCGTCGGCCAGCGCCAAGCGCATCGCCTTCTGATACTCCAGTTTGTCGGCCTGGGCGCGCAGGGCGTGCACTGCCGGACCCTTGGCGGTATTGAGCATACGCATCTGGATACTGGCCCGGTCGGCGGCAATCCCCATTTCCCCGCCCATGGCGTCGATCTCCCGGACCAAATGCCCCTTGGCTGGCCCGCCCACCGAGGGATTGCAGGGCATCATGGCGATATTGTCGAGATTCAGCGTCACCAGCAGCACAGAGCAACCAATCCGGGCCGCCGCCAACGCCGCTTCGCAGCCGGCGTGGCCGGCGCCAATGACAATCACATCATACTGGTCGGCATACAACATTCTTGAACAGCCTACTTTCCTAAACAAAACTTGGCGAAAATTTCCCGGACGATTTCATCGGAAACCGTTTCGCCGGTGATCTGGCCCAGGGCTGCCAGCGCCGCCCTCAGATCGATGGTGGCGCAGTCCAGCGGCAAACCGTCGCGCAAGGCAGTGAGAGCTGACAACAACGAAGTCCTGGCCTGGTCTAGGCTTTCATAATGCCGGGCATTGCTGACAAAAAACATCTCCGAGTTCCAACCGGCGCCTTCCAGAACCAACCTTTCGATCGCCCGCTCCAGCTCCACAAAACCCGTCCGTTCCTTCGCCGAAATCGGCACGACCGTATACGCCCCGGCCAGCTGTTGCCATTGCGCCGAATCCAGCAATTGCGGCAAATCCATTTTATTGACGACGATGATCACCGGGACCGGCGGCAGGCTCGCAAACGTCTCGATATCCTCGTTGGTCAGTGGCCGCGAGGCGTCCAGCAGAAACAGTATCAGGGCGGCCGAGGACAAAAACTCGCGCGTGCGCTGAATCCCCAGCTGCTCGATTCGGTCGTCGCTGTCGCGCAAACCGGCGGTATCGACAATGCGTAGCGGAATTCCCCGGAGATCCAGGTATTCTTCGATGCTGTCGCGGGTTGTGCCCGGGATCTCCGTGACCAGGGCCCGGTCCTCGCCCAGCAGGGCATTCAGCAAACTGGACTTGCCCACATTCGGGCGGCCGGCAATGACGGTGCGCAGCCCCTCCCGCAAAATCTTTCCCACCCGGGCCGAGGCCAATAGCCCCTCGATTTCGCCGAGCACCGTCTGAATCGACTCCACTGCCCTGACTGGCGGCATTACTTCAATCTCGTCCTCCGGATAATCGATGGCCGCTTCCGCCTGCGCGAGAAAATCCAGCAAATCCCGGCGGATCTGGGCGATTCGCTGCGACAGGACTCCGGCAAGCTGAGAGCTGGCGTTTCGCAACGCCGCGTCATTCTTGGCCCGGATGATGTCCATTACCGCTTCCGCCTGGCTCAGATCGATCCGGCCGTTTAGAAAGGCCCGCTCGGTAAACTCGCCGGGACCGGCGAGCCGGGCCCCCTGCCGCAGCAGCAGCGCCAATACGCGCCGGAGTACGGCGGTTCCGCCGTGGGTCTGAATTTCCACCACATCCTCGCAGGTGTAGGAATGCGGTGCCGGCATATAGACGCAGAGAGCCTCATCGATCCGCTCGCCCGAGTCCGGATCGACGACTCTCCCGTAGATCATTTTTCGGGGCGTCAGTTCAGCTACGGCCCCTTTGTGGAAATTGTGAAAAACGGTCCGGGCAATCTTGACAGATGCCGGACCGCTTAATTTTACAATCCCAATACTGGCTTCCCCAATCGCCGTCGCAATGGCCGCGATGGTTTCCGCTTCCATTCTTCAAACGCCTCCAACAAATACCTACCGCATTGGGAAGGACAGCCGCTATTTCTTTGGCGCGATAACTACCCGCCGGAACGGCTCCTGTCCTTCACTGTAAGTTTCGATCCGGGAATCCTCTTGCAAGCTCATATGAATAATTTTGCGCTCGTGCGGCGTCATTGGCTCCAGCACCACCCGATCGCCGCTGCGCTTGGCGCGATCGGCCAGCCGGAGAGCGAGTTGCTCCAGGGTTTCCGCCCGCCGTTTGCGATAATCTTCCACATCAATTACGATTCGCAGGCGCTCCCGGCCATCCCGCTGCGCCGCCAGATTGGTCAGGTACTGCAGGGCATCCAAAGTCTGACCGTGTTTACCGATCAACAGGCCGAGGTCCTCGCCCCGCAAGTTGATGGTCACGCAATCTTCGGACTCCACGACCTGCATCGTTACGCTCAGCCCCATGGCACGGGTCACTTTGTCTAAAAACTGCCGGGCAACCTCAATCGGCTCCGGCTTTTTCAGCGTCACCTCGACCCGGGCTTCCCGGCCGCCGAGCAAACCGAACAACGGCTTGGAGGGGGCTTCCACAACCTTATATTCGACCCGGTCCCGATCGACACCCAGTTCGGCCAGGGCCGCTTCCAAGGCTTCTTCAACGGTTTTGCCGGTTTTTTCGATCATCTCCATGGCGTTTCCTCCTCAAGCAGCAGTGGAATTACGGTACATGAACCACTGTTGCGCAATCTGGACCATATTGCTGACAACCCAATATATTCCCAGTCCCGCCGGAAAGGTGATCGTAATGTAGCCGATGAAGACCGGCATGAACATCAGCATCATCTTGTTCTGCTGCGTCATCTCCGTGGTTGTCTGTTTTTGCTGGATATAAGTGGTGAGGGCGCACAACAGCGGAATAATAAAATACGGATCGCTGGGATCGGTGAGGGAGGTTCCCTGTTGCAGGCTCTTAATCCAGAGGAAGTTTGTGGCTCCCTCGTACTTATATTCCTTGATCGCAAAAAAGATTCCCATGAGCAGCGGCATTTGAACGATCAGCGGCAGACACCCCGATAAGGGGTTGACTTTATGGGTCTTATACAGATCGGCGATTTCCTGTTGAAGTTTTTCCTTGTTGTCCTTATATTTTTCCTGCAACGCCTTCATCTTGGGCTGAAGATCCTGCATCGTCTTCATGGACTTCACCTGTTTGACGGTCAAGGGATACAACAAAATTTTGATCGCGACCGTCAGCAAAATAATGGCGATGCCATAGCTGGGAAAGCCTGCCTTTTGAGTCAGCATATAGAAAAAAGTCAAGGCCTGCTGCATGGGGTGTGTAACAAACGTATCAAACAAGTCTTCTTCACTCCTTAATAAAGTCCTGTTTTCACCGGTTAAACAGGATCATAACCACCGGCATGCAAAGGATGGCATTTCAGCAACCGCTTTCCGGCAAGCAGCAAGCCCTTGGCGACGCCATATTTTTCGACGGCCAGGAGCGCGTATTCCGAACAGGTCGGCACAAAGCGGCAACAAGGCGTTTTATAGGGAGAAATATAGTTGCGATAAAACTGAATGAAAAAAATCACGCTTTTTTTCATATTCTTCTCCAGAATCAACGGCGCGAGCTGCCCGTCAAGGTCCGGCTACGGCGAAGCAAATCGAGGAACGCCGCCGACAGTTGCTGCCAGTCGACGTCGACCATCGCTTTTCTAGCCACAAAGATGCAATCCATTCCGGCCGGCAATCGCTCCTGATTTAAGCGGTAACATTCGCGCAAACGGCGCTTGCAGCGATTTCTGAGCACCGCGCCGCCGAGCTTCTTTCCAGCGGCAAAACCGACCCGGCGCCGCTGGTCGGGATTCGGCAAAAAGTGAAAGGACAACAGCCGGTTGGATACAAACCGGCCCTCCTCATACACCTTGCGGAACAAGACCCGCTTACGTAAACGATGTTTTCGCAAAAAATGAAAATTCATCCGTACAACTCCAAAAAGGAAAATAGGCCACTACCTTGAGCGGCCTACTATGCGGACAAAACTTTTCTTCCCTTTGCGCGACGTCTTTTCAAGACAAGCCGTCCACCAATCGTTTTCATCCGCTCACGAAAACCGTGCGTCTTCTTTTTCCACAACACATTCGGTTGATATGTCCGTTTCATCCTCACACCTCCTTAAGTCCAAACAACAATCCTGTTCTATGCTGACTATTAAAGATTATAGTTCACGCTAAGTTCAGTGTCAACAAAAACAGCAAACCAAAAACACAAACCCACAGTTCCTGTTGATAACTTTGTCCCCATTTGTTATGATAGTACTCGGTAATTTGGATTTTTACGATTCAAACCATCGATCCGGCAATATTTTCTGTACTTATACACAATTGTTGATAATTCTGTGGATAATTATTTTTGAAAGGGCTGACCCTCTTGTCCGAACAAGATCCTCATTCCCTCTGGCAGCAGACCCTTTCGCTGTTGGAAAAGGAAATTAATCGCCCCAGTTTCGAAACCTGGATCAAAGTTCTCTCCCCCATCTCGTACGAAAATGGGGTTTTTTCCATTGGCACCAACCGTCAGATCGTTAAGGAATGGGTGGAAACCCGGCATCTTTCTTTGATCCGGAAAGCACTGGAAACGGTCGTCGCTCAACCGGTCATTGTCAATATTTCCATTCTGCAAACGCCAGAGCCGACCGAGACTCTGCCGCCCGTCCCGCCGCGAACCCCCTACTCCGGGACTATCGCTACGGTTCCCGTAACCGCTGTCGCCGTCCTGCCGCCCCGTCCCGAAGACTCCTACTCTCCACTGAATCCCAAATATACCTTTGACTCTTTTGTCATCGGCAATTCCAACCGCTTCGCCCACGCGGCGTCCCTGGCGGTCGCGGAGATGCCGGCCAAAGTATATAATCCGTTTTTTATTTACGGCGGCGTCGGCTTGGGCAAAACCCACCTTATGCACGCGATTGGTCACCGGATCATGCAGATTCACCCGGAAGCAAAAATTTTATATATCACCAGCGAAAAATTCACCAACGATTTCATCAATGCCATCATGAGCGGCCACCCGGAAAGCTTCCGCAACCGCTATCGCAATATCGACGTTCTGCTGATCGACGATATTCAGTTTCTGGCGAAAAAGGAACAAACGCAGGAAGAATTTTTTCATACCTTTAACGCACTGCACGAAGCAAATAAACAAATCATCATCTCCAGCGACCGGCCGCCCAAAGACATCCCAACGCTCGAAGACCGCCTGCGGTCACGATTTGAATGGGGTCTGACCACGGATATCCAGTCGCCGGACCTGGAAACGCGGATTGCCATCCTGCGAAAAAAAGCATTGTTAGAAAACATTACCATGCCCAATGACGTCATTGTCTATATTTCCACCCGCATCGACAACAATATCCGGGAACTCGAGGGCGCCTTCAACCGTGTCAACGCCTTTTCCTTCCTGAACCGTAAACCGATCACCATCGAATTGGCGATGGAGTCGCTAAAGGACCTGTTCCCGAAAAACAAAACCCGCCAGATTACCGCACAACGAATTCAGGAAATCGTCGCCGCCCACTTCCGGATCAAAATCGACGATCTGGTTTCCAAACGGCGAACCCGCAATGTTACCGTTCCCCGCCAGCTGGCCATGTATCTGTGCCGGGAAATGACCGATTGGTCCTTGCCGAAAATCGGCGAATTTTTTGGTGGCCGCGACCACACGACTGTTATCCACGCCTACGAAAAGGTCAACCGCGAACGGCAGGAAGACAGCCGAATCGCCGCCATCCTCGCCGAAATCACCACCAAAATTCAAAACGACTGAGTTCGTCCACAACTTCTTGTCGAAAAAAATGTTCTCAGTTAGCCATTTCGTCCGTCCTTCACAACCTAACTTATCGGAACACCGAGTTTATCACAACTTCATCCACACGCAGCAACCCTTGATTTTCGGCGACCCGGTCTAGTTTTCCACATTGCTAACATCGCTTACTACGATTATTACCCTGCAGAAGGAGGCTACTATGAAAATTCGCTGTGAAAAAGAACAACTTCTGACTGCCGTACAAATCGTCCAAAAAGCAACCGCCACCAAGACAACATTACCCATTTTGACCGGCATTCATTTGATGGCCACGGATGGATCTTTGGAATTACAGGCAACCGACTATGAAGTCGGCATCAGCATGACCATTCCGGCGGAAGTAATTGACCCCGGCAAAGTGGTTCTGTCGGGAAAATTTTTTCCGGAAATTATTCGTAAAATCGGCGGTAAAACCATCGAAATTGCTTCTTCCGCGCAAAGCAGCATGATTACGGTTTCCGCCGAAAAAACCGAATTTAAGATTCTTTCCTTTCCCGCCGACGAATTTCCCACCATTAAAAAATTTGAAAGCAATAATTCGATCACGCTGAAAGACGATGTTCTGAAAAATTTGATTCGGAAAACGGTATTCGCCTGTTCCACCGATGAAAGTCGTCCGCTGTTTACAGGAGCGTTGTTCGAAGTGACGCCCGGTGAAATTACCATGGTGGCCACCAACACTCATCGGCTGGCTTTGAAGAAATCCTCGTTACCGGAGTCGACAGTGACTGCCAAGATGATTATTCCCGGCAAGTTATTGAATGAGATTTTTAAGATCCTGAATTTCGACGTGCCGATGGATGTCCGGATTTTTTGGCTGAAGAATCAGGTCGCTTTTTTATTTGATAATATTTATATTATGTCCCGCGTCATTGAAGGACAATTTCCTGATTATAAAAAAGTAATTCCGGCGGAATTTTCTTCTTATTGCGTGATTGACGCCAATATTCTCTATGAAGCGGTGGAACGCGTTTCTCTGTTAGCCAGGGATGGCGAATACAATATCATCAAGATTAAATTTACCCCGACCGCCTTGGAGCTGGCCGGAAACAATCCCGACGCAGGCAGTGCGACGGAAAGCCTGGAAATAACGCCGGAAGGCGAACCGATTGAAATTGCCTTCAATGCCAAATATCTACTGGATGTTTTGCGCATAGCCGGGCCGGGCCAGGTCAAGTTCCATCTGAAATCGCCATTGAGCCCGGTGATGCTGAAACTGCTGGATGACAACGAATATACCTATATTTTGACGCCGATCCGGACCAATTAAGATGAAACGCGAAATTGCGGAAATTACCACGGAGTTTATTCAGCTGGATCAATTGCTTAAATGGCTCGGTATTACGGAAACGGGCGGGCAGGCCCGTTTCCTCGTGGATGAGGGTCGAGTGACGGTTAATGGCGTGGTTGTTTATGAACGACGAAAAAAGATCGTGCCGGGCGACCTTGTTTGCGTCGATGCGCAGGAATATTTGGTCGTTAAGCAGATCTCTGATGCCGGTTTATGAACGTAACACAGCTTAAACTGAAAAACTTCCGCAATTACCGGGAAGCTGTGATTGATTTTTTGCCGGGTGTGCAAGTTTTCGTGGGGAAAAATGCACAAGGCAAGACCAATCTGTTGGAAGCTATTTTTTTTGCCGTATTAAGTAAATCGTTCAGGACAGCGGTCGACGAAGAATTGATAGGCTGGGATGCGGCGGAAAGCCGGTTGATGGTTTTATTTCAGAATCGGATTGCTGATCATAATGTACAGTTTATCTTAAAAAAAGGTGAAAAACGCGAAAATCTTTTAAACGGTCAACCTATGAAAAAGAGGGATGTAATCGGTTATTTGAATGCCGTTCTGTTTTCGCCGGAAGATTTGCTGTTGATTAAAGGAACGCCGGCCGGACGGCGAAAGTTTCTGGACCTTGAGCTTTCTCAGACCCAACCGGCGTATTATCGCGCGTTGCTGCAATATCAGCGGGCTTTGTTTCAGCGGAATGTTTTATTAAAGCAAATTCAGGAAGGTCAAGCCAAGCGGGCCATTCTGGATGTATGGGATGAACAGCTCCATCCGTTGGCGGCAATTCTGGTGCGGGAACGGCAGCGAAACATCGGGCGGTTAAATGAAATTGCCGGCCGGATTCATGAAAAAATTACGGCCGGGCGGGAAACTTTTTCCGCACATTATTGCATCTATGCCGCGTCGGGAACGGAAACGGTCTCTGATTATCATTTCTGGTATGAGGATGAACTGAAAAAAAACCGAGAAAGGGATATCCGGCGGGGGACAACCGAAATCGGTCCGCATAAGGATGATATCGCTTTTTTCATCAATTGTCGCGACGGGAAAAGTTTTGCCTCACAGGGACAACAACGGACAGCGGTGTTGTCCCTGAAACTTGCGGAAATTGAACTGATGAATGAAAGCATCGGCGAATATCCAATTTTGTTGCTGGATGACGTAATGAGCGAACTGGATGAAAAACGGCGCCTGAAACTGGTGGAAGAAATCAATGGCAAAGTTCAGACGTTTATTACCGGCACTGAACGGCTTCATGGTCTTAGTGATTTGAAACCGATGTATTACTGGATTGATTCGGGGGTCGTATCTATGGACGACGGGAGTCTTGGCCTGTGAGTTCCATACGGGAAATCATCCGAAATATTGTCAATAAGCTAGCCGATAAAGATGGCTTTAAACGGGCCTGGGTCGAAAAACATTGGCCGGAACTTGTCGGTTTGGAAGCGAGCCGGCATTCCTTGCCGCAACGGGTTGAGAGGGCCACTTTGTTCGTTAGCGTGGACAGTTCCGTCTGGAATCAGGAATTATTTATGCGGCGTCGGCAGTTGTTGCAAAAAATCAATGATAATTTTTCACATGTGATTTTGCAGGATATAAAATATCAGCTGGGACATTTTTCATTTTTCCAGGAACCTACGAAGGAAAAATTAGAAAAGATTTCTGGGCTGATTGATAATCGAATTGGGCAGGATCAGCGGCGGCAGATTGATTTTCAGGAAATGACGATTTTAGCTGGGCTAAGGAGAAAGCGGCATAAAATATAATTTAAGTGCAGAGTATTTTGGAAAGGGAGAGATGCCGTGTATCTTCACATCGGCAGTGAGTTTATGATCCGGTCGGAAGATTTGATCGCCATTATTAATCTTAAGGGCGCAACCGATCGAAATTTCATTAATCGCCGTTTTTTGAAGCAGCTGCAGGAAGAGGGAGAAATTATTGATATCTCGGACGAACAGGAAAAGAATGCGAAAAGTTTGATTGTGACGGTCAATCAACGAGTATATATTTCGCCGATTTCTGCCCATACTTTATGCAAGCGGGTTCAAAAATTCGGCTTGCTGGAAGGAATGAAAACAATTGATTGAGGATAAAGAAACGAATGTGAACGGAAATTATGGCGCCGAACAGATTCAGGTTCTGGAAGGGCTGGAAGCTGTTCGAAAACGTCCCGGCATGTATATCGGCAGTACTTCCGGCAAAGGGCTCCATCACCTGGTCTATGAAGTGGTGGACAACAGCATTGACGAGGCCTTGGCCGGTTACTGCGATAAAGTCAGCGTTATCATTCATCCTGACAATTCGATCACCGTGATTGACAATGGCCGGGGAATTCCGGTAGATATGCACGAAACCGGCAAACCCGCAGTTGAAGTGGTGCTGACGATCTTGCACGCCGGCGGCAAGTTTGGCGGTGCCGGTTATAAAGTGTCGGGCGGTCTGCATGGCGTTGGCGTGTCCGTAGTGAACGCCCTCAGCGAAAAAATGAAGGTGCAGGTTCAACGGGACGGAAAAATTCATGAAATCAGTTTTGAAAAAGGCAAGACGGTGGAACCGCTAACTGTAGTCGGTACGACGTCAACCACCGGAACCCGGGTTTGGTTCAAACCTGATCCGGAAATTTTCGAAGAAACGGTATTCAGCTTTGATACCTTGAAGCATCGGTTGCGGGAACTGGCTTTTTTGAATCGCGGTTTGTCCATTTCCCTGATCGACGAACGGAGCGGCGAAAACAAGGAATATAAATTTGACGGCGGCATTGTTTCCTTTGTTGAGCATCTAAATAAAAACAAGGATGTTCTGCATCCGCAACCCATTTATATTAACGGCGTAAAAGACACGACGGTCGTTGAGGTCGCGATCCAGTATAATGACAGTTATCTGGAAAACATGTTCGCGTTCGTCAACAATATCAACACTCAGGAGGGCGGGACGCATCTCAGCGGTTTCAAATCGGCGCTGACCCGCGCGATTAACGATTATTCCCGCAAGATGAATTTGCTGAAGGACGCGGATGAGAACCTGAGCGGCGAGGATGCCCGGGAAGGATTGACGGCGGTGCTTAGCCTGAAGATCCAGGAACCGCAGTTTGAGGGACAGACCAAGTCGAAGCTGGGGAACAGCGAAGTTCGCGGCATTGTCGATGCGATGGTTTTCGAGAAGCTCAGTGAATTCTTTGAGGAAAATCCGACGGTAGCCCGGCGAATCATTGAAAAAACCATTTTGGCCGCCCGGGCCCGCGATGCCGCCCGCAAAGCCCGCGAATTGACCCGGCGCAAAAGCGCCCTGGAAATCAGTTCACTACCGGGCAAACTTGCCGACTGTTCCATTAGGGATCCTCTCCAGACGGAGATTTATCTGGTGGAGGGCGATTCGGCCGGCGGTTCGGCGAAACAGGGCCGGGATCGTCGATTCCAGGCGATTTTGCCGTTGCGCGGCAAGATTCTGAACGTGGAAAAGGCCCGCATGGATAAAATACTGAACAGCCTGGAGATTCGGGCGATGATTACCGCCTTTGGCAGCGGTATCGGCAGCGATTTCGATCTGGAAAAATCCCGTTATGGCAAAATCATCATTATGACCGATGCCGACGTCGACGGCGCACATATTCGGACGCTGCTGATGACGTTTTTCTATCGCTATATGCAGCCGCTGATCGAAAACGGCCGGGTCTTTATCGCCCAGCCGCCTCTGTATCTGGCGAAAAAGGGCAAGGAACACTGGTATTTGTACAATGATGCGGCTCTGGAAGAGTTATTCCGAAAAATCGGCAAAAACGATATTACGCTTCAGCGCTATAAAGGCCTCGGCGAGATGAATCCGGAACAGTTGTGGGAAACGACGATGAATCCGGAGGAACGGACCTTGCTGCAAGTCACGATGGAGGATGCGATGACCGCCGATGAAATCTTTTCGGTCCTGATGGGCGACAAGGTTGAGCCGCGGCGGCAATTCATCGAAGATAATGCTCACCTGGTCCGAAATCTGGATGTTTGACTTTTACTGGATAGCGTAGCGTCGAGGGGATGAATTGATGGAAATTAATCACGGCAAAATACAACCGGTCCGCATCGAAGATGAGATGCAAAAATCATATATCGACTATGCTATGAGCGTTATTGTCAGCCGGGCGCTGCCGGATGTCCGCGACGGACTGAAACCGGTTCACCGGCGAATCCTGTACGCCATGCACGAAGCCGGTATGACATCAAACAAGGCTTACAAGAAATCAGCCCGTATCGTCGGCGAAGTTTTGGGTAAATACCACCCGCATGGCGATTCGTCCGTATATGACGCCACCGTGCGGATGGCGCAGGACTTTTCTTCCCGGTACATGATGGTCGACGGCCACGGCAACTTTGGCTCGGTGGATGGCGATTCCGCCGCGGCCATGCGCTACACCGAAGTTCGGATGGCGAAGATTGCCGAAGAGATGCTGGCCGACATTGAAAAAGAAACCGTTGATTTTGTCCCGAACTATGACGAATCGTTGGAAGAGCCTTCGGTATTGCCCGCCCGAGTGCCCAATCTGCTGATCAACGGCGCGACCGGCATTGCCGTCGGCATGGCGACCAACATTCCGCCGCATAATCTGGGCGAAGTCGTCGACGGGTTAGTTAAAATGATCGATAACCCGGAAGTTTCCCTGGAGGAATTGATTGAGGCCATTCCTGGACCGGACTTTCCGACCGGCGCGTTGATCATGGGCCGCGAGGGAATCCGTTCCGCTTATGCCACCGGCCGGGGCGCGATCCGTATGCGGGCCTGTGCTCGCATCGAGCGGATGAGCAACGGCAAACAGCGCATTTTGGTCACCGAACTGCCGTATCAAGTGAATAAGGCTCGGCTCATTGAAACGATCGCCGATCTGGTCCGAAATAAAACCATTGAAGGCCTGACCGACCTGCGTGATGAAAGCGACCGCACCGGCATGCGGGTCGTGATGGAGGTCCGGCGGGATACCAACCCGGACGTCCTGCTGAATCAGCTCTACAAACATACCCAGTTGCAGGAAACTTTCGGCGTCAATATGCTGGCGCTGGTGAACGGGCGGCCTCGGACGCTCGGCTTAAAGGAAATCCTGTATCAATATCTGGAGCATCAGAAAGTAATTATCGTCCGGCGGACGCAATTCGATCTGAAAAAAGCGCGGGACCGGGCTCACATCCTGGAAGGCCTTCGGATTGCGCTGGACCATTTGGATTCGGTCATCAACACGATCCGGGAAGCGCAGACCGTGGACATCGCCCGGACCAACCTCATGGAAATTTTTACACTGTCCGAGCGGCAGGCGCAGGCGATCCTCGATTTGCGACTGCATCGCCTGACCGGCCTGGAACGGGAAAAAATCGACAAGGATTATTTCGATACGATGCAACTGATTGAGTATCTCGAAGCGGTGCTGGCGGATGAACATAAAGTGTTCGGCATTATTCGCGAAGACTTGCTCGAAATGAAGAAACGGTTCGGTGACAAACGCCGGACCCAGATCATCGGCGAGGTTCAGGATCTGTCGCGGGAAGATCTGATCGCCGAGGAAGATATCGTCATCACCATCACCCATTCCGGCTATGTCAAACGGCAGCCCATCGACACCTATCGCGCCCAGAAACGGGGCGGTCGGGGAATTCAAGGCGCCGGGACCAAGGAGGAAGATTTCGTCGAGCACCTGTTCACTGCGACAACCCACCATCAGGTGTTCTTCTTCACGACCCGCGGCCGGGTATTCGTCATCAAGGGCTATGAACTGCCGGAAGCCGGCCGGACCGCGCGCGGCACCGCCATCATCAATCTGCTGTCGCTGCAGCCGGAAGAAAAAATCACGGCGGTGATCCCGATTCGGGAGATCACGGAAGGTTCTTATCTGTTTATGGGAACCAGGAACGGCATCGTGAAAAAGACTGATCTGATGGAGTTCGAAACGGTCCGGAAAAACGGCCTGATCGCTATCGTGCTCGATGACAACGATGAATTGATCGGCGTCAAGCTGACCGACGGCAATCAGCAGATCATCCTGGGCACCCGCGATGGCATGGCCATCAACTTTTCCGAGCAGGATGTCCGTTCGATGGGACGGTCCGCCCGCGGCGTCAAAGGGATCAATCTGCAGGAACTGGATTCCATTGTCGGTATGGATACCATGAATCCGAATGGCCAGGTGCTCGTGGTTTCCGAGCTGGGCTTCGGCAAGCGCACCGCCGTTGATCAATACCGGACGCAAAGTCGTGGCGGCAAGGGATTGATTAATCTGAAGGTGACGGAAAAAACCGGCGCGGTGGTCGGCCTGCGGGTCGTCCGGCCGGAGCAGGACTTGCTGCTGATCAATAATGACGGCATTATTATCCGGATGGATGTCGGCCAGATCCGGGTGATCGGCCGCAACACCCAAGGGGTGGCTTTGATGCGCACGGAAGAAAATCAGCGGGTTGTCGCCCTGGCTATGGTCGATAAATCCTCGGACGACGGGGAAAAGACGGCCACGATTGTCACCCCGTTGAATACGGACATGTAAGTAGACAAACAATTTTGACGATTCGTTGACAACCCTTTTAACCTGTGGTATGATAGAAATCCCAAGAGGGCCAATAACAGAAGGAAGTCGCAGTGACGACTTCCTTCTGTCAACAAAAGAAACAAAAAGAATAAAATCCCGTAAAATAGATGTTGACAGGCCCTAGGGGGTGTGTTAATATATAAAAGCCGTCGCAAGACGGGGTTCCTTGAAAACTGAACAAAGAGAAGCCAAGCAAAGCGTGGAGCCTGCGAAAAGCAGGCAAAAAAAAAGTAAGCCAAGTTTGAATGAGCAATCAGCTCTTTCATAAATTATTTATGGAGAGTTTGATCCTGGCTCAGGACGAACGCTGGCGGCGCGCCTAACACATGCAAGTCGAACGGGGAAGTTAGCAATAACTTCTT
>JAAZNU010000175.1 GCA_012798135.1 Veillonellaceae bacterium | reverse complement strand
TAAAACGCGATGGGAAGGTATTGATTGCTATAACTACAGCCCACTCATATACGCATATAATGAGCACAATATTGCAATAACCGGTGAGGGAATACTGGATGGACAGGCAGACACATCCAACTGGTGGAAGTGGAAAGGCAAACCTGAATACGGCTGGAAAAAAGGAATGCCAAGTCAGCTTGATTCAGCAGGCCGCCCCAGACTCATGAAACTTAATGAACAGGAAACAGACCCGGAGGCTCGTTATTTCGGCGAAGGAGGGTATCTTCGTCCTCCCTTTATTCAATTCTTTCAATGCAACGGTATATTGATTGAAGACATTACCATCCGCAATTCACCCTTCTGGTTGATTCATCCGTTGTTATCTGAAAATATTATCATACGGAAAATTCACGCAATAAGCCATGGACCGAATAACGACGGCATTGATCCGGAATCATGCCGCAATGTTATCATACACGATTGTTTTTTTGATACGGGAGATGACTGTATTGCCATCAAATCGGGCCGCGATCATGACGGGCGCAAATGGAACCGAATGAGCGAAAATATCCTGATTATAGCTTGCAGGATGAAAAACGGTCATGGCGGAGTCTCCATAGGAAGTGAAGTCTCAGGAGGATGCAGAAATGTAGTGGTTGACAGCTGCAAAATGGACAGTCCTGAACTCGAACGAGCCCTGCGCATAAAAACCAACAGCCTGCGGGGAGGAATCATAGAAAACATATACTTTAGCAATATCTACGTGGGAGAAGTCAAAGAATCAGTACTGGACATAGATTGCCAGTATGAAGTTAAAAGTGGTTCATCCGGCGTTTTTCCTCCTGTAATAAGAAATATTTTCCTGACCAACATAACCAGCAGGAAAAGTCGATATGCCCTGTTTTTTAGAGGAATACCGGGATATATTTCCCTTGATCAGATTGTGATTAACAATGCATTCTTTAATGGTGTCCAAAAGGGCAATTTTCTTGAAAATACAGGAAATATTCGCCTTGAAAAAGTTTATATCAACGGCTCAGAATTTTCTCTCCCTGCGACAACTTATCATAAAATTCCCTGAGCAAGTAAAATGCTTTTTTCCTGTTTCCGTTCTGTCCAATCACTCCTTTCCGATTCCAGCCATCCTGCACCTGAGGTAACAGTCTTTTGGGTGAACGGAAATCGCATAAAATCCAAGGATTTGTTCCCCGTAATTGAGGTATACGGGAAAGCATGGCTAGATTTTCCCGGTAAAGATATTCCTGGAATTCCTCTGTCCAACGGGTCAGCGAATCCCCATGCAGGCCCTGAAGGGCTCCGCCGCCGAATTCACTGATAATAACCGGCTTATTATAGGGTATATCCCACTGTATCTTACCACATTTATCAGGTAAACCATCATACCATCCAACATATACGTTGAAACTTACAACGTCGGCTACCCCAGCAAACGGGTCATGAACCCTCTTTAAAAACGGATTTTCAGGAGGAGTACTTACTTCAAGCGCGGCCGAAACAAGTCGTGTATCATCCAGTATTCGGGCTTTTTGCGCTAGTTTTGTCAAAAAAGCTGTACGTGACTCATGCACAGGTGTTTCATTGGCTACCGACCAGATGATAACACTTGCCCGGTTCTTATCCCGTCCTATCAGTTCACTCAACTGATTCTCGGCATTTTTATAAGTGGCTTCATTGGTAAAGTCAATTGTCCAATAAACGGGAATTTCTTCCCAGAGCATAATCCCCATTTCGTCGGCCAGACGGGCCATATATTCATTATGAGGATAATGAGCCAGCCGTATAAAGTTGCAATTCAGTTCCCTGGCCCAGGTAAGCAACATCCTGGCATCTTCCTTCGAATAGGCCCTTGCTCCCCTGAAGGGATTTTCCTCATGAGCACAAATGCCCCTTAAAAAAACCGGCTTCTTGTTCAGAAGAATTTCTGAGCCACTGACCTCAATGCTTCGGAAACCAACCCGATCGGTTATTCGGTCTGTTTCGCACGAGATAATTACATCGTACAATTTGGGATTTTCAGGACTCCAGAGCGTCAGCTTCTTTGCTTCCAACGCAAAGCTTGCATACCCGTTTTCATCAGTGATTATCTGTTGTCTGAGCTTTATTTCAGGCAATTCAACCGTAATTTTCTGCTGTTTCCCCGATCCGTTCAATCTGACAAATCCTTTGATCATGCTGAGGGATCCTTTTGCCAGTTGAACGGAATAGTCGGCAATAAACGTAAAAGGAAGTTCAACCAGTTGCACATCTCTGGTTATGCCGCCGTAATTCATCCAGTCGAAATTCTCCGTTGGCACTGCATCATGCTTTCTGGTATCATTTACCTTCACCACAAGACTGTTTCCTTTTTCTTTCAGAAAAGCAGTCACTTCGAACGAAAAAGGCGTAAAACCTCCGGTATGCCGGCCGAGTTTTTTCCCGTTCAGGTACACATCGGCCTCGTAGTTGACAGCTCCGAAATGAATGAACACCCTGTTACCATGGTTCTTTTTTGCATAGTCAAACACACGTCTGTACCAGATCGACCCTTCGTACAGAAACAATTTCGGATCCTGGGTATTCCAGTCACCG
>JAAZNU010000243.1 GCA_012798135.1 Veillonellaceae bacterium | reverse complement strand
CCCCATTTTCCACCAGCACGTACAATTATTTGATTCTTACCTCTAAATTCTACACGGATAGTAGATGCTAAGTTGTAAGTTCGGCTATTGACATTTTTTCGGGCAAGTCTTACGATTTCGCTTCCAGCTTTAACAAGGTTCCTTTCTGGTGTTGTATTAGCTGCTCTTGGAATATTACCTAGAAAGGTCATAGCTCGAAAATAACTAGGAGCTGGAGTTATTTGAAATTGTAAAAGGGGTGGTTCTGCCATTATTTACTCCGTACTTGGTGTGTTTGTTTTTATCCATTCAAGGGTCATTTCATAATGGTTTGGACTGTTGTCTTTTCTTAAATTCCGGTCAATTGTTTGAATTCTGAAATATCGGATGAATGGTGGTTCTTCTTCATCTAGGGATGGGAAAATATGTTTTATTCTGTATTCAGCTAGTTCGTGGTCTGGTATGTGGAAGGTTGGTTCGAAGAAACCATAGTAATCGGCTCTTTCTTCTTGTCCTATATCTCGTTGTGGATCGAAGGAATTTTTTTGGATAACTCCGATTAATTCTTCCTTATCTATGTATTTTCTTCTTATGCTTCCGAGAGAATCTTCTTTGATTGTTCCAGTTGGGATTTCTTTATGTTGTAAAATATACTTTTCTCCCTCGTAAGTTAATTCTTCAATAAGGTCTTGAATACTCATCATTAAGCCCCGGCCTGATTGCTGTTTCTGCATGACTTATACCTAATTCAGCACTTACGTATAGTAAGAGTTCGGTATAGTAATCACACCAGTGGGGAATATCAGTTTTGTTTCTTCGTAAAAATCCTTTGCTTACGTTTCCCACTTTCCAGATGTTATATTTTTGTCCAAATTCAGGGTCTTTTTTTACTAAAAAGCATCCGATATTTACAGCTATGGCTGTTCGGATAAGTGATAATTGTTGTTCTGTAAATTGGGTTAGATTGTCTTCTGTGATGCCTAATTGACTAAATGTTACATAGGTGTATGGTAGAATAATGTTAGTAATAACTTCATCGAATTTGGTTTCTTCACCTAGGCCTAAGCCATCGTGTATATATTCTAAATCGACGAAGTCATCTGGTACCATTATTCATCCACCACTTCATAAGGCAAGTGATTAAACACTGCATTTTTGGTTTCATTATCCCATGTTTGGATATCTTTTTTAGGCTCACTTCTAACCGACTTTTGTCGTAATTTTTTTCGTCGTAATCTTTCTCTGGCGTCCTTTTCCGCTGGTGATAGGATGGCTCCTTTCTCTTTAAGATATTTATAGGTTGTTTCGTCTATTTCTAAAGTTTCTCCATTCTTTATTACGAATGGTTGCTTTAGCCTGGTATGTGTAATAGTTTTTCCTCTTACATCTTTCGTATATTCCAATCCAAAGTCTGTGAAGGAAGCTGGTAATTTGCTTTCAGTTTCAAATCTTACTTTATAAGTTTTTGGAGTTTTTTCTACTTTACTTGTAATTTCTGTTTTTGAAGAGGCTTTTTTTGGCATATCTATTTTCTCCTGTAAAAATAATTAAGAAAAATTTTTAACAATTCATTATTTTGTATATAGCATCGGGTTTTACAACTGCTGGTTTTGCCCATGCTGTTACTACGAATCCGTCAAGTTGTCTTCGTTCGTTTCTGTAGCGTCCAATTTTCATTCCTTGTCTTTGTACGAACCATAATGGTTTTTCACTTGTGTCCATCATTATAGCTGTGCCTGATGGCATTTCATGTAGTATTACAATATCCATGTCTGCTACTCGTCCAATTACTCCTCTACGTAGAGTTTGGTCGCTTCCTGACTTGGAAACATCGGTAAATCTTTCATCTACTCTTAAATCAGCATATTGATCTGCGTTTACTAAAACGACATCAGGATCATAGAGTTTATTAATTAATTTAGTTTGTGCTAATACTAAATCTTCATAGCTTAATTCATTAAGATCTAAAGAGTTACCTGAATCTCCTGCTCCCGCTAATAGTACTGCTAGTATGTCTGCGTTTTCTTTACGAAGCATTCTCTTGGCTGCTTCTGTAATTTGTTCTTGGCCCATGATTCCAAGCCAATCAGTTTCTTTGGCTTCATCGGTCATTTCAGCTCCGGTACCATATTTGATTACGGATAAGTCGAAGCTGTCAGTTACTTGTCTTACAACGGGGACTTCTACTCCTTCAGCAAGTTCTACTGCGAGGCCTGTTGCGTAGTTTCTTGGTATTCTTACTTGGAAAGTGTTAGGTTGTAATGGGTATACGAAACAGTAGTCTCTCATTACAGTGTTAGATTCGATGTATCTCATGATTGTTTTTTCGAGGTAAACTTCCCATCTGATATCTGCTGTTGTAAATCCGCCGTCTGCGAATGTTCTTAAATCTTCCATGTTAAACACCTCTATTTCCTTGCG
Organism: Veillonellaceae bacterium; assembly: GCA_012798135.1. The sequence goes on along the minus strand of JAAZNU010000243.1, from coordinate 3,108 downwards.
AAGATCAGAGCTTTAAATATTTTTCCATTTTCAGCGTCTTCCTGTGCTCTTCCTATCATTTTCATAATATCTGCTGCTGTTGGTGTGGCATCTACTGGTAAAGCTTTTACTAAACCTTCATCTGCGATGGCCAGAGCATCTCCGTATTCTATAGGTCCTGAGGCTTTTACTTCAACAATTCCGTCATTTACTACTCCGATGTTATCTCCTTCTTTCATATCGATAACACCTATAGCAGTGGATTCGCTTCTTGCTCCGGTTACAGATATAATAACGCCTGCGAATTTAGTATTGCCTTCATTTCCGATTACTACTTCATCCTCGGCAGTTCCATATACTACAACTTTGCCTTCAACGTCTGATGCGTCTTCGCCAGCAGTATATTTAATTGCTATTCCTGGTTGTACTTCTGTTGGCATTAATAATCACCTTATTTTGTTAATTTCATCTTCCTATCTTCTAAGTGAGAGTAGAATCCCATGTAACTTTGTCCTGGGATTTCTTTATTAGGATCTTCTTGGAATACTCTGTCATATCGGAAGATATCATGGACAAATCTTTGCTGCACGGTTGTGTTTTTTAAATCAATTTGCCCATCTTTATTTATGAATTTTTCAGTTCCCTGGATGGGTGGGATTTTTGGTTCGTCAGTTTGTGGCATCTTAAATTTATTAACTAATTCTTTTGCTATGTCTAGGCCAACTTGGTCTAAACCCATTAATTCTTCGATGCGTGATTCTTTATCTGATTCTTTTGTTAATTTGCGTGTAATTTCTGCGTCTACAAGTTTTTCAACTTCTAATTTTTTATCTGCAAGTTCTTTTTCGGTTAGTTTGCTTGCGACGTCTTTATGATCTTTTTCGAGTTTTTCCTTTGCGGAAATTAAATCTTTTTTTTCTTTTTCAAGAGCAACTTTCTCTTTTTCAGCAGCCTTGAGTTTTTCAGCTAGTTTTTCAGCTTCTTTTGCCTTAGCATCTGCTAACTGTTGAGCTTTTAGAGCTTCTTTTTGGCTAGCAGTTAATTTTTCGACAACATCGCCTAAATCTACTGCTTTTTTATCTTTATCTGCCATTAGTTTTCCTCCTTTTGTGAGATCAATTTTTTCTTTAACATTTTCTATAGGTTTGTATGGTTTATCATTAAATTGTTCCATGAATCGTTGAATATTGGCTGTTGCATCGGTATCTGCTCCTCTAGTTACTAAAGAAAGTTCGAATACTTCTACATTTCTTGTAACTATGTGGGCTTCATCAAACAAATGCGGGCATTCTCTGAAATCTTTTCCACATTCACTACATTCAGGGTAAAAGTCAAAACCTATACTTACATCATTTATTAAGCCTTTAGCTACTTTTTCTGCTATTTTTGTTTCGTTTTGGTCGATAAGTGCTTTGTAATATATTCCATTTTTTTGTGCTTGAGAATCGAATTCGTGTTTTGCATATATGACTCGTCCGATAACGTCTTCTATTTTGTTTCCGTGATTTTTGCGTAATTGAACATTTTTCACTGTTTTTTCTACATTTTCTAGTTCTGTTTCTGGTATTTCGACAAGTTCTTTGAATAGGCCGTTGTGGATGCAGAATCCTTCTATGGGTATTTCATTGTTATCGGGTTGTGGTTCTCCGATATTTTTTAATTTTGTGTGAATAAAAAAAGTAGTCATGTCTTTTTTCCGAATCATTGTATTTCTCCTCGTGGATAAGTTCGGGTTTTTTGTATTTGGAAGTATGGTGGTAATGTTTGTTACCACATTCATGTCCAACTATATAAAGTTATCTATTTATTAATAGATAATTTAGATAAAAGAGCGTTATTTAAATATTCCGGTCTAATTGCTCAATCAAACATACTGGTAAACGTAAACACCCTTTTTCTTACCTAACCTTTGTATATGCGGAAGAAACTGCAACCGTTTACCAATAACAATTGCATTCGTATGAATCTTATTAGTTTTGTAATTATTAAAAATATAATTATCAATTTCTTTAGCCGTCATTGGCCTTTTTAATTCCTTCAATGTTTGAATAAGAATTTCATTAAGATGTTTATATGAAACTATACCATCCATTAATTAATCCACCTTTCGAGGCGTATTTCATCATCGAAGAGGCTTTTGTAATGCATTTTTGTTATATGGTTATTATAGTCCTTAGTTAACATAAAATTACGATAGTTTCGCATTCTTCGACTTTCCGTTAAATTTGTATATGAAAAAAGTGGTACCGAACTATCTTCTGTGGGTCCTGGCTGGTTACAGGGTATTAAATTGTTTTCTTTCCATTGATAATCTATTTCGGGAATAAATCTATACATAATAGGAAAATTCATATTTCCCCATAGTCCATCTATTCGGTAAACATCTTCCGAATCCCAGAAATAAAGACATTTTGATGTCCATATATTTACATAATCGTTCAAAATTAATGAATTGAACATGTAATCCATTCGTGGGGAGAATATTTCATCATCACATAGTACGATTACCCAATCTGGATTGAAAGAGGCTATTTCATCTCTATTTTTATAGTTTATTACATTTTCACAATATTGTTCCAGTTTTGCTTTTGCATAGTATTCCCCATTTTTTCTCTTGCCGTATCGTGGCATGAGTAGTCCGATAACTTTCATTGTTATTCCCGGCTTGGAATATGTTTGTTCCATTTTTTTTCGTTACTATTCATAATATGTTGTGCTTCTAAGGATGTATCACAATAAATTTTAAAACCATTGTTTTTTGCATTTTGACAAAAACCTAAGTCTTCACCCTGATTATGATATTCGTATCGTACGCCTTCATCTATTACATTTCTACTAATTAGTATGGCTGCTCCTGTTGCTCCTACTTCTATAAGTCCACGTGGAAATTTATGTATGCCTAAATATTTGTTTTGGAACATTCTTTCTTTCAAAATATTATATTGACCTGCTTGATTGTATATTAAGAGGGAGACTATGTCTTTTTTATGTGAAAGTAATCGTTTCAATGAATATGAGGGTAATAAAATATCTGAATCAACAGAGAAAATATATTGATCAAGTTCTGATATCATACTTAACCATGCGTTTCTTATTTTAGCGAAGGCATGGTAGTCTCGTTTTTTATAT
>JAAZNU010000092.1 GCA_012798135.1 Veillonellaceae bacterium | reverse complement strand
TGACCTCCTTGAGATGTTCATGCGCCACCCCCGCCAGGTGCTCACCCGTGAGATCATTTTTGACCGCGTGTGGGGATACGATTTTGGCGGTGAAAGCAATGTGCTAGATGTTTACATCCGCTATTTACGCCAGAAGCTTGAAAGCGAAGGGGAGATCCGCTTGATCCATACTGTGCGCAGCGTGGGCTACGTAATGCGCGAAACGGCTTAAACCTTTCTGATGTCCCTCAGGATAAGACTAACCCTCCTCTATACCACCTTGCTGGGAAGCGTCTTGCTTCTCTTCGGTGGGTTGGTGTATGGAATTGCCAGTGTTAACCTGTATAACAAAATCGACAGCACCCTCAACCAGGCTTCAGTTGAACTGGTTAAGCTCCTCCGGCTGAATGTCAATGGTCAGTTCGATTCGCGCTCTGTAGCCAATTACCAGCCTACCGAAAACCTGATCATACAGGTCTGGGGTACCGATGGGCGCATCCAGTTCGCCAGGCCGACCGGCATTGGCACGTCACTGGATTCCGCCACCAGGCTTCATGGCATCACTGCGATCAAAACAGTCGCGGTTGGTGGTCAACATCTGCGCGTACTGACCGTTCCCCTCTATACCACGCGCGGACCAGCGGGGACACTGCAAATTGCCATCACCCTCACTATTCTGGATGAAGTCCAGCGCACCCTATCAGTCATTCTCATCATCCTAACCGGAGTTGCTATGGTCATATCAATGATCGCCACCTATTTTTCCACCCTGCAGGTGCTGCGACCGCTCAATACCATGACCAACATTGCCACCCAGATCACCAAGGCGGATGACCTGTCTAGGCGTATCCCCACCGCTCGAACTCGAGAAGATGAAGTCGGAAAGTTGATCACCGCATTCAACCAGACGCTTTCACGTCTGGATCGGTTGTTTACTTCTCAACAGCGGTTTCTTGGAGATGTAAGCCATGAACTGCGAACTCCGTTAACGGTTATTAAAGGAAATGTGGGTCTGATGCGCCGTATCGGAGCAGATGAAGAGTCGATGTCAAATATCGAAAGTGAAGTGGATCGGTTGACCCGCCTGGTCGGCGATCTGCTGCTCATCAACCAGACTGAATCTGGTTCCATGACCATGAACTTCTCCAAGATAGACCTAGATGACATCCTCCTCGATGTGTTCAAACAAATGAAATTGGTAGCTGGTGACCGGGTGAATCTCATACTGGAAGGGTTAGCGCCAATCCAGATCAACGGCGATGAAGATCGTGTCAAACAGGTGTTCTTTAACCTGGTCGGTAATGCGCTTCAGTACACATCAAAAGGGGACGAAGTCCGTATCATTATGGAGACTGGAGATCACTGGGTTCGCATCAGTGTCAAAGACAACGGTCCAGGGATCAACCCTGAAGACTTGCCTCACATTTTTGAGCGCTTTTACCGGGGTGAAAAATCACGCAAGCGCACGCGGGATACGGGTTTTGGGTTGGGGTTATCCATTGTACAGTGGATCGTCAACCAGCATGGCGGTACCATTGAAGTCAAGTCGGAGCTTAAAAAAGGGTCGGAATTCATCGTCCAATTTCCGTTATTTGAATAAAGATACAACCCGGGATCACCGGGTTATATCTATGTTGGGGGAAAATCTCCGCTGACCAGGCGGGAAATTATTTACGAGTTGGCTGGCCACTAAAATTGCGGTATGCGGCAGCTTGTTGCGGGCGGGCTGCAATGGAGGCGTTTGGTCGGCTGGAAGGTGTTGGATGAATGTACTCAGCCGGCTGCCTTGCAGCAGTGGATGGGGCTG
>JAAZNU010000298.1 GCA_012798135.1 Veillonellaceae bacterium | reverse complement strand
CTCATCCAATCCACCCAACTCCTCATAGAGATGTTTCCATGTCATCAGGCATGCGGCGGTTACGGCTGAAAGCTCCTGAGCGATGATCGCACGATTGCAGTAGCCCCTCGCATCCCTTTCGATCATCGCGTGGAGATGATCGGCGCATCCGCCCGGTCCCACCGCATCCCCGCCATGCTGGACACGGCCGTCGGGGTAATACAGCTTAGCGCCGACCACCCCAACCCCCTTTTGCGTCAAGTGCCCGATCATCTCCTCTATCCAGTCCGGCGTGATCACTTCCGTATCATTGTTCAAGAGACACAGCACGCTGCCTTTGGCATGTTCGACCGCGAAGTTGTTGATGGCTGAAAAGTTGAAAGGATGGTTGTAATGCAGTACGCGCACCCTGGGCCGATTCACCAGATCACTCAAGTATGCCAGCGTTTCGGCTTCAACGCTCCCATTGTCTACCACCAGCAACTCAAAGTGTGGATACGTCGTTTTCGACAGTATGCTTTCAACACTCCTGCGCAATAGATGCAGTCCATCGCGCGTGGGAACGATGATACTGACCATAGGCGGCGGCTCGGGCAGGGCGTAGCGAAGCCTGAAGCAGGCTGACGGAAGCGATATCACATCTGCTTTGATACAAAGCCGGCTAAGATGAGAGATCAATGCGCGGCGGTTCGCCTCCGCCGGATTTGATGCATGGCTCTTATTCGCTTTGTCACAACAACGCCGATGGTAAAGAATGGCAGGGACATGACGCACCGATTCTCGCGGGATCACTTCACTCAGGCGCAGCAAAAGGTCAAAGCCGTTTCCGAAACAATCATCAGGACGTATTCCCCCTGCAAGATGCACCTCGCCGAATCGATAGAGGGCAAGCCCCCCTACGTAATGGGTCGATCGCAAATGCTCAGGCGACCAATCCGGCTTGAAACGGGGCATGGTGTGCACACCACTCTCATCGATCCTGTCCTCATCGGTATAGATCAGCGCCGTCTCTTGATTGCCCGCGACCTCGGCAGCCACCCAGTACAAAGCGTGTTCGCTCAACCTGTCACCCGAAGGGATAATCGTTATGTAGTCTCTTGGGGACCGTGTCAACATGTAATTGAACTGGTGCAGAAAACTCGTCATTTGAGCTCCGGAAACATACCTGCAGCCATTTCCCATATTCTTCAGTTTGAAAGGCAGGTCGCTGCCCATCGTCCCTTGCGGGTCCAGGATAGTGACATGAAATCGTCGATAGAGCTGATTGGAAAGGGACTGACAAGTGTCCAGGAGAGCTTCCCGGTCGGAATCCGTAACCGGCAGGAGAACATGAATTGTCGGTGAGACCCTGAGACGACGCATATGTCGCTGGATCAGCCTCCTGTCGCGGGAGGAGAGTGTCTGAAAACGTTCGAACCATCTGTCATAGGACAGCGTCGGAGCATATCTCCGAAAGCATCCTGCCATTCGATAAGCATCTGTCAGGCCAACAACAGCGCGGACGCATGTGAGGCCTATTCGCTTGCGCCTTTCCCGCGGCTGCTTGAACAGGATCGGCACCACTCGCCGGCCCATGCGCCAGACCCGCTCGGGCCAACTGATTTCGGTCATCTTGATCGGTGATTGCTCAAACT
>JAAZNU010000343.1 GCA_012798135.1 Veillonellaceae bacterium | reverse complement strand
CTGGCCGGCAAGAAGGTCGGTTCGGTCAAGGGCTCCACCTCCGAACAGAACGTGAAAAAGGCCCAGCCCGAATGCACCGTCATCTCCTTCGAGACCTACCCCGAGGCCTTCCTGGCCCTCAAGCAGGGCAAGGTCGAGGCCGTGACCACCGATGAAAGCATCCTGGTCGGCCTGCAGAACAGCGACGACAAGCCCGGCGATTTCGCCATCGTGGGCGAATACATCTCCCCCGAGCCCTACGGCCTGGGCGTTGCCGAAAACGAATCCGATTTCCGCGACTTCGTCAACATCGCCCTCATGGAGATGTGGGCCTCCGGCGAATACCAAAAGATTTACGAAAAGTGGTTCGGCAAGGACACCAAGTTCTACATCCCCCTGGAATGGAAAATGGAGATGTGGCCGTAGACCGTTTTCCTCCCGCCCGCCGGTCCCCGGCGGGCGGGAGCCTCCACGCCGCTTCGGGCCGCGCCCCGGAACCGCCTTCCCGCCCGGGACCCGGCCCGAAACATCGTGGAAACCGCCTGACGGACACCAAACCCGCCAAACGCCCGCCGCCACCGGTGACGGGCTCGTGGAGACGCGTGATTGAGCTATAGCGTTGATTTCGGACTGGTCCTCGCCGAACCTTACGGCGACTGGATCGTGCAGGGACTCGTCACCACCCTGAAGATATCCGCCGTGTCCATCGTCTTTTCCCTGGTCCTGGGCACGATTGTCGCCGTCTTCCGCCTGTCCCGGGTCAGGCCCCTGGTCTGGTTCAGCCTGGGTTTCACCGAATTTTTCCGAAACACCCCGCTTCTGGTGCAGATATTTTTCTGGTACTTCGGCTCCCACGCCGTGCTGCCCGATTTCGTCAACCAGTGGCTCTACAAACAGGACTTCGAATTCGCCGCCGGGGTCATCGCGCTCACCGTCTACACCTCCGCCTTCATCGCCGAGGAGATCCGCTTGGGCGTCTTCGCCATCCCCAAAACCCAGCTCGAGGCCTCCAGGGCCTGCGGCCTGTCCTTCCTCCAGGCCATGGGCTACGTCATCCTGCCCCAGGCCTTCCGCATCGTCATTCCGCCCCTGATCTCCCAGTTCCTCAACCTGATCAAAAACTCGTCCCTGGTCATGACCATCGGCGTCATGGACCTGACCTACATGGCCCGGCAGATCGAGGCCCACACCTTCCACGGCTTCGAGGCCTTCACCGTGGCCACCGGCATCTACCTGGCCATCTCCCTGATCGTCTCCTATACCATCAATCTGTATAACACACGGGTCCTTCGGATCGTGGCGCGCTAGCGGGGCTTTTGCGGTGCATTGGAACGTCATCGTCAACAACTTCGGCTACTTCCTCGTGGGCGCCTATCCCAACGGCCCGCTGGGCGGATTGGCCATGAGCATCCTCCTGGCCCTGGGCGGCATCTTCGGGGCCTTCTGGCTGGGTCTGGTCATCGGACTCATGCGCATCTCCAAAAGCCGCAGCGCCCGCTCTTTCGCCCTGGTCTACACCGAAATCATCCGCGGCACCCCGCTGCTCATGGTCATCTTCTGGTTCTACTTCCTGGCCCCCATCGCCTTCGGCCACTCCCTGCCCGAGGCCGAAAGCGCACTCATCGCGCTCATCGTCTTCACCAGCGCCTACATCGCCGAGATCGTGCGCGCCGGCATCCAGTCCCTGCCCAAAGGCCAGACCGAGGCCGCCCGGGGCACCGGTCTCACCCGCTTCCAGGCCATGCGCCACGTCATTCTGCCCCAGGCCCTGTTCAACATGATCCCCTCCTTCGTGAACCAGTTCGTCTCGCTCACCAAGGATACCTCCCTGGACTTCATCATCGGCGTCAATGAACTCACCAAGGCCGCCACCCAGGTCAACAACCGGACGATGATGTACCCGACCGAGATCTTCCTGTTCATCGCGGTGGTCTACTTCGTCATCTGCTTCGCCTTCACCGAGCTCTCCCGCTGGCTGGAGCGCCGTCTGGCGTACACCAAGTCGATCTGACCCGACGCCCGGGCCGGAACTGAATACCGCTCACGAAGGCCCGGCCCGTCGACCTCCTTGACAGGCGCCGCCGATCTGCTGATCATATAGT
>JAAZNU010000352.1 GCA_012798135.1 Veillonellaceae bacterium | reverse complement strand
TCAACATGGCGGGCTACCTTGAGAAAATCGACTATGTATTCAAAAATGCGGGGCTCTTGTAGCACGGCGCGCCGCACGGCGCCGCCCCCGCCGGTTTCACGATGACGGCAGGCATGAACACGACAGAGCGCCCTCCGCTCGAGGGTATGAAGATCCTGGACTTCACCTACCTGCTTCCGGGCCCCTACGGGAGCATGATGCTCGCCGACCTGGGCGCCGACATAATCAAGATCGAAAACTTCAACAATCCTGACCTCATGCGCATAAGCGCGCCCTTCGTCGACGGCGTGTCCGCGGCGTACGCGCACATCAACCGCGGCAAGCGCTCGCTCGGGCTGGACCTCAAGAACCCCGGCGCCCGCGATATCGTCTTCCGCCTGCTACGCGATTACGATATCGTTCTGGAACAGTTCAGGCCGGGGGTGATGGAAAGGCTCGGCCTGGGCTACGACGAGGTACGGAAGGCCTCTCCCTCCGTTATCTACTGCTCGCTCACCGGCTACGGCCGGACCGGCCGCTATGCCGAGCGCGCGGGCCACGACATCAACTATCTCGCGCTCTCCGGGATCGACTCGTACTCGGGGCGCGAGACGACCGGCCCGGCGCTCTCCGGCATACAGATCGCCGACGTCTGCGCCGGGGGAAAGAACCTCGCAATCGCCGTGATGGCCGCCTACATCCGAAGGCTGGCGGGCGGCGGGGGCGCGTTCATCGACCTTTCCATCACCGACAGCACCTTCGCCCTGTCGGCCTTCCAGGCGGCTGGCTTTCTCGCCGGCGGCGGCGAGCCCGTGCGCGAGGGAGAGATCCTCAACGGCGGCGCGGTGTACGACTACTACCGGACCGCCGACGGGCGCCACCTCTCCGTGGGCTCCCTCGAGCCCAAGTTCGCGGAGGCCTTCTACCGGGCCATCGGCATGGACGAAATGGCCGCGCCCGGCCTCCTGTCGCGCGAGGAGCTCGCCGCCTCGAAGCGCCGGGTTGCGGAAATCATCGCGTCCCGTACCCTCGAACACTGGCGGGGCGTGTTCGAGGGCATCGACTCATGCGTGGAGCCGGTCCTCACCCTGGCCGAGGCCGTCGAGTCGCCGCCTCTTGCCGACCGGAGCATGCTTACCGAAGTTCGCAATCACGCCGGCAGGACGCTCCGCCAGGTCGCCAGTCCCATACGCGTGGGCGGAGAATGCACCGCGCGCGAGGCGGGAGCGCCGCTCGGCCACCACACCGCTGCCATTCTCGCCTCGCTGGGCTACTCGCCGGACGAGATAGAGGAATTCAGAAAGAACGGCGCGATCAATTGATGGGTAAAAGCTATTACATAGAGACGTTCGGCTGTCAGATGAACAAGGGCGATTCCGACCTCATGGCCCGCTCGCTCGAAACGGCCGGCTACGAACGCGCTTCCGGCGAGGACACGGCCGACGTTATCGTCTTCAACACCTGTTCGGTCCGAAGCCACGCCGAGGAGCGCGCGCTGGCCCGCATACGCTCCGCTCGGCGAAACCGCGGGGCGCTCCTCGTCGTAACCGGCTGTATGGCACAGCGCCTCGGCGAGACGCTGCTTGCCGACGGCACGGCCGACCTGGTAGTGGGCCCGTACCAGTCGCCGCGCCTGGGAGAGCTCCTGGCCGGGCACGCGCGCGACGGCGGCGCGCGCGTTTTCCTCTCGCAGGACCCGCGGGACTTCGCCGCGCGGATCGACGCGGCCGCGGCCGGCAGGCGCGACGAAACCCCCTTTCATAAATGGGTCACCATCACCCACGGCTGCGAAAACTACTGCTCGTACTGCATCGTGCCGTATGTTCGGGGCAGGCTCATATCCTTCCCCTCGGACGCCATCGTGCGTTACGTCGAGCGCTGTGTGGAGGGGGGCGCGACCGAGATAACCCTCCTGGGGCAGAACGTCAATCAGTACGGCATGGACAGCGGGGATATCCCCTTCCACCGTCTGCTCGCGCGGGTGGCGGAGGTGCCGGGTTTGTTGCGCGTTAACTTCCTCACCTCGCACCCCATGGATTTCCACGAGGACATCGTGCGCGTCATAGCCGACCATGGCACCGTTTCGCGCGCGGTCCATCTGCCGCTCCAGAGCGGCTCCGACAGGGTGCTCGCGCTCATGAACCGCAAATACACCCTGGCGCGCTACGCCGCCGTCATCGAACACCTGGACAAAACGCTCCCCGACCATGCCGTTTCGACCGATCTCATCGTCGGTTTTCCCGGCGAGACCGAAGAGGACTACGAGCTCACGCTTCAGGCGGTCCGGCGCTTCCGCTTCGACGAGGCCTTTATGTACGCCTACTCCCCG
>JAAZNU010000133.1 GCA_012798135.1 Veillonellaceae bacterium | reverse complement strand
TCCGTATGGAGCTGTCCAATCCCCCTCGCATCCGAGTTGATGAGAGAGAGATCAGACAGCTCATAATGAATATGGCCCGCAATGGCATGGAAGCCATGAAGCCGGGTGGAATCCTGACCATAAGCACCAGTTCCGTAGGTAAAGAAGTCATCCTCAGCATCAAAGACCAGGGGCACGGCTTGCCCGCCAGCATGCTGGAAAAGCTGGGCACCCCCTTTGTAACCACCAAGGATGAGGGCACCGGACTCGGACTGGCCGTGTCATACAGCGTAGTAGCCCGCCATAATGCCCGGATAGATTATGAGACCGGCTCGGACGGCACGAACTTCCACATCTATTTCCCACTGCCGCAGGAATAGCTTTTCCCGCAATGGTGACCGGACGCAAGGTGGGGCAGTTTAGGCGATGTTCTGATGCGGGACAGGGAAAGTAACCTGGAAGCTGGTTCCATGGGGACCGGTATCAAAGCTCATCCTGGCACCATGTCTTGCGGCAATGCTGTAACATACTGCCAGGCCTAAACCAGTGCCATTGGGCTTGGTCGTGAAGAAGGGCGTGCCCATTTTGTCCAAAACATCGTCAGGTATGCCATTTCCCTGATCGAGGACGACCAGATGTACTCCACCACTATCCTCATTTACCCTGATTTTGAGGGTCCCTCCCTCACCAATCGCTTCGATCCCATTTCTGACCAGGTTGATGAGCAATTGCCGGATCTCGTTTTCATCGATCAGACTCGGGGATACATCATTCAATTCTTTTTCGATATAAATATCGCTTTTCAGTGCATCGGTCATTATCAAAGGCATCAGATCAGACACGGTTTTCTTCAGGCTCTGCAGTCTGAAGGTCAGGGCTTTCTTCTGGGCCAGGGAGAGAAAGGTGGAGATGATGTCATTGATCCTGTCCACTTCCTCGATCATCAGGGCTATGGTTTCCTTATCGGCCCGGTAATTATAATGGCTCTCAAACAGCTGGAGGAATACCCTGATACTGGTCAGCGGATTTCTCACTTCATGGGCAATACTGGCTGCCATCTGCCCCATAAGGCTCAGGTTATCGAGCCGGCTAAGTTCGGTCTCATATTGCCTTAATTCGGTAATGTCGTTGCTGATGGTCAGGGCACAGTCTTCTCCCTGCCAATTGATGAGGATCCCGGAAAGCAGAACCGTTCTGACTTTCCCTGCCGGGGTATAATATTCGGCTTCCACGTTCTTAACCAGACCATATCGTCTGATATCCCCCAGATATTCCGGCAATCTGCCAGATTCTTTCCAAATCCGGGTGTGAACGTTGTTGGTGCCGATCACTTCGTGGCGTTTGATCTTATTACGGCTGAGAAATGCGTCATTCACTTCCAGCACCCTGCCATCGAAAGAGTTAATAATGATAGCCAAAGGGATAGAGTTGAAAATCTGTTCGAAGAGCTTCTGGGAATCCGCCAGAGCCTGTTGCGCTGTCTTGCGTTCGGTGATATCGATGAACGAAGTCAGCAGATGCTTTTCTCCGTGTATGTCGACAATGTTGATGGTAGCGAGGCCATGACCCAGCTCCCCGGTCCTCCTTTTGAATTTGTAGAAGGCATCTTTAACGAACCCTTTTTCTGACAGTTCCTGATGCATAACCTGCCGGTCTTCCATCTCTCCCCAAATGCCCAGTTCCACAACACTCTTCCCTATCATCTCTTCCTTCGAAAACCCCAGGGTACGAGCGTAGTTTTCGTTCACATCGACAAACACACCGCTGTCCTGCCTGGAAATAGCCATGCAGGTTTGGTTTTCATTAAAGGCTTTGCTGAAAATCTCCTGCAGGGAGCGCAATTCCTTGTTTGCAGCTCTCAGGACCATTATCTCATGTTCGAGCTCTGCAATTTCCGCCTGGCTCTTAATTTCGCTCACGTTCATACTCCTCAAAATAGCCTGTTTTTGTTATGGCACCGTCAGCAGAGTCAAAACCTTGCCGATCTGGGGATCATATATCGATTCTTCCAAAATATAGGCACCCGGTTTTGCATCCTGGAACCAGATACCCTCCTCAAGTTTTGCCGTTCGCATCTCCCTCTTTTTCGGTAAAGATTTCATAAAGCCTGCCGCTAAGCTGTGGGGATCCAAATCCGGTCTCACCGGTCTGGAGCCCTGGAAAGTTTTGATTATTTCCTTGCCAT
>JAAZNU010000281.1 GCA_012798135.1 Veillonellaceae bacterium | reverse complement strand
TCATCGGTATAACTAAATCAAGTTGGGTTGAATCAACACGCACATAATATTTTTCAGTCGAAACTTCACCTGTAATCATTTCTCTGGTAATAGGATGAATAATTAGTGCCCAATTTCGTAGTGCCGTTCTATGGGCATTGGGACGCGGGTTTTTGGGGTCTGATTTATCAGGTCTAAAACGCAATGGAACCCATTTAAAACCATTAGGTTGATTTTGATCGTAAATAAATTCATAGACTCCCTGATGATAAATAATATCCCCATTTTTAGCAAATGGTAATCCATAAGTATTAAGTTTCAAATTGACCAGATTGAAATTAGGGTCTGGTTTATGATCCTTAGTTAAACGAGTATTAGGTATAAAATCTATAATTCCTTTCTGTGAATCAGATACTTGAAGTCTTGCTTGAATAAACCGCGATTTAGTCTCCGGATCATAATTAGGTAAAGAATTAACAAAATAGACTAAAAAATCAATTGACAATTGGTTTAAATCCTTCCACTTGTAAATATTTAATTGTGAATATGGAATATATTGAGACGATGATAATTGGACTTTGGGATACTCTTGATTATAAGGAGTAAAAATTAGTCCATCGCAATTATAATCACGTGGAGCATCATAAACGGTTTTCGCTAATTGGAAAATAGTTTTATCACGATCAGTTTGAAATTGATAGATTTTAATTCCGATTTCTAAATTGGTTGTCGATGTGGTTGATGTAATGTTTTTATATAAATTATCGAATATTTGAACAACCTGATATCTAAATGTAATATGATCGGAAGATGGTGTTGCCGATTGACTTGCTCCAACTGATGGTTGATATAATGGTAAAGAACGTAAATCACGAGATTGGAAGAAAAAGCAATCAAAAATTAAATACTTATAACTCTCTTCAACATTATTTCTTTTAACCATTTCACCATCAAAAATAGTTCCGCTTATATCATAGGTGGGATGCTTGATTTGCAATCCAGTATATTTAATGTTCATCATATTATCTATGAGGTAAACCTTATTATTTTGCTGTTTGGAGATGAGTAACAAACATCGTTCACCATCCGCTTTATCGGTAACACTATATCCTTGTACAATCTTCTTCAATTTATCTATTTCTAATGGCATAACATCAATACCAATGAAACATTTTCGCGGATCCACACATTCGGATTTTTCATTGGGAAAAGATAATCTCATATATTCCAACAAAATTTGATCCCTTTCGGATTGTTTAATAATATCGAAACTCATTTGGGACCATGTAATTAATTGATGGATTAATATGGGACTATTTTCCTGTTTGAAAAATGTTTCTGGATCCAATACTTCCATTTCAACTTCGTATTGTTCATCGGCATCTAATGTTTTCGAGTTTTGAAATGTTTGTCCTTGACCATTTTTAACTGTGGTTAGATCGTAACGAATATGACCCAAAATAAATGAATATCGATGTTTATAGCGGTATTTTTTGGTTATTTTTGCATCATCAATTACTAATTTGAATGGTTGAATGTCGGTATCCGGTAGTTTTCGTTCCAAGGATATGTCACAACGCAAGTTATATTCAGGAAAATCAGATTTCGAACTGTGATGCTTATCTTTGGAAACACACTCTAAAAATTTAGAATCTAGCAGATTTAAATTCGATTGACGACAATAATTTTTGATATTACTCAAATCTTTAATGGTTAAACGAAACGCATCATATTGCCCTTCGGTTCTAATATCGAGACTGTATTGTTCGGTGAACGACTTATTATCTAGATTCCGCAAATGATCAATAATATATTTGAATTGTGTTAATGATTGACTAGCATTAAATTTTGAACGTGAGTGTCCTGATGGACGATCAAAAGAACCTAGACGAAATTCCAATTCGATTTTGTTCTCAGCAGATGGATCAGAACCAAATTGGATCTTACGCGATTGTAGGTTGTCAGTAAATTTTTGATATTGTTGTCGAACTTGTTTGATAATATTATCATTTATTTCCAGTTCACTCGTTGTCATTGATAATATATTAGAATGACAAAGGGTATGTTATATTTATAATTTAGATTTTCTTTTTATCTAAAAAGATTAATTAGCAAATATAATATCTTTCATTTCAATTTTATTTGAAGATTCCACGATTATTTTGAGAATCGGATGCTCATAATAGTTTAAGGTTCGTTCATTGTTGTAAACAATCGGTTGATAAATTTTGAACGGATTACAATACAAGAGAAGATGTGGTTTGCAACTATCATACTTTGAATCACTAAAATAAATCTCGAATTGATGATCAGTAAATACAATAATATTAAGATCAAGCATCAATGATGCAAACCAAACAACCAATTTGGTTTGGTAATTGGTATTTTTAATTTCATCTATTAATTGTTGTTTCTTAATTTTGCGTTGACGTAGAAGTTGTTGAATTGTGAGATCAGAATCGATTTTATGAATCATATACCGAATAAATTCTTCATTTAATTCATTTTGTTGTTCATAAGTAAACATGGAATTATATTTGGGAGATAATTGGGATAAAAGACTTGAATAGAGATTGTA
>JAAZNU010000351.1 GCA_012798135.1 Veillonellaceae bacterium | reverse complement strand
GGGCCATTCATCGGCACAGCACTGCGTATGGTATATACATTGGCGATACCGATAGCGCTGGGATGGCCGGTGCCAAGCTGGACGTGGATACTACCGGTGTTTGCGGGCTGGGCAGGCGTGGACCTGGTGCATATTGGATTGGACGCGGTGATGTCTAATGATCTTTGATGCATTAATGGACTCCATAAAGGGGGGTGAACTGATCCTGGTTGGGGGCGGCTTTTGTCGTTATCATTTGCGCAGAGATGGGCAACTCACCATTTATCGCTCGTTGCCCCGACTGGCTGCCGAGCAACGGATGGTATCAACACATGGGCTTTGATCTAGTTACGCACAAGACCACGCGCATGGGCAGGGGCCTAAATGTATGGCAACTATTCCTCACCTAATCTATTGCGCCAATGGCAATCCGCGATTCGCTCAAATCGCTATTGATGCGGGATTCCATTATGGCGCGCAACTTCCGGGAACTGTGTATCTTTCACCCCTATGGTTTGCTGACCAAAACTGGAAACGGCCCAATCGAGATAAATACATGAAGGCACTAGCGCGATATAAGCCATACATGGCAAGCGTCCTAGATTGGGAGCACGAAGAACAGCTAAATGACATATTGGACTGGGCGCATGAGGCCGCCCAGTTTGTTGAAACAATTATGTTAATCCCAAAGGTAATGGGGGGAATCTCTAAATTGCCCAGAACCATCACCAATAAGCCAGTTGTTTTGGGATATAGCGTGCCCACGCGATTCGGCGGCACGCAACTGCCCATGTGGGCCTTTGATGGCTGGCCCATTCACCTTTTGGGAGGAACACCACACAAACAAATCGAACTCTGGCACTATTTTTCGTTGCGCGCTGAAGTCTATAGCGTAGACGGAAATTATCATCAAAAGATGGCGATGTGGTGTCAATTCTGGAGCCCGAATGCCCCCTATGCCAAAGACCGGCACTGGCCTAGGTTAGCAGAAGCCGATGGTAAAAAGTGGGAAGAAGACGGAATATATGAGGCATTTGCAAGATCATGTCAGAACATTGGGGCCGCTTGGAATGCGTTGTTTGAGAATAATTGATCATTGACACAGCGAACCGGTCGTGCTATGATGGGGGCGCTGAGGGTGAGCCGATTGTGGTAACGACAGAAGCGGAGTACAATGAGAACAAGTCCCGGTTTGGTACAGTCGGCACCCTCAGCAAGTGACGCTCTGTCGCCAACCGGGGCTTTTCTATTGTGGGGGGACAAGATGGAAACCACTATAAAGGTTATATATGGCGGACTGACTATCGTGGGGAGCATCATTCTTCTGCTGTTCGGTGCCCCCCGTCTTGATGGCGATGTTGGGGGTACGATAGGGCTTGGGGCTATCGTTGGACTATCACTTATGGTGGGCATATTGATACTTATTTCGGCGACGCAAGAAGAATAGGGGGCATTATCATGTTGAAATTTCAAAAAGCGACCAAGTCGTCTAGCAAGTTGCGTTTGGCACTGTTCGGCCCATCCGGTAGTGGCAAGACTTACACGGCATTGTCTATTGCCACCGGCTTGGGTGGCTCAATCGCCGTCATTGACACCGAACGGGGTAGCGCCAGCAAATACGCCGACCGATTTCAGTTTGATGTGTTGGAGCTGCCAGCTACGGACATTGACACCTACCTGGAGGGGATCAAGGCGGCGTCCGGTTATTCAATACTGATCATCGACAGCCTTAGCCACGCCTGGCAAGCATTGCTCGAAGAGGTTGACCGCATTGCCAAGGGGCGCTATCGGGGCAACACCTGGTCGGCCTGGTCAGACGGCACACCCAAGCAGCGCAGCCTTGTGAACGCTATCCTTGGGTTCAATGGGCACCTGATTGCCACCATGCGGTCAAAGACCGAGTGGACACTGACGAAAGACGAGAAGGGCGGCAATCGGCCAGAGCGCATTGGCCTGGCCCCAGAGCAGGGCAAGGGCATTGAATACGAGTTTGACCTGGTCATGGAAATGACCGCTGACCATATCGGGCATATCACCAAAGACCGCACGGGTAGATATCAGGACGTGGTGATTGCCAAGCCGTCGGCAGAGTTCGGGCAAGAATTGCTGGACTGGTTGATGCAAGACGCGGTTGTCGGCGAGCAACCCGCGCCAGCTGATTCTAACACCGTGGCTTCTGGTGAGAACGCGCCCGAGCCGGCCGGCGCACCCACGAAAGCGCCGGCCGGCTGGTCTACCTGGGATGAACGCGCCCATCGCGCCTTCTGGGCGCAGTGTGGCAAGCTCAATATCAGCGAGGACACCATTCATGCTGAGTTTGGCGTGAGCAGCATGAAAGAATGGGAGCGCAGCCGAGACGACACGCGCCTGATCCTTGACACACTAGACTATGGCGTCAACCGCGTAGCGATTGGCGTTGCTGGCATCAAGGAAGCCCTGGGCGTAGCCAAGATGGTTGACATGCTGGGCAAATACGAATCCCTAGACGAAGCCAAGGGCACGATTGAGTCTTGGATCACAGAACAGTCACGCGAACCCGAACGCCAAGAGGCGTTGATGTAGGAGTAAGCAACATGCTCAAGCTGTGTTACGTTGAAGATCAATGGGCTTATTTCAGCCCACAAGACCCGACCAAGTTGTTTTATGACGACTGGGACGACGCGCCCTACGAGCACAACGCCTCGGCACCCTACGGCACCGACATTGTGGTAGTGGCCTTTTCTGGCCCATTTTACACGCCAGCCCACTTTGCGCGGAGTTGTAATTCGCCCTATTCGGCGCAACAGATCAATCGGGGCGCTATCGCCTGGTTATCGCCAAGCCCATATGACGATGTGCCTAATGCGCAGTACATTCACGCGGGTGTGTCACTGGAAGAGTTCAAGGCGGCCATCAAGGCCATGGGGGGCGAGATATACGTGAGGGAAGAATGAGCGCACTCCCAATTGCCTATGCCGACATTCCCTATCTTGTGAACAGCATACCCCATAACTCGCTGTTCATGGTCATTTCTGGATCCCATTCGTGGGGTCTGGACAGACCCGATAGCGACATTGACGTGCGGGGTATCTACGGGTGGGATATGCAAACGGCGCTATCGTTGCATCCTGGCCGGGACACCTACGAGAACCACGATGCAGTAGACTTGCAAATGTACGAGCTGAAAAAGGCACTTGGGATGCTGCTCAATGCCAACGGCAATGTGATCGAGATGTTGCACAACCCCATGATCGTGCATACATCCCACGTGGGTGAACAGTTGCGGTGTTTGGCCGAGCAATGTATTACCAAGCGGCTGGCAAAATATTATCTGGGTTATGCCGATGGGCAGCGTAAGCGCGCCATGCAAAACCGGGGCGGCAAAGCGTTGATCTACACCTATCGGGAAATCTACAGCGGGCTTATGGTCATGCTCACTGGAAAGATCGTGTTCAACTTTCACGAACTACGCGACGAAGTTGAAAAGCGGTGGTATGCCAGCGAAGTATTGCCGTGGGCGCTGGAACACAGAGATGGTCAGGTGCCCCTAGAGACGATGCAAAAGTTCAATGCGGAGTGGGCAATCCTGAGCGCGCTGCTTGCATATGAACGCGACGTAAGTACGTTGCCCGACCGTGAGCCAGATGGCTTTTTAGCCGAGTGCGACAAAGTACTTTTTGATTATCGCATGGCATCTTTAGAATGGTCATAGCGTTTCTGCTGCCCCGTGCGCGACTTGTAGAGGGGTAGCCCGGGCAGTATCCCGTGACGTAGGCTAGCATGTAGTTGCGGGACGGGCGAGGGGCGATAAGGGTGTACGCCTATGGCGGCGGGGCTGGGGGAGAAGGGGGGAACCACATGTATGGCATATCGGTTTTCTTTGTCGTGATTGGCGTTCTGATTACATTGCTGCTGAATCAGCTCGCCGGCGTTGCGGCTATTCTGGTGGGTATTTGGTTCGCCATGACAGCTCGCTATGAGGTAGACAAGAAGCGGTGGCAACAGTTTATGGCACTGCTGGAGCAATTGCGGCGGGAACCAACGAAAGAGGATTTCGCCCGTTGGGAGCAATGGGAACACGAGTTCACCAGTGGCGCACTCAATGAAATGCGCGTGTCGCTTGAGCGCGAACTGGGCGTTGAACGGCCAGGGAACGAGAAGGCGAAGGACGGCGATGCAACCTAACTCGGCATGGACTGATTTGGACCGAAAAGAACTTAACGTACTCCTGAACGGCTTCTTTGGATTCTTTATAGAAGACAGGGCAAATGCGTATCTGGCTAATCGCATCCGTTCAAGGCTTCAAGAGCTAATTGGGTGTGAGTCACCAGAACTTGACGGACTGACCCGTTGGGATTTGCTTGCTCGGGTGCGCGACGTTGCTTCTGGTTTCTACAAGGGAATATTGTGTAGGGGTGCCGGGTCGCGTAAGTTGCGTAATCATCTTCTTGAATTAGAAGAGTGGGCGGACGCCAAGCTCATTGAGGAGGCCGAGCGCCAACAAAAGGACGCGACCAATGCCTGATACACCCCGCTATCCCCGCCAAATGACGCACTATGCCGGCTGCTGGCAGCACCATCATGCTTGCGCGATAGCATGGGTCAACCGGTTATCTGCGCGTCTTGTTGTGATACTGGATAATCCCGAACTTTGTGATGATCCTGTGTGGCAACAAGAAACACGAGCAGAGATGGCGTGGCTGAACAGCGAAGAGCGGGTGCCGGCGGTGATTGTCAGGCCGTGCGAGATACTGCGTGATGAAATGAGGGCGCGCGGCATGTCGGCTAAGGGGCTGGCGTTTGCACTGGCATATCCCAAGGACGCCGTTGTTGATTTGCTCAATGATAAAGTGCCAATCACCGAAGGCATAGCCGAAAGTCTTGAGCGCGCGCTGGGTATCTCGGCGCAATTCTGGTTGAACTTGCAAGCCACCTACGACAGGCG
>JAAZNU010000176.1 GCA_012798135.1 Veillonellaceae bacterium | reverse complement strand
TCTGCGATAAAAACCAAACCGTAGATCCGAACACGACCGATCCGCTAAGTTATGATATCTATGCGAACTACGGTTCGGCCGGTCAATATCTATTGGCAGTGTGCCTGTTCAGTGATTGGTTAGCAGAACGCAGTATTTATTGGTACGATCTAGAGTTCTGGTTGATCGAGATAGTGCATAAGAACGAGATTCCCGTGGCCATTATATCCAACGACTCAGCGACCATAAGACAGATGGATAGGGTGTCGTTCAGCGGTTTGGAGTCCTATGATATCGATGGAGACGCCATCGAATACACTTGGACCGTAGATGGTGAGGATGCGGGTCATGACATCGATCTAAACTGGGTATTCATCGATGCTGGATATCACGACATCTCCTTGACCGTTAGCGATGATGAGAATGCCACGGACACGGATACCCTTTCCGTGTTCGTCGATAATATCATCCTACCCGACGATCCTACGACAGGTGGAACCGTCACTGATGAAGGAACGATCATCGTTCCCAACAACTATGTTGTGAACAGCACCACCCGAACCAGCACCGTTGAGATGATACCGGTCATTTTAGGATGGAACCTGAAGATATCGATCTCGCTGGTGGAAAGGACACAGCTTGTTCACGATGGGAGCGTTGAATACTATTTCTCCTTCGATAATCGAACCGTCATATCGCGTCTCGAGGGAACGACAGACACATTCACATTAACATACTTACCATCGATAGAGGTATTGGCCGAATTGATCAAGGGCGATGAGCGCCTGGAGTTGATTTCTGCCGAAATTCCGGTTCCTTTACTTTCCAACGAAGAGGGGCTTGATGGAAACGGGGTCGGTTTCGATATCATATCGTTCAGTCAGACCAGCAACTCAAGTGATATGCTTACTATCTACACCTGGGATAACCCTGCCTTAATCTTGGACCACGTTGATATGCAGGACATTATCGGTGAAAAAACACTCGGTAGCAAAGGTATAGAGATCGCCAATGTGGATATTTTCAAACTAGCCGAGGTCGTCTGCCAAAAGATACCTGCACAGGTCACACTGGGTCTTGGCAAGGTCTTCAATATAGTGGATTATTTCGCCAATCTGTTCTTCATATGCGATCTGATGACCGATGTTTCCATTGATCAGGAATTCTATCTATTGATCGAGGAAGAGGGGGCTCCATACGTCATTATCGAGACGATGCCATCGTTCACGATGAAAGAGCTTGATATGCACTACAACGCCCGCGTTTTCCAAATGAGCTGCATCGAGCTGACTCTTGATCTCCACCTCGAGGCCTATCTGAAAATGAAATTGACCGAGGCGGGAGCCAGACTATATGCGTTCATAAACGAGGTTTTAGACAACGGACTTGTAATAGCCATATGGGACACGCTAATGGACTTCATACTCTGTGATGATGTTGTGTTAGAGGACATATGCTGGACGCACACACTATGGGCCCAAGGCTAGGTTACTGCGCTTACGGACATCGATTCCCACATTGACACCTCGTTCAGCTCC
>JAAZNU010000326.1 GCA_012798135.1 Veillonellaceae bacterium | reverse complement strand
TGTTCAAGGAGGTTCGACAAGTCCATGTCGCTGATAAACGTGTTTGTTTCATAGAAGGCTCGATCCGGTGCTCGCAGTCCCTGGGAGAAGACGGTACGAGCCTTGCGCTGCAGGGGGCCCCTACCAGACAACACCGCACCCATCACCCTAAGGGCCTGGTCCGGCAATAATCGACCGACGAATTGCTCGACGAAATCCTTAAAATACTTGTCATATCCGGCAAAGGTTTCGTCACCGCCATCGCCCGAGAGGGCCACAGTAACTCTTTGCCGAGCCATCTTGCACACATGGTAGGTTGGCAGGGCCGACGAGTCGGCAAATGGTTCGTCAAATATAGTTGGCAGTCGACTGACAGTACCCAGAAAATCGTCACGGATAATGAACTCAGAATGGAACGTCCCAAGGTGATGTGCCACTCTTGCGGCATAGTGACTTTCATCGTGTTCAGGATCATCGAATCCTATGGTACAGGTAGTGGTAGGCTGCATCGACTCGCGTGACATAAATGCCACAATGCCACTAGAATCAACTCCTCCCGACAAGAATGCACCAAGAGGTACTTCGGATAACATCCGATCGTGGACTGCATTTTCCAGGAGATCAAAAAGCTGGTCTGCCAATTGGGACTCTTTCGCGGCGAGGACCTTCTCGAAGTTGACATCCCAATATGGGGCGATAGACACAGCACTCTTTGTTGCAATGAGGTAATGTGCTGGTGGTAGCTTGCTGACCCCGTCAAGAATTGTCTTCGGATCAGGCACATACAAGTACTTAAAATAATCGGCTACTGCAGTCAGATCCATACGAATTTTCAGCCCAGGGTGGACGAGGATAGCTTTAAGTTCGGAGCCAAAGACAAAGGTATCATCCGTTGCTCTATAATAGAGAGGTTTTTTCCCTACTCTGTCACGAGCCACAAACAGGGATTCGTCACTTGCATCCCAAAGGGCAAAAGCAAACATGCCATTCAGACGAGTCAGACAGTCTCTACCCCACTCTTCATAAGCATGAACAATTACTTCTGTGTCGGAGCTTGTCCTGAAGAGATGTCCAGTTCTTGCCAGTGTATTCCTGACTTCTCTAAAATTATAAATCTCGCCATTGAAGACTATCCAAACAGTACCGTCTTCGTTGCACATAGGCTGCTGGCCATTTGACAAGTCGATAATGGACAGTCTGCGATGCGCCAACCCGACTGACACCATAGTATCGCCGTTAATCTGCTGAGCAGTCATGTGCAAATGTGAGCCGGCTGGTAGCCTCTCACCAATCGCACCAGGGCTGAAGTAAAACCCTTCTTCATCAGGACCACGGTGTGCTAGGACGGCAGCCATCTTCTGAAGGATTTGAGGATCAACTTTGCTGCCATCCCAATTGATGATTCCGGCTATACCACACATGTCTTCTTTCTGGTTTGGGCCCAAAAAAGGGTTCAGAACCATCCTGGGCCTAAATACACGTGCTAAACAGACGTGTCGGATTTCACTGGTCGTCCGGTTGACATCAAGCACATGGTGATCAATTGATCCAACTTGGCCATAGCCGCCTGCCAACTGTAATGGCTTTCAGCCCTACGCCGGCCTGCATCTGACAGCCGATTTCTCTCCACAGAATCGCCCAGCAAAAGACTCACGGCTTTGGCAAAGTCATGGGCAGTATCGGCGACCAGAAAATGCTCCCCGGGGGTAGCATCGACCCCAGCTGCGGCAACTGAAGTACAAACTACCGGCACACCCATTGCGAACGACTCCAAGATCTTGTTCTGAGTCCCGCGCGCAATCTTGAGCGGTACTACCGTTATTGCCGCATTTTGCGCATATGGCCGAATATCGGGAACCGTCCCCGTCACAAAAACGCGTGGAATGTTAGCTAGTGCACGTACGGCCGGTGGTGGCTCTGCGCCGATAATTGTCAGGCCAACCCTTGGATGCTCCGCCTGGATCAACGGGAGAATTTCTTTACAAAACCAGGTTATCCCTTGTTGGTTGGGGAAGTAGTCCATCCTGCCTACAAATGCGATGGAATCTTGCCGATACTCACAATCATTTTGCGAGAAGTAGTCAAGATCAACACCATTTGGGAACCAGCCCATTGGAACATCCACGCCGAAGCCATGCAAGGTTTCCATCTCCAACGGCGTGATGCACGTGCATGTATTGAACTTGCTCGCGAGAAGAACTTCTGCTCTCTGCAGTTTTACACCCTCCAGCCAGTAGCCGATTGCAAGAGGAAGCGGCTTGAATTTGGCGTAGCAAAGCCATTTCTGGGAATCCATGTCGACGAAATCGATGAGTTTCGGAACCCCATGGATGTCAGCCACATAAGGGGCAACTGAAG
>JAAZNU010000206.1 GCA_012798135.1 Veillonellaceae bacterium | reverse complement strand
TATCCCCATCACGAATTATAGAAATAGTTGATAAAATTAAAAATTCAGATTTTCGCATAAAAGATAATATTTTGGAGGATTTATTAAATGTCTAAATCCATTAAAATAACTAAATCAAAATTTGCGGATGATTTGAATATCAAATCTCAAAAAATAAATATTAACGGTAAAAAATTTAAAACCCCAATCAAATCGGTGGATATGTCTAATCTAAGACGTGATGTATCCTTAAATAAAAATATCAAGGGGATAAACGAAGTTTTTAGAACGTTTAATAAAAATAGTCTTGATGAATACACGGATGGAAAGAAAAACGAAACAGAGAATATATTCAAGAATTTGAGCACTAAAACGCGGAAAACCTTATCAAATGAAGTTAATATGTGTTTCATACTATATGAAAGCCCTAATCTACCCACAGAAGAAAAACATGTTAATTTTTTAATGAATATATCCTATACATTTTCAGATGCTACTCCTCTTCCTTTATTATCCTCATTTTTTGATGAAACTAAAGAATTCAAAGCCCAATTTGAACAATATATGGAATTCATGAAGAAATGTATTGAATCAATTAATAGATTAAATAATAAACCCATAATAGGAATAATTCCATTTGACATACCTTCAATGTTTGTACCTATACTAATGGATTTTTATTATTCATACAACATTACTTCATTTGTTTATGATTTTAAAGGAAGAGTTTATGTGGGTAATGAAGGAAAATTAAGAGAATTAATGATTTCTCTTAACGATTTAGATATTTCAGATAAAACATTTCTATATTCAACTAATGTTAATCCTGGAAAAATGTTAAAAGGTGCTCCAATAATAAGAGCTACTGACGTGCTAATTTATAATTTCGGTTTCGATGTAATTGGAGATAATCATATAAGAAAAAAGTTTCCACCAGATTTAGTACAGAAAATGAAAGAACGGACAGGCCCTAAATCTATTAGGCTATTTAATAGCCAAAATTATGGTTATTATAAAACAATGGATTTAGATGTGTTGAATGACATGTACCCCCAAGATGAAACATCTATTCCTTTTGAAACCTTTAAGGTTGATAATGCTAAGTCAAAACAATGCCAAAAACTTTTTAATACAGAAAGAATAGGTCTAGAAGCATCAAAATACCAAGAAATGATAAGTGAAAATATCCAAATTAGTGAGTATCTCAGTACAAAAAATATTTTAAGAGAACAGGATATAAAAGGGCTTATTGAATTTAAACGGCAAATATATTCTTCTTTATAAAACATTAACCTGATTATAATTTATGTACTTTTAGAAGTTATGAAGGCACCGGAGTGGAAAATGAAGAATAAAAATAAAGAAACCAAGATCGTTATTCTGGGGTCCTATAACTCTGGGAAAACCACAACACTGGAGAATATATGCGAGAAAATGACCAAGGTAGAATATAATGGCACCACCATCTCCCTTGATTATGGAAACATCACTGTGGATGGTAAGAAGGTGCACATATTCACCACCCCTGGCCAGGAGAGATTTAAATTCATGCGGGAAATCCTCTCCCAGGGACTGGACGGGGCAATAGTGGTTATAGATAGCTCAAGGGAACTAACATCCACCGATAGAAATATCATAAACCGGTTGAATGATAAGGAGATCCCATTTGTTATATTTGCCAATAAACAGGATATCCTGTCAGAG